>JAHBWA010000216.1 GCA_019637195.1 Labilithrix sp. | reverse complement strand
CAGCGGAGAGGGCGAGATTCGAACTCGCGGGACGCTTGCACGCCCACATGATTTCCAGTCATGCACCTTCGGCCACTCGGTCACCTCTCCAGAGCGCCCAGAGGTAGCACGGGCCGCGCCGAAATTCAGCCCCCCCGTTTTGCGGGCGACCGCCGCGCGTCGTGCGGGGCGCCCTCAGCGGCCCCAGACCTTGAGCGCCGCTGCGGTCGGGCCGTCGGCGGCGACGCGGGGAGGCGGCGCTTCGAGCGCCGAGGCGGCCGGCCGACCGGTCGCGCTCGCGTTCGCGCTTCCCTTGGTGACGAGCTCGGACCAGGCGAGCGAGTGGAGCGCCTCGGCCGCGAGCGGGTGGCTCGGCCGGACGTCGCTGACGCAATCCGGATCGAGCGCGAGGTTGCAGACCTTGACCTCGCGCCCGCGCGCGCCGACGACCGCGAAGGCTCCCCACCGCGCCGAGAAGCGCGTCGCGGTCGCTGCGACGAGCGGACGCTCGCTCTCCGGCGTCGTCTGCGCGGCCACGGACCAGAGGCTCTCGCCGCGGAGTCGAGGCGGCGGCGGCAGCCCGAACGACTCGAGCACGGTGCGCGCCACGTCGACGCCGCTCGTCGCCGAGGACACGTGCTCGCGCGGCGCCGCGTCGAGCCCGCGGAGCACGAGCGGGACGGCGAGCGCGCCCTCCTCCAGCGAGTCGTCTTCGAGGAACGGGACGCGCGCAGCGGCGTCGACGCCGACGTCGCCGGTCACGATCCAGACGGTGTCCTTGTCACGGCCGATCGTCCGCACGCGGGATACGAGCGCGCCGAGCGCGGCGTCGTGGGCGGCGAGCGCCTTCGCGTGGAGGGCGAACGCGCGCTCGCGATCGGGGTCGGCGAACGAGCGCCCGCCCGCCTTGCGCGCCTTCGCGAGGGCCTCGCCGGCGTGCTTCGGCTCGAGGCTCCCCTGGTAGTCGTGCGGCGGCAGCTCCTTCAGCTCCTCGCTCGTGACGTCCCACGGCGGGTGCCCGCCGCGCGCGTGGAGGACCACGAAGAAGCGGTCGTTCTTGTGGGCGTCGAGCCACTGGCCGACCTGGTCGAAGACGGAGACCGCGTCTTCGTCGTCGTCTCCGGGGAGCCGCGGGACGAACGTCTCCCAGCCTCGGTCGAAGCCGTACGGCGCGGTGGTGGTCGGGTTCGCCGTGAACATCGCCGTGACGATCCCCGCCTGCCGCGCCGCCTCGGCGACCGTGAAGACGGAAGGGGAGAGCGCGCCGTCGGCGTCCGCCGCGCCATGCTCGCGCGGCGACAGGCCCGTGAGCATCGACGCGAGCGCGGCGTTCGCCCAGCTCGACGTCGCGCGGTGGGCGTCGAACACGATCCCGCCGCCGGCGAGGCTCGCGAGCTCGGGCATCGCGATCGAGCCGCCGTAGAGCGAGAGCCGTCGTGACGTCGTTCCGAGCGTGACGAGGATGACGCCGCGCGCGGGCTTCGGGGCCTCGACCGCCGGCTTCGGCTCGGCCGGCGGGATGACGCGCGCCTCGGCGAAGGCGACGCGGGCGCCCTTCGAGCTCGACTTCGCGACCAGCTCGACGCCCGCGAGCGTGCCGATGTCGCCGAGCGGCAGCGAGATCGGGCGCCAGCCCGGCGGATCCGTCGGGCCGCCGAGGCGGAAGGTCCCGACGACGCGCGGCTCGGCGCGATCGACGAGCACCCGCACCTCGGCCTCGGCCTCGCCGCCGGTCGCGCCGATGAAGCCCTCGAGGACGCTGCCGTTCGGGATGAACGCCGAGCATCGGGCGAAGCCGGGCGCGCGCAGCGAGACGGAGCGTCGCGCCGTCCCGGAGACCGACACGGTCGTGACCGCGTCGCTGCGCGTCGGCGCGGAGTACGGCGCGTCGCCGTCGTTCGGACCCACGCGGATCCAGTCGATCTCTGCGAGGTGCTCACGCTGCGCGCGCGAGCCGCCGTTGAAGCGCAGCAGCAGCTCGTTCGTGCCGCGCGCGACCACGCCCTGCGCCCGCGTCGCGACGATGGTGGTCTCGCCCTTGGTGAGCGAGAGCGCGCCGATCGGCTTGCCGTTGAGGTAGACCGACGCGCTCCGCGCGAGGCCGCCGCGGAGCCGAGCCTCGACGACGATCCCGGCCTCCGACTTGAGCTCTTGGGGCGAGACGAACGAGAGCTCGAGCGAGCGCGCGTTGACGCTCACCCACGACGCGCCCTCACGCTCGCGGAGCTCGATGTCGGGCTGCGCGAGCCGCGCGCCGGACATCCGCGCGCGTGTGGTCGCGTCGCCGAGGTCGACGAGGACGCCGCGGTGTCCGAAGCTGCAGTCCTCGCTGCTGGCAAGGAAGTCGATCACCGCCGAGTCGTGCGGAGCGTCGGTCGCCCGCGCGCCCTTCGTGCTCGGTCCCTGAGCGCCGCTCGCGGCGAGCGAGGTCGTCGCTCCCCCGGGCCCACCTTCGCCGCTCTTGCCGCAGCCCGAGCAGCCCGCGGCTGCGGTGGCGAGGGCCGCGGTCGCCGCGACGATCGCTCCGGCGCGAAGACGAGCGGAGCCGGCGCCGAAGAGCATCCCGGCTCCTTACCGCGAACGCTGTCGTGGTCAAAGCGTAGGGGCGTGGGCGCGCGGGGAAGCGCACGCGCCCCGGCTGCAGCAGGCACGTGGTGCTCGAGGTTCGCGCGCTACTCGAAGGGAAGGCGCGCGCTGCTCGAAGGGGAGGCGCGCGCTGCTCGGAGGGGAGGCGCGCGCTGCTCGGAGGGGAGGCGCGCGCTACTCGAAGCGGACGTGGGCGATCCGGCTCGTGCGGACGTCGATCGTGAAGGCGCGCTCGGCCGCGGCGTCGCGGCGGACGCGGACGTCGTGGCTCCCGGGCTCGGCGGGGACCTTCGCCGAGCCGCGCGCGCGCTCCTTGCCATCGACGAGCACGATGGCGTCCGCGGGGGCGGAGACGTCGATGACGCCGTGGCCCGTGGGCAGCGCGGTCCCCGAGGCCACCGGCGTGTAGAAAACCTCGCCGGTCTTGTCACCGGCCGCCGCCGAGATCTTGTCACCGGCCGCCGCAGCGGTCTTCGACGTCGCGGATGCCGTCTTCGCCGGCGTCCGAGCGAGCGTCGTCGTGGTCTGCGCGGTGCTTGCCGTCGAGGTGCTCGCAGGCGGCGGAAGCGTGGTCTCGGGCGCTGGGGCCTCGAGCTGCTTCTGCTGCTGCGGCGGGAGGCTGACCGAGCTCGTCGAGAAGTGGAGCACCGCCCAGGCGACGACGCCGGTGGCGGCGACGAACGCGATCATCGGCCACTTCTTTCGCTTGGCGGCCGCGGTCGCGGGCGCGGTCTCCTCGTCCGAGCTCGCGGTGACGGAGGCGAACGGCGTCAGGTCGTGCGAGGGCAGCTCACAGAGCGCGGCGGCGTCCCCGCTCTCCCCAGCGACCTCCTGATCGTCGTCGTCCTCGCGATCGTCGTCGTCGCGGTTCGCCGTGGCGTGGTCCGCCGCGGCGCCGTTCGCGGCGGCGCGGTTCGTCGCGGCCACGGCGCCGGGGGCCTCGGCCTCGACGCGCTCGGCGTAGACGGTGTCCTCGACGACGGTCGGCTCGGCGAGCGCGAGGATCTGCTCGGCCGGCGGCGTCCCCTCGTCCTCCTCGCACGCGGGCGGGACCGGCGAGACCCGAGCTCGGAGCGCCTGCATGTCGACGATCGCGGCGGCCTCGAGGTTCACCGGCGGCAACGGCTCCGGCGAGTGGTGGATCATCTCGTGGAGGACGGCGTCCTCCAGCGAGGCCGAGCCCGGCGTCGGGCTGGTGCAGATGGGCGCCGACGCCTCCTCGGAAGCGCAGAGCGAAGGATCGTGCGCGAGCACGTCGAGCGCGTCGGGCACCGCCGGCAGGGGCGCCGGCGTCACCGCCGTCGGCGCGAACGAGGCGCGCGCGTCGGTGTGCGGGAGGAGGCTCGTGATGGTCGGGACCAGCATGTCCTCGCCGTCGCGCCCCTCGACGCCCACCACGAGCCCGCGCGAGGCGAGGTCGCAGAGGAGGTCGTCGAGCAACGCCGGCTCGGCGCCGCCGCAGAGCAAGAGCTCGCGCGGCGACGCGCCGTTCGCGAGGCGGCGGACGACGAGGCGCGCGCGCTCGGGCGTCGCCTCGAGGTAGTCGGTCACGGCTTCGTCATCGAACCGGAGGCGCGCGACGTTGTTCATCTGCGTGCCCGTGAGCAGCGAGATCGCGGCGCGCGCCTTGGCGATCGGCTTGGCGAGCTGCGCGGCGAGGTTGCCCTCGAGCTCGGCGTCGACGGGGGATGTGCTGTTCGTCACCGTGAAGCGCCCCGCGCTGACGCCGAGCAGCTGCGCCAGGACCTTGGGGCCCTTGAGGAAGCCGCCCTTTCCGTCGGTGCGTGTCGCGCGGTGCGGCGCGCCTGCGCGGATCTCGACCTCGTAGAGGAACGTGGCGTCGCGGACCGAGACGCGCGCCGCGAGTCGGGTCGCGCAGACGATCTCGAGCAGCGTGCGGATGCTGACGCCGTCGAGGCGGCCGCGGACCTCGCCGTCCTCACGGAGGCGCGCCTCGATCCGGCCGCGTGCGCGGAGCGCCTCGCGGACGCGCGCGATGATCGCGCGGGTGTCGCTCTCCTTGCGGACGTAGCCGGCGGCGCCTGCGCCGAGCTCGCGTACGCGCTGCAGGAGGTCCTCCTTCCAGGACAGGAGGATCACCGGCGTGTCGCGCAGCGCGACGTCGCGGCGGAGCGCGCGGCAGAGAGAGAAGCCGTCGACGTTCGGCATCAGGATGTCGCTGATGACGAGATCGGGCGAGCTCTTGTACGCGAGCTCGAGCGCCTGCTGGCCGTCGAACGCCTCGTGCACCACGCAGCCGGCCGTCTTGAGGAGGTCGGCGAGGAACCAGACGACGCCGGGATCGTCGTCGGCGACGACGACGCGGCGATCTTCGAGGCGCACCTCGGCGGCGGCGCCACGCTTCGGCGTGCGCACGCGGTCGCCGCGCGCGACGTCGGGCTCGTGGAGCAGCGGCGCCGGCGTGAGCGCGCCCTCGGGGCCGCCGGCGAAGCGGACGGCGCCGTCGCTGCGCGAGGTCACGACCTCCCGCACCCGCGCGATCGCTCCCCAGACGGCGCCGAGCACCTCCGTCCCCTGTCCGAGCGGGATGCGGCGGCCGCGCGCCGACGGATCGGCGCGACCGACGATGGCCTCGCGGAGCTCCGCGGCGAGGCGGTCCCCGAGCTCCTCGAGCGTCGGGTCGCCGAGGACGGCGTGGGCGGTGACGGCGCCGCGGTCGGGCGAGATCGTCTCCTCGCAGACCCCGCGGAGGATCTCGCGCGAGGTCGGCTTGCTCACGGTCTTGGCGACGCCCATCGCGACGTAGCGCGCGGCCTCACCCGGCTCGAGGAAGCTGCCGACGACGACGATCGGCACCGACTCCGTGAGCGGATCGTCCATCAGCGCGGCCGCGAGCTCGGCCGCTTCGGCGAGGTCGGCGTCGAGGACCACGAGGTCGGGCTCGGTGGTGCGCGCGAGCTCGTAGGCGGCCTGCGTGTCCGGCGTGCTCTCGCAGCGGAACGCCGCCTGCGCGCGGGCGTTCGACGCGTCGTCGTCGAGGAGCGCCTCGGCGATGATCGCCGTGCCGACCACGAGGACGTCGTACTTCGGCGCGGCGGCCTGCTCGGCCGACTCGGCGCGTGAGGAGCGCGCGTGCCCGTCGCCCCACGCGAGCGCGGGGAGATCCTCGATGACCTGCTCGATCGCGTCGAGATCGACCTCGTCGAGGCTGGCGTCGCGCGAGGCGCGGTCGAGCGTGCCGAGCGCCTCGGCGATGCCGCGATCCATCGCGTCGAACTTCATCATCTTGGCGGCCGAGGCGAGCGCGTGGAGCTTGCGACGGAGCTCGTCGCGGGGCGCGACGTCGTCGTCGGCCGCCTTCACTCGGCCCAGCGTCGTCCGGAGATCGGCCACCTTGCGGCCGAGGCCCGCGACGAAGTCGGCGCGCGCGCCTCCCAGCCGCGCGCTGGTCGCTCCGTTCGAACCATTCGAGCTGGCCCTCGTCCCGGCGTTCGCGTGTTCGGCTAGCATCGGATCGCGCGTATCAGGTGCGATCGAGGACGGTCCAATTTCCGGCGGTCGCGGCGACCCGAAGGCGAGGAGGCAGGGGCCGCCCTACGACGCTCCGGAGAGCGAACGACGGCGAGGTCGAGCGCTCACGGCGCTCGACCTCGTGGGGCGCAATGGGATTATATGTGCGCGTAATTGTACAAATAGTTCGTCCTGTGCGTCGCGCGCGCGGAAGGCGCCGCGCGGCTCACGGGCACGCGTTGCGGCCTCCGTTCACCGCGTCTCGGCGCGTTCATGTGGGCGGAGCCGCGCGATCGCCTGCGTCTCGTCGTCAGAGCTTCGGCTCGAGGACGCGTCCGACGAACACGAGCGTCTTCGTGGCGCGGTCGACGATCGCCACGAGGAACGGCCGATCGACCTTCATCGTGACGACGTCGACGGGGGCCGAGGTGGTGACGACCGTGACGGCCGTCGACGCGGCCGCCTCGGTGCCTTCCTCGTCGACCTGGAGGAACGTCTTGTGGAGCACGTCGTCCACGCGGAGCTTGTCCGCGGCGCTGATCCCGGAGAAATCGGCGCTCTGCTCGAACGCCTCCTTCATGCCCAACGATTGCAGCGGTGCCTTCAGCGCGAAGGTGCTCTCGAGCTTCAGCTTGGGCAGGCTCAGCTGGACGTCCCTCCGCGCGAGGCCGGCGAGGACATCGAGGACCCTCTCCCCGGTGAGCGACGCCTCGAAGTCCGCGAAGGGGCCGGTCGGCGCGATCACGAGCATGGAGAGCTCGTCGCCGACGTACGGGAGCTCGACGGCCTCGTAGCCCGTGCCCTTCACGTACGCGCGCGGCTCGGCCGGCGCGGACATCATCGCGACAGGCACCTTCGAGCCGTCGAGCTTGGTGAAGCTCGCCTCGGCCGTGGCCTCGCGCGCGAACTTCGTCGCCCACGCCGCCTTGAAGTAGACCGCGTTCACGAGGACCAGGCGGGTGTCTTGGTTGACCGACCCTTGCGGCAGGATGTTCTTGATACGGCGCTCGGTCTTCTCCTCGACCCACCCGTTGATGGCGCTTCGCGACCTCTCGGTCGCGCCGACGAAGTCGACGACGTTGAGGCCCGCTCCGTAGTTGACGGCGAGGTTGTCGAGGAACGGCGCTTCGAACGACGTGCCGGCCTGGCCCCACACCGAGCTCGTGACCTCGAGGCGGAACGGCTGCGCGTCCGTGCCCGTGGGTCTCTTGCCGCGGTTCGCGAGCGCGAGATCGAGGTAGCCGAAGGCCGTGTGGAGGCGCTCGTCGGGGAGCTCGAAGTGGAGCGCGCGCTTCATCTCGCTCGCGGTGGCGCCGCGCGCCCCGCCGTAGGTCATGGCGAGCGCGATCGACACGCTGTGGGGGGAGAGGAAGAGGGGCTGGTCGGCGTTCTCGGGCCGCTTGCGGACGGCGTGGTAGAGGTCGACGGCCAGGTTCGCCTGGCTCTTCGTCAGCGTCTCGAGATCCGCGGGCGCGAGCTGCGGATCCATGTTGCGCTGCTGCGCGGATCGCACGACGCCGATCGGCGCCTCGCCTTGCTCGCCCGGCTCGACGGCCGGTGGCGGCACGGAGTCCGGCCGCCCCTGCGAATTGGAGGACGTCGACCGCGACGACGACGACGAGCACGCCGTGGTCGCGAGCAGGCCGAAGACGAAGGAAACGAGTGTCTTGTTCATGCCCGCCGGCGCAGCAGAGAGCGTGCCGGCCGGCGCGGCCTCGCGCCCTGGAGCGGGCGTCATGGGGCGCGCCGCGGCATCACGGCCGCGGCGCGGCGTGACGGCCGCGCCGCGCGGGGTACGGCTTGGAGCGGCGTCACGCGCGGCGGGCCGGGAGCCCGCTTGCTCCACGCGAAGCGACGAGCGCCCCGCGACGCGACGAGCCGCTGCCCGCGCGGGGGCGATGATCGTCGCGCTGGGCGAGGAGCTGCGCGCGGGCCGTTCACGCGTCCGTCTCGTGGGCTGCGCCCGACGAACGCCGCCGTCGACTCAGAAGCTCTTGCCGTCGACGTTGGTGACCTGGAGCGTCGAGACATCGACGCCGTCGAGGCACCGCACGTTGATGGCGAACATCTTCTTTCCGTCGGGGCCGGTGCCGTCGGCGTACGACTTGATCCCGCAGGTAGAGCAGAACAGATGGTGAATGCTCTTCTTGTTGAACTGGTAGTCGGTGGTCGCGCCTTCGCCGGAGAGGAGCTCGAAGCGGTCGGGCGCGACGAACGTGAGGATCGTGCCGCTTCGCCCGCACATCGAGCAGTTGCAAGCGATGACGCTCGAGAGATCGACGGTCGCCTTGTAGCGAACGCTGCCGCAGTGACAGCTGCCTTCGTAGGACTTCGGTTCGGACATGTGGGATAGAGACCAGGCGGGCGCGGCGCCGTCAATGCTGGTCGGAGGGCCCGGAGAACCCGCCCGCAGAGACGGCCGCCCCGGCGAGATCGCCGCCCGCCGAGGCGGCGGCAGCCCGCGGAGACGCCGCCCGCGGGACGGCCGCCCGCGAGACGGATGGACGTGTCCGCCCGTCGGCCTCCGCGCGCGTAGCCCAGCCGTGCCCGGCGCGGCGCTCGGGCCGCCCGCCGCGGGCCCGCGGGCAGGAGACCGCGAGCCTCCTCGCGCCGCGGCGGCACTTCGCTATAGTGCTGCGGCCGATGACTGGTCAGCCGTCGCCGATCGAGAGCCTCGCCCGCGAGCCGGAGCCCGACGGCGACGACACGTCCCTGCCGGAGCGGCTCGGCTTCATCGTCGCGGGGGGCGTCGCGGCGGCGATCGCGTCGTCCGTCCCCGCCTCGCTGCGCACGGGCGGCGAGGGCTCGGTGGTGCGTGTGCTCGAGCAGTGGATCGTGCTCTCGGCGGTCTCGACGCCGCTCGCCGTCGCCGCCGTCGCGGTCCTCCGGCGGGCCCGCGTCGGGCTCCAGCTGCTCGCCGGAGATCGCGCGCCCCTCCTCGCGATGGGCGTGCTCTGGTGGAGCGTCATCGAGCTCGGGCTGCTCTCGCTCTTCGGCGCGCTGCTCAGCAAGACGACGCACCACCACGCGCTCGCGGGGGTGACGTTCGCGGCGTTCGCCGTCGGCAGCGGCGTCGTCGTGGCCCTCTTCGCGCGGCGGACGACGATGGTGCTCGCGCGCGGCGGCGCGAGCCTCCAGAAGCTCGGGCTCGCCATCGCGGGAGGCTCGGCGTTCCTCGGCGTTCTGTTCGTGGGTATTCGCACCTCGCGGGCCGATGGGATGCACACCGCGGCCGCGCTGGTCGACGCGCTCGCCTTCGCGGTGGCGACGGTCATCGCCTCGTCGCGCGCCTTCGGCCGCTGGCGGCCGCTGGCGATCGCCAGCGCGCCCGTCGCGATCCTCGTGATCCTGATCGGCCTGACGACGCTCCGCTTCGATCCGAAGCTCATGCAGGCGCTCCCTGAGCGGGCGCCCGTCCACGCCGTCGTCGTCGGGCTCTTCGGCTCGTGACGGACGGGGCGTCGCGTGACGCCCGCACCTGGCGCAGGGGACCGCGAATTGCGCGGGACGGATCGGCCGAAAGCGGTACGAACTTCGGACACGCGGGACTACACTGCCGCCGCCGGTGACTGCCCTTCGTAGAGCGCGCTCGCTTCTCGTCTTGCTCGCGGTCCTGGCGACGGTGACCGTCGCGGACGCGCAGCCGGCGCCCTCGAGCGCGCCTCACGGCGAGACCGCTGCGTCCGCGTCGGCGCAGGCCGCCCAAGGCGTCGCCGTCGTCGGCGGCGTCGCCGTCCGCGACGAGGCGTTCACCCTCGCGCGGGCCGTCTACGCGAGCTCGCTCCGGCCGCGTCGCCTCGACGAGCTCCGCGCGCGCATCCTCGCGGGCGATCCGACGCCGCCCGCGGCGACGAAGGAGATCCGCGAGCTCGCGGAGCTCCGCGCGGGCGTGTCTGGCGAAGACGCCGCCAGCCGTCGTCTCCTCGCGAGCATCGCGCAGCAGCTCGGCGTCCAGGCGCTGCTCGTCGTGAGTCGCGCGCCGGTCGAGTCCACGCCCGCGCCGGCCGGGTCTGCGCCGGCCGAGTCTGCGCCGGCCGGGTCCGAGCCCGCGCCGGCGGCGTCCGACGCGACGCCGGCAGCGCAGGACGGAGGCGCCCCCACCGCCACGCCGAGCGAGGCCCCGACGGCGGAGGCGCCCGGCGCGCGTCCCGCCGCAGAGCCTCCCAGGATCCGCGCGCGGCTCTTCCTCGCGGCCTCCGGCGAGTTCGACGCAGCGCGCTACGAGCCTGATGAGCTCGGCTGGCGCGGCACGGTGACGTCTCTGTCGGGCCGTTTCCCGCCGCCCCGGTCGGCGACGCCGGCGACGGCTCAGCTCAAAACGCCTCCTCCCAAGCTCCCGTCCGACGGAAAAGAGAGCCAGCCGTTTTACCGATCGCCCTGGCTTTGGGGCGCCGTGGGCGCCGCTGTGCTCATCGGCGGCTTCTTTTTCTTCGCGACACAGGACACGAGCGACGACCCGATCCATCTTCAGATGCGCGTCCCTCGCTGAGGTCGAGGGCCCGACCCCGCCGGAACAGCTCCGGCATCGAACCGCTCACGATGTCCCGCTGGTCCCGCTTCCTGCTCGCGTTCCTGACCGCGCTCACGCTGAGCTTCGGGAGCCCGACTGCGTCGGCCAGGCCCGCCGAGATGGGCGATCTGCCCGCCGGCGCGCCGGGGACCCACGAGGCTCACGGCCCGCCGCTCGTCGTCCCGCACGACGTCCCGGTCATCCTGCCGACGGCGCGCGTGGCGATCCCGCCCGTGCCGTCCTCGTACGTCACGAAGGACCTCGGCTGGCTCGAGCTCTCGTACCCGCCGGGGGCCGACGAGCGCGTCGCGTCCCTCATCCAGGACGCCGACGCCATCAAGGCCGAGCTCACGAGCGCGCTGGGGCAGCCGGTCCTCACCCGCGTCACCGTTCGCGTCGCGCCGACGGTGTCGGACATGGCGCGCCTCGCGCCGGCCGACGCGCCGCCGCCTCCGTACGCGAGCGGCGTCGCGTACCACGGCCTGCACCTCGTCCTGCTCAGCATGCTGCAGCCGCGGGGCGCCGAGGCGGTGGACCTCGACGAGGTCTTCCGGCACGAGCTCGCGCACGTCGCGCTCGAGGACGCCGTTCAGGGCAAGCACGTCCCCGTCTGGTTCAACGAGGGCCTCGCGATCTCGCTCTCGGGCGAGCGCGCGCCCGCGCGGCTGCAGACCCTGTGGAGCGCGACGCTCTCGAGCACGCTGATCCCGCTGTCGGATCTCGATCGCAGCTTCCCGCGCGACAACTTCGAGGTGAGCATCGCCTACGCGCAGAGCGCCGACTTCATGCGGTTCCTCACCCGCAAGTCGGACCGGCTCCGCTTCGCCGCGATGATCGGCCGCGTGCGCGAGGGGCAGGCCTTCGACCGCGCGATCACCGAGGCCTACGGGAGCGATCTGCGCCGCCTCGAGCTCGAGTGGCGCGGGGATCTCGAGCGCCGCTTCTCCGTCATCCCCGTGCTCACGGGCGGCGGTCTCATCTGGGTGCTCGTCGTCGGCGCGCTCGTCGCCGCCTACGTCCGTCGTCGTCGCCGCTCGAGGGCGATCCTCGACCGCTGGGCGCGCGAGGAGGCCATCGAAGACGCGCGCATCGCCGCCAAGCTCGCCGCCGAACGCGCCGGCGCCTCCGAGTCCGGCGGACCGTTCATCCCGGTCTCCACGCACGTGGCGACGGCGACCAGCGTCTCCGTGATGATCGAGCGCAACGGCGGCTGGCACACGCTCCACTGATCGCGGAGCGGCGGTCGCAGAGCCCGCCCGACTCCAGGGGCCCGCGTCGCGCGCGCCGTGAGCCGGTGCTAAGGTTCGAGCATGTACGCGAACGTCGATCTGCAGAGTCGCGACGACCGGCCCGTCGAGGACCACGTCGTCCAGCTCCGCGGCGTGACGTGGGAGGACTACGAGCGGTTTCTGGAGATCCGCGGCGAGTGCGCCGTCCCGCGCCTGACGTTCCTGGAGGGGGTGCTCGAGATCATGAGTCCGTCGCGCGATCACGAGCAGATCAAATCGCTCATCGGCCGCCTCTTCGAGGCCTTCTGCCTCGAGAACGCGATCCGCTTCGTCCCGCTCGGATCCTGGACGCTGAAGGAGAAAAAGGAGGAGCGCGGGGCCGAGCCCGACGAGTGCTACGTCCTCGGCGCCGAGCCCGACAAGGCGAAGCGGCCGGACATCGCGATCGAGGTCGTCTGGACGTCCGGGCGCTTGAACAAGCTCGAGGTCTATCGCAAGCTCGGCGTCCGCGAGGTCTGGTACTGGAAGAAGGGGCGGCTCACGCCCCACGCGCTCCGCGGCGAAGACTACGAGGCGCTCGCGCGAAGCGAGCTCGTGCCCGCGCTCGATCTCGACCTGCTCGTCTCGTTCCTCGATCGGCCGACGGCGTACGACGCGATCCAGGACTACCGCGCGGCGCTCGCCAAGCGCTGACGCGGGCCTCGCGTCGCGAGGCGTCGCGCGTTTGCGGCATCGGCACGCGTTGCGGCGCGCTGACGGCTCAGCGCGGCTCGATGCGGGGGCAGCCGGCGATGATGCGGACGTCGAGGACGTCGCCGTTCTTGACGCGCTCGCACGCGGCGCCGACGAGCGTGACGGTCTTGCCGGAGATCGTCCATCCGTTGACGGGCTCGTACGGGAGCACGGCGTCGTCCATGTAGACGTTGACGAGCGACGCGTCCGCCGGCGCCTCCTTCAGGTCGAAGGTGCACGTCCCGGTGATCTTCGCGGCCACCTTCTTGAGCGCGGCGAGCATCACGTCCTCGCTCGCGGCGTTCACAGCGAAGTAGCGCGGGCTCGTCGGGAGCGCGGTGCCGCCCGCGGTCGCCATCTCGTCGAGGAGCGACGCGTAGGCGTCCGCGCCGGGCAGCCCGACGACGTAGACCGGGATGCCGCTCGACCGGAGCGCGCCGATCGCGCCGAGCGTCGACGCGGTGTCGGTGCAGTTCTCGCGGTACCCGTCGGGCGGCTCGCAGCAGTTGCGTGGGCCCTCCCGGGGACACCCGGGCCAGCCCTCGATGTTGAGCTGACAGGTGTCGTGTCCGCAGCTGGCGCCCGCGTTGCAATTCGGCGCGCCGTCGGTGGCGAGGATGACGAACGCGCGCCGCGGGAGGTTGGCGAGGCGCGCGCGGACGACCTCGAGCGTCGGTCCGGTCGGCGTTCCGCCGTTCGGTGTCACGCGCGTCGCGACGATGAGCGCCGTCGTCGTCGGACCGTCGACGCCGGACGACGGCGCGTCCCCGGGCCGGACGTCCATGATCTCGGCGCCCGGCGCGCAGACGTCGGAGGTGCTCGGGCCGGGGAACATCGCGGCGCCGAAGTCGGCGCGCGGTCCGAGGCTGCGCATGATCTTGGCGACCGTCACGCGGACCTTGTTCCACTTGTCGGCGACGCCCATGCTGCCCGAGCGGTCGAGCACGAAGTAGATCGTCGGAGGATCGACGAAGAGCGGGACGTCGAGGCAGTCGCACTGCGAGCCGTCCGGCTGCGACCCGCACCCGGGCGGCGCGACGCTCCCCGCGTCCGGGTTGAAGATCTCGCCGCCCCCGACGCCGCCGCCGACCCCCAGGCCGTCGCCGGTGACCG
>JAHBWA010000215.1 GCA_019637195.1 Labilithrix sp. | reverse complement strand
ATGTTGCCGGCGATTTCGCCGACCTCGAACGATGCCTGGTGCGTGAACGTCGCTTCTGTCTCGCTCATCCCGACCTGCCCCTTTTGGCTCACACCCCGACCACGGTCGGGGATCGCGCGTCCCCATAGTCCCCCGCATCTCGCCCGCAAACAACGGCGGACATGCGATCCGAGTGGTTCGGCGCCCCGAAAGTTCGATACGCTCGGGCGGCCGGGACGGTTGATACGCTCCGTCCGCTTCGTGCATCTTCGCGCTCGTCCATGAGTCCCGAATCGATCGACGATCTGTACGCGCGCTGGCAGTCGAACCCCGACGCCACGGCGACGGTGGCGCTCTGCGAGGCGTTGCGCGACGGCCGCCGGCCCGACCTCGTCGAGATCGTCGGCAGCCACGCGTCGCGGCAGCTCGACGTGCGCGTCCTGCTCGCGACGGCGCGGATGTACAGCGACTCGGGCCGGCTCGACGACGCGCAGAGCGCCCTGCTCGCGGCCGGGCGCCTCGCGCCGCGCGACGGCGACGTCTACCGATGGCTCGGCGAGGTCCTCTTGCGCCGCGGCGACGCCGAGCGCGCGGAGAAGGTACTCGAGAAGGCCCTCCAGTTCGGATCCGAGAGCGGTACGCGGCCGCTGCTCGAACGCGCGCGCGCTCTCGTCCCGACCCAGCGCGCGTCCGGCGCCGCCGCGGCGGCCGCAGCCTTCGCCCGCGCGAGGCCCGCTGCGCCTCCCCCCCCGCTGCCGAGCGTCCGCGGGCCGGGCGCCGCTCCGCCGGCGCAGCGGCGCATCGTCCCCGCGGAGTCCGACGAGGACGTCGAGACGCAGATCCGCAAGAACGACGATCTTCGCGCGGCGATCGACGCCGCGCTGGCTCCGGCCGCGCCCGTGCCCGCGGCGGGTCGTCCGCCGCCGTCGGTCAGACCGCCGCCGATGGCGCTGCCGCCGGCGTCCGTGCCGCCGCCGCCGATGGGCGCGCCCGGCAGGAACATGCCGCCGCTCCCCGCCCACGACGATCTCGTCTTCACGACCCCGACGCGCGGGCTCGGCTTCGACGTCCAGCCCGGGCCCTCGAACGGCGCGCGAGACGGCGCCTTCGGCGGCGCGGCTCCGATGGCGAGCGCGTCGACCGCGGCGTTCGGCGGGCCGTCGGGCCCGGACTCGGCGCTCCCGCTCGTCGCAGCGAACCCCTTCGCCGGCCCCGGCGCTCCCCCTCCGCCCCCGGTCAACCCGCTGCTCCTCGAGGCGCTCGCGCGACCGGCGCCGCAGGTGGGCGGCGCGGCGATCCCCGAGGCGCGCGACGTGCTGGAGGCCCTGCAAATCGCGGGCGTCTACGAGCCCGAGGGTGCGGTCGCCCCGCAGGCCTTCACGTGGGCGAAGCCCGAGCGCATCCGCCGTCTCTTCAGCACGGTGACCTTGGTCACGCTCGCGGTCCTCCTCGTGGGCGGCGGCGTCGGTACGTACTTCTACGTCACCGACCAGCGCGCGAAGCAGCATGTCGAGGCCGAGGCCTTGCTCGCGAAGGTCGACAAGGACCTCGCGGCGAGCGACGCCAAGCTCCTCGAGCCCGCGGAGCAGTCGATCTCCCGGGCGTTCGAGCTCGACTCGCGCTCACCACACGCCGCGCTGACCTGGCTCAGGGAGCGCGCGCTCGTGGGCCTCCTCAAGGGCGGAGCGGACCTCGCCTTCGAGGACGGCTCGCAGCGCGCGAAGGTCGTCGGGGTCGAGGAGAAGCGCATCGCCTTCGCCCATGTCGCCTCCTTCCTGTTCCAGGGCGACACCGCCGGCGCCGCCGCGACGGTCGCGAAGTGGGACAAGCCCGCCGAGGACGACGCGTGGTTCCAGCTGCTCGCGGGCGCGACCTTCGAGCGCGCCGGCGATCCGCGCGCGCTCGAGCGCTACGGCGCCGCGGTCAAGCTCGACCCCGAGCTGATCGTCGCGCAGGTCCTCGTCACCCGCGCCATGGCCGTCGACGGCGACCCGCATCGCGCCGGAGAGCTCGCGAAGGAGTTCCGGCTCCGCTACCCCGCGCGCGCCGAGGGCTCCGCGCTCGTGGCGCTCGCCTGGACGCGCGATCCGCTCCGCGGCGACGAGCCCCCGGAGATCAAGGAGGTCACCGAGAAGGGCGACCTGCTCCCGGTCTCGCTCCGCGCCGTGCCGTTCGCCGCGCGGGCGGTCCTCGCGCTCCGCGCGGCGGCGCAGGATCCGCGCGCCGTCGAGGACGCGAAGCCCGCCCTCCAGAAGGGGCTCGACGTCGCCGACACGCCGGGCATCGCGGCCTGGCTCGGGAGCATCGCGCTCGTGACGGGCGACGAGAACCTCGCGCGGAAGGCCGCGCTCACCGCCGTGTCGTTCTCCGCGGTCTATCCGCCGGCCCGCGTCCTCGCGGCGCGCGTCGCGCTCCTCGGCGCGCGCCTCGACGAGGCGCTCAAGGCGGCCGAGGACCTCCCGCCGAGCTCCGCCGACGTCGCGATCGTCACCGCGGCGGTCGCCTACGAGAAGCTCGACGTCGAAGGAATGACGCGCGCGTTCGACGCCGTGCCGGACGAGTCGAGGAAGCTCCCCTTCGCCGCTCCGCTCACGCGAGGTCAGGCGCTGCTCGCCGGCAACCTCGGCGCGCTGAGCAGCGACAAGGCCGCGGCGATGGGCGGCGACGACTCGCCGTGGGCCGGCCTCGTCGCGATGGACTGGGCGCTCGACTCGGGCGATCTCGAGCTCGCGAAGAAGCTCGCCGAGCAGTGGCGCGGCGAGCCGCGGTCGATGCACGCCGTGCGGCTGGCGCGCCTCGCCCGCTACGAGGGTCGGCTCGAGGACGCCGACAAGCTGAGCCGCGCGGCGCTCGAGAGCGGCACGGTGACGATGCGCGTCCTCACGGAGCGCGTCTTCACCCTCGTCGCGCTCAAGCGCGAGGCCGACGCGCTCGCGCTCTTCAAGGCGTACCCGAACGTCGGCGGGCCGCTCGCGAAGTGGCTCCGCGCGTACGCGACCGCGGCCCACGGCAAGGTCGACGAGGCGCGGGCGATGGTCTCGCAGGAGGATCCGCCGCCGGCGGCCGCGGCGATGCCCGCGCGCATCCTCGCCGCGTCGGCGTACGCCATGATGCGCGACGCGCGGCACGGCGGCGACTACGTCAAGCCGATCGCCCAGGCCGGCTTCGCGAACCCGGACGTGGCCTTCGCCGCCGAGAAGCTCGGCGCCGGCAAGCTCGTCCGCCGCGCCAAGTAGCGGCGCGGCGGGCGACGGCGCAGAAGACCCGCGCCACGCCGACGCTCGGCGCGGCCCGTCGCCACGGAGTCGTGTCGCCCACGGGCGGCGCGCGCCGTCAGCGGTACGGCGTGTGCGGTCGACCGGGCGCGCCGTGGGCAGCCTTGGCGTTCGCCTGCTCGATCATGTTCTTCAGCTCCTCCGCCTCGGTCGACTGATTGAGCGCCTGCTCGAGCGTGATGAAGCGGCGGAGGTAGAGGTTCAGGAGGGACTGATTGAGCGTCATCATCCCGTACTTCTCCTGACCGACCTGCATCGACCCGTAGATCTGGTGGATCTTGTTCTCTCGGATCAGGTTACGGATCGCCACGTTGGGGACCATGATCTCCATCGCCAGGCAGCGACCCGGCGCGCCCGCGCGCGGGAGCAGCTGCTGCGTGACCACGCCCTGGAGCACGAACGACAGCTTGTTCCGGATCTGATCCTGCTGATGCGGCGGGAACACGTCGATGATCCGGTTGATCGTCGACACCGCCGTGTTCGTGTGGAGCGTCGCGAAGACGAGGTGACCGGTCTCGGCGATCGTCAGCGCGGCCTCGATGGTCTCGAGGTCGCGCATCTCGCCGACGAGCACGACGTCGGGGTCCTGACGGAGGACGTAGCGGAGCGCGCCCTTGAACGACTGCGTGTCCTGGCCGATCTCGCGCTGGTTGACGACCGCCATCTTGTGCGGGTGGAGGTACTCGATGGGGTCCTCCACCGTGAGGATGTGGACGCGCTGCTCGGAGTTGATCTTGTCGATGATCGACGCGAGCGTGGTCGACTTGCCCGAGCCGGTCGGACCGGTGACGAGGACGAGTCCGCTCGGCTTGTTCGAGATGTCGGAGATGACCGTCGGGAGGCCGAGCTCCTCGAACGACAGGATCTTGAACGGAATGGTCCGGATCGCTCCGGCCACGGCGCCGCGCTGGAGGAAGACGTTCGCGCGGAAACGCGACAGGTTCTTCACCCCGAACGAGAGATCGAGCTCGCTCTCCTTCTCGAAGTGGATCTTCTGCTCCTCGGTCATGATCGAGTAGCAGAGCTCCTTCGTGTCGACCGGCGTGAGCGGCGGGAGCTTGAGCGGGATGACCTCGCCGTCGATCCGGAGCAGCGGAGGCGCGCCCGCGGTGATGTGCATGTCGCTCGCGCCCTTCTCCACCATCGCCTTGAGGAGCTGGTGGAGGTTCACCCGAACGTCGCCTTGCATCATCGCGCGATACCCTTCCTGCCTGCTCTGTCCGAACAGAGGAGGCGAGAGATCAAGCCTCTAGCCTCGAGGCTAACAGGCAAACGCGCCGCAGCGCGAGGAATGGGGAAATCGTCTACCGCGCGCTCACGCTTCGGCGGAGATCCAGCTCCGCGCGTCGGACGGATCGGCGAAAAAACGTGCGCGCGTGGGCCCGCTCTCGGAGAGGGCGTCCTCGAGGGTGACGCGCTGGACCCCGGGGCTCAAGAGGACGCCGACCGGGCAGCGAGCCGCCTCGCACGCGCGCACGATCTCTCCGAGCGTCGCGCGCGTCTGCTTGCCCGTCAGCGTGGGCGCGTCGCGCAGGTCCATGATGAAGCCGCGCGCGGTCGAACCGCCCGCGCCGACGAAGCCGACGACGTGGTCGCGGATCGTCAGCGCGAGCCGCGCGCCCTCCTCGAAGGAGAGGTCGGGGCGCTTCCACACGCGGAGCGTCGCGACGCCCTCGTCGAGCTCGATCGTGAAGTTTTCGCCCTCCGCCAGCCTCATCGCCATCGAGAGCGTAGCTCATCCGGCGGCTCGCCGGTCGCGGCAAGGTGCCCCGCGCGCCGCGTCGCTCAGTCGCTCAGTCGCTCAGTCGCTCATAGTGACGCGGAGGATCTCCTCCGTCGTCGTCACGCCGTCGAGCACCTTCCCGATGCCCGCCATGCGGAGGGTGACCATCCCTTGCTTGATCGCCGCGGTCTTGAGCTCCGCCGTCGACGAGCCCTGGAGGACCATCTCCTTCAGGCCGTCGGTGAAGCGCATGACCTCGTAGAGCGCGACGCGCCCCTTGTAGCCCGTGCCGTTGCAGGTGCGGCACCCGAACCCCTTCACCAGGCGACCCTGCGCGATGCTCACCTGGTCCGGGGTGAAGCCGAGCTCCTCGAGCGCCTGCGGCTCGATCTGGATCGGCTGCCTGCAGTCGACGCAGACCTTCCGCGCGAGGCGCTGCGCGAGGACCAGGTTGACCGACGCGGTGATGAGGAACGGCTCGACGCCCATGTTGAGCAGGCGCGAGATCGTCGCGGGTGCGTCGTTGGTGTGGAGCGTCGAGAGCACGAGGTGGCCCGTGAGCGCCGCCTTCACCGCGATCTCCGCCGTCTCGAAGTCGCGGATCTCGCCGACCATGATGATGTCGGGGTCCTGACGGAGGAAGGCGCGGAGCGCCATCGCGAAGTTCAGGCCGATCTCGTCGTGCATCTGCACCTGGTTGATGCCGGCGAGGTTGTACTCGACGGGGTCTTCCGCGGTGCTGATGTTCGAGACGATCTTGTTGAGCTCGCTGAGCGCCGAGTACAAGGTCGTCGTCTTGCCGGATCCGGTCGGCCCCGTGACGAGGACCATGCCCCAGGGCTGACGGATCGCCCAGAGGAAGTCCTCGAGGGGCTTGTTGTCGAACCCGAGCTTCGTCATGTCGAGCTGCAGGTTCCCCTTGTCGAGGAGGCGCATGACGATCTTCTCGCCCCAGAGCGTCGGCAGGACGCTCACGCGGAAGTCCATCTCGCGGCCCTTGCCGAGCTTCAGCTTGATGCGACCGTCCTGCGGGAGGCGCCGCTCGGCGATGTCGAGCTGGCTCATGATCTTGAGGCGGCTCGCGATCGCGTTCTTCAGCTTCAGCGGCGGCGTCATCTCCTCGACGAGGACGCCGTCGACGCGGTAGCGCACGCGGAGCTTCTTCTCGTACGGCTCGATGTGGATGTCGCTCGCGCCCTTCTTGATCGCGTTGAGCAGGATCATGTTCACGAGGCGGACGACGGGCGCGTCCTCGCTCGCCTTCTCCAGCTCGAGGACGTTCAGCTCCTCGTCTTCGCCGGTGAACTCGATCTCCGACTCGTCGAAGCCGGCCATGACCTCGTCGTACGAGGGGCCGGCCGAGTAGTAGCGCTCGACGGCGTTCGCGATCGACGTCTCGCTCGCGATGACGGGCTCGATGTTGTAGCCGGTGAGGAACTTCAGGTCGTCGATCGCGTGGAGGTTCGTCGGGTCCGCCATCGCGACGATGAGCGAGCTGCCGGCGCGCGAGACGGGGATGACGCGGTGCTTCTCGCACTGCTCCTTCGAGACGAGCTTCAGGATCTCCGCGTCGATCTCGTACTCGTCGAGGTTGATCGTCGGGACGCGGTACTGCTGCGACAGGAAGTTCGTGATTTCCTGGTCGCTGATGAACCCGAGCCGCGCGAGCGTGTAACCCAAGTTCTGGCCCGAACGATTCTGTTCGTCCTGAGCCTGCCGGAGCTGCGCGAGCGAGATCAGCTTCTCGCGGACGAGCAGCTCACCGAGCCTGTTGGTGTTCGACATCGAGTGCCAAGCGTCGGTGATGCGAAAAAATTCGTCAACGACTCCCTTGAGCGGCGCTCCGCTCGCCGTGACCGCGCCCACATTCACCGACCCGCCGAGTCACCGCGCGCCGCGCACGGCGCTTCGCGCTCCGGGGCGACGCGAGGCGGGCGGCGTCCCCCCTCCGTGCCACCTGGAGTAGAGTGGTCGCGACCGCGCGGCGACGCGGAGCGCTGACGATGGCCTTCTACGACCGGTGGTTCGGCAAGGGACGGGTGGCCGCGCAGGCCCGGGCCGCCGAGCTGCGCGGCGATTTGCTCGAGGCCGCGGAGCTCTTCGCCCAGGCCGGGGACGTCGCCGCGGCCGCGCGCATCATGCTCCTCCGGGGCGAGGGCGAGCCCGACGCGCGCGCGCGCCTCCAGCTCCTGACCCAGGCAGCGAGGCTCGCGCCCGAGGGCACCGAGACCAACACCCGCGCGCGTCTCAAGCGAGCGGAGCTGCTCCTCGCGCTCGCCGGCGACACCGCCGTGAGCGCCGTCGCGCGGCACGAGGTGTCCGACGCGGCGCGGGACCTCGAGGCGATCGGCGAGCCGCTCAAGGCCGCCGAGGCCTACGCGCGCGCCGGCGACAAGGAGGGCGAAGCGCGCGCGCTCCAGGCAGCCGGCGACGTCGAGCGCCTCGAGTTCCTCCTCTCGACCGAGCAGCACCAGGCGCGCGTCTCGCGCTCACGGGACGAGCGCGCCAAGGACGTCGACGTGATGCTCGAGTGCGGCAAGCGCCGCGAGGCGCTGCAGGCGCTCGACGACCTGCTCGCCGGCGCCCCCGACGACGCCCCGCTCCGGGAGCGCGCGAACGGTCTGCGCGCCCGCCGGGTGCTCGCGCCGATCGTCGCCGTCGAGGCGGGCGTGACGAGCGAGGAGCTCGAGAGGTACGTCCTCGTCACCGGCGACGAGGTCATCGTCGGCCGCACCGAAGGCGCGATCACCGTCCCGTCGAACGCGGTGAGCCGCCAGCACCTCCGGATCTCGCGCGAGGGCGACGCGATCGTCGTCCGTGACCTCGAGAGCCGCAACGGCACCCAGCTCCGCGGGATCAACCTCGCCGGGGCGCTGCCCGTAGGCGAGGGGCTCGAGCTCCGGCTGGGCAAGGAGGTCCCGCTGCGGATCGCGCCGAGCGCGCGGCTCGACGGGGCCGTCGAGATCGACGTGGCGGGAGAGAAGTACTACGCGTGCCTCGGCCGCACGCGCACGCCCGTCCCGGGGCTCGAGCTCGTCGCCGGCCCGGACGGCTGGCTCGAGCTCGCGGCGAGCAGCGTCCGCGCCTTCGCGCGCGACGTCGAGCTCGTCCCGCGCACGACGCTCCTCGTCGGCGACGCGATCTCGACCGCGCGCGGGGCCGAGCCGCTCCTCCGCGTCGTCAGCACGTGACCATGAGCTTCTGGGACCGCTTCAGGAAGAAGGCCGCGCCCGCCGCCCCCGCCGCGGACGACGCAGCCGAGAGCATCGTCCTCGTGCCTCCGCCGGCGCCGATGCCGAAGGAGCTGGAGCGGCTGATCCGCGTCGGTTTGCCGGGCGGTCCGACGGACGACGAAGCGGTCCTGGCGTTCGCGGCGCTCCGCGCGACGCCCGACGAGGCGCGCGCGGTGGAGGAGCTCTCGCGCTCGGCGCAGATGCGAAAGCTGCCCGATCCGCTCCTCCTCTCGCTCGGCGCCACGCTGCTCGACCGCGGCGAGCCCGAGGGCGCCACGCGCGTGCTCTCCGCCGCGACCTCGTCGCCGGCGCTCGTGCTCCTGGCGGACCTCGCCGAGCGCCGCGGAGAGCTCCCGATCGCGCTCGCGTTCGTCGAGCGCGTGCTGCTGCGCGATCTGGATCACCCCGGCGCCCGCGAGCGCCACCGGCGATGGCGCGCCGAGCTCGGGTTCGATCTGGAGCAGAAGCCGATCGTCACCGGCGCGACGGTCGTGGCCCGCGAGCCGGACGCGCCGTTCGATCTCCTGCGGGAGGTCGGGCGCGGCGGAGCGGCCGCCGTCTACGAGGCGCGGGACCGCGACCTCGGCCGACACGTCGCGCTCAAGGTCTATCACCAGCCCGAGCGCGACCGGGGCCAGCTCATGCACGAGGCGCGCGTCGCCGTCGCGCTCGAGGGCCCAGGGATCGTGCGCGTGCTCGATCTCGATCCCGATCACGGCTGGATCGCGCTCGAGTGGGCGCCGGGCGGCGCGCTCCGCGAGCAGATCCGCGGCCGCGAGCGCGGACGACTCTTGCCGCTCGAGCGGTGGGCGCTGCCGCTCGCCGGCGCGCTCGCGCGCGTCCACGCCGCCGGGTGGGTCCACCACGACGTGAAGCCCGCCAACGTGATCTCGTCGCGAACGAACGCCGCCATCCTCACCGACTTCGGCACGGCGCGCCGTGCCGGCGAGCCGAGCCCGCCGGGGAGCCTCGGCTACGTCTCGCCCGAGCGGATGAAGGGGCGCGCGAGCGATCCCCGCGACGACGTCTACGGCTTCGGACGCGTCCTCGAGGACGTCCTCGCCGCCCTCGGTGACGAGCAGATCGTCGCGCGCTACCGGCCGCTCGCGGCGGCGTGCGTCGGCCCGGACGAGACACGCCCCGCCGACGGCCGCGCCCTCGTCACGCGAATGCGCGTCGAGCTCCTCGGCGCGTGACGCGCGCTCGGCGCGCAGCCCGGCGACCCCGCGCGGGCGAGCGCGTCGACGCACGAGCTCGAGCGTTCGCACCGCGGAGCGCGGGCCCGGCATCGAACGATCGCCTCCGCTCGACCACACGCCGAGGATCCGTTATAACGGACGCACCGTTCCGGGCGCTTCGCCCACCGGGCGATCGCCCGAGAAAATGCGGAAATTCGACCGATGCCCACGACCTACACCGATCTGATCGCCAGCGCTCGACGCGAGACCAAGGAGGTGTCGCTCGACGAGCTCAAGCGACGCCTCGACGCGAAGGAGCCGTACACGCTCCTCGACGTGCGCGAGAAGGAAGAGTTCCGCGCGGGCTTCATCCCCGGCGCGATCTCGCTCCCGCGCGGCTTCCTCGAGATCCAGGTGGAGGGCCGCGTCCCGGACAAGAGCACGAAGATCGTCGCCTACTGCGCCGGCGGGACACGCTCGGCGCTCGCGGCCAAGACGCTCGCGGAGCTCGGCTACACGAACGTCGAGACGGCGAACCCGGGCTTCGTCCGCTGGAAGGACCTCGGCTACCCGATGGACACGCCGCCCCAGCTCAGCGAGCCCCAGCGGGATCGCTACTCGCGGCACCTGCTCCTGCCCGAGGTCGGCGAGGCGGGGCAGGCGAAGCTCCTGAAGAGCAAGGTCCTCATGATCGGCGCCGGCGGCCTCGGCTCGCCCGCGGGCCTCTACCTCGCGGCGGCGGGGGTGGGCACGCTCGGCCTCGTCGACGCGGACGTCGTCGACGCGTCGAACCTCCAGCGGCAGATCCTCCACGCGACGAGCCGCGTCGGTCAGCCGAAGGTCGAGAGCGCCGAGAAGGTCCTCGCGGACCTGAACCCCGACGTGAAGGTCGTCGGCTACCGCGAGCGGGTCGACAGCTCGAACGTCGAGCGCTTGTTCGCGGACTACGACGTCATCGTCGACGGCACCGACAACTTCCCGACGCGCTACCTCGTCAACGACGCGAGCGTCTTCCTCGGCAAGCCCGTCGTCCACGGCTCGATCTTCCGCTTCGACGGCCAGCTCACGACGTTCGTCCCGGACAAGGCGGCGGCGAGGCTCGGCATCGACGCCGGCCCTTGCTACCGCTGCCTGTACCCCGAGCCGCCGCCGCCGCACCTCGCGCCGAGCTGCCAGGAGGCGGGCGTGCTCGGCATCCTCCCGGGCGTCATCGGCGTGCTCCAGGCGACCGAGGCGGTCAAGCTTCTGCTGAACCGCGGCGACGCGCTCGTCGGCCGCCTGCTCACCTACGACAGCCTGAAGATGAAGTTCCGCGAGCTGCGCTTGCGGCGCGATCCGAGCTGCCCGGTCTGCGGCCCGAAGCCGTCGATCACGAGCTACATCGACTACGAAGGCTTCTGCGCGCTGCCCGGCTGAGACTTTCACCGGCGCGCGACGGCGGGCGAGCCGCCAGCGCCACGATAGGCAGACCGACGGCTAGCCGCCCGACGCGTGACTCGCGGCGAGGCGATCAGTAGATCGCGACGTCGCCGCGGTCCTTCGTCGTGCACCGGCCGTCCTTCGGGGCGCCGACCGTGCGGACGATCTCCTCCGCCGTCGGCGCCACGTGGGAGCCCGACAGCTCGCTCTCGACCATCCGGACCAGCGCGCCGTCGAACTTCGTCACGTGGTAGCAGGGGATGCGCGGCTCCGCGTGCGCGTTGCCGATGCCCGAGTCGTCCGTGAGGAAGATGTAGCGGCCGCCGGTGATCTGGGCGGCCGCGCGCATCGTGAACTCCGTGCGATCGTCCGAGCCGCTCGCCGCGACCGGATAGATGTGGACGTCCTTCGCGGCGGCGGCGTCGATCGACGCCTTCACCGAGGCCTCGTCGCCGATGTGGTGCGGCGCGTCCGCGACCCAGAACGTCATGCGCGAGACGGCGCCGGTGCGCCACGACAGCTTCATGACCTGCTCGAGCCCCGCGGCGACCGCCTCCGGGTAGTCGCCGCCTCCGCCGACGGTCTGCGCGGCGAGGTTCGCGCGGAACTCGTCGAGCCCTTTGAAGTCGAACCAGCGCGTCAGGTAGGCGTCCGCCTGATCCTTGTAGAGGACGAGCCCGTAGCGCGGCGTCGTCTGCGGGAACTTGGTCTTGATCGTCTGCGCGATGCCGTCGATCTCGTTCTGCAGGTACGACAGCTCGTCGCCCATGCTGCCCGTCGTGTCGATCAAGAACGTGACGTCGAGCTCGGTCGAGCCGGTGCGCTGCGCCCACCTCTGATTCGCGGCGGCGCGCTCCTCCGCGGAGAACGACGGCAGCCCGGCCGAGGTCCCGCCGAGCTGGACGTACTTGGTGAAGAAGTCGAAGTTCAGGTTGTCGTCCCACACGCCGGCGGTGAGGAGCCCGGTCTGCGGCTGCGAGCCCGGCGTGCCCGACGAGCTCGGCGCGCCTCCCGCGCTCTCTCCCTCGCTCGGACCGGCCATCCCGGTCCCGGGCGCCGGGGCAGCGTCCCTGCTGCCGCTGGCCTCCCCGGCGAAGCTCGAGGCCTCGTCCGCGCTGCTGCAGCCGCCGAGCGCCATCGCCGAGAACACCACCGAGGCCATCCAGATCCGCTTCATCGCATCTCCTCCGAGCTTGGGAACGGGGAGGCATGTTGCGAGCGCCGTGCCCGCCCCTCGACCGGCGAAAAAACAAGCGCGCGGGCGCGAGGGCACGACGGAGCGCGCCGCGCGAGGGTGATCCTCGTGTCGCGCAGCGGCCCGCCCGCGACGCGAAGATCAGGACGGCCGGCGATCGCCGCGCGCCGCGCGTGTGCCAGACCTGACGCGAGGATCATGGCTCGCGCCACGCGCGACGCCCGCCGGCTCCGCGCGGTTTGCTGGTACCTTCGTGGGCGTTGCCGGCACGTCGTGCGCTTCCCTTCGCCTGCTCGCTCGCGCTCGTCCTCTGGGCGTCGATCGCGTCGCCGGCGCCTCGCCGCGGCGCGCGCCTGGCCTGGGCGCGCGGAGACGGGGCGGACACGTGCGTCGGGGTCGCGGGCCTCACCGAGGACGTGAAGGCGAGGCTCGGGTGGGATCCGTTCGCGCTCCCGCTCGAGGTCGAGATCGAAGGCACAGCGCAGCGGACCGCGCGAGGCTACCGCGCCGATCTCGCGTTCCGCGCGAAGGACGGCACGAGCCTCGGCAAGCGCGCGCTCGAGAGCCGCACGAAGGACTGCCGATCGCTCGGGGACGCCGTCGCCGTCGCGATCACGGTGACGATCGATCCCGACGCGTCGGGCGTCGCGCCCGCGCCCGGCGAGTCGCCCGATCCCGAGCCGTGGACGTCGCTGACGTCCTCGCCCGTCGATGCTCCGCCCGCTCCGCCGCCGCGGGCGCCGCGCGAGGACGAGCCGCGGGTGCGCGTGACGGCCGGCGGCGGTGGCGCCGTCGGCCTGGTCCCGGGCGTCGGCGCGTCGGCGAGCCTCCGCGCGGGCTTCATGATCGGCGATCGCCTCGAGGTCGGCCTCGGCGCTACGTACGTCCCCCAGTCGCGCGAGGGCGCGTTCGGGTTCGGCCTGGCCGCCGGCGAGGCCCGCGGCTGCGTCCTGCCGTGGCGCGCCGGCGGGCTCTTGCGGCTTTGCGGGGCTGCCCTCGCCGGCGCCTTCGAGGTCTTCGCGCACTCCTCCGCGCTCACCCCGGTCGACGTCGGCCTCTTCCCGTGGCTCGGGGCCGAGGCCGGCCCGGTGCTCTCGGTGCCGCTCCGCGGTCCGTTCCGGATCGAGCTCGGCGCGAGCGCGATCGTGCCGCTCCTGCGGCGACAAGGCTTCCTCCGCGGCGCGCCGGAGCCGGTGTGGGGGCAGAGCGCCGTGGCCGCGCGGGCGGAGCTCGGCGCCGCGGCGCTTTTCTGAGCGCGTGGAAATGGGCGGCGCCGCGACACGACACTCACGAGTAGCGAGGACGCCGCGATGAGCCCGTCTTCCGCCCCCGATGTCCGTCAAATCTTCGAAGCCCATGGAGATTTCGTGTGGCGAGCGCTCGCCCGGTCGGGCGTCCGCGACGCAGATCTGCGCGACGCGACCCAGGAGGTCTTCCTCGTGGTGTCCCGCAAGCTCGCCGAGCGCGAGGGGACGTCGAGCCTCGGCACGTGGCTCTACGGCATCGCCGTCAAGGTGGCCGCCAACTACCGGCGCAAGGCGCACCGCAAGCGCGAAGAGCTCACCGACGAGGTCCCCGATCCCGTCGACGGCGAGATCCGCGGCGATCCGGAGCAAGCGCTCGCCAACGAGCAAGCGCGCGTGCGGCTGGCGCAAATCCTGGACGAGCTCCCGGTCGATCAGCGGGTGGTCTTCATGAT
>JAHBWA010000214.1 GCA_019637195.1 Labilithrix sp. | reverse complement strand
CCGCGTCCCCGGGTCCTCGTTCGGCGTCGCCGAGATCGCCACGTTCTTCGTGACGCGCGGCGTCCCCGAGACGTCGACGAGCGCCACGCCGTCCTGCGTGACGGCGTGCGCGCGGGCCTGCCCCTCGGCGAAGCCCACCGCGACCGGGCGGTAACCGACGGCCAGGATCGTCGAGGTCCCGGCCGTCAAATCAAGCACCGTCAGGTCCTGGAAGCCCTCGGTCCTCGGCGCGCCGGGCACCTTGCGCGCGTCGGCCCACGCGATCGCGAAGCGGCCGTCGGCAGAGAAGACGAGGGTGTTGGCGTGCTTCGCCGTCTTGAACGTCGTCGTCGTGATCCCCTGCGGCGACGCCTTGAGCAGCGTCGCGTCCTCCGAGAGCACGTTGAGCACGAGCGTCGTGTCGACCGCCTGCCCCGGCACGCTCGCCAGGTACGTGGGCCCGTTGCCCGCCTCGACGGTGCGGACCTGGAGCGTCGACGCGTCGACGAGCGCCACGCGCCCGCTCTTCGGGTTCGCGATCCACACGACGTTGCCGGTCGCGACCGGCGCCTCGTAGTCCGACTCGATCTCGCGCTCGGGCGGCGTCTCCTCGGGCGCCGCGCCCATGCCCCCGCCGGGCGCGCGCGCGTCGTTGTCCGCACCGGCGCGTTCGTCGAAGGCGCTCATCGCGTCGGCGCCGCACGCCGTGACGAAGACCACCAGACACGGCAGGAGCACGCTGCTCCGCAGGTGACGTCTCATCCAGAACCTCCGCACGGCTTCGAGCAACCCGTATGCCACGGTCGCGCTCGTCCAAAATCAGGGTAAATCACGCTATTTTACGTGCGCGGCGCGCATCGCCCCCTGGCACGGCTGTCAGCCCTCGGGCGCCGCGATCCTGGTGGACCTGGCGGAGGCTTGGTGGAACGCGATCAGCTGCCGATCCACACGCCGCGCTGGTTCGCGATCGTGATGTCGCGGCGGAGCTCCGCCTCCTTGCGGTCGAGGTCGGGCCCGTGCTCGCCGCGCCGGCGGCGGCTCTTCACGAACGCGAGCTCCACGAGCTGGAGCTGCTTCTTCCGGCGGACGCTGAACGCCGCCCAGCCCTTCGAGAAGAGGACGCCCCAGTTCTTGAAGCCGAGGCTGAAGTAGCTCGACACGAGCTTCAGCTCGCGCGGGTGAAGCAGGCCGCCGACCTCGCCGAACAGCTCCCGCACCACGATGCTCCGGTCCCGCACGACGAGCAGCGCGAGCAGGACGAAGAAGAGGATGTCGATCAGCCACGAGATGAGCAGCATCAGCACGAGGCCCTCTTCGCCGAAGACCGTGGGCAGGAAGTTGTGCATCGCGTGCATCGCCATCGCGCAGCCGAACCCGACGACCGGCGCGCCGATCTTGACGAACCAGCTCCTGGCCTCCGAAGCGATGCCGAAGCCGAGGCCGGTGCACGCGGTGAAGGTGCAGTGCGACAGCCCGAGGAGCACCGTGCGGAGGAAGAACAGGACGACGAAGCCGCCGAGGCCGCTCGTCGCGAACTGGTTGGCGACGTAGAGGATGTCCTCCGTGAGCGTGAAGCCGAGGCCGACGACCCCGCCGTAGATGGCGCCGTCGAGCGGGCCGTCGAGCTCGCGCAGCCCCAGCGCGCTGATCAGCGCGATCAGCGCGACGCCGATCCCCTTGAACGTCTCCTCGAAGACCGGCGCGAAGACGGTGGCGCCGACGACGTCCATCGCGCGCGGCGAGACGTCGACGAGCGCGGTGGTGGCCGACTGCGCGATGCTCGAGCTGAGACCGCCGCCGAGCGTCGCGAAGAGCGCTCCCCAGACGAAGGCGGCGATGATGAGCCACCAGGGCTCCGGCTCGAAGCGGTCGACCCAGCGGATGAAGACGAGGTACGTGAGCACGAGCGGCGTGACGCAGATCAAGCCGAGGATGAGCCCCACGAGCATCGCTCGAGGAGGCTAGCAGACTCCTCCACGCGTGGCGTCGCCCGCCGCCCCGCCTGCGTGGGTCGCGCGCCGGGCGCGGGTCGGTGTAGGGTGCCGATCGTGAGCGCAGCGGGCGTCGTCGCAGCGGGGGATCCCCAGACCGCGGGAGCGGGAGCCGCGCTCCTGCGCGAGGGCGGCAACGCGATCGACGCCGCCGTGGCCGCCGCCTTCGCGGCGTTCGTCTGCGAGCTGCCGCTCTGCTCGCCGCTCGGCGGCGGTGTCTGTCTGGTCGAGCGGGGCACGGGCGCGCCGGTGGCGTTCGACATGTTCGCGCGGACGCCCGGGCTCGGCCCGTCGCCCGCGCCCGACGCGACGCAGCCGCGCGACTTCGCCGCCGTGACGGTCGACTTCGGCGCCGCCTCGCAGGTCTTCCACGTCGGCCGCGCCAGCGTCGCCGTCCCGCTCGCGCTCACCGGCCTGCTCGAGCTCCACCGGCGCTGGGGAGCTCGGCCCCTCGCGAGCGTGCTCGCGCCCGCGATCGCCCTCGGCCGCGACGGCTACACGCTCGGCCCCGGCGTCGCCTTCGTCTTCGCGATCCTCCGGCCCATCCTGGAGCGGACCGACGCGTGCCGGCGCCTCTTCGTCGACGGCGCCGGCGAGCTCGCGACCGCCGGCGCGCGGCTCGCGAACCGCGATCTCGCCGCGACGCTCGATTCGCTCGCGCGGCGCCCGGACGACGTCGTCCGCGAGCTCTACGACGCGCTCGCGCGCGAGATGGGACCGCACCACGGAGGGCTCATCACGCCGGACGACGTCGCGGCGGCCGCGATCGCCGAGCACGCGCCGGTGGTCGTGGATCACGGCGACTGGCGGCTCGCCACCATGCCCTCACCCTCGACCGGTGGCGTCCTCGTCGCCCTCGGCCTGCGTTTGCTCGAAGGGGCGGGGCGCGCGCCGCGCCTCTCGCGCGAGCACATGCTCCTCGTGGCCCAGGCGCAAGAGGCGCTGCTCACCGAGCGCGACGAGTCCTTCGCGGAGCGCTGCGCCGACCCCGTCCTCGTCGCCGCGCTCCTCGCCGACGATCGGCTCGCGGCCGCGCGAAAGCTCGCGCGGGACAACCTCCTCGGCTCGACGACGCACATCAGCGCGATCGATCGGAGCGGGACGGCGGTGTCGCTGACGCTCACGAACGGCGAGGGCTCCGGCCACGTCCTGCCTGGTACCGGGATGATCGCGAACAACCTGCTCGGCGAGGAGGACCTCCACCCGCGCGGGTTTCACCGGGATCCACCGGGGACGCCGCTCGCGACGATGATGGCGCCGACGCTCCTGTCGCGCGGCGGAGATCGCGTCGCGCTCGGGAGCGGCGGCTCGAACCGGCTTCGGACGGCGATCCTGCAGGTGCTGGTCGGCCTCGTCGAGCACCGCGTGCCGGCCTCCGACGCCGTTCATGCGCCGAGGCTCCACCTCGAGATCGACGCAGCGACGAAGGCTCCACGGATCGCCTTCGAGGCCGCCGGGCTCGCGGGCGACGTCGTCGCGATGCTGCGCGATCGCTACCCGCCCTCGCCCGCCGTCTTCGCCGAGCCGAACCTCTATTTCGGCGGCGTCCACCTGGCGATGCGCGTCGGCGAGGCGTTCGACGGCGTCGGCGATCCCCGCCGCGCCGGCGCGGCCGTCGTCGTCTGAGCCGCGCGGCCCCGCGCGCACGCGCCCGCCTCCCCGCCGGCGCGGCCGTCGTCGCCCGTGCCGCGCGCCCTCACGGCGTGTCCGGAAAATCGCCGGACGCCGGCAGCTTGACGTTGGCGGGCGCGAAGGCCCCCGCGATCGCGACGAACGACGCGTCGCCGTCGCGGCGCTCCTGCTGCACGTAGAGGAACGACCGATCGCCGAGATCGAGGAGCGCCGGCGCCGCTTCCCTCTGACCGACGGAGTACACCGGCACCGGCTGGCGCGACAGCGGCCCCGACTCGCCGTAGCGGGCCGCGAACCCGATGGCCGTGGCGCCCGCGGCGTCGGTCCCCGTGTAGAGCACGCGCACGTGCAGCCGCCCCGCGGGCGTCGTGCGCGTGGCCACGCACGGATCGCCGATCGACGCCGCGTCGAAAGGAGGCTTCTCGTTGGGCAACAGGCTCTCCGGCGCCGGCTCGGGGGCCGGGCCGAGCACCGGACCGGCCCCGATGCGCGACCAGGCGACGCCGTCGACGCTCTCCGCCTCGCCGAGCGCGCCGCCCGCCGCGTAGAGCATCCGCAGACGCCCGTCGGGCAGCGCGTAGACGCTCGGCGCGCGCGGCGCCGCCGGCTCCCATGAGCCCGCCGCGGGATCGCGCGGGAGGACGGGCCCGGGCTCCTTGCGAAACGAGAGGCCGTCGGACGAGCGCGCGACGCCGATCCCTTCGCGGCCACCATAGAACAGCCAGATCTCGTCGCGAACGCGGAGGAGCGCCGGCCCCGACAGCGCGCCCTCCCAGGGCGCGTCGGGAGCGAGGACGACCACCGGGCGCTCGCCGAAATGTCCACTCGCGCCGAAGAAGGTGCGCTCATCGGTCGCGCGCGTCCGCACGATGACGTCCGCGCCGTCGACGCGCGCGACCGCGTAGAGCAGCGTGGAGTCGCCCTCGCGCAGCACCGCCGGATCGCGGTAGAGCGCGCGAGCGTCGTCGAGGACGAACGGTGCCACGCCCTTGACCTCCTCGGGCTCCAGCCTGCGGAACGGGCCGACGCCGGCGCTGGGGAGGTTCCGATCCCCCTCGCCTCCGGCGCCGGTCGTCGCGCAGGCCGCCATCAGCCCGAGACCGATCAACCGAGCGATCGCTCTCATCGCGCCGCCGCCTTCGCGCCGCCGCCCTGCTTCTTGCCGAACGCGAAGCCCGCCGTCACGCCGACGTTCACGATCGAGCCGCCGGCGGTGTAGTCGCCGACGTAGTCGGCCGCGCTCGTCTTCAGCGTCGTCCCGGTCGACAGCCGGCTCAGCTGGAGGTGACCGTCGATCATGAGCGTGCCTGGGAGCTCGGGGAGCACGTCGTCGAACGCGCCGCCGACGCCGAGCGAGAGCGAGTGCCGATCGCGATCGACGTAGTTCGTCAGCCCGCTCTGGGCGGCGATCGGGCTCTTCGCGAGCTCGTAGCCTGCGCGGAGAAACGCCCTGGCGTCGCGCTCGCCGAGGGCGTGCCACTCGAGGCCGAGGCGCGGCACGACGCGATCGGACATCTTGAGCGGCTCGACGCGCGTGGGCGCCGGCGTCGTCGGCGGCGTCACCGTCGACGGCCAGCCGCTCGGCGGAGGCGGGATCTCGAGCACCGCGTCGAGCTGCGCGACCGGAGCGACGTACGCGCTCCAGTTGATCCAGGTCGCGTCGAACGTCGTCTTGAGCCGATCGGTCACCGCCCACGAGCCGCCGAGGACGGCCTGCTGCGGGAGGAAGTTGTTGATGCTGCGCGTGTGGAGCTCGTAGAGCGCGGTCGTGAGGCCGGAGATGTCGCCGAAGAGGTGGGCGGTCAAATCGAGCGCGAGCTGGAACTCGCCGCGATAGACGGCGGCCAGCGCGACGCGATCGCCGAGCGCGACGCGGACGCCCGCCTGCGGGTAGCGCACCGCGGTGAGATCGGCGTCGACCTCGTGGCGGAGCCGTGAGTCGTCGGGGCGAAAGACGTTCGCCCCGCCGCGGATGTCGAGCCGCCCCCGCGTCGACGACATGAACGACATGCCGCCGCCGATCCAGAGCCACGGCGTCGGCTCGATCGCGAGGTTCGCGGCGAGGAAGAGGCGCTGGTTCCGGTTGTCGTAGAACTCCCAGCGCGGCTGCTCCTGGCGGAGCGCGCGCACGCGCGAGATCCGATCGTCCGGAAGGTGGACGGCGACGCCGAAGGCGAACGGCACGCCGAGGATCTCGCCGGGGGCGACGAAGCCCGCGTTCATGCCCTTCACCGGGTCGACGCCGTTGTCGCGGCCGTTCATCTCGAGCGCGTGCTCGGCGCGGAAGTAGCCGATGCCTATCTCGAGGCCGCGCGACCGCGCGAGCGCCGCCGGGTTGTAGTAGCTCGCCGCGAAGCCGCGCGTCTCGGCGGCCACCGCGCCGCCCATCGCGGTCTCGCGCGAGCCGAAGCCGAACGTGTCGGGCGGGTTGCGCGCGCCGGCGACGCCGCGGCGAGGTCAGCCTGCGCCGCGCCCGCGAGCAGTTGCAGGCGCTCGCCCGGCGCGCGCGGGCCGCCGCGACGGCGAGAGCGCGCGACGCGAGCGCGCCATCAGAACTTCACCCCGGCGGTGAGGCCGAAGACCTTCACGTGCCCCGACGCCTCGCCCCGCGAGAGCACGGCGCCGGCGCCGTCGCGCGAGGTCACGGTGCGCGGCACCAGCAGGTGGTACTGGGCGAAGAGATCCAGATCGACGGGCGGCAGCGGCGCGTCGAGCGACAGCCCCACGCCGGTGGTGACAACCACGCGCGTCGCGTCGAAGTAGCGCGTGGGCACCGCGACCATGCTCTTCGACGCCACGTCGAACGCCTCCGACGCCGGAACGGCGGGCGGGAGCGCGGACGTCTCGACGAAGCCGCCTCCACGTCCGCGCAAGACGACCCCGGGAGCGAGCTCGAAGCCTTGCTCCGCGCCGATGCGCACCGCCGCGGTGTCGCGCCACTCGATCCGCGGCGGGACGAGCCCGCACGCCCCCGCCCCTCCCTCGCTGCACGCCACCGTGGGCTCGAGCACGCCCGGGAACGCGCTCCATTGCTTGTAGACGAGCTGGACCGCGAGGACGTTCAGCCGCTCGACGCGCGCGAGCTCGACCGCCCCCTGCGCCGGATCGTACTGGGCGAGGCCGGAGATGTTGAGTAGCGGGATCGCGATCGAAGAGAGCTTCGTGCCGTCGACGACGACCTGGAAGCGCGCGTCGAGCTTGCCCTTGTACGTGACGCCGACGCGCAGCTTCGAGTCGCCGGGCAGGTCCCAGGTGATCCCCGCGACCGGCGCGTAGGTCGCGACGAGCTGGTTCTCGACGCGGGTGCCGACCCTACCCGTCACGTCCGTCGCGGCGACGACGGTGCCGACGATCTCCGCGAGCGCGGCGAACCCGACGCCGGCCCGGATGCCGTAGGCGATGTCGGCGCCGAGGCCGCCGCGGATCGCGAGCGACTGCGCGCGATCCCCGAGCAGCGGGAACTGCGTCGTCTCCGGGTAGAGGACGCGCCCGCGCACGATGACGTCAGTGGGCGTGTAGAACGCGAGCGCGATGCCGACCCGGTCGCGGAGCTTCCCGCCGAACGGCAGCGGGATGTCCGCTCCGATGACGATCCCCTTGGCGGGCTGCGCGGGCGCTCGACCCGGCAAGCCGTCGCCGACGGCGGCGAGCGCGAAGACGGCGCCGCCGTAGCCGAGGGTCAGCTTGTTCCGGCGGATCGTCGAGGCGAGCGCCGGGTTGTGCCAGGCAGTCTCGTAGCCCGCGGCGTGGGCCGCGCCGGTCGCGCCCATCGCGCTCGTCCGGCCGCCATAGCCGAACAGGTCCTCCGGCGACGCCTCCGCGCGCGCCTCGAGCGCGATCATGCCGGCGCCCCCGAGGGCCAGCGCGAGGACCCACCGCATCACGACCGGGCATATCACGCTTCCGCCGCGGACGGCGCCCGGTCGGCGTTCGGGGCCGGCGGCGACCGCGAGCCGGCGTCAGCGGGCGGCGAGCCGACCGCGAGCCGGCGTCAGCGCGCGGCGAGCCAGGGTCAGCGGGCGACGAGCCGGCGTCAGCGGGCGGCGAGCTGCCCGCAGGCGGCGTCGACGTCGGAGCCGCCGCTGTACCGCTTGTGCGAGAACACTCCGCGCTCGCGCAGCGCGTCGCGGAACGCGCGCTCGCGATCGTCCTCGGCGCGCGCGAACGGATCGGCCGCGCCGCCCGGCGCCGGCCCGATCGCGTTGTACGGGATCACGCTGAGCCGCGGCGAGCGGCCGGTCTCCTCGCGGAAGCGCGCCACGAGATCCGCGAGCGCGTGGGCGTGCTCGACGCCGTCGTTGACGCCCGCGAGCAGCGTCACCGCCCACATCGGCGCGAGGCCCGTGAGCGCCGCGTGCTCGCAGGCCGCCGCCAGCACCTCGTCGAGGGAGTGCGCCCGCTCGATGGGCATGAGGCTCCGGCGCGTGCTCGCGAGCGCCGAGCCGATGGACATCCCGAGCCTGACCTTCGGCGCCTCGCGCGCGAGGCGCCGGATCCCGGACGGCAGCCCGGACGTGCACACGGTGATGGCGCGCGCGTCGATCGCGAGCGCGCTCGGATCGCTCATCACGTCGATCGCGGCGAGCACGCGATCGAGGTTCGCCATCGGCTCGCCCATCCCCTGGAAGACGACGCCGTGCACGCGCTCACGCGACGCGCCCCGCCCTCCGCCGTCGAGCCCGCGACGCACGACGCGCACCTGCTCGACGATCTCCCAGGCCTCGAGGTTGCGGAGGAGCCCGAGGCGCCCCGTCGCGCAGAACGAGCACGCGAGCGCGCAACCGACCTGCGAGCTCACGCACACCGAGTACCGCCCGCGACGCTCGAGCGGGATCCGCACGGTCTCGACGACGTGACCGTCCGCGGTCGCGAGCGCGTACTTCACGAACGGATCGATCCGGCTCGCGCGCGTCTCCTTGACCTCCAGCGCGGGGACCCAGCCGGCGCGGACGACGGCCTCGCGCGAGGCGCGGCGGACACCCGAGCTCGGGGTGCCCGGATCCTCGTCGCGATGGACCTGAGCGACCACGCGGCGCGCCTCCTCGAGCGAGACCCCGGGCACGGCGCGCGCGAGCTCGGCCGGCGTGAGGCCTTGGAGCGCGACGCGGCGGGGCTCTGCCTCGCTCGGGCTCGGACCGGGCGACGGCCGGGGCGGACGCTCCGAGCTCTGGGCTCCCTCACGCACGCGGTTGCCATAGCACGGCACCCGACAAAGGCAGTCGTGCTACCGTGCTCCTACCTTGTTCGGCTTCAGCTTCTCGGAGCTCGTCGTGGTGGTCGTCGTGGCGCTCGTCGTCATGGGCCCCAAGGACTTGCCCAAGATGCTCCGACGCCTGGGCCAGTGGTCCGGCAAAATCCGACGTGCCGCCGCGGACCTGCGCGCGCAGTCCGGCATCGACGACGCCCTCCGCTCCGAGGGCCTCTCGGACGATCTGGCGGAGATCCGCAAGCTCGCCCGCGGTGAGCTCGACGCCGTCCAGCGCGCCGCCCGCGTCGAGGACGACGCCGCGCCGCGCGTCGCGGCGGCCGCGGACACCAGCTACGGCTACGGCGACGACTTCTACGTCGTGCGGGATCGCGAGTATCCCCGCGACGGCGCCGACGCGTACGGCGCGCTTCCCGACAACGCGATCGTCTACGTCGAGTCGCTCCCGCGCAGCATCCACGCGCGGGACCCGCTCTACGTGGTCGGCGACGCCGACGCGGAGCTCCCGCCCGAGCCCGAGCCCAAGGACGCCTGGCACGACCACGACGACGGCGCCGCCGGTCCGACCCTGATCGGCGGGACCGGGCTCCCCGTCCCCTGGTCGCCGCCCGGCGAAGACGCGGAGGGAGCGCCCGCTCACGCCGAGCCCGCGCCCGCCGCCGAACCCCAGCCCGCCGCCGAGCCCCAGCCCGCCGCCGAGCCCGCGACCGACGACACCGCGCCCAGCGGGCCCGAGGACGCGCCCGGCGCGACTCTCGTTGGGATCGCGCCGTCCGAGGCGGACCGGCGCGCCGAGAGCGCCGACGCGGCACCGACGGACGAGCCCGAAGCGAGAGAGGCGCGCACCTGATGTCGGCCGAGACGGATGAGGAGCTCTCCCACGTGGATCCCGAAGCCGACGTCAAGATGACGATCTGGGAGCACATCGGCGAGCTCCGCAAGCGCCTCTCCCGCGCCGCGATCGCGCTCGTGGGCGGCGCCGTCGTCTGCTGGACGTTCCGCGAGCAGCTCCTCGGCTGGGTCACCGCGCCCTACGCGACGGCCTGGCGCGAGCGCTTCCCGGAGCTCGTGAAGGCGGGGCAGTCTCCGGAGCTCCAGACGCTTGCCCCGGCCGACGCCTTCGTGAACTACATGCAGCTGGCGCTCGTCGGCGGCGTGATCCTCGCCGCGCCGATGATCTTCTACCAGCTCTGGGCGTTCATCAGCCCGGGCCTCTACTCGCGCGAGAAGCGGTACATCGTGCCGTTCGTCGTCTTCTCGACGACGCTCTTCCTCTCCGGCATCGCCTTCGCCTACTACGTCGCGCTGCCGTTCAGCTTCCCGTTCTTCTTCTCGCTGCTCGGCTCGGTCGGCGGAGACTCGGGCATCGTCCTCACGTCGAAGCCGACGATGGAGTACTACCTCGACTTCGCCGAGCACATGCTGCTCGCGTTCGGGTTCGTCTTCGAGCTGCCGCTGTTCATCGGCTTCCTCGCGCTCGCCGGCATCGTCACGCCGCAGCAGCTCGTGAAGTTCAGCCGCTACGCGATCGTCGGCGCGTTCGTCGTCGGCGCGTTCGTCACGCCGGGGCCCGAGATCTCGAGCCAGATCGCCGTCTCGAGCGCGCTCATCGCGCTCTACTTCCTGAGCGTCGGTCTCGCGTTCCTCATCTACCGGAAGCGCAAGACCGAGACCTGAGGGCCCGGCCCGCCACGGCTACGGGTCGGCGTCGCGCGCCGCTGTCCGGGGGCCAAGAGCACGGGCCGCATCCGCGCGGCCATCCCGCCGAAGGCGCGCAGCGGCCGCGCCTCGTCGGCGCGGCCGTCATCGGAGGCAGCGTGCGCGCCGCTCACCTCGAGCGGCGACGCTCAGGCTCGCGGCTCGGAGAGCGGCACCGGGACGCGACGCGCGTCCATCCAGAGCCCGTCGATGTCGTAGGCGGCGCGCGCGTCGTCCTGGAAGACGTGCACGACGACGTCGCCGAAGTCCATCAGCACCCAGCTCGCGTGCGGCAGGCCCTCGACGGCGATCGCGCGCTTGTTGCGCTTGCGGAGCGCCTCTTCGATCGCGGCCGAGAGCGCCGTCACGTGACGGTCGCTCCGGCCGGACATCAGCACGAGGAAGTCCGCGTAGTCCACGCGTCCGGCGACGTCGATCACCTCGAGGCCGGAGGCCTTCTTCTCGATCGCGGCGACCGCGATGAGGACGGCGACCTCGCGGGCCTCGTCGCTCGCGGTGCTGACCCCGGCAGGGACGCGCGCGGCGGCGCTCGGCGCGCGGCCCTCGGCGGCGTGCGCGGGCTTGGCCTTCTTCGGCCCTTCCTTGAAGCCGCTCTTCGGGCCGAGCACGCTCTTCGTCCCGGCGCCGGCCTTGCCGGGGCGCGCGCGGGCCGGACGGGCGCGGCTCGTCCCCGCGCCCTCGGGTCGCTCGGCGCTACGCGGGAGCTTGGTCGTGGCGTCTCGCTTCGGAGGCCGCGCGGCGGCGCCTCCGTGCGAAGAGCGGATCAACGGGCGGTCTTGTCCTCGTGCGGGACGTTTGTTCGCAGCCAAGCGGTCTCCTCGTGTGGAGGCGATCGTCGACCGAGCCGAGGGCCGCGTCAAACGCGAAACGCCGCGAGCGACGCTTTCTCCTCGGAGCGCCGGGGCCCGGCGGGTCCGAACGCCGCGCGCCGGGGCTCGTCAGCCGCGGGTCTGGCCCTCGCCGTCGATCACCCACTTCATCGTCGTGAGCGCCTCGAGGCCCATCGGGCCGCGCCAGTGGAGGCGGCTCGTCGCGATGCCGATCTCGGCGCCGAGGCCCAGCTCACCGCCGTCGTGGAACCGCGTCGACGCGTTGACGACGACGCAGGCCGCGTCGACCTCGCGGCGCCAGCGCTCCGCGTGCTCGGGATCGCGCGTGAGGATCGCCTCCGTGTGACCCGAGCCGTACTCGGCGACGTGCGCCAGCGCGGCGTCGAGGCCGTCGACGACGCGCACCGCGAGCACCGCGTCGAGGAACTCGCGGCCCCAGTCGTCGGCCGTCGCGGGCTCGGCGTCGGGGAAGAGCGCCCGCGTCCGCTCGCAGCCGCGGAGCTCGCAGCCGGCGGCGGCGAGCGCCCGCGCGACGGGCGGCAGGAGCCGCTCGGCGTCGGCGGCGTCGACGAGCAGGCACTCGAGCGCGTTGCACACGCCAGGACGGCTCATCTTGGCGTTCAGGACGATCTTCGTCGCGCCGTCGAGGTCGGCGCCGGCGTCGAGGTAGAGGTGGCAGACGCCCTTGTAGTGCTGCACGACCGGGACGCGCGCGTTCTCGGTGACGAAGCGGATGAGCGCCTCGCCGCCGCGCGGGATCGCCAGATCGACGAGCTCCGACTGCTGCACGAGCGCGCGGACGGCGTCGCGATCGGTGAACGGCAGGACCTGCACGGCCGCCCGTGGGAAGCCGGTCGACTCGAGCGCGTCGCCGATCACCCGCGCGAGCGCCGCGTTCGAGCGCTCCGCCTCGGAGCCGCCGCGCAGGACGATCGCGTCCCCGGCCTTGAGCGCGAGCGTGCTCGCCTCGACCGTCACGTTGGGGCGCGCCTCGTAGATCATCGCGATCACGCCGAGCGGGACGCGCACGCGGGCGACGTCGACGCCGCTCGGGCGGCGCGTCCGCGAGACCACCTCGCCGACCGGATCGGGCAGGGCGGCGACCTCGCGCACGCTGCTCGCCATCGCGCGGACGCGCGCGCCGTCGAGCATGAGCCGGTCGAGCATCGCGCCCTTCGTGCCCCTCGCGCGCGCGGCGTCGAGATCGAGGCGGTTGGCCTCGAGCACGGCCTCGGCGCTCGCCTCGAGCCCGGCGGCGATCGCCGCCAGCGCCGCGTCCTTGTCCTTCGACCTACGGGGCGCGACGGCGCGCGCCGCCCGGCGCGACGCGAGGCACGCGTCCCGCACCTTGTCGTCGAGCGAGCTCATCGCCGACAAGCTAACAGCGCCCGGACATGGCGGCGACCCGGACCACACGCGGGCCCGACGAGCTCGACCTGACGAGCAGGACCGCCGACCCGACCGGACGAGGGCACCCGCCCCGACCGCGACCTTGCCGAGCACTCCGACCGAGCTCGACCTGCCGAACGCGCGCGGCCGCGCCTCAGAGCCCGATCGCGAGATGCGCGCCGGTGAGCGCGTACGCTCGGAGATCCTTCACCTCGCTGTCGACGGGGCCGATGATCCCTCCGGTGACGCTCGCGCCGACGCGGACGTCGGCGTCCTCGAGCCCGAGCGCGTACTCGATGGCGAAGCGCCCCGTACCGACGCCGGCGAAGCCGCTCCTCGCGTCCGGGCGGCTCACGTGGAGGACGCCGGCCCCCATCCCGAGGATCGGGTGGATCGGCCCGCGCTTGTGCAAGTCGAGCGTGATCTCGCCGGAGTAGTGTCCGACGCCGTCGCCGGTGGGTGTGCTCGCGCCGCTGTCGCTCTTGCCTTCACCGCGCAGCCACGCGGCGGCGAGCCGACCGCCGACCGAGCCGGTCCCGAAGTCCGCGCCGAGGCCGACGCCGAACCCGAACCCCTTGCCGGAGGTGATGCCGGCGGGCCCGAGCGTGAGGCGAAACGGAGACCGGCGCAGCTCGGGCTCCCGTGCGATGAATCCGTCGTCGGCCACGACGACGGCGCGGCCCGAGCTCGCCACCGGCTGATCCGGGGGCGGCTCGGCGAACCGCGCGGGGGCGTCGACCGTGACCGTCGCGTCGTCCGCCTTCGCCTCCCCCGCCGTCGCGAGCCCCAGCGCCACCACCACCCCGAGAGCCGCCTTCTTGCCGCTATTTGCCATCGCGAGGGGAAAACGCCGAGGCTCGGCCCGCCTTACACCCGGCCCCGCGGCGCTCGCCCGCGCGCGCCCGCCGCAGAGATAAGAGCGCCCCGCGTTGCCCCGTGGTATGCCCCGCGATCTCGATGACCTACGACGCGCGCGAACCGAGCGGACCGCCGACGATCTGCGCTATTCTTCCGGGCGCATGAGGCGCGGGTCCTGGATACCGCTCTTTTGCCTGGCCGCGGCGACGGTGTCGCTGCCGGCCTTCGCGCAGCCGCGCGCCGGCGCGGCTGCGTCCGAGACCGCCGCGGCGCCGCAGACCGACGAGCAGCGCAAGGCGCAGGAGCACTTCCAGCGCGCGCGTGATCTCTACCAGGCCGGAAAATACAGCGAGGCTATCTCGGAGCTCGAGATCGCGCGCGGGCTCGACCC
>JAHBWA010000213.1 GCA_019637195.1 Labilithrix sp. | reverse complement strand
ACGAGACCGCGAGCCAGCGCGACGCGGCGATCGTCCAGGCCGCCGCGTCGTCGCCGGCGTTCGTGCTGTTCTTCTCGTCGCAGACGCCCGACGCGGTCGCGTTCCTCAACGCGGCGACGTCGCTCGCCAGCTACGACGACATCGGTCTGTTCTTGACCGACAGCGCCGCGAACCCGGATCTGCTGAGCGGCGCCGCCGGCGCCGCCGCGCTCTTCCCGCGCGTCATCGGGAGCCGCCCGGCGGTGCCGCAGGGGCCGACCTTCGAGCTGTTCAAGACCAGCTACAACGCCGCCTTCAAGAAGGACCCCGGCGCGCTCGCTTTCGTCCCCCACGCGTACGACGCCACCTGGCTCGTCTTCTACGGCAGCGCGTTCGCGCTCCGGCAGGAGAGGAGCGTCACCGGGATCGGGATCGCGCGCGGGCTCCGGAAGGTGTCGGCGTCCGGCGAGGAGATCCCGGTCACCCCGGCGAACTGGGCGAGGATCTCGAGCGCGCTCGGCGCGGGCACCGCCGTCAACGTCTCGGGCGCCTCGGGCAACCTGGACTACGATCCGGCGACCGAGGAGACCGCGGGGCTCATCGACGTCTGGAAGATCGCGGAGGACGGGAAGTCCATCCAGTCGATCGACACGATCGATCCGCGCTGAGCCGGGCCTCTCGCCTGCCGCCGGCGTCCGCGCCACCTCGCGCGCGGGGCGTCACGCCTGGCTCCCGCACCCGCTATGTCGGCGCGTGAGCCGTCACGCCTCGTCGACGCTCAGCACCGTGTCCGCGATCGAGACCTCGGGGCGGTACCCGAGCTCCTCGCGGGCGCGCCGGTCGTCGACCATGCAGACGTAGCGGATGTGGTCGAGCTCGGGCGCCGGGAACGTCGTCAGGCGGAACGACCAGAGCCGCTTCAGCACGGCCTTGCCGAGCGAGTACGGCACCGGGAAGCTCGGGCGGCGGAGCAGCCGGACGGCGTGGGAGAGCGGCAGCGGATCGGGGCCGGCGACGTTGTAGATCCCGCGCTTGCCCGGCGCGAGCGCCGAGCGCATGGCGCGGACGACGTCCACCTCGTTGACGACCTGGATCATCGGGTCGAAGCCGAGGAGCGTCGGGATCGTCGGCAGGCGGAGGAAGTTCGAGGCGGCGTTGTGGACGCGCCCGAGGATGTGCACCGGCCGGAGGATGACGGTCTCGGTGCCCGGGTGCTTCCAGAAGAAGCCCTGCGCGAGCATGTCGACCTCGATGAGATCGCGGATCTCGCCGAAGCGCGCGCCGCCGAGCAGCGGCGCCTCCTCGCTGAGGAACTGCGCGTTGTCCGGCTGCGGTCCGTAGACGTTCGCGCTCGACAGCACCACGAGCTTGGGGACGTCGAACTTGGCGATGTACTCGAGGAGCTTCTGGAAGCCCGCCACGTTCCACGAGTGGTGCTCAGCCTGCGAGGCGCGAGGATCGTGCATGACGCCGAGGTGAATGACGGCCTCGATCGGCTCGGAGCGGAAGATGTCCTTGAGCTTCTTGCGGCGGATGTCCACCTGCTCGTGGCGTACGTCCTTCGGCTTGTCCGGGAAGGGCCGGCGGTCGACGCCGACGACCGGGCGCTCCCGGTGGAGGAGGCGGACCACGCGCTTGCCGAGGCGTCCGCACGCGCCGGTGACGAGCACCGTGCCCTGGCCGCGCGGGCGAGGCGCGGGCCGGATCGAGGCCGGCGGCGGCTCGGAGCGGGGGCGGGGGGTGACCTCGATCGTCATCAGAAGAAGACGCTCTTTCGCGCCTTGAGCCCGCGGTTGAGCATCGACTGGATGGTGGTCTTCACCAGGAAGACCTTCTCCTCGATGACGGAGTCGTCGTCGTCGGGATCGCCGCCGAACCGCATCGGCTCGCCGAAGGCGATGCGGTAACGCGTCGGCAGCGGGAGCGCGCCGAAGGGCAGGAGGACCTGCGGCAAGATGGGGATGTTGGGCGCGCGGAGGAGCTTCGCGAGGCCGTCGAAGTTCCCGAGCGAGATGTACTGCTCCTCGCCGCCGATCACCGCCACCGGGACGATCGGCGTCCGCGTCTCGATCGCGAGGCGCATGAAGCCGAGGCCGAAGTCGGCGAGCTGGTAGCGCTTCTTGAAGGGCTTCGAGATCCCGCGGATCCCCTCGGGGAAGACGAGCAGCGCCTCCTCGTTCGTGAGGAGGTGCTTGGCGTTCTCCGGGACGCCGACGACCTGCCCGACGCGCGAGAAGAGCAGCGAGACGAACGGGAGCGTCTGCGTCCACTTCTCGACCATCGCGCGCATGAAGCGCGGGGGCTCCACGTCCATGAAGAGCGACGCCCCGATGAGCGCGGCGTCCATCGGGATCTGGCCCGAGTGGTTCGCGATGATGAGCACGCGCGAGCTCGGGACGTTGTCCGCGCCCGAGACCTCGGTGCGGAAGTAGTGACGGTGGAGCAGCGCGACGGACGCGAGCGCGTACTTCGTCCACTGCGGGTCCATCCCGAACGGATCGACGCCGGTGGCGGTGAGGTTCAAGGGGACGCGGCCGAGGCGATCGTTGAACTCCTCGCCGAGCTTGGACGTCATCCAGCCGTCGACGCTGGAGGCGGCGGAGTCGAACAGGCGGCGCGCGAGCGGGGCCGCCGACCGCAAGCGGCCCCCGATGCGTGCGAGCGAGCGGGACGTCTCCGCCACGGGGTCAGCTATCGCCGGGGTCCGGGGTTGGGTCAAGAGGAGCGGAGAGGCGGACGGAAGGGAGTGCGGGGGATCGCAGTGGGGGACTGGGGAGGGCTGGGAGGTGAGGGCGAGGTGACGCAGTAGGGGTGGCGTGGGTGGGGATGGCGGCGCGGGCGTCGTGCGGAGCTGGGAGGGCGATTCGGGGTCGGGAGTCGGGGCTGGGATCGCGATCGGGGGTCGGGTCTGGGACTGCGATCGGGGTCGGGAGTCGGGTCCGGGACTGCGATCGGGGGCGGGAGTCGGGGTGGTCGGGAGGTGCGCCTTTGTCGGGGTGGGGTGCGGGGACGCGCGCTCGGGCGCGGTGGTAGGCTCGCGGCTGTTGGGTTCGTGTTGTCCTCCGCCGCTCCGGGCCGGGTCGCTGGTCGCGGTCGTCGCGCCGGCGAGCGGGTTCGATCGCGAGGAGCTGTTTCGCGGCCTGGCGTGGCTCTCGACGCGGTACCGGTTGCGCGTCGACGGGCGCATCCTCTTGCGGGAGGGCTACCTCGCGGGGTCGGACGCGGCGCGGGCGGCCGTGCTGTCGCGGGCGATGCTGGATGACGAGGTCGAGGGGATCGTGTGCGCGCGCGGGGGGTACGGCGCGATGCGGATCCTCGCGGACCTGCCGTGGGAGCGCTTCGCGGCGCGGCCGAAGGCGCTCGTGGGCTTCAGCGACGTGACGGCGCTGCACCTCGTGGCGAACGCGCACGGCGTGCCGACGGTCCACGGGCCGAACGTCACCGGGCTCGGGCGATCGATCACCGCGGCCGAGCGGGCGTCGCTCATCGCGGCGCTGGAGGGCGCTGCCGCCGCCCCGTGGACGGAGCTCGAGGTGCTCGTCCCGGGTGAGGCCACGGGGTTGGTCGTCGGGGGCAACCTCGCGCTCGTCGAGGCGATGGCGGCCGCTGGACGGCTGGTCGTGCCGCCCGGCGCCATCCTCGCGCTCGAGGACGTGACCGAGCGGCCGTACCGGATCGATCGGATGCTGACCGCGCTCCTCCTCGGCGGGCACCTCGCGCGGGCGGGGGCGATCGTCTTCGGCGGCTTCACGCAGTGCGAGCCGGGGCCCGACGGCGTGACGATCGACGCGGTCCTGCGCGATCGCACGCGCGGCCTCGGGATCCCCGTCGTGGCGCGCGCGCCGTTCGGTCACGGCGCGCCGAACCACGCCTTCGCGCTCGGCCGCGCCGCGACGCTCCGCGGCGGCGCGCTCGTCTGGGGGTGACGACGGGCTCGCGCGCGCCGCGTCCGCCCGCGAGGGGGGAGGCCTGGCGCGCCGCGTCCTCCTGCTAGGGCAGACGGCGCGCCGCGTAAGGCAGACGACGGGCGCGCTGCGTAGGGCAGACGGCGCGCCGCGCCCGCGTGGGAGAAGTCAGCCGTCGCTGCGCTGCGGCGGGACGGTGGCGCCGGTCTCGGTGTGCTCGTCGCCGTCGTCGTCGAGCGCGTCCTCGGCGAGATCGTCGGCGATCACGATCTCGTCCTCGTCGGGCCCCACGTGGGTCGTCTCGAGATCGATCTTCATGTCGGCGCCGGTCGGGTCCTCGACGTCCATGATGTCGCCCGACTCGAGGGCGTCGCCCGGCGCGGTGCCGACGGCGTCGGCGTCGACGGTCTCGGGGCCGCCGGGCAGCGTCAGCGCCGCGGCCGCGCGCAGGCTCTCGCTCTCGTCGCCGATGTTCGGATCGGTCGGCTGCATCGGGCGCTCGGTCGCGCCCGCGGAGAGCTCGGTCTTCGGGGCGCCGTCGGCGAGGCGCATCTCCTTCAGCGTGAGCGGGACGATCGTGCCGCTCTCGGTCACCTCGTCGGCCGAGGCGCCGAAGGCGAGATCGGCCGGCCGCTTCGGCGGCGACGCGACGTCGCTCGGCAGGGCGCGCGTCGCGGCCGTCTCCTCGAGCGGCAGCGCGGGGATCCCCTCGGGGAGGGACGTCCCGGTGGGGCCCTCGAGCTCGAGGCGGCCGAGCGACGCGTCGATCTCGTTCTCGTCGAGGGTGCTGTCCCGGCCGAGCCCGCGGATCGTCGTGGCGCCGCTCTCCTCGCCGGAGCCGTTTCGCTTGGGCAGCGGCGGCGGGGTCGAGCGCGTGACGGGCCGGGCGACGGTCGCGGTCTCGCCCGTGCTCGTGAGCTCGGCGGACGCCGGCAGCTGCGGGGGCAGCGGCGCGCGCGAGGGCGTCGTCGCGCCCGAGCCCGCGGGGGACACGGAGGTCCGCGGCGCCGAGGGGCGCTGCGGCGGGCCGCTCGGCGCGGCCGGCGCGGTCGAGGCCGCCGTCGCGGCTGGCGCCGTCGAGGCGCCCTTCGGGCTGCTGCCTCGCGAGGGCGGGGGCACCGGCTGATCGCTGACGAGCTTCGGCGGCGCGTAGACGAACTTGGGATCGCCCTCGGGCTTCTTCAGGTCGTTCGCCTTGGCGCGCTCGAGGCCCTGCGTCGCCTCCGCGTCGCCGGCGCGCATGCGGAGCACGCGGCGCCAGGCGTCGGCGGACTCGCGCCCGTCGGCGAGCTGCTCCTCCCAGATGCGCGCGACCTTGCGCGCGAGCTCGGCGCGGGCGTTCATGTCCTTGCCGCGGAGGATCTGGTCTTCGTAGAGCTGGATGAGCGACTTGTAGTCGTTGAGCTCCATGAAGAGGCCGGCGAGCTCGTCCATCACCGCTTGATCGGTGGGGGACAGATCGTGGAGCTTCTTGAGGTCGGCGGCCGCGTTGACCGGCTCGACGAGCTGGTCGCGGCGGATCTTCGCGCGGCGCGCGAGGAGCTGGCGGACGAGCGGCCCGTCGAAGACCTCGGACAGCGCGTGCGAGAGGGCGGCCTCGGCGCGGCGCGGATCGCCGGTGTCGATGCCGAGAGCCTCGAGCATGTCGAGCGTGAGGCTGTCGACGTGCGCGACGAGCGCGTCGCCGAGCCAGCTGAAGGCCTGCTCGGCGTCGTTGAGGTCGCGGTGCGCGAGCGTCGCGGCGCGGCGGAGCAGGTTCGCGCGGGTGCGGCCGCCGTCGCGGGCGCCGTGTCCGCCCTGCGAGAGCGCGTGGCAGAGCGCGCGGCGGAGCCGATCGCCGCCGCCGAACTTGTCGCCCTCGCGCGCGGCGTTCTCGAGGACCGCGACGGTCTCCTCCGTCGGCGCGCCGGAGAGGGCGAGCTCGAAGAAGCCGCGGGCGCGCTCCGGCTGGCCGCGCGTCGACGCGATCTGCGCCGCGCGAGCCAGCGCGCGCACGCGGTCCGGCGGCGCCTTGGAGCGCGTGACCTGGCGCTCGTACAGATCGACGACGTCGACCGGCTTGGCCGCGAGCTGCGCGAGCCGCTCGAGCAGCGGCTCCGCGTCCGACGGCGGGATGAAGACGAGGCCCTGCTCGCCGTGCGCCATCGCCTCCTGGCGGGCGAGGCCCGCGCGGGCGCGCACCTCGGCCTGGCGCACGAGCTCGTGGGCGCGGTCGGTGCCTTGCACCTCGCGCGTGAGGACGTCGTGCGCGACGGCGAGCGCGTCCTGATCGCCCGTCTTCACGCTGAGCTCCTCGAGGTGCTCGGCGAGGCGCCGGTCGGCGCCCTTGGTCCGCACGAGCTCGATCGCGACGGTGACGGCGTCGGCGTCGCGGCCGACGTCGGCGAAGCGCTCGAAGGCGCCGCGCAGCGCGGCGGTGCGCTCGGTGCCGTGGCGGGCGTCGAACCACCACTCCTTCAGCTTGCTCGCGACGATGCCCTTCCAGCCGAGCTTGTCGCCGAGCTCGATGTACGCGTGGCGCACGGACGCGTCGCCCTGGTCGGCGAGGTCGGTGAGGGCGCCGAGCGCCTCGTCGCCTCGATCGAGCTTGTCGGCGAGGATCGACGCGAGCTTCGTGGTGAGCTCGACGATCTCCTGCTCGTCGGCCTCGATCTCGATGCGTTCGACCAGGAGCTCCGCGACGCGTCCCCACTGCTCGGTGATCTCGCAGAGCTCGCAGAGGCGGGTGAGCGCGTCGAAGTCCTCGAGGTCGGCCTTGCGGACGAGGTCGAGCGCGCGGATGGCGTTGCGCGGGTCCTCGAGCTTCTCGTAGAGGCGCGCGAGGCGGGCGGCGATCTGCCCGCGCTCCTGGACGTCGGCGACGAGCTTGAGCTCTCGCTCGAGCGCGTCGGCGGCCTCGCCGAGCGAGCCGCGGTTCTCCTGGAGATCGGCGATCGCCTGCAGGGCAGGGCGGCACGTCGGATCCAGATCGGAGAGGATCAGCTCGTAGCGGGAGATCGCGGTGTCGATGTCGCCGACGCCGTCGGCGAGCAGCTCGGCCTCGCGGAGGGCGACGCGCGCCTTCTCGGCCTTGTCGACCGTGTTCTGGCCGAGGCGACGGAGCAGCGTCGCGGCCTCGGTGTGGTCCTCGCGCTCGACGGCGTCGTCGATGAGGCGCTCGAGCGCCTCGCGATCGTCGCCGTCCTCGAGCAGCTTGAGCCACAGCTCGCGGGCGAGCTCCTTGTCCTGCAAGCGGCTGGCGCAGAGGGTCGCGGCCTCGCGGCGGATGTTGATCCGCTTGCTGCGATCGGTCAGGCGGTCGCCGCGCTTGGTCAAGAAGGCGACGAGCTTGTCGGTGCTGTCGGCCTGGTTGTACCGGGCGACGAGGAGGTTCGCGTAGTCGTCGTTGAGCGGATCGAACTCGGTGGCCTCTTCGAGGCGCTCGAGCGCGTCGTCCTCGCGGTTCGCGCGCGAGAGGTAGTCGGCGGCGCGCGCGTAGCACGCGGCCTGCTGCTTCAGGTCGCCGGTGAGCAGGCCGCGCTGGTACGCGGCGTTGGCGGCCTTCTCCCAGGCCTCGGCGGCGGAGTAGAGGCGATCGGCCTCGTCCCAGAGCTTGCCGTTGCGGAGGGCGTCGGCGGCCTCGGCGTAGGAGTCGCCGGCGGCGATCGACTCCCCGAGCTGCTCGCGGAGCTCGCCGAGGCGCTGCATCAGCGAGCCGCGCGCGACGGCGTCTTCGATCGCGGCGGCGCCCTCGGCGAGCACCTGGGCCGCGAGGTCGGGGCGCTCGCCCTTCTCGAAGAGCTTCGACGCGGTGAGGACCGCCTGGTCGTCGTCGGACGTGAGGCGCGCGATGCGGCCCCACGCTTCGCCCGCGGCGACGAGATCCTTGCGCTTGTCCTCCTGGAGCTTCGCGAGCTTCTTCTCGAGGAAGACCTTCGTCTCGACGTCGGACTCGATCGTCGCTTCCTGCTCGAGGACGTTCGCGAGCTCGTCCCAGCGCTGCGAGCGCTCGAGCAGGCGCATGAGCGCGGTCCGCGCGCTCTCGTCCTTGCGGTCGAGCGACAGGAGCTGCCGCCACGCGGCGATGGCGCCGTCGACGTCGCGGAGGTTGCCCTCGCAGAGCCCTGCGACCTCGCGGAGGCGCTCCTTGCGCGTCTCGAGCAGCTCGGGCGTGTTGGCGGAGGCGCGGATGCTCGCGAGCAGCACGTCGCGGAGCTGGCCGTAGTCGCGCTTGCTCCGGAGGTAGTCCTCGGTCCACGACAGCGCCTCGGGGTGCGCCGGATCGCTGTCGAGGACCTCCTTGTACTTCGCGAAGGCCTCGGGCTTCTTCCCCTTGCCGGCGAGCATCTGCGCGGCGTCGAGGATCCCCTGCAGCTTGTCGGGCGACAGGCCGCGGGCCTCGCGGCCTTCGGCGCGCGCGCCGCGGAGGCCGGTCTCGGCCTCGACCTCGGGCGGATCGTCGTCGTGCGGCGGGCGCACGGACGGCGTCGCCTTCGGGGGCGCGGCGCTCGTGCGTCGCGGCGCGGGCTCGTCCGCGCCGTCGCTCGCGGCGCGCTCGGCGGTCTGGTGGATGAGGGGCTCGCTCGGCGGATCGGCGATCGAGCCGCCGGCCGCGGCGAGCGCGGCGCGGACCTCGGGGACGAGCGCGCCGTCCGGGTTGGCGGACAGGTACGCGTTGCAGCGCTGAGGCATGTCCGGCGGATTGCCGAGCGACTGCGCGTAGTGGATGAGCAGCTGGATCGCGCGGTCGTGACCCGGCTCGATGTCGAGAGCGGCGCCGGCGTACGCGAGACCGTGCTCGCCTTCGTAGGTCTCCGACAGCGCGACGAGCAGCTCGGCGGCGTACGTGCGCTCGTCGGTCGGGACGGCCTCGCCGGCCTGGATGCGGTCGAGGACGCTCGACGCGTACTCCTGCTGGAGCGCCGGATCGGCGCCGTCGATCTCGCGCGCCTGAGCGAGCGCGCGGGTCGCGCCCGGGAGGTCGCCGGCGAGCTTGCGGGTCGCGGCTTCGTCGCGGAGGAGGCCGACGCGGCGCTGCGGGTCTTGCTCGAGCTCGAGCTCGGCGCCGTAGAGGGGAATGGCGTCTTGCCACTGCTGGAGCTGCTTGTAGAGCTCGCGCGCGTTGTAGATGGCGTAGGCGCTCGTCGGGTCGAGCTCGATGGACTTCTTGTAGCTCTCGATCGCCTTCTTCGGCTGGCTGAGCGGGGGCTCGGACCAGAGGCGCGCCAGCTCCTCGTGGAGGCCGGCGAGCTCGCCGCGGATCTCGGGATCGCCGCCAGCGAGCGGCGCGAGCGCCTTGGCGCGGCGGTCGAGCAGCGCGACCAGCGCCTTGCTGTCGCCCTTGTCGCGGTAGAGCTGCGCGAGGCGATCGGCCGCGACCTGCGCGGTCGGGTCCTTCTCCAGCGCCATCATCAGGATGCGCGCAGCGCGGTGCGCGTCGCCGAGCGTGGTCGACCACACGTTCGCGGCCTCGGAGAGCCAGTGGGCGGCGTACGCGCGGTCGCGCGTCTCCGTTCCCACGCGCTCCAAGAACATCGCGTAGCTCTTGGGATCGTCCTCTCCAGCGGAGTGGGCGTAGGCGAGCGCCTCTTCGTCGTGCGGATTCTCGACGAGGCGCTGCACGAGCCTATCAATCTCGGCGCGTTCCATACCCTCGGCGCACGCTACCACTTCGCAACCCCTGGAAGCAATTTGGGGTTTTACCCCATGCGCACGCGCGCGCATTCGACCGTCGTGCCGGTCTGGAGGCTTGACGTGCGCGTGACGAGGATGCGGGCGTGCGCGCGATCGCGCGATGAGGAGGTCGTGGGCGGTGCGGGCGCGAGGAGCCGCGCGAGGTGGCGGTCTCGGGCGAGGCGGCGGGAGGAGCGAGCGCGGGATGAGGAGGCGCCCTCTGGCGAGGCGGGGTGAGGCGGGGACGGGGGCCTGTGGTACACCCGATGCTCGATGCGGGTGCTTCGCGGGTTGGGGGCGCTGGGGCTCGGGGTGTTCGTGCTGGTCGCTCCCTCGTGCGCGGCCGAGGCCGAGGCGCCGTCGTCGACGGCGACTCCGGGGATCGACGCGGACGCGCGTGGCGGCTCCGACGCTGGCGGCGCGGTGGACGGCCGTGCGACGGACGGTGACGGCGCGGCAGAAAGCGATCTGCCGTGCCTCGGCGACGAGGCGCCCATCGCGCTCGCGGGCGGGCTGCCGTACGTGACCGTGACGATCGGGGAGGCGCCGGCGTACGACGCGCCGTTCTTGCTCGACTACGGGACGAACTCGTCGACGATCGACCTCACGAAATTCACGCCGCCGGGGCCCGCGGTGACGGGCTGCGATCCGACGCTCCTCGGTCAGCTGTGCGGCTTCTCGCGCTTCGACTTCTTCGGGCCGTGGGGGGTGGTCTCGCTCTACACCGACGCGCACGGGACGCATGGTGGCGTCGCGCAGGCGGGGATCCTCGGCACCGACTTCACGAGCAAGGTCGCGGTCTCGCTCGACTACGCCCGCGCGAAGGTGCGCCGCGCCGATCGCGCGACGTTCTGCACGCCCGCGGACTTCGCGGCGGCAGGGATGGCGCCGCTGTCCGCGGCGGGGTTCTTCACGAACGACGTCGCGAAGCTCCGTCCGCTGTCGGACGTCATCGCCGGGAGCGCGCCGTCGATCACCGTGGCGAACGTCCCGACGATCCCGTTGCGGATCGCCGGGGTGACCGCGCACGCGCAGCTCGACACCGGCTTCGACGACGCGCTCGTGCCGTTCTCGGTGAACGTCAACGAGGCGTTCCTCTCCGCGGTGACGGCGGCGGCGCCGAGCGCGCTCGTCCGCGCGGCCGACAAGGACCTGAGCCTCACCACGTGCGCGGGCGTGAGCGAGCCGGTCGAGGCGTATGCGCTCGCGTCGGGCGCCGGCGTCGAGCTCGTCGGCGAGGACGGCGGCGCCGTGCGGACGTTCCCGGGCGCGACGCTCTTCGTGAAACGCACGCCCGAGGCGGCTCGGCGTTGCGGAGGGATCGGCACGTGGACGGTGCCCGCGGCGCAGGTGGCGGCGTCGTTCTACGTCGCGCTCGGGCTCGTGGCGTTCGATCCGTTCGGCTCGCGCGTGTGGGTGGGGCGAGAGGCGCTCTAGCTAGGCGACGGGCAGCGCCGCGCGGCGGAGACGCACGATGCCGCGGGCCTCAGCCAGCGCGCAATCGTCTACGGGCTGCTCTTCGCGAAGGGGCTCACGTTCCTGTCGCTCCGCTACGGGGAGCAGTGGGCCGAGGGCGAGGCGATCCTCGCGCGGATCGGTGCGGACGTTCCCGGGCGCGACGCTCTTCGTGAAGCGCACGCCCGAGGCGGCTCGGCGTTGCGGAGGGATCGGCACGTTCGTCGAGACCTGTTCGAGCGAGGGCGGCGAGGTGCATCACCGCCCCACTTCACGCCAGGCCCTGTCGAGGTCAGTAACCTGTCCGCTGCGGCAGATGACTCGCCGGTGCGACGGTTGCCCGGAATGTGTCATAGTCGACGTCGTGATCGAGCGAATCCTCCGCGTGTGCACGTTGGATGAAGCCGACGCCGCTGATGTCGAGGATCTCGCGCGCATGACGCTCGAGGAGCGCATCTCGCGGGTCGACGCGATCCGTAGAGCGTGGCTGCACGATGAAGCTGCAACTGAGCACCGACTGGAAAGAGTTCTTACATGCGCTGATCGCCCGTCGCGTGAGGTTCGTGCTCGTCGGCGGTCACGCGGTCGCGGCGTGGGGAGAGCCTCGGATGACCGAGGATCTCGACGTCCTCGTCGGGCCGTCGCTCGCGAACGCACGACGTCTTCGGCGCGCGCTCGCTGACTTCGGGTTCGGCGACATCGCTCCGACGGCAGAAGACTTTCTGGACGAGCGCAAGGTCTGGATGCTCGGACGAAAGCCGAACCGCATCGACATCCTCACGGCGATCGACGGCGTCTCCTTCGCCGCGGTGTGGCGCGGCCGCGTCCCGATCGACTTCGACGGAGGCGAACTGTTCATCATCGGCCGCGAAGAGCTCCTCGCCAACAAGCGAGCGGCTCGCCGCCCAAAGGATCTCGCCGACGTGGCCGCGATCGAGCGGATGCCCGCTGCCTCGAGTACGCCTGGCGCGAGGAAAGCGGCGACGGCGAAGAAGAAGGCGCGGCAACGCCGCTGACGCCGTCCAGAGCAGGTTTGCCCGAGAGCGCGTGCCTCGCAGAGCGTTCGTGATTGGGGGTTGAGAACGCGAACGGGGGACAGGGAGCGCGATCGTGGGTCGGGATTCGTGGGTCGGGACTCGCGGTGGGGTCTGGGAGCGCGATCGTGGGTCGGGGTTCGCGGTGGGGTCTGGGAGCGCGATCGTGGGTCGGGGTTCGTGGGTCGGGACTCGCGGTGGGGTCTGGGAGCGCGATCGTGGGTCGGGGTTCGTGGGTCGGGACTCGCGGTGGGGTCTGGGAGCGCGATCGTGGGTCGGGGTTCGCGGGTCGGAGGTCGCGATCGCGGTCGCAGACGGAGATCGCGGGGTGCCTGGCGTCGTCGCTCGGCCCCGATTGCCGCGGGCCTCAGCCAGCGCGCAATCGTCCCGCCGCCGCCGGTCGTGGCATCGATCATGTTGCGGTCGAGCGACGGGGACGCGCTTGCTTGCGGATCGGCGGCGGCGTCATGCCGATTGCGCGTCGGGGGGCAGAGGCCCGCGGCAATCGGGGCCTCGGGAGGCGCTCAACATGCACACGTTCCGATTCTCGTACCGTCGTCTCGATGCGTTTCACGTCGCGAAGGACGCGCTCGCGCGCGGGCATCGCATCGCCCAGAAGTTGCCGCGCGGCTACGGGCCGCTGGCCGATCAGCTCCGGCGCGCGCTCGCGAGCGCCTATACCCAGACCGTCGAAGGAGCCTCGCGCGAAGGCGCGGACCGAAAGCAGCGCTGCCGGATCGCTCGCGCCGAATGCAACGAAGCTGCCGCGGCCGTCGAAGGCGCTCAGGCCATCGGGCTCGTCTCCGAGACCGAAGCCAACGAGGTCCTCGTCCTCTTGGACCGCCTCGCCGGCATGCTCACCGGCCTCGGCGGCCTCGGCGCCTAGGCTCGAGCGCGTCGTCGAACCTCCTGCAGCACCCTGCAGGAGGTTCGCGGTCGCAATCACGCGCCTGGGGCGCGGCGGACCGTCGAGCGATGCGCCGGCCGCGGCCATGCTTGTCAGCGCGGCGATGTCGCGTCTACGCTCCGCGGTGGGGGGGGCTGACAGCCAGTACGCCCTCTTTTGTCGAAAGGACGGAGGACGTATGACGTTCGATGCATCACTCTACGAAACGATCCCGCAGACCAACGTCGCGGGGACCCTCGCGCTCGTTCGCGCGGTGATCACGGCGAGCAAGGGCGTCTCGCTCCCGGCGGGGAGGAAGGCGCTCCACCGCGTGCGCGCTGCGGGCGAAGCGCTGCGCACGCAGCACCAGGCCGTTCCGCCCGTGAAGGCGGAGAGCGTCACGCGCGCCACCGACGCGGCCATCGACCGGATCTGGAGCGCGTTCGCGCAGCGCCTCGCCGCGAGCATCGAGCTCGGCGGCGCCGAGGGCGCCGAGGCGGCGCGCGTCTACGGGCTGCTCTTCGCGAAGGGGCTCACGTTCCTGTCGCTCCGCTACGGGGAGCAGTGGGCCGAGGGCGAGGCGATCCTCGCGCGGATCGGCTCGGAGAACCTCGAGGTGACGCTCGGTCACCTCGTCGGCGCGCCGTTTCTCCGCGAGCTGCGCGCGCGGCAGGCCGCCTACGGCGAGGCGCTCGGCATCACGAAGGCGAAGGCGCCGGCGCCGGAGGCCGTGAGCCTGGTCGAGCCGCTCCGCGAAGCGCGTGCGGCCCTCGGGACCTTCGCGCGGGTCCTCATCGCGGCGGTGGAGAACGGCGACTTCGACGAGGCCGCCGCCACCCCGATGCTCGAGCCGCTCGTCGCCCTCCGGACCTCCCTCCGCACGAAGCGGCGACCCGCGGCGGGCGAGCCGATCGACGCGGCGCCGGTGTCGCCCGAGCCGCTGCCCACCGTCGACTGATCGGGGCCGCCGCCGCGCCGCGCCGGACGCGCCCGCGCCGCGTCGCACAGCCGCGCTGCGATCCGGTGGCGACCAGGGCTGGGGAAGCCACGGGCTCGGGGGAGCTGGTCACGACCGGGTCGGAGGTGGGCGCGGGGTCGGG
>JAHBWA010000212.1 GCA_019637195.1 Labilithrix sp. | reverse complement strand
GCCGTGCCGATCGGCGCGGACGCCGACGTGAACCTGCTCTCCGACATCGCGCGCGGCGGCGGCGGCGTGGTCGTCCCGTACCAGCCCGGGCAGCGCCTCGAGGCGACCGCCATCGAGGTCCTCAACGCCACGTACGGCACGACGCTCCGCGACGTCGAGGTCATCCTCCCGGAAGGGCTGCGCGATCGCGCGCCCGCGTCCGTCGCTCCGCTCCGCGCGGGCGCCGAGACGATCGTGACCGCGCGGATGACCGGCGACGCGGTCAAGGGCGACATCGTCGTTCGCGGAAAGATCGGCGGCGATCCCTTCGAGGCGAAGTACCCGATCGACGTGCGCGCGACCACCGACGCCGGCAACGCGTTCGTGCCGCGCCTCTTCGCGGCCGCGCGCATCGCGGACCGCGAGCGCGAGCCGGGAGACGGCGCGCGCGCCGAGCTGGTCGCGCTCTCGCGCCGCTTCGCCGTGCCGTCGCGGGCGACGTCGCTGCTCGTCCTCGAGAGCGAGGCGATGTTCAAGGCCTTCGGGATCGAGCGCGCTACCCACGGCCCGCAGTGGACCGGCGAGGCGCTCGCGCAGGGCGCGCTCGTCGCGTCGAAGGCGTCCGCGGACCCCAGCGCCGCGAGCGAGGTGCTGAGCAGCGCGCTCGTCGGCGACGAGGAGGCGAGCACGAGCGGCTTCGGTGCGTTCGCGGAGGCGAAGAAGGACAAGGGAGGCGGCGGGCTCGGCAGCATCGGCACGCTCGGCCACGGCGCCGGTGGCGGTGGACGCGGTCCGGCCGATCTCAGCGGCGCGCTCCCTCCCGCCGCCGCCAGGCCCGCCCCGACGTCGGCGCCCGCGCCGGCGATCCCGCCAGCGAAGGCCGCGCAGCGCGCCGCCGAGAGCGGCTTCGACGACCGCGCCGCCGAGCCGTGGGGCGAGCAGGCCCGCCGGAGGCCGGCCGGCGGTCGCTTCATGAAGAAGGTCTACGTTCGCCGCGCGAAGCTGAGCGCCGACGCGTCGCCCGGCGTCGCGGCCGACAAGCTCGCGACGGCGCGCGCCGCCGTCGCCGCCGCGCCCGACGAGCGCTCGAAGCACAAGGATCTCGCGCGCATGCTGGCGCTCTCTGGACAGATCGATGAGCTCGGCGAGACGCTCGAGAAGTGGTCGACGCGCGATCCGCTCGACGTCGATGTCATCGTCGGTCGCGCGGACGTCGCCGCCCGCCGCGGCGATCGCGACGCGGCGCTCCGGATCCTCGGCGGCGCGCTCGCCGCGAGCGCCCTCACGCCGGCCGACGCGTTCACCGTCGCGCAGGCCGTCGCGCGCTCGCACGACCGCCTCGGCACGGCGGAGGGCTGCGCGTTCCACGTGGCCGCCGCCGAGCTTCGCTCGACCGATGCCGACGCGCTCGCGCGCGCGATCGCGTGCGAGCGCGCGCAGGGGAGGGCGACCTCGGCCGATCGCTGGTTCGTCGGCCTCAAGGGCGCGCAGCGGCGCGCCGTCGACGCGGCGCTCGTGAAGCTCGAGGCGCAGCGGAGCGAGGGCACGTTCGGCGATGTCGTCGTCACCGCGAGCTGGGGCGGCCGCGTGGACCTCGACGTCGCGCTCGTCGATCCTTCGGGGCGGCGCGCCGGCGCGGTCAGTCGCTTGAAGAACGCGCGCGTCGAGGGGGCGACGTCGCGCGATCGTGAGACCGTCGCGCTCTCGAGCAACGAGGCGGGCTCCTTCCTCGTCGAGATCGTCCGCACGACGGCGGGGGACGGGGGCGTCCCGGTGAGCGGTACGGTGACCATCAAGGCGCTCGGCCAGACGCAGTCGATCCCGTTCACCCTGACGGGCGCCCGCGCGCAGGTCGGCCGCGTGGACGTGCGCTGGGAGGCCGAGCTCGTCCCGGTCGACGGCGACCTCACGACTCAGCCCGCCTTCGGGGCCCCGTTCGATCGCGCCGCGGCGGCGAGCGCCCTCGCGCGCGTCGGCGTCGAGCAGTGCGCGTCGACCGGGCAGGTCGGCACGGGCCACGTGACGGTGACGTTCGCGCCGACGGGCCGGGTCTCCGAGGTCGTGGTCGACGACGCGAACTTCAGCGGGACACCGGCGGGGCGTTGCGTCCAGTCGGCGTTCTTCGGCGCCGGCGTCCCGGCCTTCTCCGGCAGCCCGGTCCGCGTCGGCAAGAGCTTCTCGATCGGCGCGCCGCTCGCTCGGTGAGCGGCGCGCGGGCTCGGCGGGGGGCCGCTCGGGCTCAGGACGACGGCGCTTCGTCGTCCGCGGCGCCGGGGACGACTAGGGCGTCTGGTCGAGGATCTTCACGAGCAGCTCGAGCGACTCGAGCATGCGCGCACGCTCGGCGCGCGGAACGCGATCGAGCAACGACGCGAGCGCCGCCGTGGCGCCGTTGCCGACGTTCTGCGCGGCGCGCCGGCCGCGAGGCGTGAGGCGCACGTCCGTCTGACGCCCGTCGTCGGAGCCCTTCTGGCGCGCGATGAGGCCCGCGCGCTCGAGCCCGGAGAGGTTGCGGCTCGCGGTCGACGGATCGATGCCGAGGAGCGTCGCGAGCGTCGACGTCGAGAGGGCGCCGCGCTCGGCGATGAGCTGCAACGTCTCCGCCTGCTGCGGGGTCACGTCGCCCGCGCGCGCGCGCTCACGGGCGATGCGGCCGAGACCACGTGCAACGGCGAGGAGGGCGCGTGCGAACCTGTCCTGGTCGGCCATGAGAGGGCCCCTGTACTCTACAAGTCTTGCTCTCGCGTCAAGCCTCGAGTTCTCCGGATCGACAACACGCCGATTTTCTTCCGAAGAACGGGCGCCGTGCCGGGCGCGCTCGGCGGACGCGCGCGAGGCTTCGCCGCGCAGCGGTGTTCGCGCGAAGCGGGCGCGCCGGGAGCCCCGGCTCCGGCTCGCGCTCGAACGACGCGTGTGCTCTCGAATGGACCGGCAGCTCTTCACTGAAACGCGGTCGCGCGCGTCTGCTCGCGACCTTCGCGCGTAGGTCGGCATCGAAGACGACGGACGGCGATCGGACCCCTCGATGCGCCGAAGACCGCGGTTGCGCCGTGCCCGTTTGCTCTTTAGTGTGCTTGTCGCATCTTTGCTCGCCGGTGGGCGCGGCACGTGCTAACCCCCGACCTGGAACCGAAATCCCGTGAACCAGATCGCGCAAGAGACGGAGCAGACGGTCGAGCGGCGAGCGAAGCGTCCGGAGACGTGCCGGATGTTCGAGAACGACTTGCTCGAGAAGTTCTCCCGCATCCACCCGGTCACGCCGTTCGTGGTCTACGTCCCGGTGATCGGCGTCATGCTCTACCGCACCGTGATGCGGCACGTGCCGGCGCCGTCGATCGTCGGGCTCACCGTCGGGGGGCTCGTCGTCTGGACGCTCACGGAGTACTTCCTCCACCGCTACGTCTTCCACTGGACGAAGGACACGCCGTGGGGACGCCGCGTGCACTTCCTCCTCCATGGCGTGCACCACGAGTACCCGAACGACGGCGATCGCCTCGTGATGCCGCTGCTCACGAGCGTCCCGCTCGCGGTCATCTTCTACTCGCTGTTCTACGTCGCGTTCGGCGGCATGCGCTACGCCGAGCCGTTCTTCGCGGGCTTCGCCCTCGGGTACCTCGCGTACGACGGCACGCACTACGCGGTCCATCACTTCAAGCAGACGAGCCGCATCGGCAAGTTCCTGCGCCGCCATCACATGCTTCACCACCACGCGGATCACGACGGCGGCTTCGGCGTGTCGTCGCCGCTCTGGGACTACGTCTTCGGGACGATGCCCCAGGTGAAGAAGCTCGGCGCTACCCGCGCGGCGACGACGAACAACGGCTAGGCACGCGAGCGGCCCGCGTCGAGTCGCCGCTCGGAGCATCTCGCCCGCCGCGCGCGCCTTCAGGTCCGCGCGGGCGGGCGCGAGTCCCATCGGTCTCGGACGCGACGATCCACGCCGACGTGGCCGCGCACCCGACGGTCGCAGCCGGGGCGAGACGCGGGGCGTTCGCGGCGCGTGCGCCGATCAGCGACCCGGCGCGGCGGGCGTCGCGAGCCCGGGCATCGGAACGCGCGCGACCGAGATCGCCATGACGCGGCCGTTGAGCAGAACTCCGGCCTGCGCTCCGACGAGGAACGCGGCGGCGGTGCCGGCCAGCGCGAGGGCGATCACGGCAGACTTCGTTGCAACTTGGCTTCGCATTTCGTCCTCCTCCAGAAAAAGCGACAGAAGCGAAGCGGGCAGGCTGCGCACGGGTCGGGGATCTCGAAGACCGGAACCGGTGACGCAGCAGTTAGTCTACCTGCCGACGCACGCGAGGACACCGGAGATTTGCCGCAGGGTGATCTTCGGCAGCTGGCGGAAGTTTCCGTGGTGGATGCGGCGGTTCCGAAGGCGGAGGAGGTAGGTGAATGGCTGCCGTAACGCGTGCCACACGGGCGCACAATGTCGTGCACGCCCCTGCGGCAATGCTACGCTACGCGCCGCTCCGGTCCCGCTTGGCCTCGTGATTCTCGTCGGATCGCTACCGGTCGGCGATCCTTGCTAGTCTCCCAACTCGGTACACGCGATGACGCAGGGCAAGACGCCCAAGAGCGGCGATGATGCGAAGAAGTCCGAGATCGGGACCGTCCTCGCGACTCGTTACGAGGTGCTGCGCGAGCTCGGGCGCGGCGGCATGGGTGTCGTTTACCTGTGCAAGGACATCGTCTCGCACGAGCGCGTCGCGCTGAAGCGCCTGCGCCCGCCGGAGGAGGCGAAGGCGACGCGCGCGGAAGAGAGCTGGTGGTTCCAGCAAGAGGCGCGCGCCGTCGCGTCGCTCGAGCACCCGGCGATCGTGCGGGCGCGCGACTTCGGGACGCTGCACGACGGCTCGCCGTACCTCGTGATGGACGCGCTCCCCGGGCGCAGCGTCCACGAGTGGATGCACACGACCACGATGCCGTGGTCGGTGATCTGGGCGCTCGTCGATCAGGTCCTCGCCGGCATGGCGCACGCGCACGCGCGGCACATCATCCACGGCGATCTCAAGCCGTCGAACGTGATGCTCGATCTCGCGGGCGCAGGCCGCGGCCCGCGCGCGTACGTCCTCGACCTGGGGCTCGCGTGGCTGCGCGAGTCGCGCCACGACTCGCGCCTCGACGGCGCGCCCGAGCCCGAGCTCGCGGTGCACGCCGGCGCAGGGACGGTCGGCTGGGTCGCGCCCGAGCAGATCCGCAAGCAGGCGACGCTCGTCGGGCCCGCGACCGATCTCTACGCGCTCGGCTGCATCATGTACCGCGTGCTGACGGGCAAGGAGGTCTTCGAGGGCACGGCCCAGGAGGTCCTCCGCGCGCACAAGCGAACGCCGGTGCCCGCGCCCGTGCTCCCCGAAGGCGTCCCGCATCAGGTCGGGCTCTTCGTCCAGCGGCTGCTCGCGAAGAAGCCGTGGCATCGCTTCGAGCTCGCCGCAGATGCGCGGCGCGTCTGGGCGCAGTTCCGCCCGCGCCACGCGCCGACGCTCGAGGAGACCGTCGCGAGCGCGCCCGCCCCGCCGCCCGAGCCGTCGAGCTCGCCGGACATGGGCCGCGCCGTCGCGGCCGCGCGCTCGCTCGCTCCGGGGCTGCTCTCGCTCCGCCCGTCGCCGATGGTCGCGCGCGAGCCCGAGCGCCAGGAGCTCATCGACCTCGTGCTCTCCGTCTGCGCCGGGCAGGCGCCGCAGCACCGGATGGTGGCGCTCATCGGCGAGGCGGGCGTCGGCAAGAGCCGCCTCGCCGAGTGGGTCTGCGAGCAGGTCCACGAGCGCGGCCTCATGTGGCCGCTCCGCGCGCGCTACGGTCGCACGCCGTCGCCGCTCGACGGCCTCACCGGCGCGGTCAACTCGTTCTACGGCCTCCAGGGCGCCGATCGCGAGACGGTCGAGCAGACGCTGCTCGATCGCTGGGAGGTCGACAAGGCCGACAGCGAGGAGCTCGCGTGGGTCGCGGCCGCCGCCGAGTGGCTCCGCCCGACGCCGCCGGGGACCGTGCCGCCCGTCGGCCCGACCGGCAAGCGCTTCGTGCTCGACACGCCCGAGCTCCGCTTCGCCGTCGCGCGGCGCATCCTCGAGCGCATCGGCAGCGACCGCCCGGTGATGATCTGGTTCGACGATCTGCACCTGACGAGCGCGAACACCTTCGAGACGCTGACGCGCCTCAAGCGCGACGCCACCAAGCTTCGCCTCCTCATCCTCGCCACGGCGCGGAGCGAGTCGCTCGAGACCGATCTCGACGCCGCCGTCCGGATGGAGGCGCTCCGCGCCGACTGGGGCGGGCGCGTCCTCGACCTGGCGCCGCTCGGCGTCGAGGAGACCGAGGTGCTGCTCCGCGCGACGCTCCCGCTGACGTCGAACGCGATCACCGCCGCCGTCGCGCAGAGCCGCGGCAACCCTCTCTTCGCGCTGCAGCTCCTCCACGCGTGGGCGGGCGGCGGCTACCTCACGCTCGAGGGCGGCAAGTACCGCGTGCCCGACGAGGCGCTCCACGGCCGCGCGATCACCACGGCCGACCTGTGGGACGAGCGCCTCCGCGCCGTGCCGACCGATCTCCGCCTCGCGGCGTACGCGGCGGCCGCCCTCGGTGACGACGTCCGCGGCGTCGTGCTGAAGTCGCTGGTCGCCGCGCTCGGGATGGACCCGCGCGACGCGCTCGTCGCGCTCACGCGCGCGCAGATCCTCCTCGCGTCCGGCAACGATCAGTTCCGCTGGCCGCACGCGCTCCTCCAGGAGCACCTGCTCGGGCGCCTGCACGAGCGCAACGACGCGCCGGCGATCTTCCGGCTCGCCGCGAACGCGCTGGCGAAGCACCCCGAGGTCGGCTCGCGCCGCATCATGAAGCACCGCGTGCGGAACCTCCTCCGCGCGGGCGACGACGACGTGGCGGCGAGCCTCATGTTCTCGTTCATCGAGGGCGCGTGGGCGCGTGGGCGTGACACCGCGGCGACGCTTAAGGATCTCGCGCTCCTCGACGGCCGCGTCACCGGCGCCGCCGCCGCGGAGTACGCGTACTGGCGGGCGGAGGCGCTCCGGCACATCGGGAAGCTGGAGGAGGCGCGGGAGCAAGCGGAGACCGCGCGCCGCGCGTTCGAGCAGGCGGGCGACAAGACGCGCGAGGCGCACGCGCTCCGCCTCCTCGGGCACCTCGCGAGCGACACGGGCGCCCCGGCGCAGGGGCGCTTGCAGGTCGCCCTCGCGATCTCGCGCTTCGAGGAGCTGAAGGACGATCGCGGCCTCGCGGCGGCGCTCGTGGTGCTCGGCGAGATCGACTACCTGCTCGGCGAGCACGCCCGCGCGCGCGAGGTGCTGAGCGAGGCGAGCCAGCGCTGCGACGCGGTCGGCGACATGCTGGGCGGCGCGCAGTGCTTCATCCTCCTCGCGATGATCGAGACGGCCGTGGGCGGCTTCCGCCGCGCGCGCGATCTCCTCATCCACGCGCGGCAGGCCTTCGACGCGATCGGCTACCGGCTCGGCATCGCCCAGTGCGACGTCGTCCTCGGGCACGCCGACCACCGCGCCGGCGAGATGGATACGGCGCGGGCGCGGGCGCTCTCGGCGCGCGCCGCCTTCCGCGAGCTGATGAACCCACGCGGCGAGGCCGCGTGCGAGCGCCTGCTCGCGCTCATCGCGATCGACACCGACGACTTCGCCGCCGGCGGCGCCCACGCCTCGGTCGCCGCGAAGATCTTCGAGCGGCTGCAAGACCCCTGGGGCGACCTCGAGGCTCGGCTGCTCCTCGCGCAGGTCGCGCTCGCGCGCGGCGACGACGACGCGAAGGCGCTGGTGCAGGACTGCGAGCGCATCGTCCTCGACGAGGCCGAGCCCCGGCAGCACCGCCACCTCACGCTCGCGTGGCTCGCCCAGATCGAGCGGCGCTGGCAGGACGCGGCCAACGAGATCGAGCGCGCGCGCGCGGCCTTCGGCGACAAGGCCCGGTGCGGCGACCACACCCCCCAGATGCTGAAGCGCTTCGTCGCCATGGACTGGCAGGACGCGGCCGCCGGGAAGATCGCCCAGTGGCTCGAGCTCGTCGAGAACGCCAACCCCGACGAGTCCGTCTCGTCGCGCTGGCCGACGTCGCCGCGCCTGCCGGACGCCTGACGGGCGGTCGGTCACGTGACGGACTTCTCGCGGGCCCGAGCAAACGTGCTATAGGGTGCGCCACCATGTCGACCCCCCAGGATGCTCCCAAGCGTAGGAAGCAGAAGGCCCGCCGTACCAAGCAGCTCGCCGAGTGGCGGGAGAAGAAGGTCATCGCCGAGCAGGCGAGCGCGACGAAGCCGGGCAGCTGACGCTGCCCGGGCGGGGACGGCGCGGCAGGCTTGGCCGTGTGAGAAGGCTGCCGTAGTCTCGGAAACGCGATGGTCACGTTCGAGATCACCCAGGCGTTTCTGAGCGTCGGCACGGTCTATCACGTGCGGAAGCCACGTGAGGAGGCCGTCCTCTACACGGTGCGCGGCGTGCTCATGAGCGCGACGCCGAAGTTTCGTCTGGTCGAGGGCGACGACGGGAAGGAAGTCGGGACCCTCACCGGCAACTTCATCAAGACGAAGTACGACATCAACGACGAGTCCAAGGCCGTCGGCTCGCTCGTCTTCCCGGCTGTCGCTTTCAAGAAGACCCTCACGCTCACCGTCGGTGACGAGGTCTACGAGGCGGACGGCGGCGTGTTCCGCGGCATCTTCCAGTGCAAGAGCAAGGACGGTGACGTGATGCTCGAGATCGCGAAGGAGCTGTCGATCCGCGACACCTTCTCGGTCAAGACGCACGCGTCCGTGCCGTTCCAGGTCGGGCTCTTGTCCGCGGTGGCGATCCACTCGCGCTTCTACGAGATGGTCTGACCGCCGCGCAGCGCGCGGCTCACGCGAGCCCTGAGCGCGAGGGGGCGGCGTCGAGCGCGCGACGCTGAGCGGCGCGGCGTCGAGCGTGCAAGCTCCGGTGGGCGCGGGCGATGCTGCGAGCGCGAGGGCGACGCGAGATGGGAGTGACGCGTGCACGACGCCGAGCGCGCGCAGACGCCGAGCGCGCGCAGACGCCGAGCGCGCGCAGACGCCGAGCGCGCGCAGACGCCGAGCGCGCGCAGCGCCGGTGGGCGAGCGGCGGGCTATCCCGATCCCGAGGCCCGCTCAGCGGCGACGGGCGCGCTTCGAGAGCTTCGCCTTCGGGGCCGGCCGCGGGGTCGCCGTGACCTTGCTGGGCGCCTTGCCGCGGGGCGTGGTGTCGAGCGTCTCCACCGGGACCTCTCTCGTCGCGGGCGCCGTCTTGAACGATGACGTGACCGTGGCGCCGGTGTCGCTCGAGCCGGTCGCGGCGGAGACGGCGGTCGCGGCCGTAGCCACGAGACAGAACGCTGCGCATGCGCCGACGGCGGCCTTCACGATCTTGCGAAAGCGCGCGCGGCGCTCGACCACGCGCGGCTTCATCTTCTCGCCGAGGATCGGATCCGCCGGGAGCACGATGCTCGCCCACGTCATTCGAGCGGGACCGAGCTCGGCCGCACGGAGGAGGAGCTCCTGGCGCGAGGGTGCAGCGTCGTCGTGGGTCGCGTCGTCGGCGGACATCAGCATGTCGTCGACGACGATCTCGACGGCGCCGCTCGGCACCGACGACGAAGCGCCGAACGCGGGAGCAGGCGCCGGCGGCGCGGTCGGAGCGCCGAACGCGGGAGCGGGGAGCGCCATCGGGAACGCCGCCGGGGCCGGGACGCCCGGGGGAAGGGGAGGCGTCGTCGTCGCGGCTCCGAACGGGCTCGCGGTCGGAGCGAGAGGAGCGAGGAAAGGATTGGAGCTCGCGCGATGTCCCACGATCGTCTCAGCAGCAAGCTCCAAGCCATCCGAGACCTCGTTGCAGCGGAGGCAACGGAGCTCGAAATCGCGCGCCTTCTTGCGCAAATGAGCGATGCGGCGCGGCGGCTTCGGGGCACGAGGTGGATCCGCGGATCCTCACGCGGAGGCCCCACCCTGTTTCGTGCGCCGGACTCGCGCCGCGGTTCGCGCCAGCCTCCCGCGCGGCGGCGAGCCTCGCGCCGCGGTGCGAGCCCTCGCGCGGCGGTGAGCACCGGCCTCGCGCGGCGGTGAGCTCGGCCTCGCGCGGCGGTGAGCGCTGGCCTGTCCGCCGCTCCGCGGAGACCGCGGAGCGGGCAAGACGCCCCCGCGCCGAGCGTCCGATCCGACGCCGGCAGGCTTCGCGTTCGGTGGCCGCCTACTGCTCGGCGTCCACCCAGGCCTTGATGCCCTGGATGATCGGGTCGTTGTCCGTGAGCGCCTTCATCGGGTGCTGCGGGTTCCCCTTGCCGGTCGGGTTCAGCAAGATGACGCTCTGCGCCTTGTTCTCGCGGTTGATCCAGATCTTGGCCTGCGCGCAGGCCGCCGCTGGATCGGTCGCCGCCGCGCGGAGGTCCATCGCCTGCACGGCGGGCGAGGGGCCCTCGTTCGCCGGCGGGGCCTTGGCGTGGCAGCCGAGGCACGAGCCCTGACCGAGCGGCGCCTCCGGATCGTCGTCGTCGTCCGGCAGGAGGTCGACCAGCCTGCCCATCGCGGGCAGGGCGCTCGAGTTGAAGAGGTCGAGCGCGGTGCAGCCGCCGCCGCTCGACTGACCGGGCGTCGACTCGATCATGTTGAACGCGATCTTGAGCTGTCCGGTGGGATCCCAGCGCAGGAGGATCATCTTGCCGGTGAAGAGGTCGACGGTGTCCCCCGCCGGCACGGTCAGCTCGCCCTTGAAGCCGTTCACCTCGGGCTCGGCCTTCACCTTGCCGCTGCGCGGGAGGATGACGAAGAACGGCGAGTCGACCTTCACGTTGGCGTTGGGGGGCGCGACGAGCTTGAGCGCGTCGAGCGTGAGCGTTCCGTTCATCTCCGTGGCGAGGAACGTGAGTCGCGCGTCCGTCAGTCCCGGCGCGACCGTGTCGAGGGGGATGCTGTTGAAGCCGCTCAGGACGCTGAACGCGCCGGTGTTCGGGAGCGGCGGTCCGGGGACCTCCGCCGTGAGCCAGTCCGAGACGCGACGATAGAGATCGTCCGGCGCGTCGGTCAGCGCGGGGCCGGCGTGTCTGACCTGCGTGAGCAGGATGCTGTCGCCGACCTCCTTCGTGGCGGGGAGGACGCCGCGGTACCGCTTCACGGTGACGTAGGGATCGGGGCCGCCGAGCCACGTGGGCGCTTGCTGGAAGCTGCCGCGGACGTGGCAGGTGCCGTTGGGGCCGCCGCACGTCTTGATGAGGTCGTCCTCGAGCGCGCGGAAGAGAGGCTCGGGGTCGGGCGTCACGTCCGTCCCCTGTCCGTCCTCGGGTTCGTCGTCGCCGCAGGCGAACACGCCGAGCGAGATCAACGCGGCAGTAAGGCTTCCGACGACCAAGCGCCCGGGCGATGACACCATGACGTTGATCGTGCCCGTCCGAGCGGGCAGTTGCAAGTCCGCCGAGCGATCCGGGCGGAGCGCGCCGGCGCGGCTCGCCTCCGCTGCATCGGGCGCGCGTCAGGGCTTCGAGGCGGTCGAACGGGACGGGTAGCCCGACGCGCTTTCGCTCGCGTCGGACTGGAGCGCGAACGCGCCAGCCGTCGCGACGACGAAGAACACGACGAGCCCGATCCACGCCGCGCGGAGCAGATCGGCGCGGTCCCACTCGAAGAACGAGAAGAACGTCCGCATGCGGCGACCGACCAGCGCCGCGCGCGCGAGCGGGTCGTCGTCGGCGCGCGCGATTCGCGGATCTTCGGCGGTGGCGCTCCAGAGCTCGTTCATCTCGTCGCGCGAGACGCGGAGCCCGTAGCGGACGCGCGTCCACGTGTAGCGGGCGCGCGCCAGCGCGAGGCGCAGACGCGTCGCGAGCGCGGGGTTCGGCTCGACGATCGGCGGCGCGTAGGCGACCGGCGTCATCAGGCGCAGCCCGCTGTCGTCGCTCACGAGGACGCCGCTGGGCGGCGCGACCTCGTCGAGATCGCCGGCGATGACCGTGTCCGCGAACGCGAAGTCCTGCACAGCCGTGTCGTCGGCGACGACCTCGCTGGGAGCTTCGTGGTACGCGCGGCGGGATCGCATGGCGGCTCGGAGATCGACGAGCAAGCGACGAGCCAGCCGCGCGGGGACGGCGTCGAGGCCGGGCACCGTACAGATCCGCGCGTTTCATAGCGAGCCCCCCGCCGCGGCGAGCCTTCCGCGCGCCTTGGTGGATACGGCGTGCCCCAGGTCGACCGCCCACGGTCGCTGGCAAGCTCCGTCGACGCTGAAATTCCCCTGGATCTGGCCGGCGCGCAGGGCAGGTGGCGCGGCACGACGGCTGCTAGCTCGAGGTCGTGCGTTGGCGCGACACACGGGAGAGCGTCGTGCGGGCCGTCGGCCTGGCGGCGTCGCTCGTCCTCGCCGCGGGCTGCGCCGCGTCGTCCAGCGACGCCCACGGCGGCCGTCCGTCGACGCACGTCGTCGGGGGCGGCGGCGAGACGAGCGCCGGCCTCGTCGCCGCGTCCGTCGGCGCGACGGCAGCCGCGATCGCGCGAGGTGGCTGCACGCCCGAGATGGCCTCCATCGACGGGCGCTTCTGCATCGACCGCTACGAGGCGAGCCTCGTCGAGGTCACGCCGACCGGCGAGGAGTACGCGTTCTCTCCGTTCGCGATCGTCCGCGCGCACCACCACGTCCGCGCGATCAGCGAGCCTGACGTCGTCCCGCAGGGGTACATCAGCGCGACGCAGGCCGAGCGGGCCTGCAACGCGTCGGGCAAGCGCCTCTGCAAGGCCGCGGAGTGGCTGCAGGCTTGTCGCGGACCGGAGAACAAGCGCTACGGCTACGCCGAGGAGCGCGAGGTCGGGCGCTGCAACGACAACGGCAAGAACCCGGTCGTGGCGCTCTTTGGCTTCCGCTACGACGCGTCGACGATGAACCAACCCGAGCTGAATCAGCTCGAGGGGACCCTCGCGAAGACGGGGGATCGCGCGGGCTGCTCCAACGGCTACGGCGTCCACGACATGGTCGGCAACCTGCACGAGTGGGTGGCCGATCGGAACGGCACGTTCTACGGCGGCTACTACCAGGACGTCGCCAGCGCCGGGCACGGCGAGGGATGCGGGTACAAGACGACCGCGCACGAGGCGCGCTATCATGACTACTCGACCGGCTTCCGCTGCTGCGCCGACATCGTCGGCGCCGACGCGGTCGCGGCCGCTCTACCCGATGGAGCGGCGGCGTCGGACGCGAAGGCGCCGGGGGCGAAGGCGGCCGGCGCGAAGCGCCTCGAGGGGAAGCGCAAGCCGGGGAAGGCCGGGAAGGGCAAGGCGGTCGCGCCCCGGCCTTCGAGGGGCGGCGGCAAGCGTCGCTGACGGCGCGGGCTCGCGGACCGGGCGCGATCGGCGGGAAGTTGGCCGCGGGGCCAGGGTGACACCTACGATCACCCACATGCCGCTCTTCGTCCGCAAGAATGAACGCCGGGAGGTTCGGCGCGCCATCGCGATGACCTGCCAGATCGTGCGCGAGCGCGACTTCCGCCTCGTCGCGGACAAGGCGCTCGACGTCTCTCCGGATGGGATGCTCGTCGCGACCGACACGGAGCTCGAGCCCGGAGAGAACGTCTTCGTGTCGTTCCGGGCGACGGAGCTCGGGATCTGGTTCGACACCGAGGCGCGCGTCGCGCGCGTGGTCCGCGGACGACGGCCTGGCGACAAGGGGAGGGGGATCGCGCTCCGCTTCTCGACGCTGCCGCGCGTGAAGCGCTTCATCCTCCGCGGTCACCTGCGGAACGTCCCACCGCCTGTCCCGCGCCGCGCGCAGCGGATCGACTGGGCTGCCACCGTCCGGAGCATCGTGACATGACCGCACTCGCCTTCCCGTCGTTCGTCCCTCCGTCGTTTGCCTCCCCCGCGCTCGGGTCTTCGTGGGCGCTCCACGACTCGCGCCGAGGCGCATCTCGCCGCGAGGTCGTGCTGCCCTGCCAGGCCGTGCGCGAGCACGACTTCAAGCTGATCGCCGACCGCACGCTCGACATCTCGATCGACGGACTGCTCCTCCCGCTCCGCACGCGCGTGCTCACCGGCGAGTCGCTCATCGTC
>JAHBWA010000211.1 GCA_019637195.1 Labilithrix sp. | reverse complement strand
CGCCTCGTGGTCGGCCGGATCGTCGTCGAGGCGCTCCTTCCACGCGGCGATCGCCGCGTGATCGTCGGAGAGCGACTCCTCCGCGAGGGTCCCGAGGCGGCCGAGCAGCTCACGCCGGACGTCGGCGTGCTCCTCGAGCTTCACCTGAGCGCGGAGCACGTCCGCCAGCTCGCGGTTCTTTCCGCCGGTGACGTAGATGCGCTCGAGCGCGCGCGTCGCCGGCAGGGCGATCGACGGGTCCTCGGGCGCGAGGTCGAGCACCTGACGGTAGACGCCCTCGGAGCGCTCCACCTGCCCGGCGTCCTCGTGGATCTTGGCGACGTCGCCGAGGATCTCGGCGCGCGGCTGGGGTGCGTCGGCGTTCTGCGCGGCCTTCGCGAGGACGTCGGCCGCCTCCCCGAGCTTGCCGAGGCGCCGCGCGATCTCGAGGTACCGCTGCCGCGCCTCGAGGTCGCCCGGCGAGAGCGGCAACAAGCGGGCGTAGGTCTCGAAGGAGCCCGCGTCGTCCGTGAGGCGCTCGTCGCGCAGCTCGGCGACGCGGCGGAGCAGCTCGCGCCGCTCGACGTCGTCGGACACGAACTCGAGGCGGATCTCGAGCACGCGCACGAGCTCGCGGATCTCCTCGCGATCGGCGTAGACGCCCTCGAGGATGATCGCGGCGCGCTGACGGAGCTCGGCGTGGTCGAGGCACTTCTCGACGAGCTCGCGCGCCTCGCGGTTCGACGCGTCGGCGAGGACCACCTCCTCGAGCTGGTCGAGCGCGCCCTTCGGGTCGGCGAGCCGCACGAAGAGCAGCGTGCCGAGGCGCAGGCGGAGCTGATCGCCCGCGGTGCTCCCGGCGAGCTCGATGCGGCGGCGGAGGAGATCGGCGAGGCTCTGCCAGCGCTCGAACGCCGCGTATAGCTTGTCGAGGGCGAAGATCGCCTGCTCGTGCCCCGGCTCGATCTCGAGGATGCGCTCGTAGTACTGGATCGCCTTCGGGGCGTCGCCGGTGATCTCCTCGGCGATGATCGCGACCTCGGCGAGGAGATCGGTGCGGCGATCCGGGCTCTCGGTCGCCGCGAGCATGCGCTCGTAGAGAGCCTCGAGGTCCTTCCAGCGCTCGCGTGTCGTCAGGATCTGCTTCAGGCGGAGGAACGCGCGGTCGTTGCCGGCGTCGTGCGAGAGGATGCGCTCGAGGTACGGCGTGGCGCGGTCGATCTCGCCGAGGTTCTCGTCGTAGAGGGTGGCGGCGCGCTCGGCGAGGTCCATCTCGACGTGCGCGGGGAGGCCGCTCGCGCCCGTCTCGGGCAGGGCCTGGCCGATGGTCTCGACGAACTGCACGGTCCTGCCGGTCTGGTTGGCGAGCACGGCGAGGCGGTCCCAGAGCTCGAGCTCCCCCGGGTTGTCGAGCGCGGCCTTCGCCAGCACCTCGAACGCGGCGAGGCGGTCGCCGAGGTTCTGCTTCACCTCCGCGAGCCGGAGGTGCAGCGCGAGCCGGTCCTGCTTCGACGGCGCGGTGGCGATCAGCACGGCGAGCACGTCGCCCTGCTTCTCGAACTGCCCGGCGTCGGCGTACGCCGTCTCGAGGAGGATCGCCGCGTCCTTGCGCGTCTCCGAGAGCGGCATCAGCTCCTCGACGAGCGCGATCGCCTGCGCGTGCGCTTCGCCCGACGAGTCCGCGAGCTCGAGGGCCCGCTTCGCGGAGGCGAGCGCCTCGCGCGGGTCCTTGAGCGGCCCCAGGTAGAGACGCGCCAGATCGAGCTCGCGCGCCACGCGGCGCTCACCCTTCTCCAGATCGCGCTCGCGCTGGAGGGTCGCCGCCGCGCCGGCTGCGTCGCCCGCCGCGAGGAGGAGACGCGAGAGGGCACGGAGCGCCTCGACGTGCTCGGGATCGATGCCGAGGAGCTCTCGATGGAGCTCGCTCGCCTTGCCCGCGTCGCCGAACGCTTCTTCCTCGAGGAGCGCCCACTCGGCGAGGATCGGCGCCGCGGCGCGGCCCTCGGCGCGGTTGACCCGCAGCCGGAAGAGCCACCGCAGATCGTCCTGCCGATCCGGCGTGGTCCGGAGCAGGCGGTCGAGGCCCGTGAGCGCGGCCTCGTCCTCGGGGTTCGCCTCGATGAGGTCCTTGTAGGCCGCGACGGCGTCGTCGGGGCGCCCGGCGTGGATCGCCGACACCTCCGCGAGCTTCATCCGGAGCTCGCGGCGCTCGGAGGCCCCGTCCGCGGCGTCACCGCCGGCCGCGATCGCCTCGAGCCGCGCCTGGATGGCCTGCGCGAGGCCGCCCCACTCGCCGGACGAGCGCGCCCACGCCTCGAGCGCCTCGAGCGCGCCGGGCTCGGTCGGCGCGAGGTCGTAGGCCTTGCGCGCGTAGCGGAAGGCGGTGCTCTTGTCGGAGAGTCGCTCGCCGGTCACCTTCGCGAGGCGGTCGTAGAGCGCGCGCCGCGCGGCGTCGTCGCCCGCGTGCGTCAGGAGGACCTCGTAGAGCGCCGGCAGGCGCGCCCATTTCTCGTCGCGCTCGTAGAGCGGCACGAGCGCGGCGGCGGCGCGCTCGTCGTCGGGCTTCACCGAGAGCACGCGCTCGTAGGCGCGGAACGCCCGCTCGGGCGCCCCGAGCTTGTCCTCGTAGATCGCGGCGACGCGGAACGAGAGATCGATCTTCGCCTGCGTCTCGGTCGCGCGATCGGCGGTGCCGGAGAGGACGTCGGCGAGGCCGTCCCAGTCGCTCGTCGTGGCGTAGAGCTCGGTGAGGCCGTCGTAGTCGGCGATCGCGAGGAAGCTCTCGCGGAGGATGCGCAGCGCCTTCGCGTGGCCCGGGCTCAGATCGAGCACGCGGCGCCACACGCGGAGCGCGCCCGCGTGGTCCTGGAGGCGGTCGGAGTAGACGCCCCCGAGCTTCTGGAGGATCCCGAGGCGCGCCTGCGCGTCGTCGGCGAGCTCGACGCGCCGCTCGAGGACCTCGGCGACGGTGGCGAAGTCCTTGTCTCGCTCGGCCTGCTTCTCGAGCGCGTCGAGCGCGGACGCGTCGTCCGGATCCTCGGCGAGGATCGCCTTGTAGAGGCGCGTCGCGTCGGCGCCTCGGTCGAGCCGCTCGGAGGCCATCTTGGCCATCTCGACCCAGAGCTCGCGTCGCTCGGCGCCGCTCGTGCGCTTCGACTCGGCGTCGTAGAGCTCGTAGAGCTGGCGGTACGCGCGCCGCTTCCCGTAGAGCTCCTTGAGCTTCTCGACGGCCTCGCGATCGTCGGGCGCGGCCTCGCGGAGCTTCTCGAAGGCCTCGACGGCGTTCTGGACGTTCGAGAACTGCTCGAGCCAGCGCCGGCCGGCCGCGCGGTAGAGCTCGGCCTTCACGCCCTGGTCGGGCTCGAGCTCGGCGAGGCGCATCTGCGTCGTGAGCAGATCGCGCCAGCGACCGAGGGCCTCGTAGACGCGCGCGAGCTCGCGCACGGCGCCGGCGTCGTTCGCGTCGAGCGCGATGATCTGCGAGAGCACGGTGACGAGCGCCGAGTCGCTCTTGATGTTCTCGCGGTAGATCTGCGCGATCTCGCGGAGCACCGGCAGGCGCGCGGCGCCGTCGTCCGGAGACACGCGCTCGAGCTCCGAGCGGAGCAGATCGGCGAGGTGGTTGTACGATCCGCTCGAGCGGTAGAGGCGCTTCAGGGCCTCGCGCGCCTCGGCGTTCTCGGGCTGCGAGCGGAGCAGCGTGCGCCACTGCTCGATCGCCTTCTGCGCGTTGGCGCCCTCCTCGGCCAGCTGCGCGATCTCCCCCGCGAGCTTCGCGCGCTCGGGCCCGTCGGGCATCGCCCGCTGGGCATCGGTGAGGATCTGGACGAGCCGCGTCTGCTCGCCCTTCTGCCCGCACCACTCGCGGAAGAAGTCGAGCATGCCGGGGTGCGCGGGCTCGTGCTTGCGGAGGCGCTCGAAGTACGGCTCCGCGGCGTCCGGCTTCTGCCGCATCCGCCAGTTGACCATCGCGATCTGGAGGATGACGCCGACCTCCTGCCCCGGGCGCACGCCGCCGCCCTGGAGCTGGCCGTCGTAGAGCGAGACGAGGTGATCCCACTGCTCGCCCTCGGTGAAGTGGTCGACGAGCGCGCGCGTCGCCTCGGGGTGGCCGGGCGAGAGATCGAGGATCGTCTCGTACGCGGTCACGGCGCGATCGCGGGCGCCGAGCTTCTTCTTCAGCACGCGCGCGAGGCGCGTGTACGCGGCGAGCTTCTCGTCCTTCGCCGTGACCTCGGTAGCGAACCCGTCGAGCGCCGTGGCGAGCTCCTCCCAGCGCTCCTCACCGCCGAGGATCCGCTCGAGGAGGATGGCGGCGCGGCGGTTCTTCCCGTCGGAGACGAGCGCGTCGCGGAGCAGGCCGATGATCTTTTCCATCAGGTCGCGGCGCGGGTCCTTGCCCTCCTTCGCCGCCGCCGCCTTGTCCTTCTTCTTTCCCTTGCGCTTGCTCTTCGGGCCGCTCTCTTCTTCTTCCTTCCTCGCCTCCTCGCGCGCGCGCGCCTCCAGCTCGGGGCGCGCGTAGCGGTAGGCGATCTCGGCGGCGCTGACGAGCAGCGAGCTCTTGAAGGCGGGATCGTTCGCGCTCTTCGCCTCGGTGAAATACTTCTGCGCGAGGTCCTTCCACTTGCCGCGCTTGACCTCGCTGCGCTCGATCGCCTCCTCCGCGCCGGCGTCGCCCGGCCGGAGCTCGAGGACGCGCCGGTACGCCGCGAGCGCGCCCGCGTCGTCGAGCAGGACGTCGTCGCGGACGCGCGCGAGCTCCTCGACGAGCTCGGCCTCGCGATCGCCGGTGGCGAGGGCCGCTTCGATCTCGAGCAGCTCCGCGACGGCCTCGTACTCGCGCCGCATCTCGTGCGCCTTGCGCGCGGCCTCGAGGAGCGACGCCAGCTCGGTCGCGCCCATCTCTCCCGGATCGACCGAGGCCTGCCCGCTCGTGTAGCCGAGAGCCGAGCGGAGCTCGCTCCAGGCCTGCTCGTTGTCGGGCTCGTCCTGCAGGACGCCGAGGGCGTTGCGAATCGTGTTGGCGCTCATCTTGATCTCGGGGGAAACGTTCCTCGAATGTAAGCTGGCTACATCATTCGAGAAAGGCGACAAAACAGAGGGCGGCGCAGCGATGGTATTGAGCCTTTCCCTCGCGATCAAGCAAGGGTTTGCGTGGGACGAGGAGCGGACCGCGCGCGCTTTCTCGCCGGTCCGCGACGCTCGTTCTGTGGGAGGATGGCCGGCGCCATTTCGTCGGGCCACGCCTTGCCGCACGGGAAGTCCCTCCTCCTCTCGCTCCGCAACGTTTACGAGACGCTGCACGTCTCGGCGCCGACGGTCGTCGACGCCTTCCGCGGCACCGTCTCGCGCGAGGTCTGCGACGACCGACTCGAGTCCTGGGCGAGCCGCATCGTCGCGAACAGCGAGATGATGATCTCGGTCCACGGCCGCGAGAACATCCCCGAGCGCGGGCCGGGCGGGAGCACGTACCTCGTGATGAGCAACCACCAATCGCACTACGACGTGGCGGTGGTCTTCTACGTGCTCGGCTCGAACATCCGCATGATCGCGAAGCGCGAGCTCTTCGACGTGCCCGTCTTCGGCGGCGCGATGAAGGCGGCCGGCTTCATCTCGATCGACCGCAAGAACACCGAGCGGGCGATCGCGAGCCTCGAGGACGCGAAGAAGAAGCTCGCCGGCGGGGTGCCGATCTGGATCGCGCCCGAAGGGACGCGGAGCCCCACGGGCGAGCTCTTGCCGTTCAAGAAGGGCGGCTTCGTCCTCTCGCTCGCGACGGGCGCGCCGATCCTCCCGATGAGCATCCGCGGGACACGCGACGTCCTCCGCGCGAAGGGCCTGCTCTCGCGACCTGGCGTCGAGGTCTCGGTGACCATCCACCCCCCGTGCGATCCGGCGCGCTTCGCGCACCTCCCGCGGAAGGCCGCGCGCGACGCCCTCAGCGACGAGGTCCGGCGCGCCATCGCGAGCGGCCTGTGAAGCATGACGGCGGGACGCGGAGCATGACGGCGGACGCACAGCGTGGCGAGACACGGAGAATGACCGCGAGGCGAGGAGCATGACGGCGGGCGCGCGGCGTGGCGGGACGCGGGCATTGACCGCGAGGCGAGGAGCATGACGGCGGGACGCGGCCTCTACATCCTCGTCAACGCGAACGCGAAGCGCGGCGGACGCCGCATCGCGGTGCAGATCGCGCGCGCGCTGCCGGGCGCCACGGTGAAGCTCACTCGGAGCGTCCAGGAGGTCGAGGGGTGGCTGCGCGCGGTGCTCGACGCGGGCACGCCGATCCGCGCGATCCTCTCCGCGGGCGGCGACGGATCCGCCGTCACGCTCCTCAACGCGCTCGATCGCGTCGTGCCGAAGGGCGCGCCGTTTCCGGCCGTGGGCGCGCTGCCGCTCGGCACGGGCAACGCGTGGGCGCACGCGCTCGGCGCGCGCAAGCTCGACACGTGCATCCGCGCGCTGGCGAAGCACGACGGCCCGCTGCCGACGCGCCGGTGCGCGCTCTTCGAGTGCGACGGCGTCCTCACGTTCTTCGGCGGCTGCGGCTGGGACGCGCAGGTCCTCGACGACTACCGCCAGCAGGTCCAGCAGTCGCCCTCGAGCCGCCTCGCGAAGAGCGTGTGGGGCTACCTCACGGCGATGCTCACGCGCACCGTGCCGAAGGCGCTCCTCCACGGCCGCCCGCAGGTCCTCATCGAGAACCTCGGCGACGAGGTCTACGTGATCGACGAGGGCCGCCGCCTCAAGAGACTCGACGGCGCCCGGCGCGGGACGATCCTCTACGACGGCATGGTGAGCGTCGCCGGCGCCGCCACGTGCCCGGAGTTCGGCTACGGCTTCCGCGCCTACCCCTTCGCGGAGCGCCTGTTCGATCTCCTCAACGTCCGCATCTACGACCAGACGGCGTTCAGGGCCGTCTACGACATCCCGAAGCTCTGGCGCGGCCAGCACCCCCTGCGCGGCATGCACGACTGGTTCGCGACCGAGGTCCGCCTCACCTTCTCGCGCGCGGTGCCGCTCCAGATCGGCGGCGAGGCCGTCGGGTCGCGCCTCACCGTCGATCTCAAGCGCTCCGAACGTCACGTCGAGACCGTCGACTGGCGCATGCTCGGGATCGCGTAGCGCGCATCCGCGCCGAGTCCCCGGAGAGCTCAGCCGAAGCGTTCGCTCGACACGCGAGCCGGCGCGCGTATCGTGACGCGTGAGGCGGAGCGATCCGCTGCGCGTCACGGCATGTTCACGGCTGCCGTCGATGCGCGCTGGTCGGCAGCCGGCGCTCGCGCCCGCTGCCCGGCGGCTCGCACCCGCGACGGGCGCCTGGCGCTCTTCGCGCGACCGACATCGACCTACCAAAATCGACCGAGCGATGACCCGACTGATCGTGCGCCCGTCGGTGCGGCGATTCGTCAGGGTGAAGAGGAGTGAGCCCGATGCGCCGAATGTTCCGTGTCCTGGCAGTCATGCTGTGTGCGCCTGCCATCGTGATGTGCGCGACGACCCAGGAGATCGGGGATCAGAACCTCCTCGATCTGACTCCGGAGGCGGGGCCCCCGCCGCTCGTCGATTCGGACGGCGGCGAGGCCCCGCTCGTGGACCCGGACGGGGGACGCAACTGCACCGGCCTCGAGTGCAGCGTCCCCACGTGCGCGGCCGGCGAGACGACCACGATCTCCGGGACGGTCTACGCGCCGAACGGGCGGCTGCCGCTCCCGAACGTCGTCGTCTACATCCCCAACGGACCTCTCGCGCCGCTCCCTCGCGGCGTCACGTGCGATCGCTGCGGGACGCTCGTGAGCGGCAAGCCCATGGCCGCGGCGATCACCGACACGAAGGGCAACTTCGTCCTGAAGGACGTGCCCGCCGGCGCGGACATCCCGCTGGTGATGCAGATCGGCAAGTGGCGTCGCGCGATCACGCTCCCGCAGATCGAAGCGTGCAAGGCGAACCTCGCCGATCCGCAGGACACCGGGACCGATCCGAGCACGAAGTACAGCCTGATCACGCGCCTTCCCCGCAACCAGCAGGAGGGCGATCTGCCGAAGATCGCGGTGACGACCGGCGGCTGCGATCCGATCCCGTGTCTCATCCCGAAGCTCGGCCTCGACGCCACGGAGTTCGGCGGCGGGTTCAGCGCGAAGGCCGTCAACTTCTACGGCGGGGCCAACGGCGGAGGCCCGGGCAATCCTCCCAAGGCCGACGTGGCGCTCTGGAACGATCTGGAGAAGCTCAAGCAGTACGACGTCGTCCTCCACTCGTGCGAGTGCGACGAGCACAACCAGAACAAGGGCTCGGCGGTCTGGACCGCGATGAAGAGCTACGTCGACATGGGCGGCCGTCTCTTCACGACCGACTACGGCTACACGTTCATCGAGGACGCGCCGTCGCCGTGGTCCGAGGTCGCGACCTGGGAGACGGACCATGACGGAGGCTTCCCGCCGTTCATCCCGGGTGGCGACTATCCGATCAACCAGGGGTTCCCCAAGGGCAAGGCGCTCGCCGACTGGCTCGACTACACGAACGGCACGACCAGCCCCGGCATGGTCAACCTCCCGAACGTCTTCGCCAACGCGGTGGGGCTCAACACGAGCTACGCCACTCCCTGGGTCACGGAGCTCCCGGACGCCGGCGGCGCGCCGAAGATCTTCACGTTCAACTCGCCGGTCGGCGTGGACGCCGACAAGCAGTGCGGGCGCGTCGCGTTCGGCGACGCGCACATCTTCAGCCAGATCGAGAACAACGTGAGCGCGAACTTCCCGTCCGGCTGCCGGGAGCAGATGAACGATCGCGAGAAGGTGCTCGCGTTCCTCTTCTACGATCTCACCGCGTGCGTGATCAGCGATCTGGTCCCGCCGGAGGCGCCGCCGATCGTCAAGTAGCGAGCGCAGCGCGAGATCGACTCGATCGATCTCGCGCGCGTCGCTCGGCGGCGCTGGCCTGCCGCGCCCCCGGCGTTCGAGCGCGGACGCCGGGAGCCCCGTTCCACCCGCGTGATGTCCGAGCGGCGACGCCGCTCTTCCTTTGCCATGGTCCTCCCGATGATGCGCCTGCTCCGAGCCTCGCTCGCCACGAGCCCGCTCCTCCTCCTCGCCCTCACCGGCTGCCCGAGCACCGCGACGAACGCGGGCGACGGCGCGGAGGAGGCCGGCGCGACGGCGTGCGCCACGTACGCCGAGGCGCTCGCAGAGCGGAGCGCCCGATGCTCCTCGACGGAGGCGAGCGCGGCGTCGCGCGCCCGCTACGAGGAGCTCTGCGAGAAGACGCTCGGCGCGCCGGGCGTCGTCGACGGCGGCGCGGCGGTCACGCGATGCGCCGACGCGCTGAGGTCGACGGACTGCGACGCGACGCCGGCGTGCGCGGCCTCTCCCGGCGAGCTCGCCGGCGGCGCCGCGTGCGGTGTCGACGCCCAGTGCCAGAGCGCCTCGTGCGTGAAGACGGGCTCGGGCGCGTGCGGCGTCTGCGCGGAGCGCGCCGCCGTCGGCGCGCCTTGCGACAGGCTCGAGTGTGTCGAGGGAGCTCGCTGCGTGCTCCTCTCCGGCAACGAGACCCGGTGCGTCGAGCTCACGATCCGCGCGACCGGAGAGTCGTGCCTGGAGGAGACCGTCGCGTGCGCCGAGGGCCTTCGGTGCACGTCCGACGAGAGCTCACCGCCGAAGGCGACGTGCGCGCCCCTCGGAGGCCCCGAGGCCGCGTGCGAGGAGACGTCCGACTGCGCGAGCGGTCTCCGATGCATCCGGCGCGAGTGCGCGGCGCCCCTCGCCGAGGCCGCGCCGTGCATCGTCGTCCGGAACGAGTGCGAGGTCGGCCTCGCCTGCGACCAGACCGAGCGGACCTGCAAGAAGATCGTCCAGGCCGGCGTGGGTGAAGCGTGCGACGGCCTGACCCGCCGGTGCGCGCGCGGGACGTGCCTGGGCGCGTCGATCACGGGTGACGAGCGCAACGTGGTCATCACGTCGGGCACGTGCGTCGAGCCTCTCCCGGACGGCGCCGCGTGCAAGGAGCGCGGCGCCCCCGGTCACGCCGAGAGCCCGCCGTGCGAGGAGCCCGCGCTCTGCATCGCGGGAGCGTGCACGCTGCCGGATCCGTCTCAGTGCAAATGATCTTCTAAGGCCGCGCTCGACGCCGCCGCCGCGCGCTCGGCGCCAGAGGGCTAGCCGGGCTAGCGGCCGCGCGATAGCATCGCTGGACTTGGGGTCGGCCCTGCACGCACTCGCGCGACGCGGCGCACGGAGGTGGCCCCGCCGCTGCGCTCCCCTCGCGACGGGCGCCGCGGTCGCGTCGATGCTCCTGGCGGGGAACGCGACCGCCGAGGAGCCCGCGACGCCCATCCGGATCGCGTACTCGGCGCCGGCGTCGTGCCCCGACGTGGACGTGCTGGTCGCCCACGTCCTGGCGCGCACCGCGCGCGCGCGGGTGGCGGCGCCGAGCGAGGCCGCGCGCGAGCTCGCGGTCCAGGTCGACGAGCGGAAGGGCGGCTTCGGCGGACGTCTCCTCGTCCCCGCGACGTCCGAAGGCGCGGCGCCCGCGCGCGAGCTCACGGACCCGAGCTGCGACGAGCTGATCGAGGCGCTCGGCTTCTTCATCGCGCTCAGCATCGATCCGCACGCCTCGGCCTCGCCGTCGTCCCCCCTCCCCGCCGCGTCGCTTGCAGCGCCGGCGCCCGAGCCGCGGCTCGAGAGCTCCGCCGAGCCCTCGCGCACCTCGCCCGGCCCCGCCCTGCCCTCGCGGTCGCCCACCGCCGCGGCCTCGCCGAGCGCACCCGCGGAGCCGCGCCGGGCCGGCGCCCGCTCCGGTTCGTGGATCGACCGCGCGGGGCCGTGGCACTTCGGCGTCGGCGCGGGCGCGGCGCTCGTGGGCGGCGTCGCGCCGAACGCGCTGCTCGGGAGCCGCGGCTTCGTCGACGTCTCGTGGCAGCGAGGCCGCGACTCCGTCTTCGCGCCGCTGCTCTCGTTGGGCGCGGTCTCGACCGCCACGGGGATCGAGACCACGGCGCTCGGCGGGATCGCGCTCCGCCTGCAGGCCCTCACCGGGACGGTGTGTCCGGTCGAGCTCCCCATCGCCGCGATCGCGGTGCTGCGGCCGTGCTCGCTGCTCGAGGCGGGCCGCGTGCGGGGTGAGGGCCTCGAGATCCAGAACGCGCGACGGACCGAGGGCGACTGGGTCGCGCTTGGGCTGTCGGGGCGCCTCTCGGTCAGGGTGTGGTCGGCGCTCTTCCTCGAGCTCGAGCTCGGCGGCGCCGCGCCCGTCGTTTGGCCGCGGTTTCGCTACAACAACACCGGCGCGACGGCGTTCGATACGGCCGCGCTCGGCGTGCGCACGAGCCTCACGCTCGCGCTTCGTCTGTAGCGCTCGAAAAATCTTCGCCTCCGAGTGATCGTACGGCGTGGGTCGCGGCGATCCAGAGGGCATGACGGCCGTGGTGCGAGACGAAGAATTCCCTTCGGCGCTGCGCTCGTACCCCGTCCCACGGATGGATCGTCTCGCGGCTCTCTTCGAGGCGCACGCGGCCTTCGTCGCGCGCGCCCTTCGCCGTCTCGGCATCCCCGACCGCGACGTGGACGACGGGCTCCAGGAGGTCTTCCTGATCGCTCAGTCCAAGCTCGACGTGATCGAGCCAGGCAAGGAGCGCGCGTTCCTCCTGGGCGTCGCCCGCCGGCGCGCCTCCACGCTACGTCGCTCGCTCGATCGGGCGGCGCGCCGGAACGAGCAGCCGCTCGATTGGGTCAAGACCACCGAGAACCCACCCGACAGCGTCGAACGTACGGAGCAGGAGCACGCGCGCGCGATGCTCGACGAGGTGCTCGACGCGCTCCCTCTCGACCTGCGGACGGTGTTGGTGCTGCACGAGCTCGAAGAAATGGACATTCCCGAAATCGCCGAGCTGCTCGGCATTCCCGTGGGGACGGCCGCCTCGCGACTGCGGCGCGCTCGCGAGAAGTTCGAGGTACAAGCCGAGCGTATGCGGGCGCGGCTCGCGCGGGAGGGGGAAGGATGAAGCGCTACCGGCACGATCCGAACGCGCCCGGACACCTGCGGAGCCTCGTGGAGTCGGCGCGCGGGGACGGCCTCGACGAGGAGCGCCGTCGTCTCGTGGCGGAGCGGCTCGGCATCGCTCCGACGGCGGGGCCGCCGCCGTCGGGCCCGGTCCGCAAGTCCTCTCCGGCGAGCAGGGCGCCGGCTCCCTTCGGGGCGATCGCGCTCACGGCCGTCGCGTTCATCGGCGGCGCCGTCGCCTTCGTCGCCATGAACCGCCAGAGCCACGAAGAGCCCCCGCTCGCGGCCGCGCCGGCGATCACGCCGCCCCCGGAGCCGCCCTCGCCGCTCGTCGACTCGCCGCCGTCCCCCGCGGCGGACGCGACCTCGATCCCGTCGATGCGCGTCGGAGCGCTCCGCGACGCGCCCGCCGGGCGCGCGCCCGTCTCGAAGCCGAGCGCCGGCGCCGAGCCCAGCGCGAAGGGATCGGCGGGAGACCTCAAGCTGGAGATCGCCGCCCTCGACCGCGTCCGCCACGCGGCCGAGGCCCGTCGGCCGCGCGAGGCGCTCGCGCTCCTCGACGACTATGCGGCCAAGTTCCCCGCGGGCAGGCTTCGCGAAGAGGCGCTGGTGCTGCGCATCGAAGCGCTCCACGCCAGCGGCGACCAGGCCGGGGCAGAGAGGCTCGCGCAGCAGCTCCTCCGAAGCTCGCCCAACACGCCGTACGCCGCGCGCGTGCGCTCCGTCCTCGCCGTGGTTTCGCCGAAGCAGGAATAGTCGCCTACTTCAAGTCGCGTGGTGAATCGCCCCGGGTTCCCTCCCCGACCTCCGCCGCGATCTTCGACATCGACATGCCCTCGGCCCGGAGGGCCACGAGGCGGTCGATGTCGAGCGCCACGCGAGGACGCCCGAGTCGGGCGCCACGACGACGAGCCCGGTCGAGCCCAGCCTTCGTTCGATCTCCGATCCGGAGCCGCTCCTGCTCGGCGACCCACCCGAAGATGGCGACGAGCAAGCTCCGCACCGGCCCGCCCGTGTCGAGCCATGGCTCCTTGTACGAGACAACCTGCACACCACGGCGATCGAGATCGAGCACGGTCTGAAGCGCGCCAACCATGCTCCGGTGGAGCCGGTCGAGGCTCCAGACGAGGAGCACGTCGAACTTGCCCCGGTGGGCTCCCGCGATCATCTTCTCGAACTCCGGCCTCGCTTTCACGGCGGACACGTTCTCGGAGAAGGTCTGCACGATGTCGAAGCCCCGGCGGGACGCCAGGGCTTCGACATCGGGGAGCTGGTTCTCGGTGGATTGCTCGATCGTCGAAACGCGAAGGTACAGGGCGGTCTTCATCTTGAAGACGACGACCGCGCCGGAGTGTTTTCAACCACGACGGTGCTGGGGCGACGCCCGATCCCGCCTCCGCCGACCGCTGGAATCCAGGTCTTCCTTAGGCGGGCTGCAAGGACCCTTTGGATCAGGGCGTCGAAGGTCGACGAGTGAACACGTCCGCCGACGCGGGGCCGAGATGCTGCACGTGCCTTCACGACGAGGTGAACTTCAATGGGACGACGGAGCGATCAACGACGACGGAAACCTCGACGGCATCGAGAGGTCGCACTGCCTCGCGACCAACATGAGCCGTTCAACCGAGACGCTGCTCTCGACCACTGGAAGCAGAAGCTCGCGACGATGACAGCGAAGGACTTGGCGGGCCGATGTTGGCGGCTCCTGTTCGATCACTCCACGAATGGCGCACCGAACAGGGCGTCGAGCTCTACCTCTCCGCCATCTTCACCGGGATACTCGATCCGCCCGCCTCGGGCGCGGAAGTCGTGAAGACGCCTCGCAGCAAGACGGATCGCAAGGAGCATTGCCTGGAGCGTGGAAGACCCGGCAATCTGCGGAGGGAAGGTCTCAAGGCCCTCAAGGATGAGGGGACAACGCGCCTCGTCCCCACTCACCATGTACGGCATGCCGACAGCAATCCTCCCTTCCTGTCGCATGCCATCAGGCTGAACGAACACGACGGAACGTTCTGCAATCCAGGTCGGTTCACGCAGGTTCGGTTTCACTCTCGAAGTCTAGCTCACCTCGTCCCGCCGCGAGCGGAGGAACGCGGGGGATGTTGTAGCCCGAATGCCGCAGCTGTGGCCTGACGACAGACGTCCCGCTCCTATCACAGCTGCATCTCCGCGGTAGGAAGTCTGGAGCTCCGCAACCTCGCGCCGA
>JAHBWA010000210.1 GCA_019637195.1 Labilithrix sp. | reverse complement strand
ATCTACGTCGCCGCGCCGCTGACCGAGTGGATCGACAAGCGCCTCGGGCGGCCCGGCAGCACGAAGAGCGTCAAGAAGCGGCTCAGCGCGAAGCCGGCCTGACCTCCCTCGGAGGCGGCGCGCCTCGCTCGGTCGGGCCGCCCCGAAGGGTCGCCGCCCCCGGCGCGCCATAGCTCAGCCGTTTCCGGCGGCGCGCCTCCGCGAACGTGGTATGAGCGGCCCCGCGCCGGGCCGTGGAGCTCGGCGCCCGCAGGAAGGGGTCGTCGTGAAGAAGCTCGCGCTCGTCGTTTTCGCCGTCACGCTGCTCGGCGCGAGCCCGCCGGTGGACATCCACGCCGCAGCGGGCGACCTCGCCACGGAGCGCCGCGTCCACGGCGTGATCACGTCGATCGAGCCCGCGACGCTCACGATCGCGAGCGCCCAGCACGCGGTGACGGGGCGGATCGATCCCGCGCGGACGAAGGTGACGGCGAACGGCCGACCCGCGAAGCTCGTCGACCTGAAGCTCACCGACCACGCGCGCGGCGAGCTCTGCCTCGACGACGTCTGGCTGGCGATCGACACGCACTGACGCGACCTCTGCCGACGCGGGTGGGTTCTGCTGCGCTCCGCGAGTTGGTAGATTGAACCGGCGACGCGCCCGGCACGGCCGGGATGACCGCGCTCGCGTGCCATGACGCAAGCGCCCCTCATCCACTTCAGCCACCTCAAGAAGGCCTTCGGACCGAAGGTCGTCTACAACGGCCTCGAGTTCGCGATCCACCGCGGCGAGACCGTGACGATCCTCGGACCGTCGGGCAGCGGCAAGAGCGTCATGCTGAAGATGCTCATCGGCCTGCTCGAGGTCGACAGCGGAAGCATCTTCTTCGACGGGCGCGACGTGACGAAGATGACCGAGCTCGAGCTCTACGACGTCCGTCGTCGCGTCGCCTACCTCTTCCAGGGCGCGGCGCTCTTCGACTCGCTCAGCGTCGGCGAGAACGTCGCCTACGGCCTCCGCGAGCAGAACTGGAACACGATGTCCGACGAGGAGATCCGTCGTCGCGTCGCCCAGTCCCTCGAGAGCGTCGGGCTCCCGGGCATCGAGGAGATGCGCCCGAGCGATCTCTCCGGCGGCATGAAGAAGCGTGTAGGCCTCGCCCGCACCCTGGCGCTGCAGCCCGAGGTGCTGCTCTACGACGAGCCCACGACCGGCCTCGATCCGATCAACACCGCGCGCATCAACAACCTGATTCGCGGCATCAAACGGGCGCTGAACCTGACGAGCGTGGTCGTCACCCACGACATGGGCACGGCGTTCTCCGTCTCGGACCGCATCGTGATGCTCGGCAAAGGACGCTTGATGATGGAGGGCACCCCGGAAGATTTCCGTCGCACTCAGAATCCCTACGTGCGTGACTTCATCGACGGCAAGGCGCCGGAGGTGGAGGACGTCTCCGTGCTACTCTCCACGTCGTGAGTGCCAAGTCCCGAACGCTCAAGGTGGGGGTGTTCGTGTTCATCGGGCTCGTCCTGTCGACGATCGCGGTGTTCACGATCGGCGAGAACTGGCGCGTCTGGGACCGCAAGGTGAAATACCGCGCCGCCTACGACGACGTCGTCGGGCTGCGCCCGGGCTCGGTCGTCCGGATGGGCGGCATCGACATCGGCTCGGTCGACGTGGTCGAGCACGGCAAGGACGCCGACGATCACAAGGTGTACGTCACCCTCTCCGTCGCGCGGACGGAGGCGGGGCGCATCCGGAACGCGACCGTCGCCACGATCGAAGGCAAGGGCCTCCTCGGCGACAAGATGGTGCAGCTCTCGTGGGACAAGAAGACCGCGGACGAGCAGCGAAAGCAGGGCAAGGATCCGGACGCCGTCATCGCGCCCGAGGGCTGGCTCGTCACGGCGACGCCGCCCGATCTCATGGCGGACGCCCAGGACGCCGTCCAGAGCGCGAAGGTCTCGCTCGAGAACATCCAGCGCGTGACGGAGGGCATCGCCGACGAGCGCTTCAAGGAGGACCTCCAGGGAACGGTCCACGCGCTCCGCGTGATCCTCGAGGGCGTGTCCGAGAAGGACGGCGTCGCGCACCGGATGATCTTCGACGCCGAGGAGGCGAAGCGCGTCGACCGGATCCTCGCGAACCTCGAGGTGACGACCGGCAACCTGGCGCGCGTCAGCGCGGACGCCCGCGACGTGAGCGGCCGCGTGAAGAGCGGGCCCGGCCTCGCGCACACGATGATCTACGACGACCAGCTCGCCCAGGGCATGACCGGGACGATGGTGGAGCTCCACAAGAGCCTCGAGGCCGTCCGCACGGGCAACGGCCTGGCGCACGCGGTGGTCTACGGCGACGATCAGACGCAGCACCTGATGGGCAACGTGAACGCGATGAGCGACGACCTGCGCGAGATCGTCGCCAACATGAAGGCGGGGCGCGGCACCGTGGGCGCGCTCCTCGTCGATCCGACGGTCTACGAGGACATCAAGAGCCTCGTCGGTAACGTCGAGCGCAACCAGGTCCTCCGCGCGCTCGTCCGCTACTCGATCAAGCAGAACGAGGACAAGCCGCGCGTCGAGGTCAAGACGGACGCTCCGCAGCCGGCCGCGACGCCGACCCAGCAGTAGGCCGGCAACTGACGCGCGTCAGCGCGCGAAGGCGTCCGCGGTCCTCTCGGCCAGCGCGCGCACGGTGAGCGGGGCGGAGCCCTCGGCCTTGTTGTTCACGAGGACGAACCCCTCGTCGCAGCCCGCCTCGGCGGCCGCGCGCAGGATCTCCACGACGTCGTCGCGCATCTCGGGCTGCGGCTCGCGCACCCGGTCGAACGGGGCGAGCTCCACCTTCCGCGCCGCGTAGCGCGTGTACGGCGGCATCATCAAGCGCACGACCGTGAACGGCGCGGTCACCGCTCGCAGACGGAGCTGCTCGCGGAGCGGCGGCATCGCCGTCCAGTACGTGAAGACGTGCGCCGCGCGGCTCGCCTTCAGCATGTCGACCCACCGCGCGCCGAAGAGCTCGGCGTTGCGAAGCTCGAACGCGTAGCGGTGCCCGGCAGGGAGGCGGGAGACGAAGTCGTCGACGCGCGCGACGAAGGCGCGCTCGTCGAACGTGCCGGCGGGCATCGGCGTCAGCTCGAAGACGAAGGGCCCAGCGTCGCCGGCGAACGCGCGGCGGTAGGGCGCGAGGACCTCGGACTCGAAGCGTGCGAGGTCGAGGAAGTGCGGGTTCTTCATCCCGGCGCGCGCCCCGTAGCGCGGGTGGCGAGGGAAGACGGCCGTAGTGATCTCGTCCCACACCTTCGAGAGCACGCGGAAGCGCGGGAGCTCGGGGGTCTTCTCCCGCGCGACGCCGAGCTGCGCCTCGTAGCCGGTGAGGTCCGCGTCGCGGAGGGGGCCGTAGTAGCTCCGATCGAGGCTGACCGCGCGGAGGAGCGGCTGCTGCGCGTAGGCCTCGAGGCCGCTCTCCACGAGCGCCGCCTCGCTCGGCTTGCCCTTCCAGACGATGCCTGCCCAGCCCGGGAACGACCAGCTGCTCGTGCCGAAGCGGACGAAGCGCGGGAGCCGCGCCGCGAGCGCGCGGTCTCCGTCGGTGACGTGGGGCTCGACGAGGCCGCTCCGGCGCCGCGGCGGGGCGCCGTCGCCATCGCCGCCGCCGAACAGAGAGAGCTGTCCTCCCATCGCCGTCGGGCTCCTCGGGCCGCTCACGCCCGCCGGCGAGCCGCGCTCACCCGCGTTACCAAAGGAGACCGGCGAGCGGGCGCGAGCGGGCGCTCGGGCTCCTGCCGCCGGCCGGCGAGGGGTTCTCCCAGAACCGATCCGTCGCGCCCTGGCGCATGACCGTGAGCCGCAAGAGGTCGATCTCGAGCAGCGCGACGATCCCGCGCGCCTGGGCGTCGTCGCCCGCGATGCGGAAGAGCTCGCCGCCGACGGCGAGCTGGAGGCCCCACGGCGCGCCGCCGATCGCCATCGCCGAGATCGGCCATCGTCCGTACTCCCCGCGGCCGAACGAGCGCCACATCGGCCCGGCGTCGAAGGCGAGCCCCCACTGTCCCCGCGCGAAGCCGCCGGTAGCGAAGCGCGCGGAGAGCCCGAGGTCCGTGCCGAGCGAGAAGTAGGTCGTGCTGCGGAGGACGCCGCCGACGACGAAGCTCTTCGTCGGATCGCTCCCGACGCCGAGCGTGAAGCTGGCGCTGGCAGCGTCCGCGTAGCTGCCGGTGTTCTCGTTGCGCTTCAGCCCGTAGCCGCCGCCCGCCGAGAGCCACGACGAGACGTCCGCCGACGCGCTGCTTGCATGCATCATGCATGCGGTGCCGAGCACGATCGCGGAGCACGTGCGCAGTCCCGCGCTGCGGGGGCGATGACTCACGCCGGTGTGGGCGTGGGGGGGCGTCGGCGCGGGCATGTCGGTTCTCCGAGGTACCGCGCTGGGCGTCTTTCCGCAAGGTGCTACGGTTGTCGGCGATGCGCGCCTCACGGCCACATCCGCGCTGGGGCGTTCACGCCCGCGACGCAGGGATCGTCCTCGCGGCGATCCTGGCAGCCGGCCCCGGTGACGCGGCGCCGGGAGCGGGCGCGCGCGCGCCCGTCCGTGAGCCGCGCGTCGCCGTGCGCGGACCTGTGCGCCCGCTCGCGCGCCCGCCGAAGCCGCCTGCTCCGCCGAAGGTCGCGTGGGCATCGACGCTGCCGGCGCTCTCCGTGAAGAACCGCAACACGAACGCGCAGGCGAAGATCCGTCTCTACGCCGACGACGGCACGATCGATCGCGCCGGGCTGCGCGCGTTCATGCGCGTCGCGGCCAGCGCACCGGACCTCGCCGACACGCCGAGCGGAGAGGTGGCGGAGCCGCTCGATCCGCGGCTCGTGCAGCTCGCGTTCCGCGCCGCGTACCACTTCAAGAACGCGCCGATCGTGCTCGTGAGCGCGACCCGTAAGGGCGCGCACGGCAAGCACGGCACGGGGGACGCGCTCGACTTCCAGCTCGTCGGCGTCCGCGCGGCGACCCTCGCCGCCTACGCGCGCGGCTTCCCGTGCGCAGGCGTGGGGATCTACACGCACCCGAAGACGCAGTACATCCACCTCGACGTCCGTGAGCAGAGCTTCCACTGGCTCGACGGCTCGCCGCCGGGCGTGACGTGGCGCGAGCGCCGCCTCGCGGATCGGGCGCAGCCGAAGCGCGACGCGGCCTACGCGCGAGCGCTCGACCTGCCCGAGATCGCGAGCAGGTAGCGCCGACCTCAGCCGAGCCGCTGGCGGCGCGCGTCGGCTTGCACGAGACGGACGCGCTCGACGACGCGCGCGATCGAGTCGTCGTGGAACAGGAGCGTGTTGTGCCCGCAGCGCGGGAGGACGACCACGTCGCCGCGCGGGAAGACGGCGCTCTCGGCCGGCACGACCACGAGGTCGCCCTCGCCGACGACCGAGGTGTGAGGCACGTCGTGCTCGTGTGCGCGCGCGCGCAGGCGGGCGAGGAGCGGGCTCGTGCGTCCGAGCTCGCGGCCGACGAGGAACGGGAAGGGGTGCGCGCGCGCGGTCCCGCCGAACGGGGAGCCGAGCGAGATCGTCTGCGTGACGCGCGCGTGCCCGCCGAGCTCTTGCACGTACCAGCGCACGACGAGCCCGCCGAGGCTGTGGCCGACCAGGTGAACGCGGCAGCCCGCGGGGACGCGGTCGACGATCTTCGCGAGGCTCCGCGCGATGCGGTCGATGCCGACTCCCGGCGCGTGCGTGAAGCTCGCGACCTTCGCGCCGGTCTGCTCGACCAGCGTGCGCTTCATCGGGCGCCAAACGCCCGCGCTCGCGAAGAAGCCGTGCACGAGCACGACGACGTCGTCCTCGTGCTCGAGCTCGCGCGGCACGACCGGGACGAGGTCGCGCGGCATGAGCACGACCTCACGGAGCGTGGCGAGCGTTTCCGTCACTTGAGCCCGGAGCGACGCGCGGAGGCCGGCGTCGGTCGGAGAAGGGCCAAGGAAGGGCGGCATGTCGTCGAGCGGCGGCATGGTGACGTCCTTGTGTCTTCCAAGAAGCACGATCCGTGCGAGCGCGTCCAGCATTCTGCTAAAGCTCGGTCGCGCGATGTCTGCCGTCTCCGCGAGCTCGCCGCGTCCCTTCTCGACCCACTCGATCGCCGTCGACGTCGACGACGCGGACATCGACGAGCTCGGTCACGTCAGCAATATCGCGTACGTGCGGTGGATCCAGGACGTGGCGATCGCGCACTCGACGGCGGTCGGGCTCGACTTCGCCGCGTACCGCGAGCTCGGAGGCGTCTTCTTCGTCCGACGCCACGAGATCGACTACCTGCGTCCGGTGCTTCGCACCGATCGGCTCGAGGTGCGTACGTGGATCGACAGCGCGACGGCGGTCAAGTGCGTGCGGGCGACGGAGATGCAAAACCAGGACGGGGCGATCGTCGCGCGCGCGCGGACGACGTGGGGCTACGTCGAGATGGCGCGCGGCCGGCCCGTGCGGATCCCGGACGTCGTCCGCGCCGCCTTCGAGCTGAACGGCGCAGCCGAAGAGGCGCCGGCGGGAGACAGCGCCGACACCGACGCTCCAGGCTGACGACCGGGCCGAGCCCCGGCGGCGGCGAAGCCTGGCGCCGCGCGTGGCCCGGTCGCGTCAGCGCGCGACGGCGGCCGCGCGCTCGATCCAGACGTGGTAGTCGCGGTATTCGCCGCCGCGCGCCTCGAGCGTCACGCGCTCCCCGGCGGCGACGCCGTCGAGCGCGGCCGTCCCGGTCCGCCACGCGCCGTCCCGCGCCGGCTCGAGGACGAGGTCGGTCGCGCCGCGGGACGTCCGCACGACGATGCCACGAGCGCCGCCGTCGACGCGCACGCGGACGATGACCGGGCCGCTCGACCCGCGCCTCACGAGGAACGACTCGCTCTTTCCGTCCGGGATCGTCCGCCCGCCGTCGAAGCGTCGGAGGCCGGCTGCGTCGGTCCGCACGTCGAGCGTCGTCCAGCCGCCGTGGGGAAGGGGAGGAGCGTAGCCGTGCTCCGCCTCGTCGATGACGTCGCCGACGTCGAGCTCGTCGATCAGCGCCGACGTCGCGCGCCGGTCCGCGCGCGACGGCTCGAGCGAGCTCCAGTCGGCGCGGTAGATCGCCTTGGTCGATCCTCCGCAGATCACGTTGTCTTCGATGGTGACCCGATCGATCTCCGTGCCGAAGCGCGACGTGAGCGCGCCGAACCAGTTCGGGTAGAGCGCGAGGTGCGTCGGCCGGTCGGCGGGATCGAGGCGCTCGATCAGCTCGATCGTCGCGGCCTCGCCGTGCACGGCCGCGCGCGCGAACGGGACGCGGCGGTAGCCGCCGAGGCCGAGCGCGTCGACCGCCGCGCGGCCCGACACGTACGGGATCGCGCCGGCGTCGCCCAGGAGCACGCGTGCGCCGCCGGGCAGGCGCGCGACGCGCTCGCCGACCTCGACGTGCTGGTCGCGAATGTTCGCGCTCGCCGCGCGAAAGTGACGGACCTGCCCAGGGACCCTCGCCCCGCCGCTCGCGAGCGCGAAGAGCCCGATCGCGGCCGCGACCGGGACGCCGCGGCGCGCGCGCGCGATCGCCGCGGCGCCAAGGGCAGCGGCGATCGCGACGAGGACGAGCGCCGGCGCGTAGTAGCGGAAGTTGTGGTGCGGCGCGTTCCCGTTCCACGAGACGAGCAGCGTCCAGCCGATCGCCGACGCGAGGCACGCGCCGGTGACCGCGCGGTGCTCGCGGCGCGCGAGGCCCAGGAGCGCGAGCGCGGGCAGCACCAGGGCCAGCGGCGGGGCGAAGGCCAGCTCGCCGCGCACGACCTTCACCCAGAGGGTGGCGAGGTTCTCGGCGAACACGCGCGCGCGGTCGACGTCGGAGAGGTACGGGTTCGACGAGAGCAGCTTGAGCTGCGCGCCGGCCGATCGCGCGTCGCCCGTCGCGGCGAAGTTGGAGCCGAGCACGGCCAGCGTCGCGAGCGCGCCGGGGAGCGAGGCGCGGAGGACAGCGGCGAGGGCCGAGCGCCGCCCGGCCGCGCGCGCCGCGGCGATCGCGAGCACGGCGACGATGACGACGGCTTCGGGGCGGAGCAGGACGAGCGCCGCGCCCCAGGCGCCGAGCCGCCACTGCCGCCTCTCGCGCGTCTCGCGGCGAAGAGCGGTGGCGTCGTCGAGCGCGAGGAGCGAGCGCCCGAGCGCCGCCGCGAAGAGGGCGACCTCCATCCCGCTGAACAGCGCCCAGTCGACGACGCCGAGCGAGAGCGGCAGGAGCGCGAGCGCCCACGCGAGCCACGCGGGGCACGGCCGCACGAGCCGCCGCACCGTCCCGAGGAGGGAGGCCACCGAGGCCACCGCGACGATCGCCGCCCAGAGCCCGAGCGCGCGGCCGCGGAACCCGACGAGCCAGCCGGCGGCGAGGACCGCCGCGTAGAGCGGCGACGTCTCGCCCGACGAGTAGCCCTGCCCGGGGATCCACTCGAACGGATGACCCTGCGCGAGCGAGCGCGCGAAGTCGAAGTGGATGTAGACGTCGTCGAGCGGCGCCGGGAACCAGCCGCGCCCGACCTCGCGCGCCGGGACCCAGAAGACCGCGCCGGCCGCGCACGCGAGCGCGGCCGCGACGAGCGATCCACCGCGGCTGCGGTCCGTGATCGATGCGAAGAGCCGAGGCATTGGCGGTCAACCGGGCGGCATGCTAGCTCGCGATGCCATGGATCGCGACGCCGCGCACTGGGCAGCCGTCGAAGAGGCAACCGAGCTCCTTCACGAGGAGCGCTTCCGGGAGGCGCTCGAGGCGCTCCGCGACGTCATCCGCGAGGATCCGGAGAACCCGTACGCGTTCTTCTTCCTCGCCCAGGCGCTCTACGAGGTCGGCGAGCTCCAGCCCGCGCGCGACGCCTACCGCGCGTCGCTCCGGCTCGCGCCCTCGCACCTCGGCGCGCGCGTCGCCTTGGTCCACGTGCTGCGCAAGCTCGGCGAGACGCGCGACGCCGTCTCGGAGGGCCTCGTCGCGCTCGAGCAAGCGCCGACCGACGGCGACGCGCTGTACGCGCTCGGCCTCGCGTACCTCGCGCGCGGCGACAACGTCGCGGCGCGCCGGCACCTCGAGGCGTTCCTCCGCGCGAACCCCGAGCTCGAGACGCGGATCGAGGTCGAGGGCTTGCTCGCGGCGATGGACGGCCCGGGGACCGTCAAGGACGAGAACTGACGTCGGCGCGCGCGCCTCGCCGGGAGGGCGAGGCGCGACGCGGACGTCACTGGGCGCAGTTCTCGAAGCGGAACTGCGCGATCGCGGCGCACGAGGTCTGCGCGCCGGAGTTCTCGACCTTCGGGCAGGTGATCTCGCCCCACACGCGACCGGCCGCGACGCCCTGGACCGCCGTCGCGTAGCGGACGATGCACGCGCGATCGAGCTGCTCGTACGTGTTGCCGCTCTTGCGGCTGGAGAAGATGGCGTGGACGCCGGTCTGCTCGCCCGTCGTCTTGAACTTGCCGTCGACCCGGAAGAAGCCGCCGGTCGCGCCGGAGAGGGCGACCGAGCCGACGACGTCGAACTCGTCGGCGCCCGCGGACGTGACCGAGCAGATCACCGCGACGCTGCCCTGATCGAACGGCTCGCCGTCCTTGATCGGCGCCGACGACTGCTCGAGCGCCGCGACGCCGAACGCCCCGATCTCGAAGAGACCGCCGACGTCCTTGCAGTCGTTGCCCGTGCCGCGCTCGAGTCGACCCTCGAAGATGACTTGCGGTGTGGCCTTCTCGTCGTCGCCGCAGCCCGCGCTGAGCAGAGCGATGGTGGGGAGGCAGAGCGTGGCGACGATCGCGTGGTGGCGTCGGAACATCGGAGTTCTCCGGTGGTGAAGAAAGGAGCCTACAAGAACCAGCGTAACATTTCTGTACGGATGGCCCTAAAGCGCTGCTTCCATCGCCCGGAAGCCGCGCTCGAGGTCGTCCTTCAGGTCCTCGACGTCCTCCAGGCCGACGCTGAGGCGCACCAGGCCGTCGCCGATCCCCAGCGCGCGCCGGGCCTCGGCGGTGAGGCTGGCGTGCGTCATGATCGCCGGCAGCTCGGCGAGCGACTCGACCCCGCCGAGGCTCTCGGCGCAGGTGAAGACGCGCAGCGCCTTCAAGAAGGCCGCGGACGGGGCGGTGCCCTTGTCGCCGACGCGGAGGTCGACGCTGATCATGCCGCCGAAGCCCTTCATCTGCCGGGCGGCGACGGCGTGGCCGGGGTGGGTCTCCAGCCCCGGGTAGAACACCCGCGTCACGAGACCATGTCGCGTGAGGTAGTCGACGAGCACCTCCGCGCTCTTGACGTGCTGGCGCATGCGGACGCCGAGGGTCTTCAGGCCGCGCAGGACCATGTAGCTGTCGAACGGGCTCTGGACGCCGCCGACCGACTTCTGGATGAAGTGCAGCTTCTCGCCGAGCTCGTCGTCGCTCGTGAGCGCAGCGCCGCCGACGACGTCGGAGTGGCCGTTGAGGTACTTGGTCGTCGAGTGGACGGCGACGGTCGCGCCGAGATCGAGCGGGCGCTGGAGCATCGGCGTGGCGAACGTGTTGTCGACCGCGAGCGTGATGTTCGCCTTCTTCGCGACCTCGGCGAGCGCCGCGATGTCGAAGATCTTGAGCATCGGGTTCGACGGCGTCTCGAGCCAGAGCATCCGCGTGTTCGGCCGGATCGCCTCGCGGACCTTCGCCGGATCGCTCAGGTCCATGAACGTCGCGTCGAGGCCGAACTGCTTCATCACCTTGTCGAAGATGCGGAACGTCCCGCCGTAGACGTCGTCGCCGACGAGCACGTGGTCCCCGCTCTTCAGCGTGAGCAGGAGCGCGGTCGTCGCGGCGCAGCCGCTGCCGTAGGCGATCCCGTGCTTGGCGCCTTCGAGCGCGGCCAGGCACTCCTCGAGCGCCGTGCGCGTCGGGTTGCCCGCGCGAGAGTAGTCGTACGGGCCTTTCAGGACGCCAGGTCCGTCCTGCGCGAACGTGCTCGCGAGGACGATCGGCGTCATCACGGCGCCTGAGATCGGATCCGGCTCCTGACCGGCGTGGATGGCGAGCGTATCCGGGCGAAGCCCGAGCGAGTTTCCGGACGCGGACATGACGCCCGATCTAGCACAGGTCCCCGCCGGTCCGATCAGCCGGCGGGAGGCGCGGACCGGACGAGATCGGCGGCGACCCCCGCGAGCGCGAGCCGCGCCGAGGCGGGGCGGCGCGCGGGATCGTGGGCGAGGCACGCGACCAGCGCGGCGTGGCCAGGGCCGCGCTCCGCGAGGCGCGCGCGCGCCTCGTCGAGCAGCGGCGTCTCGGCGGCCGCCGCGAGGAGCGCGGCGAAGCTCGCGCCGGCGCGCGGCGCCGCGCCGGTGGCAGCGTGGAGCAGCGTGGCCGCGAGCGCGAACAGATCGCTCGCCGGCGTCGGTCGCTCGCCGCGCGCGACCTCGGGGGCCACGTAGGCGATCGTCCCGCGGAACGCGCCGTCCCGCCGCTCCGGCCCGTCGCGCCACCACGCGAGATCGAGATCGAGCAGGACGGCCCGTGCCGCCGCGTCGTCGAGGGCGACGTTGGCCGGGCTGAGGTCGGCGTGGACGGCGAGCAGCGGCCCCCGCTCGTCGGCCGCCTCGTGCAGCGTCGCGAGCGCCGCGAAGGACGCCGAGGCGGCGCGCTCGATCCACGAGGACTCGAGCGGACCGTCCGCGCGCGCGAGTCGCTCCGCCAGCGTCGGCGCGACGACGCGCTCGACGCGGTGCCAGGGCCCGCGCTCGTCCTCGCCCCTCGCGACGAGGCGCGGGGTCACGCCGTGGCCCGAAAGCCGCGCGAGCAGCGCCGCTTCGGAGCGGAGGCGCGCGACCGCCTCGGGCTCGCGGAGCTCGCGGGAGGAGAGTCGCTTCTCGACGTGGTGTTGGGCGTACGCGACAGGCATATCGAGCGACGAGAGACGCAAAAATACTTCAGAAACGGGTGGCCCGAGTGACCTCTCTAGGCCATGGTAGCCGCCGTGCCTTTGCGCTGGTGGTTCAGGTCGCGGGTTCGCTCGGTGTGGGGCTCGGGGAGCGTGTCGCTTCGCGGCGCGCGTCCGTTCGTGGCCACGTTGGCCCTCGCGCTCGCAGCTGCGTGCAGCACCGCGGATCTCACCCCCGCGTCGGTGGCGCCGTCGACCTCCGGCGGGCCTGGGGGAGACGGCGCCGACGCGGACGCGTCGCCGCTCGACGGCGGCCGCGAGCCCGGTCCAGACGACGTCCCACTCGCGACGAGCAGCGGCGTCACGATCCAGGTGCAGCCGACCGACGCCGGCGCCGCGCTCCTCGCCGCCGTCCGCGGCGCGCGGAAGAGCGTGCACATGACGATGTACCTGCTGACGAGCAACGAGGTCATCCGCGCCCTCGGCGATCTCAAGCAGTCCGGCAAGGACGTGAAGGTCATCCTCAACCGGAATTTCCCTTCTGGGGGCAACCAGAACCAGACGGCGTACACCGCGCTGACGAACCGCGGCGTCGAGGTGGAGTGGGCGCCGACCGGCTACACGTTCACGCACGCCAAGACGATCCTCATCGACTCCGAGAAGGCGGTCATCATGACGATGAACCTCACCTTCACGAGCCCGACGACGAACCGCGAGTACATCGCGACCGACACGGACCCCGAGGACGTCGCCGATCTCGAGAAGATCTTCCAGGCCGACTTCACGAACAAGGCCGTCAGCCTGCCGAGCAAGCTCGTGATCTCTCCGGCCAGCGCGAACACGCTCCACTCCGCGCGCTCGCACCTGAAGCAGCTCATCGACTCCGCCAAGACCTCGCTCGACGTCGAGGCGCAGTCGCTCGCCGACACGACCATCGTCGACGCGATCGTCCTGGCGCATCAGGCCAAGGTCGACGTCCGCGTCGTGGTCGACTCGCAGACGATCAGCACGCCGGGGCAGACGGCGGCGATCGCGAAGCTGAAGCAGTACGGGGTGCCGCTCCGCGGGCTCGAGAGCCCGGACATGCACGCCAAGGCGATCGTCGTCGACGAGGCGATCACGTTCGTCGGTTCGCACAACATGACGGCGACGGCGCTCGAGCACAACCGCGAGATCGGCGTGCTCACCGACGCCAAGGCCGAGGCCACCAAGGTCCGTCAGGTCATCCGCGGCGACTTCGAGAAGGGCGCGGAGCTGTAGCGCACGGCACGACGATCCTCGTGGGCGGGGCAGGCGCGCGGCGCCCGGTGCGTCACTTCGCGAGGCGCCCGGCGCGTCACTTCGCGAGGCGCCCGGCGCGTCACTTCGCGCGGCGAGCTTCGCGCGTCACTTCGCGCGGTAGGCGGTGCCCGTCATCGAGACGATCGTGCGGCCGCGGAGGTCCCAGGAGGCGCGCGAGCTGATCTCGTCGATCGAGACGAACGTCGCGCCCTTCTGCGCGGCCTGGTTGCGGAGCTCGTTCTTGGCCTCGCGGACCGCCGAGCTGACCTCGGTGCCGGCGACGCTCGCGCTGACGCCGCCGACGGGCTCGTACACGTCGACGTTCGGTGGATCGCTCACGACCTCGACTTGATCAGCGCCGTCGGCGAGCGCGACGACTTGAGGGAAGCTCTCCGCGCAGCCGGTGAGCGCGAGCGAAAGGGCGGCGCCGACAACGAAGCGCGTGGCGATGGAGAAGGAGAAGCTCATGAAAGGACCCTCCCTCATGGTCACCAATGAGTCGAGCTTCGTAAAGTTCTCGCCGCGCGAAATCCGTCCCAGAAGAGGCACCACGTTCGCGCCGCGCAGGATGAACACCTGCAAATCGTTGCAGGAGAGCGCTCGCGTGCCGCGTCGGCTCGTCCCGACGCGTCGGCTGGTCCCGACGCTGCGAGCCGACGCGCCCCGCCGGCGCCGCCCGCGCGCGGTCACGCCAGCCGAGCCAAAGATCGAGCCAAAAGAGGCCGCCGGGGCGCGCGCCGCGGGAATTCCCTTGCAAGTCCAAGGGGCGGCGGTATGGTTCCGCCCTCCTCACGGTGGCCGTAGCTCAGCTGGTAGAGCGCTGGATTGTGGTTCCGGTTGTCGCGGGTTCGAACCCCGTCGGTCACCCCACCTGAGTCGCTCGGGCTCTCGCCCGAGCGCGCGCTCGCGTCGACCTCCCGGTGAGCGCCCGCCGCGGGAGCGGCAGCGAGGAGCTCGTGGTGCCGCGACCGCTTGTTCGGTCCGCGTCGACCTCGAGCGCCTGCTGCGCGCTCCGCGTGACTGTGCCTGCCTGCGTGCGAACCCAGCTTCGGGGCGCT
>JAHBWA010000021.1 GCA_019637195.1 Labilithrix sp. | reverse complement strand
ACCTCGCGCTCGTCTTCGGGTTCGCGTTCGGGCTCGTCCAGGCCTTCGCGCGCGTCGTGCGTGAGCGCGCGCTGCCGTACGCGTCCGGCGTCTACCTGTTCCCGGCCTGCCTCATCGACGCGCGCGACGACCAGTTCCGCGTCTACGAGACGCGCGACCTCGCGAGCGTCGACGTGCAGGGCGCCGCCGTCCGCGTCGCCTTCGCCGGGGGCGTGCAGTTCCTCTTCCCGCTGAGCAACCCGGGCGCGGGCAACGAGATCGTCGCCGAGGTCCAGGCCGCGCGCGACCGCGCGATGCACGCCCACGCGACAGAGGACCCGAAGGAGCTCGTCGCGGTCGACCCGCTCCACAACCCGCGCTTCTCGAGCCCCGTCGGGCCGCGCGACGCCTACGAGCTCCGGCGCGCCCCCTGGGGCAAGCTCGGTCCGGCGGTCGCCGCCGGGGTGGCCGTCGTCCTCGGGCCGACGCTCTGGATGCTCCGCAACTCGGGCAGCGACAAGACGATGTACGCCCGCGCGACGCAGGTGAACGACTCCGCGTCGTACCGGCTCTATCTGGAGCACGGCGCGGCGTTCAAGGACGAGGTCGGCGACGTCCTGCTCCCGCGCGCCGAGCTGCGCGACGCCGAAAAGGTCGGCACCGTCGAGGCGCTCCTCGCCTACAAGAAGAGTCACCCCGAGTCGAAGATCCCGAACGAGGTCGCTGCGTCCGTCCGCAAGGCGATGCTCGAGGAGCTCGAGAAGGCGAAGCAGCCGGGGACGCTCGCGGCGCTCTCCGAGTTCTCCAAGAGCTTCCCGGATCACGGGGTCGATCCCGAGCTCGCCGCGGCGATCCACGCGGTCTACGCGCGCGAGCTCGACGCCTACAAGAAGAAGGCGCCGAAGAAGGACGCGGCCGCGCCGGCGTTCATCGAGCGCCTCTTCGCGTACGCGGAGAAGCACGGTCCGAAGGTCGAGGTCCGCTTCAAGCGCAAGGCGCCGACGACGATGGAGCGCGCCGACCAGTTCATCCTCAAGACGCCGACGTTCATGGGCGTCGTCACGTACCCGTCGCGCTTCTTCGACGAGAAGCACTCCACGGTGCGCGAAGCGGCGCTCGGCAGGGCGCTCGCGACCCAGTTCGACGGAGGGCTCGCGGCCGAGCTCTTCGAGGTGGCGGTCGGCCCGATCGTCACGGAGGCCGATCTTCCCGAGCCGAAGGCCCCGACGCTCTTCGTCACGCACGTCGCCGAGTGGTCGGGGCACAACTACACGAGCAACCGCCCGCGCGGCAGCTACATCGGCGTCCAGTTCCACTTCGACGCCTCGTTCGTCATCCCGGGCGAGCCGAAGCCATACAAGTTCAAGGCCGAGATCTTCAAGCACGCCGCCACGCACGTGCTGAACAACCCCGACGAGCCGATGCTCGCGCCGGGACAGGCCGAAGAGAAGGTCTACGCGACGATGGCCGACGACGCCTTCGAGCAGTTCGGCAGGCGTCTGCTCGCGAACTTCTTCGCCCCGCAGAAGTGAGCCGTCACCACGACGCGCGCGGTCGTGCGCCGTGCCCGGCGTCGATCGACCGGAGGTCGATGCGCTCTCCGTCCTGGGCATAGCCACCCTCGAACGGATCGGCGGCCAGGAAGAGCGGCGTGTCGAGGTCGACGTACGCGAAACCGCCGAGCCCCGCCGCGATGCTCGCCGACATGCCCATCGCCAGGCGCGTCTCGACCATCCCGCCGATCATCGGGAAGAGGCCGTGATCGCGCGTCCGCTGGATGATCGCCAGGGCCTCGAAGATCCCGGACTTCATGATCTTCACGTTGACCGCGTCCGTCGCCCCGCGCCGCTTGGCCTCGCCGACGTCGTCCGCGACGGTGACCGACTCGTCGATCGCGACGCGGAGCCCCGTGCGTTCGCGCACCTCGGCCAGCGCGTTCCAGTCGCCCGGCGCGACGGGCTGCTCGAAGAGCTCGATCCCGGCGCTGCGCGCGCCGGCGGCGAAGCGGACGGCGTCGTCGATCGCGAAGCCGCCGTTGGCGTCGACGAGGAGCCGCACGTCCGGCCTCACGGCGCGGACCGCGAGGACGCGGGCGACGTCGCTGTCGGGATCGCCGCCGCCGACCTTGATCTTGAGCGTCCGGAAGGCGGACAGCGCGCGCGCCTCGCGCGACGCGTCCTCGACGCTCCCGGTCGTGATCGTGACGTCGGTGACGAGCTCCCGCTCGGCGCCGCCGAGCATCTCGCGGATCGACGTCCCGCGGAGCCTCGCGCGCGCGTCGAAGACGGCGGTCTCGATCGCGCACGTCGCGGAAGGCGAGTCGCTGCACCACGCGCGCACGACCTCACGAAGCCCGGCGTCGTCCTCGAGGTCCACCCCCTCGAGCCTCGGCGCGGCGCGCGCCACGGCCGCGAGGACGCGAGCCTGCGTCTCGCCGTTGAAGGCGGGGAAGGGCGCCCCCTCGCCGAACCCCGAGGCGCCGCGGACGCGGAGCTCGACGAGCACGTTGTTCGCCTCGACCTGGGCGCCGCCGGCGATCCCGAAGGCCTTCTTCATCGGGACGTCGAGCCTGCGCGCGCCGAGCGAGAGGATGGGAGTGGACACGGGGAGGGATTGTGTCGCTGTTCGCGCCCGACGGCCAAGTCGCGCCTGCGCAGGTCCGTCCGAGCCGCCGTCCGCGGCGCGCCGATGTCGCGCGCCGGGCGCGGAGCTGCGGCGTGGCCGCGCTCGTGCGATCTCGCGTCCGCGAGAGCTGCATCGGATCGCACGACGTGTCGTCGTCGCGTCGCGAATCAGAGATCCGAAAGAGGCTCCTGTCAGGGACTTGTAATTCGTTGTCGAACAGCGGCTCCCGCGGTTGCTCGGCGCCGATGGCGCGCCCACCATCTGGCGCATGAACGCCAATCACGGTCTCAGGAAGCTCCTCGTCGCGTCGGCAGTGACGCTGCTCACGACGGGAGCATGGGCAGAGAACCCGAGCGCTGCGCCGGGCAAGACGACCGCCGCGGACAAGGCCGATCGCCCGGCGGGCAAGGCCGCCGACAAGGTGGAGAAGGCGGGCGACAAGGTGGAGAAGGCGGGCGAGCACGCCGCCGACAAGGCCGCCAAGACGGCGAAGGACGCGAAGGAGGCCGTCGATCCTGGCAAGACCGACGATCGCGCCGCGCGGAAGGCGAAGGAGCGGACCGAGCAGCGCGAGAAGCTCGCGGCGACCTGGAAGGGGCCGATCAGCGATCCGCTCCGGCAGGAGCTCCGCACGCACGCGGAGCGCGTCGCGCGCCTCGAACGCATCAAGGTCGTCGCGGAGAAGGAGAAGGACACGGCGACCGCCGAGAAGGCCGCGAAGCTCGCCGTGAAGGAGGACGAGCGACACGCCGGCTGGATGGCGAAGAACGCGCCCGTGCTGGGCGCGACTCCGGTGATGGGCGCGGCGCCGGTGACCGCGCCCGCGGCTGTGGACGGAAAGGAAGGTGCGAAATGAGCCGAGCGTCGATCATCCTGGTGGCGGGGCTCCTCGCCGTGGCCGCGTGTGAGAACAAGCAGCCGGCCGACAAGCCGGAGGAGGACACGACCTCGAAGCACGCCACGACGACCGGCGCTACGCAGGTCGTCGCGACGACGACGCCGGCGGCGCCGGCGGCGCCGGTCATCGCCGACAGCGATCTGTCGACGCCGGCGGACTTCGAGGAGTCGGCGGAGAAGGCGATCTCGAAGGCGACCTACAAGGCGGAGCTCGCCGCGCTCGAGGCCGACATCGCGAAGGATTGACGCGGCGCACGCCGCGCGCGAGCGTCCGGTGAGCAGCTCGTGTGCGCGTCGAGCGCGCAGGAGCTCGCTCGAGCCCCTCGCACCTGGAGACGAGACGCCCGCGCGACGGTGACGCGGAGGCCGCGTGGCCGCGAGCGCGCGCGCCTCAGCTCGCGCGCCTCAGCTCGCGCGGGCGGACGCCCGCGACGTCCCGCTCGGGCGCGTCACTCGAGGAGGAACGCCTTGTAGGCCGCGTCGCTCGGAGGGCGGCCGAGGAAGCGCTCGACGAGCTTGGCTGCGTCGTCGCTGTCGCCCGACCCGAGGATGCTCGCCCGGTAGTCGGCGGCGGTCTTCGGGTTCATGAGTCCCTCCTTCTTGAACCGGGTGAAGAGGTCCTGCGCGATCGACAGCGCCCACTGGTAGCCGTAGTAGCCGGCGTCGTAGCCGATCAGGTGCCCGAAGCTCGCTTGGAAGTGCGTCCCCTCGACGTGCTTGAACGGCGTGTACGCGTCGTGGACCTCGGCGAGGACCTTGGTCGTGTCGAGCGGGGGCGGCCGCGTGTGGTACGCCTGATCGAGCGCGGAGAGGTAGAGCTGTCGCTGCGTCGAGACCGCGCGACCGAAGCCGCGCGAGCGGAGCATCGCGGCGTGGAGAGGCGCCGGGAGCGGCGCGTTCGTGTCGTGGTGGCGCGCGAAGAGCGCCAGCGTGTCCTTGTGCCAGGCCCACTCCTCGAGCATCTGCGACGGAGACTCGACGAAGTCGCGCGCGACGCTCGTCCCGGCGAACGACGACAGCTCCGCCTCGCTGAGGAGGTGATGAATGACGTGGCCGAACTCGTGGAAGAACGTGACCGCGTCCTGGTGGCTCATGAGCGCGGGGGCGGCGCCGCCCGGCTTCGGGAAGTTGCACTCGATGGCGGCGATCGGCACGAGGCGCGAGCCGTCCGGCATCTTCGCGGTGTCGCGGATGCTGAAGACGGCCGCGTGTTTGTACTTCCCGTCGCGCGGGTAGAGGTCGAAGTAGAATCGGCCGAGGAGCTTGCCCGCCGCGTCGGTGACCTCGACGGCCTCCACGTCCGGGTGCCAGGTCGGCGCGTCCGCGGCCGGGCGATAGCGAATGCCGAAGAGCTTCGACGTGATGTCGAGGAGCCCGTCCTTGACGCGGCGGACCTCGAAGTACTTGCTCACCTCCTTCGAGTCGAGCCCGTACTTCGCCTTTCGCACCTGGTCCTCGAGGTACAGGCGGTCGGAGGGCGGGATCGCGTCTGTCGTCTTGCCGCCGAGCTTGACGTGCATGCGCTTGAACTCGGCGAGCTCCGCTTGGCCCTTCTTGGCGAGGTGCTTGCGCAGCGACTCGAGGAACGTCGCGACCGTCTTCGGATCCTTCGCCATGCGCGGCTCGATCACGTAGTCGGCCCACGTCGCGTAGCCGAGGAGCTTCGCCTTCTCGGCCCGGCGAGCGAGGATCGCGTCGAGGACGGGGATGTTCGTGTCGGCGGCGCGGTTCTCGAACTGCTTGTACAGGGCGAGCGCGAGCTTCCGGTCCTTCGCGTACGTGAGGACGGGGAAGTAGTCGGGGTAGTCGGTCGTGAGGACGATCTTGCCGTCCTTGTTCGGCGGGTGGGAGGTGAGGAACGCGTCCGGGAGCCCCTCGAGCTCGGCCGCCGTCGCCTCGACCGTGAGGTGCGACTCGGCGACGTTCGTGTCGAAGTCGAGCGAGAGCTTCGTGAGCTCCTCGTTGAGCTCACGGAGCCGCTGCTGGCCCTTGTCGTCGAGGTCGAGGCCGTTGCGGCGAAAGTCGCGGAGCGTCCGCTCGACCAGGCGCGCGCGGTCGGCGGCGAGCGGCTCCTTCTTCGCGGCGTATCGCTTCATCACGCGCGCCAGCTCGGGATCGAGCCAGAGCGCCGTGTCCAGCTTGTCGAGCTTCGGCTCGCAGAGCTTGGCCTTCTCACGGACGCCGTCGTCGGGGTGGGATACGGCCATCAGCGCGGGGAAGTCGCCGGCGTTGCGGAGGGCGAGCCGCGCGCGATCGAGCTTGCCGGCCGTGGCGTCCCACGTGAGCGCGTCGTCTGCGGCGCCGTCGAGCGCGCGGATCTCGTCGAGCAACGCCGTCGCGCGGGCGAGGCTCTCGTCGCAGAGGCGCTCGACGCCTGCGCGTGCGAGCGCGGCGTCGTTCGGGCCGCCGGGTCCCGCGGTGCTGCGGCCGAGCCCGGTGGTGACGGGATCGACGTCGAGCGGCGCGAGCGCCACCGGCGCCGCGGGCGCGACGGCGGCGCTTCCGTCGGGGGCGTGCGGGAGCGCCGCGCTGGGCGCGCGGGCGGAGGGAGCTTCGCCCCCGCAGGCCGCGGCGAGCGCGAGCGCGGCGAGCGCGAGGGGAGCGAGCGGAGCGGAGCGGGCGGCCTTCATCGCGGCGCAGGATGCCGAAGAGCGGAGGTCTTGGCCAGCCTCGGCGTGAGCCGCCGCGGCGCCGATCCCGATGCGCGCCGCGGCCGGCGGAACGCGGCCGTCACCGCGTGGGGCGCGCGGCGACTCGAATCGCGTCGTCGAACACGGCAGTCATGATTGCGAAATAAGCGCACGAGCTAGTTTGTATTTGGATTGATTTCGAAGTTGCTTCGGGGTTTCGTCGCTCGCGCGGATGCGAGGGCTCTCGCGCCGGCGCGCGCGATGTCGGCGTGCGCGGCGCGCGGCTCGCCGCGCACGGAGAGAGACCATGAACCATGCTCGAATGAGCCGCTTCGTCATTCCAACGCTCTTCTTCTTCACGATCGCCGCGTGTGGGGGCTCGATCGGCGACTCCGAACGCCTCTTCGCCGCGTCCAGCGAGGAGGGCGACGATCCCAGCGTCCTCGACGAGGACGCGGGCGCCCTCACGGATGAAGACGAGGAGGACGAGGAAGACGAGGAGGAGGAGGAGGACGACGACGGGATGGATACGACCGACGGGGCCGATCCGGATGCGTCGGACGACGAGGGCGAAGACGACGCGGGCGAGGACGACGAGAGTGAGGACGACGCGGGGGAGGACGCCGACGCCGGGGTGAGCGATGCCGGCGCGGGCGACGGCGACTCGGACACCGAGCGTCCGTCGGGCGGCAGCCCGTGGGACGACATCCCGTTCAGCCCCTGGCCCCACGGGCCCGGACCCCACGGTCACGGCCCCGGCGGCCACGGTCCTCACGGCAACGGGCCGAAGAAGCCCAAGAAGCCCAAGAAGAAGAAGCCCAAGGGCGGCAAGAAGGGCAAGCCTGGCAAGAAGGGCAAGCCTGGCAAGAAGGGCAAGCCTGGCAAGAAGCCCGGGAAGAAGGGCAAGGGCCCCAAAGGCCACACGCCCGGCAACGGCCCGAGCGACGACGGCCCGAAGGGCGACGGCAAGCCGAGCGGCGGTGGGAAGCCCGGAGGCAACGGCGGCAAGCCGGGGAAGGGTGACGGCAAGCCCGGAGGCAACGGCGGCAAGCCGGGGAAGGGTGACGGCAAGCCGGGAGGCAACGGTGGCAATCCAAACAAGCCAGGAAAGGGTGACGGCAAGCCTGGCGGCCAGGACGGCAATCCCAACAAGGGCAAAGGCGGCAAGCCCGGAGGCAAAGGCGGCAAGCCCGGAGGGGGCAAGGGCGGCAAGCCCGGAGGCAAGGGCGGCAAGCCCGGAGGCAAGGGCGGCAAGCCCGGAGGCAAGGGCGGCAAGCCCGGCAAGGGCAAGCCGAAGAAGGGCTGACCTCGACGCTTGACGCCCTCGTCGCGGACGGTCGGGCACGCCACGCGGTTCGCGATCACCTTCGCGCGTCGATGGCTCCTGCCCGCCGTTCGCATCGGCACCGCGCGACCCCTCGTGGGCGCGTCGAACGCCGGCGAGCGTCCGTGCCTGCTCGTCGACAATCACTTCGGCGCCTCGGCGTCGCAGAGCAGAACGCCTTCGCGGCGCGCTGGGCCGACACGTTCGGCGGCGCGCGCCCTCTCGCGGGCTTCGCCGTCCGATGCTCCGGGCCGACGTGCGGCCTCCGCCTGGCCTTCGACGCGCTCGAGCCGCCCGCCAACGATCGCGCTTGCCGGAGGCACACGGCACAGCGGGTGCATCGTCGCCGCGCGGAGGTTTCACATGAAGCTGTTCACTCGAACCCGGTTCATCGTGCCGGTCGGCCTCGTCGTAGCGACGGCCGCCGTGCCGGCGCTCGCCGCCGCGCCCGAAGAGGCCGCGAAGAAGGAAGCTGCACCGACGCACTGTCCGGGCATGGAAGAGGCGAAGGCGACGCTCGCCGGCGAAGCGACCAGAGGCGGAGCGACCAAAGACGACGCGACCAAGCACGAGGCGGAGCCGCAGCGTGAGCCGACCGGCCCGCTCGCGCTGGTGGGCGCGGCGCTCCAGAAGGTCTGCCTGAGCAACGAGCAGCGCGCCGCCGTCGAGAAGCTCGGCGATCAGGTGAGGCCGAAGGAGGAGGCCGTCATGGACGCGCGCCAGGCGCTCCGGCAGGCGCTGCTCGAGCAGCTCGAGGCAGGTAAGATCGACGAGCGAGCGCTCGACGACGAGATCGACGCGCTCGTGAAGGCGCGCGAGGAGGCGAGCCCGGTGCTCCGCAAGGCGCTGGAGGAGCTGCACGGGATCCTCGATCCGGGGCAACGCGCGGCGTTCGTCGACGCGATCGAGTCGCGCACGAAGGAGATCGCCGAGGACTCCCGAGGTTGGCTCGACACGCTCGCGAAGGACCTCGCGCTTTCGGACGAGCAGAAGCAACGTGTCGGCGCCGTGCTCGACAAGGCGAAGCCCGCGCTCGACGAGGAGCGGTCGCGCGCGTCGAAGGCGTTCGATGCGTTCAAGAAGGACGAGTTCTCGATCGACGAGGTCGTGCCCGTGGGAGACGTCGGGGAGAGGACGCGCAAGCGCGCCGAGGGGATGGTCGGCGTCGCCAAGGAGCTCGCGAGCATCCTGACGCCCGAGCAGCGTCGCGAGCTCGCCGGGAAGCTCGAGGGCCGGTCGCACGCGGGCGGTCACGGCGCCGGCGGGAGCGCGACGACCAGCGCGCAGCCGGACGAGGTCGGCGTGACGACCCAGCCGCTCGTCGTGGCGCGCGGCGGAGGCTTCCGCGCCGGAGGCGTCCGCGGTTGGAGCAGCGGCGGCTACGTTCGAGGCGGATACGTCCGGGGCGGATACGCGGCGCGCGGCGTGGCTGTGGGGACGGGCTACGCGGCGGGCTATCCGCTCGTCGGCGCCGGTCCTGGCATCTGGTGACGGAGCCTCGAGCGCCGGTCGTCGGGTCGCGTGCCTCGCTCGCGGCCCGACGACTCAGCGCGGGGAGCCCGGCATCGAGAGCCCGCGGCTCTCCTTGGGCGGCGGCTCGACGCCCGGCGCGGTGACGACCGGGTAGCCGCGGCGATGCCACTCGAGGATGCCTTCGTCGAGGATCGCCGCGTGGCGTACGCCGCGCTTGCGGAGCGCGTCGACGACGTCACCCGAGAGGTGATGCGGACACGCGCAGTAGGCGATCACCCACGTCCCGTCGTTCGGCACCTCGGCGAGGCGGGAGAGGTCATGGTACGGGATCGACACCGCGCCGGGGATGTGGACGCGCATCCAATCCGACGGGGGCCGCGCGTCGATGATCACGAGCCGCCGCTTCTGCTCGAGCGCTTGCCGCACCTGGTCCACCGAGACGAAGCGCCCGTCCGGCGTGCACGCGGGCTTCCCCGCGTCCGCGCGGCTCGGCGGGCAGGGCGTCGAACGCGGCTCGAAGCTCGGCGCCCGGCCGCGTGGGTTGATCACGATCGGCTCCTTCCCGGTCGGCGCCGGGAGGAGCGGCTCGGCGGGCGGGCCGCCGAAGGCGCGCACGTACGCGACGACGTCGTCGATCTGCGCCTCGGTCAGCGTGCCTTCCCACGCGGCCATCGCGGTGCCCGGTCGCCCCTTCGCGATGGCCCATCCGAGGAACGGATCCGAAGCGGCGTCGAGGAAGCGCGGGTTCGCGAGGTGAACCGCGTCGCCGCGAGCCTTCGCGGTCCCGTGGCAGCGCTGGCAGTGGGTCACGTAGAGCGGCTCCCCGCGCGCCGCGTCGCCCGCGCTGCGCGCGGGGAGCGCGATCGGCGCCGGTCCGTGCCCGCGCAACCACGTGGCGATCTTGCCGATGGCCTCGGGCGAGAGCGGTCCGCCGCGGGCCGTGCTGTACGCCGCCATCGAGGTGCCTGGGCGCCCCTCGCCGATCGAGCGCCTCAGCTGCTCGTCGGTCGCGCTCTCGAGGAACGTCCGATTGACGAGGGACGGTGCGTTGTCGGCCTTGTAGCCGGTCGCGTCGGCGCCGTGGCAGACCGCGCACAGCTTCCCGTACAGCCCGGCGCCGTCCAGCGCGGCCAGCTCGGCGGCCCCGGCGTCGGCGTCGGCCGGCGCGGCGTCCCGTGAGGCCGGCGGCGAGGCACCGGGTCTGCATGCGGCGATCGAGAGGACGAGGAGCGGCCACGTACGCATGCGCGACGTGGGCGGATAGCACAGCCGCCGGCCGGCGTGTCCGCGGGGCCCGCCAGCGTTCGGCGATCGGGCTCCCGGGCGGGCGCGCCGATCGTGAGCGCGAGCGCGCGGTGCGACTGTGAGGCGGCGCCGGAGGACGATGTTGCGCTTTCGTCCCCGCGACGGTGGACCTCGGACGCGTTCGTCCCCACGATGCGCCCCATGAAGGCGTCGGATCTGTTCGTGCGATCGCTCGAGGCCGAGGGGGTGACGACGCTCTTCGGGCTCCCCGGTGAGGAGAACCTCGATTTCGTCGAGTCCCTCCGCGACTCGCGGATCCGCTTCGTCGTCACGCGTCACGAGCAGGCCGCCGGGATCATGGCGGCGACGTGGGGCCGCCTCACCGGGAAGGCGGGCGTTTGCCTCTCCACGCTCGGTCCCGGCGCGACGAACCTCGTCACCGCCGCGGCGTACGCCGAGCTCGGCGCGATGCCGATGATGATGATCACCGGCCAGAAGCCCATTCGGACGAGCAAGCAGGGCCAGTTCCAGCTCGTCGACGTGGTGCCGATGATGCGCCCGCTGACGAAGTACACGCAGACCATCGTGTCCGCCGACTCCGTCGCCGCCCGCGTGCGCGAGGCCTTCCGGCGGGCCCAGGCCGAGCGGCCCGGGGCCGTGCACCTCGAGCTCCCCGAGGACGTCGCGCGCGACACGACCGATCGCACGCCGATCGCGCCGAGCGTCTCGCGGCGGCCGACGGCCGACGAGGGCGCGCTCGCGCGGGCGATCGACGCGATCTCGTCGGCCAAGCGCCCGCTGCTCATGATCGGCGCTGGCGCCAACCGCACGCGCACGTCGCAGGCGCTCGCGGCGTTCGTCGAGCGGACGGGGATCCCATTTTTCAGCACGCAGATGGGCAAGGGCGTCGTCGACGAGACGCACCCGCGCTTCCTCGGTACGGCGGCGCTCTCACGCGGAGACTTCGTGCACCGCGCGATCGACGAGTCCGACTGCGTGGTGAGCATCGGTCACGACGTGATCGAGAAGCCGCCGTTCTTCATGAGCGCGGGCCGGACGATCGTGCACGTCGACTTCTCCTCTGCCGAGATCGACTCGGTCTACCATCCGGACCTCGAGGTCACCGGCGACATCGCCAACGCGATTTGGCGGATGTCGGAGGGGCTGCAGTCCGTCGACGGCTGGGACTTCAGCGCGTTTCTCCGCGTTCGTCGCGCGCTCGGTGAGCACCTCGCCCTGCGCCAGGACGACGATCGCTTTCCACTCCTGCCGCAGCGGCTCGTCGCCGAGGTCCGCCGCGCGGTGCCGGCCGACGGCATCGTCTGCCTCGACAACGGCATGTACAAGCTCTGGTTCGCGCGGCACTACGCCTGCCGCATGCCGGGGACGCTGCTCCTCGACAACGCGCTCGCGACGATGGGCGCCGGGCTGCCGTCGGCGATCGCCGCGAAGCTCGTCTTCCCGGGGCGCAAGGTGGTGGCGATCGCCGGCGACGGCGGGTTCATGATGAACTCGCAGGAGCTCGAGACCGCCGTGCGACTCGGCCTCGATCTCACCGTGCTCGTCGTCCGCGACGACGGCTACGGGATGATCCGGTGGAAGCAGACCGAGATGGGGCTCCCGGAGTTCGGCATGACCGTGGGCAACCCCGACTTCGTGCGCTACGCCGAGGCCTACGGCGCGCGCGGTCACCGGCCGGCGAGCGCCGCCGAGCTCGGCCCGATCCTCGAGAGGTGCCTCGCGACGCCCGGCGTGCACGTCGTGGACGTGCCGATCGACTACTCGGAGGACAACCGCGCCCTCGGGGAGGAGCTCGAGGAGGCCGCGAAGCGGGCCTGACGCGCCCGAACCCCAACGACAAGGAGTCGAGAGCACATGCTGAAGGACCGCTATCCGCTGTACCTCGCGAACCGCCCGGCCGAAGGCCCCGGCGAGCTGCCCGTCGTGGACAAATACTCGGGCGCCACTGTGACGCGCGTGGCGCTGGCGGACCCGGCGATCATCGAGGCGGCGATCGCCGCCGCCTCGGCCGCGGTGAAGCCGATGCGTGAGCTCTCGCCGCACGCGCGCAAGGCCGCGCTGGAGCACTGCGTGCGGCGCTTCCGCGAGCGCGCCGAGGAGCTCGCCCTCGCGCTCTGCATCGAGGCGGGCAAGCCGATCCGCGACGCGCGCGGCGAGGTCACGCGCCTCATCGACACGTTCCAGGTGGCGGCCGAGGAGGCGGTGCGTATCGACGGCGAGACGCTGACGCTCGCGATCTCCGAGCGCGCCGCCGGGTACCGCGGGTTCACGAAGCGCGTGCCCATCGGCGTCTGCTCGCTGATCACGCCGTTCAACTTCCCGCTCAACCTCGTGGCCCACAAGGTCGCGCCGGCCATCGCCGCGGGCTGCCCGTTCGTGCTCAAGCCCTCGGAGCGGACGCCGGTGGGGGCGCTCATCATCGGCGAGGTGCTCGCGGAGACCGACCTCCCTCCGGGGGCTTTCTCCGTCGTCAACTGCAAGCTCGCCGACGCCGCGCCTTTCACCGAAGACCCGCGCTTCGCCCTGCTCTCGTTCACCGGCTCGTCGAAGGTCGGCTGGGACCTGCGCGCGCGCGCCGGTCGCAAGAGGGTCGTCCTCGAGCTCGGCGGAAACGCCGCGTGCATCGTCGACGGCGATCAGGAGGCGAAGCTCGACGCCGTCGTCGATCGCCTCGTCTTCGGCGCGTTCTACCAGTCGGGGCAGTCGTGCATCTCGGTGCAGCGCGTGCTCGTCCACGAGCGCCTCTACGACGCGGTCCGCGATCGCTTCGTCGCGCGGGCGCGCGCGCTGCGCGCCGGCGATCCGCGCGACGAGGAGACGTTCCTCGGGCCGATGATCGACGAGCCCGCCGCCGCGCGGCTCGAGGGGTGGATCGCCCAGGCGGCGCGCCGCGGCGCGCGTGTGCTCACCGGCGGGGGGCGACGGGGCGCGACGCTCGAGGCGACGGTCCTCGAGGACGTGCCCGCGGACGAGCCGGTCAGCGCGGAGGAGGCCTTCGGGCCCGTGGCCGTGCTCGAGCGCTTCTCCGATTTCGGCGCCGCGCTCGACCGGGTGAACGCGAGCCAGTACGGCCTGCAGGCAGGAGTCTTCACCGACAGCCTCCCGCACACGCTCGCGGCGTGGGACGAGCTCGAGGTCGGCGGCGTCGTCGTCGGCGACGTGCCGAGCTTCCGCGTCGACAACATGCCCTACGGCGGCGTGAAGGGCTCGGGCGTCGGCCGCGAGGGCATTCGCTGGGCGATCGCGGACATGACCGAGGAGCGCCTGCTGGTCGTCAAGGGCTAGGCGCCGCCCCGGCGCGCACCGCGTGCTCATGCGTCGCGGCCTTCGGCGTCGCGGCCGTCGGCATCCCTCGGCGTCGCGCGCCGTCGGCGTCGGGCGCCTCTCAGACGGAGAGGAGCGCGCCCTTCGCCGGCGCGCCCGTCGCGGCGGAGATCGCGCGGGCGTAGACGGCGACCTGTCGCGCGTAGGCGTCGCGGCGGGCGCCCATGTCGAGGTCGGTCTTGAAGTCGACCACCGTCCAGCCGGCGCCCTCCTCGAGGAAGGCGAGATCCACGACCCCCTCGATGATCGTCCCGTCGTCCTCGCGGAGCATCACCGCGATCTCGCGCTCGAGCCGCGACGCCGCCCGCGCGCGGACGAGGAGCGGGTGCGCGAGCGCGGAGGCGACGACGTCGCGCGCGGCGGCCACCTCTTCCTCGGACGCGCCGGTGAGGCGCCCCTGGATGCGCGCGGCGTCGGCGATCGCGCCTGCGTCGGCGTCGAGCGCGACCGTCGCGAGCACCGCGTGGACGAGGACGCCGAAGCGCTTGCCGTGCGGTCGCGACCGCCCGACGGCGTCGGTCGACTCGACGGCCACGGCGTCGTCCGGCGGCGCGCTCGCGGCGGCGGCGTCGTCCTTGGTCTCGGTGACCGTCCGCACGCGGAGCGTCGGCGCCGACGCGGCGGCGAGCGCGCCCGCCCGCGCCGCCTTCCACGCGGCGTGCTCGGCTTCGCTCCGGTCGGCGGCGGGGCCCTTGGCGAGCACCTTCTGGTGCCGGAGGCCGGCCTCGTCCTCCCTGTCGAGATCGAGCGCGCGGGGATCCCAGAACACGACGCGGTGCTCGCCGCTCGCGGGGCGATGCAGCCCCGGCCGCACCGACCAGTCCGCGCCCCGCTCGACGTTCGCCGGCCGCTCGAAGACCGAGTCGTCGCCGAACGCGGGGCAGCCGGGCGTCGGCTCCGACGCGCGCCGATCCTCCGGCCGCGGGTAGAGCACCGGCGCGAGCGGATCGAGCCAGCCGTCGGTCGGCTCGTCGCGATCGTCGCCGATGACCGGAACGACCAGCAGCTCGCGCGCGCGCGTCGTCGCGACGTAGAGCAACCGGTGTGCCTCCTCGCGATCCTCTGCGAGGATAGCGTCGCGTCGCTCGAAGAGCTCCTTCGGCGCGGCGCCGCACAAGGGGACGGCCCAGAGCTTGCGTTTCGGGTCGACGTGGCGCGAAGGCTCGCGGAACGTCGCGTTCGCCGTCGGGTCCACGAGGATGACCACGGGGAACTCGAGCCCCTTCGCCTTGTGCACCGTCATGATCCGGACGCCGTCGGTGCCCTCCTCGACGACGGGCGCCTCGTTGACGCCGCCGCGCGTGGAGTCGTCCTGGAGCCGGGAGACGAACGCTCGGAACGAGGTGACCGATCCTTGCTCGAAGCGCCGGGCCATGTCGAGCACGCGGAGGATGTTGCCGAGCGCCTGCTCGCCGGCCGGCCAGATCGCCACGCCGGCGTGCGCGCGGGTCATCTCGAGGAGGCGGGCGATCGTGCTCGCGATCGTGATCCGGTTGCGCCCGAGGTGGAGACGCGCGAGCACCTCGAGCGCGTCGGCCACGGGCCTCGTCAGCTCGGTCAGCTTGGACTCGTCGCGCTTGCGCAGCGGGTGGAGGTGCCGCTGCACGTGCTTGAACGCGAGCAGCGCGTCGTCGCCGAGCGCGAAGAACGGCCCGTGCAGCGTGGCGTAGACCGAGAACGTGTCGTCGGGCCACTCGATCGCGGCGAGCGCGTTCCGGAGCGCGATGACCTCTTCGCGCTCGTGGAAGCTCCGGCCGCCGACGAGGACGTGCGGGATGCGGCGCGCCTCGAGCGCGCGGACGTAGGGCCGCGTGACGTCGTTGCCGAAGCTCTGGAGGCGCTTGAACAGGAGGCACACGTGCTGCGCCTTGATCGACGTCGGCGTCTCCGAGCCGCGCTCGGTGATCGTCCACCCGCTCGACCGGACGAGCCAGTCGACGTACGCGCCGACGGCGTCGGGCAGCGACTCCTCGACCTTCCACTGGACGATCTTCCTGTAGTCGCCGTACGGCCTCGGCACGGGCAGCGCTACGATCGTGGGGCGATCCGTCGGGTCCGCACGGAACGGCGCGAGCGGGACGTACTCGGCCTGCGAGCGCGGCGCGCCGCTCGCCGCGCTCGCCGCGGCGGCCGGCATCAGCGGCCCGAACGCGGCGTTGACGAACGCCTGGATCGACGGCGCGCTCCGGAAGCTCGTCGAGAGCCTCAGCACGGAGGCGCCGTCATCCTCGAGCCTCTTCTTGATGGACTCGTAGAACGAGACGTCGGCGCGGCGGAAGCGGTAGATCGACTGCTTGGGATCGCCGACGAAGAACAGCTTGCCCGGGATCACGCGCGCGCGGTCGGGATCGTCCGCTTTCGGATCGTCGGCCGCGAGGAGGAAGAGGATCTCGGCCTGGAGCGGGTCGGTGTCCTGGAACTCGTCGATCAAGAGGTGGCTGAGCCGGGCCTGGAGCTCCGCGCGCACGGCGGCGTTCTTCTGCAGGAGATCCTTCGTCAGGAGGAGGAGATCGAGGAAGTCGAGCTTCCCCGAGCGCTTCTTCGTCGCCTCGTACGCGTCGACGATCCCCCAGAGCTCTCCGTGGAGCGCCGCGGCGAGCTCGGCGTCCGCCGCGCTGAGGACCTCGTCCAGGTGCGCGCGAGCGCGGTCGCGCGCGTCGAGCACGTCCTGCCTCTGGATCCCCTCGGCGCGGTTGAACCACTGGCCGGAGCCCTTCCACCCCCAGAGGCGCGAGCGCTGGAGCGTGCGCAGCGCGGCCTCGACGGCGTCGTGGTCGCGGGGCTCGGCCTCCTCGCGCCGCGCGATCTCGTAGAGGACGCGCTCGATCTCGACGAGCGACTTGGTGAGCCAGCTGTCGGGGAACCCCTTCGGCCGCACCTCCACGAGCTCCTTCAGGCGGTCGACGACGGCGTCGATCGATCGCGCGCGGTCGAAGCTCGGCGCTTCGTACGGCGTCGGGAAATCGCGCTGCTCGACGAGCGTGCGTCCGGACTTGCGGAGCGCCGCCTTCGGTCCGTCCTGATCGCGCTCGCGCGTCGCGCGCCGGAGGACGCGCGAGACGCCGGGCACCTCGCTCGACGGACGGGCGAGCGTGGCCTGGAACCACGAGGTGAACGCGTCCTCGTAGAGGCGGTCTTGCTCGTCCTCGGCGGCCACCTCGAAGAGCGGATCGATCGCCGCCTCGACCGGGCGCTCGCGCAGGATGTCGGCGCAGAAGGCGTGGATCGTCCCGATGCGCGCGGCCTCGAGCTGCTCGAGCGCCCGATCGAGGCGCTCCTTCTCGACGCGGCGCGCCGGGTCCCCGTCCTCCCTCGCCGCGGCCGCCCGCGAGCGCTCGATCTCGGTGCGCAGGCGGAGCTTCATCTCGCCGGCCGCCTTCTCGGTGAACGTGACCGCGACGAGATCGCCCCGGCCGCTCGCCAGCGTCGCGGCGCCGGTCCGGAGCAGAGAGAGGATCCGCTCCACGAGCGCGGTGGTCTTGCCGGTGCCGGCCGCGGCCTCGACCACGAGCGTCGAGTCGAGGTCGTTTCCGATCCGCTCGCGCTCCGGCGCGTCGACGAGCTCGCCCCTCGTGGCCGCCTTCTCTCCGCCTTCGCCGCTCATTTGCGCTTCCTCAGCTCCGCGAGGACCTTCAGCGGGCCCTGCGGCTTCTTCTTCGTGCGGATCTCCTCGTACGGGCCGCACACCGGCCGGAAGTCACACCAGGTGCACGCGCTGTAGCCCTTCTTCTCGACGTTGGGCGCCGCCGGGAGGAAGCCCTTCACCAGCGCGTCGCTCACCGTCTTCGCGACCATGTGCGCCGCGGCGCGGGCGTCGTCGTCGAGCGGGACGCGCACCTTCTCGAACCCGCCGGCCGACGTGCAGTAGTAGAGGACGCCGTCCTCGACCTTGGTCCCCGGGAACATCCGCTCGAGCGTGAGCGCGTAGAGGACGGGTTGGAGGATCTCGCCGCCGCCGATGACGGTGTCGTCCTTCTTCGCCTTGACCTTGCCGGTCTTGTGGTCGGTCGCGCGGAGCGTCCCGCGCGCGCTCCGCTCGACCAGATCGATCGAGCCGCGCAGGCGGAGCCCGACGTCGAGCTTCACCGGCTCGTCGGTGCTCTTCGCGTCCTGCGCGCGAGGATCCTTCAGGCCGAACGAGAGCTCGAAGTGCGCCGGCGTCCAGTCGTGCTCGTCGACCATGCGGCGCAGCCACTCGCGGAGGTCGGCGCCGATCCCGGTGATCGCGTCGTCCCACACGCGCTCGATGGCCGGGCTCAGGCGATCGAAGTACTCGCCGGCGACCTCGGGGAGCACCGCGTCGAGGCGCTCTCGCGCGGCGTCGAGCGTGGCCGCGGTGACCGGCAAGAGCCCGTCCTCGCGCAGGCGCGTGAGCAGGCGGTACTGCACCTCGTGGACGAGGGAGCCCTTCGTGAGCGGGTCCACGTCCTCGATGGCGTCGGGCTCTTCGCGCGGCGCCAGCTTGTGTATGGCCGAGAGGAGGAAGCGGTACGGGCAGGCGGCGAAGTTCTGCAGCGCCGTCGGCGAGAACGAGCGCTTGTCGGTCGTGTGCTCGTGGATCGCCGCGAGCGCCTCGGGCGGCGGAGTGACGAGGCCGTCGGAGGCCCGGAGCTGCTTCGGGTCCCAGCGCATCCAGCGGAAGCGGAGGGCGCGGGCGAGGTGGTCGTTCTTGTCCTTCGCGTCGACGAGGTAGCGGCCCTCGCCGTCGACCTCGCGCTCGGGCTTCTCGAGGACGTCCTTGAGGAGCGCGAGATCGTACTCGGCCTCGTCGATCGCGTCCTCGCGCCGCGCCGGCGCGGGCCAACCGATGCGCGCCTCGGCCGTGCTGGCGGCCTTCTTGGCGAGGTGCTCGAAGTCGCCGAGCCGTCCCTCCGCGACGCGGAGGACCTCGAGCCCGTAGAACGACGGCGTGCGCGGCCGGGCCTGCTCGACGTCGAGGCGCGGGTACGAGAGGACGACGCGGCGCGACGCGGCGCCGACCGCGAGGCGGAGCGCGAGGCGCTCGTCGTCGGTGCGATCCTCGTTCGTCGGGAGGTCGGGCGAGAGCTCTCGGCGGACGGCGTCGAGCAGGAGGGGATCCTCGACGACCTTCCGCGGGAACATCTTCTCCGCGAGGCCGGGCACGAAGACGACGTCGAACGCGAGGCCGCGCGCCTCGTCGGTCGTCGCGACGAAGACCTTGCCGTAGCGGCGACCGAGCTCGGGCACGAGGAGCTGCGAGAGCCGCGGCTCGAGCACGAGGCGGACCTCGTCGATCCCGACCTGGGCGCTCTTCGCCATGGGCTCGAGCTCTCCGAGCACCGCGAGCACGCGCTCGGGCCGGCGCAGCGCGCGCGACGCGAGGGCGCCGAGCTTGTCGATCCAGTCGCCCCAGGTGGCGCTCTTCGGCAGCGCGGCGAGATCGTCGATCAGCGGGAGCGCGAAGCGCCGGAGCGCCTCGAGCGCGGCGAGCTCGCGGCGAGCGGAGTCGGCGAGGGCGGTCTCGTCCTTCTTGTCGTAGGCGTCGACGTCGCCCGCGAGCTTCTCCGCGAGGCCGGCGAGGCGGCGCCGCCAGCGGCCTGCCTCGCCGATCACGGACGCCTCGACGAGGAGGCGCTCCCAGTGGCGCGGCGTGCGGAGCGTCCCGAACGCCGCGCCGCGATCCTCCTCGGCGACGGGCGGCGGAGTCGGCTCGGCGAGCGCCGTCCCGTCGGCGTCGCCCGGGCGCCCTTCGGCGGCGGCGGCGCCGAGGAGGGCGTGGAGCGTCTCGTCGTCCGGCGCGGCGACGCGCTCGGCCCGCGGCGCCGGGGCGGGGGGAGCGCCGTCCTGTCCGTCGTCCGGGACCTCGCCGAGCGAGAGGTACTCCGCGAAGCGGCGCGCCGACAGCTGCTCGGCCGCGCACGCGAGGAGCGCGAGGAGCGCGCGCCCCGATGGGTCGGGGCGCTTCGTCCCTCGCGCGAAGAAGGCCGGGATCTTCGCGCGGCGGAACGCCTCGACCAGGTGCGCGCCGTACTGCGGCGCGCGGAGGAGCACCGCCATCTTGTCGAGCGGCGTGCCCGAGCGCGCGGCCTCGGCGAGGACCATTCGCGCGATCTCGACGCACTCGCGGCTCTCGCCCGGGGCGGAGAGCACCGTCACCGCTTCGTCGGGGACGGGCGGACCGTCGCTCGCGTCCGCGCCGAACAGGCCCGCCCACAGCCGCGCGAGCGGTCCGTCGTCGGTGCCGGGCGCGTGCTCCTCGTGAGTCGTCACGCCGAGCGCGTGGGTCGTGTGCGCGAGCGAGCGATCGTCGCCCGCCGGGACCACCGCGAGCGCCGCCGGCGCGCGCGAGGCGAGCGCCTCGACGAGGTCGCGCTCGGCGCGGCTCCGGAGCGGGACGTCGACGAGGAGCAGCGCGCCCAGGTCGGCTCGGCCGCGCGCCGCGGCGGCGGCGAGCTCGAGCGTACGCGCGCGGTCGGCGAGCTTCGTGGCCGCCAGCTCGGCCTCGTAGGCCGCGAGCAGGCGCGCCAGATCCGGATCGGCCGCGGCTGGAGCGCGCGCGAGGCGGAGCTCACCGAGCGTCCTCGCCAGGGCGCGCGGGAGCCCGGGCCGCTCGCGGATCGGCGCGAGCCGGCCGAGCGCCTCGCCGTGCTCGTGGACGACGCGCGCGCAGATCGCCTCGAGCGCGAGCGCGCTCGCGGGGGCGAGGCCGAGCCGGGCGAGCTCGGGTCGCGCGAGGGAGGCGGCGAGCGCGCCGAGCGTCGTCCGTTGCCACCCGAGCGACGCGCGGAGCCCGGCGCCCGCGCCCGCCAGCGCCGCCCGCGCGACCTCGGCGGCGGCGTCGACCGAGGCCGCGAGCACGGTGACGTGCGGCTCGCGTCGCGCGCCGAGGAAGGCTGCGGCGCGATCGACGCGCGCGCGCGCGCTCGGGCTCTCGAAGACGTCGCGGGACATCGAAGCCCTGTTCCTACACGGCCCGCTCGCGCTCTGCCACCCGCAACGGGTCGGAGCTCGCGCTGCCCTGACCGGAGCGGCTCGCGCCGACCTCGCGCGCCGGTCGCTACTCGAGCACGACGTGCTGCGCCGCCTCGGCGGAGCTCATCACCTTGAAGCGCCGGCCGTCGGTCGCGGCGATCGTGTCGTGCTCGAAGCGGATCACGCGGAGGGTCGCCTTGCCCGGCTCGAGGTGCGCGAGGTCCGACGCGGCGAGCTCGAGGCGCCCGCCGCGCGCCGTCTTTCCGATCGCGGCGACGATGTTGTACCCCGCGTCGAGCTGGTAGAGCTCGACGAGCACCTCGTCGCTCACGCCGCTCCACTCCACGGTGAAGCCGGCGCGCGAGACGCTCGCGAGCGACGCCGGTCGGGTGAGCTCGGGACGCGCGGTCGGGGACTTCACCGACGCGGTGAACGACGGCGCGCCGTGGCCGCCGCTCACGCTCCACGAGTGCGTCGAGCCGTCGAAGGCGACGCCGGGGAACCCGGGATCGCCGCGGTACGAGAAGTAGCCCTCGTTCGAGCCCAGCTCGAGGCTGTTGCCGTTCAGGACGACGTCGCCGGCGAGCACCGACTCGTCGTCGACGATGAACTCGGCGGAGAGGTACTGCTTGTCGCTCGCGAGGCGGCTCACGAGGTAGCCGTCGAAGAGCCGCGGCTCGCCGAAGGACGGGTAGAGATCGTTGCCGGGCGAGAGGACGATGTCGCCGCGGATGAGGCCTGCGTCGTCACCGGCCTCTCCGCCGCCGGCACGATCCCCGGCCGGTGCCGGCACACCCGTGCCAGGCGTCTGGCCCGATTCTCCGGCGGGCAGGCGCGAAGGGTCGCTCTCCTCCGCGCTGCACGCGACGAGCGAGGACACGAGGAGGCCGAGGACGATGGAAACGCGGAGGGGACGTGCGGTCATGACCGCGCTCGGTGCAACCGCCTTGCCACGAGGCGGGCGTCGCTAGCGCGTTCGGCGTCGGCCGCGAGCCGGGACGCGGCTCGAGGTCGCTCGCGCCGGCCCCGTCGCGCGCGCCGCTCCGGGACGAGCGCGCCTGGCCCCCGGCGATCGATCGCGAGGGCGGCGGGCTCTCCCAGAGATTGAGTGGCGTCCCCGGTCTGATTCGAACAGACGACCGCCGCTTTAGGAAAGCGGTGCTCTATCCAGCTGAGCTACAGGGACTCGACTCGTCGACTTAGCCGACCATGCGCGCGGCGTCGAGGGTGGAGGTGAGCGACTGGCGTGCTCGCCGCGCGGGCTCCCTCTGGCCAGCTCCGACGCCGATTCCAGCTTTTGCGCGGCGCTCGGGACTGGTGTACGGAACATCCGTGGAACAGGCCCCGAGCAAGAATCCTGCATTCTGGCGCGACCGCCCCGTCTTCGTCACCGGCGCGACCGGGCTCGTCGGGAGCTGGCTCGTCCGGCGCCTCGTCGGCCTCGGCGCGGACGTGGTCTGTCTCGTCCGCGACTGGGTCCCGCAGAGCGAGCTCGTGCGGTCGAAGACGATCGACCGCGTGCGCGTGGTCCGCGGCGACATCACCGATCAGGCGCTGCTCGAGCGCACGCTCGGCGAGTACGAGATCCAGACGGTGATGCACCTCGCCGCGCAGACCATCGTCGGCATCGCGAACCGCAACCCGGTCTCGACGTTCCAGACGAACATCGGCGGGACGTGGGCGCTGCTCGAGGCCTGCCGCCGGAGCCCGAAGGTGAGCGGGGTCATCGTCGCCTCGTCCGACAAGGCCTACGGCGACGCCGAGAAGCTGCCGTACGACGAGACCACGCCGCTCATGGGCCGCCACCCCTACGACGCGAGCAAGTCCTGCACGGACCTCGTCACGCAGTCGTACGCGTCGACCTGGGGCGTGCCGGCGGTCATCACGCGCTGCGGGAATTTCTACGGCGGCGGAGACCTGAACTGGAACCGGATCGTCCCGGGGACGATCCGCTCGATCCTCCGCGGCGAACGGCCCATCATCCGCTCCGACGGCAAGTTCGTCCGCGACTACTTCTACGTCGAGGACGGCGCGGCGGCCTACACGCTCGTCGCCGAGCGCCTCGGCGAGAACCCGGACCTCAGGGGGCACGCGTTCAACCTGTCGAACGAGAAGCCCGTGACCGTCCTCGAGCTCGTCGACCGCATCCTCCGCGGGATGGGCTCGAACCTCGAGCCCGTCATCAAGAACGAGGCGACCAGCGAGATCCGCGAGCAGTACCTCGACGCCACGAAGGCGCGGACGATGATGAAGTGGGCGCCCTCGTTCACGATCGACGAGGGGCTCGCGCGGACCATCCGCTGGTACACCGACTTCGTCCAGCGCGAGGCCGAGGCATCGCGTGACGCAGGAGCCACCTCGTGAGCACCACCATCGCGACGTGCCGCGCGTGCGGCGGCAAGGAGCTCGCGCCCGTCCTCTCCCTCGGCAAGACGCCCCTGGCGAACGCGCTCCTCGCCGCGGACGACCTCGCGAAGCCCGAGTCGACGTTCCCGCTGGAGCTCGTCTTCTGCCCGTCGTGCACCCTCGTCCAGATCACCGAGGAGGTCCCGCCAGAGACGATGTTCGGCGAGTACCTCTATTTCTCGTCGTTCTCCGACACCATGGTGAAGCACGCCGAGACGATCGCCGCGCGGCTGACGAAGGACCAGGGCCTCGGCCCGAAGAGCCTCGTCGTCGAGGTCGCGAGCAACGACGGCTACCTCCTCCAGCACTACGCGAAGGCGGGCGTACCGGTGCTCGGCGTCGAGCCGGCGCGGAACATCGCCAAGGTCGCCGAAGAGAAGGGCATTCGCACGCTGTGCCGCTTCTTCGGGCGCGAGCTCGCGGAGGAGCTCCGCGCCAAGGGGGAGCGCGCGGACGTCATCCACGCGAACAACGTCCTCGCCCACGTGCCCGATCTCGAGGGGGTCGTGGCGGGCTTCGGCGCGCTCCTCAAGGACGAGGCGCCCGGGCAGAGGGCGGGCGTCGCCGTCGTCGAGGCGCCCTACGTGCGCGACCTCGTCGACCACTGCGAGTTCGACACGATCTACCACGAGCACCTCTGCTACTTCTCGCTCACGGCGCTCGACCGCTTGACCGCGCGGCATGGCCTCGTCATCCACGACGTCGAGCGCCTCGCGATCCACGGCGGCTCGCTGCGGATCTTCTTCTCGAAGGCCGGCGCCTATGAGCGGAGCGAGCGCGTCACCGCCCTCCTCGGGGAGGAGAAGGCGAGCGGCGTCGATACGCTCGCGTTTTACGCCGGCTTCGCCAACCGCGTGAACGGTCTCAAGACCGAGCTCGTCTCGGTCCTCCGCGATCTCAAGGCGAAGGGCGCCCGCATCGCCGCGTATGGCGCCGCGGCCAAGGGCGCGACGCTCGTGAACTTCTTCGGCATCGGCGCGGACCTCGTCGACTTCGTCGTCGACCGCAGCACCTACAAGCAGGGGCGCTACATGCCTGGCGCGCGGATCCCGATCCTCCCGCCGGCGGCGCTCGTGGAGAAGAAGCCGGACTACTGTCTGCTCCTCGCGTGGAACTTCGCCGACGAGATCCTCGCTCAGCAGAAGGACTACCGCGACGGCGGCGGCAAGTTCATCGTCCCGATCCCCAACGTGAGGATCGCGTGAGCGCGCCGGTCGAGGCCAGCGCGGCCAAGGCGAAGCTCCCCGACGGCGTCCGCGTCCTCGTCGGCCCGCCGATCGAAGGCGTGAAGGTGATCCCGCTCCGCCGGATCCCCGACGAGCGCGGGACGATCTTCCACGTGATGAGCTCGAAGGATCCTCACTTCGAGCGCTTCGGCGAGATCTACTGTTCCACGGTCTACGAGGGCGTCATCAAGGGCTGGCACAAGCACCGGGAGATGACGCTCAACTACGCGTGCCTGCACGGCCGCGTGAAGTGCGTCCTCTTCGACGATCGGCCCGAGTCTCCGACCAAGGGCTCGCTGATGGAGGTGTACCTCGGGCCGGACAACTACTCGCTCATGGTCGTTCCCCCCGAGGTCTGGAACGGCTTCAAGGGGATGACCGATCCGTTCGCGATGGTCGCGAACTGCTGCACCCACGCGCACGATCCCACGCGGAGCGACCGGCTCGATCCGCACACCGACGTCATCCCGTACGACTGGGCGACCAAGGACCACTGATGCGCGTCCTCGTGACGGGAGCGACTGGCTTCGTCGGCTCGCACGTCGCGCGCCGGCTCGTTCGTCGCGGTCACGAGGTCCACGCGCTCGTGCTCGAGGGGGAAGCCGAGGAGCGGCTCGCCGCGGAGCGCCTCGGGGCCGAGGGCGCTGCGATCGCGCGCGTACGCGGCGATCTGCTCGCGCCGGCCTCGTTCGCCGCGGCGCTCGAGCGCGAGCGATTCGAGGCATGCGTGCACCTCGGCTGGTACGCGAACCCGAAGGACTACCTCTCGGCGCGCGTGAACGTCGATCTCCTCGCCGCGAGCGCCGCGCTCGGTGCGAAGCTCGTCGACTCGGGCTGCCGCCGCGTCGTGATGACCGGGACCTGCTTCGAGTACGACGTCGCGTACGGGTTGCTCTCCGAGTCGACGCCTCTCGGGCCGCGTCACCTCTACTCGTCGTGCAAGCGGTCGCTCTTCGAGATCATGACCCACCTGACGGGCGGTTCGGCGACGAGCTTCGCGTGGGCGCGGCTCTTCTTCCTCTACGGGCCGCACGAGAGCCGCGGGCGCCTGGTCCCGGCGGTGCTCGACGCCCTCCTCGGCGGCGAGACGGCGCGCGTGACGACCGGCGAGCAGATCCGCGATTTCTTGCACGTGGCCGACGCCGCCGCGGGGATCGTGCACGTCCTCGAGCACGACGCGCTCTCCGGACCCGTGAACGTCGCGTCGGGACGCCCGGTCCGCGTCCGCGACGTCGTCGAGACCGCCGCGCGCCTCCTCGGCGCGGAGGACCGCGTCGCTTGGGGCGCCGTGCTCGCGCGGCCGAACGACCCGCCGTTCGTCTGCGCGGACGCGGCGAAGCTCATGACCACCGGGTTTCGTCCCGAGCACGATCTCGCGTCCGGTCTCGCGGACACGATCGCGTGGAACAAGGCGAGGACCGGCGCGGCCGAACGCGGCGTGGAGGAGTGAAGATGGCAAAGGTCGTCATTTTGGCAGGCGGGATGGGGACGCGGCTCACCGAGGAGACGGAGATCCGTCCCAAGCCGATGGTCGAGATCGGCGGCCGCCCGATCCTCTGGCACATCATGCAGCGCTACGCGCACTACGGCTTCAACGAGTTCGTGGTGGCGCTCGGCTACAAGGGCGACGTCATCAAGCGCTACTTCCGCGACTACTGCGCGCTCCACGGCAACATGACCGTGAAGATGCGCGACGGCGACGTCGTCACGCACGAGCGCGACGCTGAAGACTGGACGATTCACCTGATCGACACCGGCCTCGACGTCATGACCGGAGGCCGCGTGAAGCGGCTCGAGTCGATCCTCAAGGGCGAGAGGTTCTTGCTCACCTACGGTGACGGCGTTGCGAACATCGACCTCCGCGCGGTGTACGACAGCCACGTGAAGCACGGTCGGACGGCGACGCTCACGGCGGTGCGTCCGCCGGCGCGCTTCGGCGGGCTCGTCTTCGACGAGGGCGGCATGGTGCAGGAGTTCACCGAGAAGCCGCAGATCGGCGAGGGCTGGATCAACGGCGGCTTCATGGTGTTCGAGCCCGAGGTCTTCCGGTACCTCGAGGACGACAGGACGATCCTCGAAGCGCACGCCCTCGAGAAGCTCGCGGAGAACGGGCAGCTCGCGGCCTACCGGCACGAGGGCTTCTGGCAGTGCATGGACACGATGCGCGACGTGAAGGTGCTCGAGGGCCTCTGGCAGAGCGGCAAGCCTCCGTGGCGGATCTGACGTCGAAGGCGGCTCCCGCGCGCGGGGCGCGCGACGCCGGTGACAACGCCACATCGACGCGCTATCTGACGCCCATGTCGCAGCCTCCGGGGCCGAACTTCGACTACGGGCGGATCCCGGTTGGTTACTACGACCGCATGCTGCGCGAGGGCGGGGGGATCCGGCGCCTCTGGCACACGCTCAAGTTCGAGCGCGTCCTCGACTACCTGCCCGAGAGCGACGGCGGCGCGCTGCTCGACGTCGGCTGCTTCGCCGGCTCGTTCCTCTCGATGGTCCCGCGGCATCGCTTCGAGCGGCAGCTCGGGATCGACATCCTCCCCGAGCAGATCAAGTACGCGACCCACCACTACGGCACGCCGTTCCGGTCGTTCCGCGTCGCGCCGAGCATCACGTCGTTCGGCGACGTCGGCGAGCCGTTCGACGCGGTCACGTTGATCGAGGTGATCGAGCACCTCCGGCACGACGAGATCGTCGGCCTCTTCGAGCAGCTCGACAAGACGCTGGCGCCGGGCGGCCGCCTCATCGTGACCACGCCGAACTACGCGAGCTCGTGGCCCGTGCTCGAGGCCATCCTGAACCGCGTCGGCGACGTCAGCTACGACGAGCAGCACATCACGCGCTTCAACTACTTCTCGTTCGAGCGGAAGCTCGCCGAGATCTGGACGCCGCTCCTCGACGAGTACGAGGTCGAGCTGAAGACGACGACGCACTTCTTGAGCCCGTTCCTCGCGTCGCTCTCGTACGAGATCGCGCGGGGGCTCGCGCGCGCCATCCCGCACCAGAGCTGGACGTCGCCGGTCGGCAACCTCGTCCTCACCGTGCTCAGGAAACGACAGACGAAGCGATGACCGCGCCGCGCCCGACGAACGAGCGCCGCGACTGGCTGCTCGCGGGCGCGCTGCTCGCGCTCGGCGCGGCGATTTACGCGCTCTTCGTCGTGCAGGACTTCTCCGGTCCGCTCATCGGCGGCGAGGACTACGACGGCGCGTACCGCGGCGACGCGAACTACTTCGAGTTCCTCGGCTACTACGTCCGCGACCACTACCACTTCGGCCTCCGGCCGATTTCCTTCTTCACGAAGGACGTGGCGTACCCGTCCGGGACGCACATCGGCCTCCTCTCGTGGTGCGCCGAGCGCGACCTCTGGAACGCGATGCTCCTCGGGCTCGTCGGGCCCGGCCCTTGGATCCAGACGTACGTGACGCTCGGCGCGACGCTCGGCGCGGTCGGCGTCACGGCGATCCTGCGCGGGCACTTCGGCGTCCTCCGCGCGAGCCTCGTCGGGTTCGCCGCGTCGTTCATGTCGTTTTACGCGTGGTACAAGTATCCGTATCACCTGAATATTTGTGCCCTGCACTGGGTGACGATGAGCATCGCGGCCGACGCCGTCACGATGCGCGTGGTGATGAAGAACGAGCGGCTGAGCGCGCCGTTCATCGTCTTTCGCGCGGCGCTGATCGTCCTCTCGCTCGGGCTCGACCTCGGCTACGTCGCCGGTCACGCGCTGACCTCGTTCGTCGTCACGTTCTACTGCGCGTGGTCGTGGCTCGGGCAGCGCGACCGCCGCATCTTCGCGCGGCTCGCGCTCGCGCTGCCGGAGCACCCGCTCGCCGAGATCCGCGCGCGGCGCGGGGCCTTCGCGGGCGCGTGCGCGCTCCTCGCGTTCGGGCTCGTCGTCTACGTCCCGTTCGTCGCGGCCGTGGTTCGCGACACGACGACGTACCCGATGACGGACGCCGCGGGGAACTTCTGGGCGAGCCAGTTCCACGCGCTCTTCCCGTACCTGCCGGGCACGCACCCGAACTCGGACCTCGTCCGCGCGGTCTTCGGTAAGGACGAGGGGGTGGGGGAGTACGCGCCCGGCTTCACGCTGCTCATCACCGCGGGCGTCGGGATCTGGCTGGCGCACAAGCGGAACGTGTCGGCCGCCGTGAAGCCGCTGTTGATCACGGCGCTGCTCGTCTTCGCGTTCCACCCGCGCTGGTGCAAGACGCTGCAGGTCTTCCCGTGGTTCGCGTACAACCGCGTGGCCGGCCGCGGCACCGTCGTCCTGCCGGTCCTCCTCGCGCTGATCGGCGTCTCGGTGGAGGCCTGGCCGCGCCTGGCGAAGCGCCTCGTCCTCGCCTTCGGCGTCGCGGAGCTCCTCACGGCCACGTTCCTCGTCAACGAGTTCCGGCCGGCGCGCCTCCAGCCGCAGCACAAGCGCTACTTCGACGCCGTCGCCGCGGCGCCGGGCGCGGCGCTCCTCGAGTGGCCGTTCTGCATCGCCAGCGCGAACTCCGTCATCACGCGCGAGCTCTGCCCGTACTACGAGCGCATCGCGACCGCGTACGCGAACCGTCGCTTTCACCAGAAGGCCACGGTCAGCGTCTACCTGAGCCGTGTCCACAAGACGCAGTTCAAGAGCTGGCTCGACGACGGCTGGGAAGACATGTTCATGCCCGACGATCCGAACCGCGAGCATCCGAAGCGCGAGCTCCGGTGCTTCGACGCCGAGCAGTGGGCGCGGTTCGACGGCCTCTACCGGAGCAACGACTTCGCGGGCATCCAGCTGTACGCGGATCTCCTGCCCGACGAGTGCGTGCGCCAGTTCCACGCGCGCTACGGCGAGCCGACCGCCACCGAGACGCTGCCGCGGCTCGGCCGCGTCGAGTTCATCCCGCGCGCGCGCTGAGCCGAGCTAGGCTCCGGCGTCCGATGCTCCGTCGCTGGCTCGCGCTCGCGCTTCGTCCCGTCCGGGGCCTCGGGACCGCCGAGCGGATCGTCGTCTTCGGCGTCGCGGTCCTCCACGCGTTCGGCATCGGCTGGGGGCTCCCCTCGACCGACGGCTGGGACGTCGACGGCATCGCCCCGCGCGACTTCCTCCCGGGCCTCGTCGAGACGTTCACGCCAGGACACTACTTCACGTACCCGCCGCTCCACCTCGCGCTGCTCGCGCTCGTCACGCTGCCGGTCACGCTGATCCAGCTGCTCAGGGCGCCGTCGCTCGCGCCCGGCGATCTCGTCGAGACGTTCCTCTCCGTCCCGGTGATGACGACGTTCGCGCTGGCGGCACGCGTCGTGAGCTTGCTGATGTCGCTCGGCGTCGCCCTCATGGTCGGCCGCATCGCGAAGGCGATCTTCCCCGGCTCCCGGAGCGCCCGCGCGTGGGCGATGGCGATCTGCGGCGTCGAGGTCGCCGGGACGTACTACGCGCACACGACGAACCTCGATCTCCCCGCGCTGTTCTGGGCGTCCGCGGCGCTCCTCGTGCTCGTCCTCGCGCTCGAGCGTGACGAGCCGCGCCGCCTCCGCTGGGTCGCGGTGCTGGCGGCCTTCGCGATCGTGACGAAGGATCAGAGCTACGCCGTGTTCGCGCTGTCGATGCCGGTCGTCCTCGTCGCGTGGACGCTCGCGCGCCCGCGCGGAGGTCGCGTGGAGGTCGCGCGGGAGGCGCTCTACTGCGCCGTCATCGCGGTCGTCCTGGTCCTCGTCCTCGACGCCGCGCCGTTCAACCCGACGGGCTTCGCCGCGCGCGTACGCTTCCTGACGGGGCCCGCGAGTCAGGACTTCGCGCAGCACTCGCGCGACTGGGCCGGTCGCCTGTCGGCGCTCGAGGACGCGGTCCGATTCTTCCCGAACCACTACCCGCTCGCCCTCGCGCCGATCCTCGCCGCCGGCTTCGTCGTCGCGGTGACGGCGAACGTGGGGCGCGGTCGCCTCGGCGCCGTGATCCCGCTGCTCGCGGCGGCGTCGTTCACGCTCGCGTTCAACTGCGTCGCGCGGCGCGTCGAGGAGCGCTTCATGATGCCTCAGATGCAGCTCCTCGCCGTCTACGGCGGCGGTATCGGGGTCGCGATCGAGCGGAGCCTGGCCGCGGGCCGTCGTGGCCGGGCGGCGTTCGTCGCCGTCACCGCGGGGGTGGCCGTGCTCCTCGGCGTCCGGCTCTCGGCGAGCATGCTCCTCACGATGACCGGCGACGCCCGCTACGCCGCCGAGCGGTGGATGAGCGAGCACGTGGCGCCTGGAGAGCTCGTCGAGGTCTATGGCGGAAACGTGTATCTGCCACGGTTCTCGCCCGCGCTCACGATCGAGCGCGTCGACACCCGTCCGACGAGGTCGCGCAACCCGATGCCGGGGATCGTCGAGAGGCAGGACCGGCTCGGCAACATCGAAGCGCGCCGCCCTCGCTGGATCGTCGTCGGGATGGGGCACGCCTGGCGCTACCTGCAAGAAGAGCGCGCGCCGAGCGACGGCCGCGTGCTCCCGCGGATCCAGCGCGAGGGGCTCGCGGACGCGGACACGCGGGATTTCTTCCGCGCGCTCTTCGCCGAGGAGGCGGGCTACCGGAAGGCCCGGGTCTTCCACTACGAGGGATCGGCGCTGTTCCCGCCGCGTCCGCTCCACGCGAGCCTCGCCACCGACGTGTTCGTGTTCGAGCGCCGCTGAGCTTCGAGCGCGGAGCCGCTGTGCCGGGCGCGGAGCCGCTGTGCCGAGCGCAGGAGCCGCTCTGCCGGGCTGTGCCGAGCGCGGAGCCGTGGAGCCGCTGTGCCGAGCGTGGAGCTGCCGTGCCGCGAGCGGAGGGCGGCCGAGCGATCACTCCGGGCGGCGCGCGAGGATCCGCAAGCGCCCGTGGACGAACGACGAGGTGAACGCGTCGGGGATCGTCGCCATGACCTCGTCGGGCGGATCCCACAGAAGGACGTGGTCGAAGTACGTGACCGCCTCGCGCCAGAACGCGGCCCACTCGTCCTGCCACATCTCCTCGCACGCGACCGTGAGCAGCCGCTTGGCGCGCCGGTCGGCGCAGAAGACCTCGGGGGTGCGGGTGTCACGGATGAAGCGGAGCCGTGTGACGGGATCCAGGCGCGGGGGGAGCGGCGACGAGCGCACGATCGGCGTCGCGGTGACGCTCGCCCAGCCGTCGACGGCGCTCGTGTGGCGCTCGAACACGTAGAGCCCCCAAGCGGTCGCGAGGCTCGCCGTGTTCTTGCTCGTCGCGCGCTCGTTGAAGTTGAGCGTCAAGAGCCGCGCGCCTTCGGGGACGGCGGGCGCTCCCGACGCGAACTCGTCGAGCTCGCGCGAGAGGCGGAGCATGTCGATCGGCATCGCGGTGAGGTACGCCGCCGCGGAGATCGCGAGCGCGCCGCGCACGACCCTGGGCAGGCGCGGCGGGAGCCGGACCAGCGCGAGGGCCCACAAGAACGGGATGATGCGCGGCGTCACGTACGTCGCGTCGAAGGCCACGTACGGGCCGACCAGGTAGACGAGGACGAGGACGACGAGCGGCGCCGGGCCGAGGAGCCCGCGCCCCTCGCGCCACCGGAGCGCCGCGGTGGTCGCGAGGACGAGCGCGGGCACGAGGCTCACCGCGCTGAGCTCGGTGAAGCCGTACATCCACTGGCTCCAGAGGTTGTACAGCGCCCACTGGAGCGACGAGAAGACGGGGGCCTCCATCGTCGGACCTGCGGCGACGACCCAGCGCACGAAGGCGATCGCCGCGAGCGTCAGCGTCGGCGCGAGCGGCAGGAGCGCGGCGCTCGCGAGGGTGGACCCCGCGCGTCCGGGCCTCGCGTCGCCTCGCATCCCCGCGGCGGGGCTGGCGCGCGTCGCGGCGAGCTCGGCGCCGGCGGCGGCGGCGAGCATCAGGACGATCGCGACGATCGGGAACGGGTGCACGTACCACGTGACCAGCGCGATCGCGGCTACCCTCGCCGTGTTCGTGGCGCGCTCGTCTCGGGGCGTCCGGGCGAGGTCGTCGAGCGCGATCAGCAGGGCGAGGGCCAAGGGCACGCTCGCCGCGAAGCCGAGCATGCCCGTCGACACGAACCAGTTGTGCACCATCGGCACGAGCAGCGGCGCGGCGAGGACCATGCGCGCGCGGTCCGTGAAATGGAGGACGAACCGCGGGAGGACGAGCGCGTTGCCGGCGAGGACGGCGAGGGCGAAGATCTTGGCCGCCGCGACGAGGCCGAGCCATCGGCCGGCGACCGACATCCAGAGCATGAGGAACGAGCCCGGCTCGAGGAAGCTCGTCGCGACGAGATCGGGGTAGCGCTCCGGCGACGCGAGGATCGTCGCCGCGGCGAGGTGCGCGGGCAAATCCTGGTACGGCGGGATCCGCACGACGAGCAGCGGCCAGCCGACGAGCGCGAAGATCGCGAGCCCGAGCGCGAGGGCGAGGCGGCGATCGCCCAGCGCCGCGCGCGTCGTGCGGCGCGCGCCGGCGTCCGAGCTCGCGTCTGCGGGCATCGCGCGGCTTTAGCGGCATCCCCTCGCGCGGGCAAGGTCGGTCCGACGCGGTGCGCCGTCCGCGCACACTCGCGGCGGCCGTCGCATCGAGTAAGCTGCCCGCGCATGCCGAACCTCACGCTCTATACGTATTGGCGGTCCTCCGCGTCGCACCGCGTGCGCCTGGCGCTCGGGTACAAGGGGCTGACGTACGATCCGGTCTACGTGAACCTGCTCGAGGGCGAGCAGCGTCGCGACGCCTACAAGGCGACGAACCCGATGGGCTTCCTCCCGTGCCTCGTGCTCGACGGCGTCAAGTACGTCGAGTCGACGGCGATCCTCGAGCTACTCGACGAGCTCTATCCGGATCCGCCGCTCTTGCCGAACAAACCGGAGGACCGCGCTCGTGTGCGCGCGCTCGTCCAGCTCGTCAACTCGGGGATCCAGCCGCTCCAGAACCTCGTCGTGCTCGATCGCATCGGCGAGGACAAGGAGGCGCGCCAGGCGTGGCTCCGGCACTTCATCACGCGCGGCCTGGGCGCGTGGGAGGCGCTCGCCTCGCGCTTCCAGGAGGAGACCGGGCACGCGGGGCCCTTCGCCTACGGCGCGTCGTTCACCGCGGCCGACGCGCTGCTCATCCCGCAGCTCTACTCCGCGCGTCGATTCGGGATCGACCTCGGCGCGTACCCGACGATCCAGCGCGTCGACGAGGCGACCCGGGAGCTCCCGTTCGTCGCCGCGGCGTACCCGGACGCGCAGCCCGACGCGAAGCCTTGAGCGGCGAGGCTGAGGCGCCCGCGTCAGCCGCAGCCGCTCCGCGAGGTCAGTAGGCGCTCCGCAACATGAAGAAGACGAGCACGCCGGTCACCGAGACGTAGAGCCAGATCGGGAAGAGGACCTTCGTGATCTTCTTGTGCGTCACGAACCTGCGGCGGAACGCGAAGTAGAAGGCCGCGAGGCACATCGGGACGACGGGGATCGACAGGATGACGTGGCTCGCGAGGAGCGCGAGGTACGCGATCCGCAGCCCGCCGGTGCCCGGGTAGCGCGTGTCGCCGTGGACGTAGTGGTACGCGAGGTAGCCGACGAGGAAGAACGCGCTCGACGCGAACGCGGCGAGCATGAGCTTCTGGTGGCGGGCGACCTTCTTCTCCTTGATGGCGGCGACGGCGAGGACCAGCAGCACCGCGGCCGCGCCGTTGAAGGTCGCGTTGACCGCCGGCATGAAGGCGAGGCTCGTCTTGTCGCCCGCCCCTTGACGCAACAAGAGGAGGTACGCGAGGAGCGAGAGCGCGAGGACGGAGACGACGCCGTTCACGATCCAGAACGGGCGGTCTCCGCGGTCTTCGGCTGCGGCCGTCGGGGTAGCCATCGCCCACCGCATAGATCCGATGCGCGCCTGCGCCAAGCGCACCGCCGACGCCGCTCGACGTCGGGGACCCGAGCGCGGGCGGCCCGGCGTGCGGAAACCAACGGCTGAGGCCCGGTCACCCGCTATGCTCGGCCCCGTCGTGAAGAGGCTCGCCGCGTTCGCCCTCGGCATCGCCGCGCTCACCGCGTGGCGGAGCGCGTCCGCCGGTCCGCTGAAGACCTGGGGCGCGGAGCCTCCGGAGCCGACGCCCGAGGCTCCGGGATCGCCGGGCGACGCGCCGCCGCCGCCGCCGCCGTCGTCGATCGGGACGCCGATCGGCGAGCCGCCGCTGGCCGAGGCCCCGGCGCCCCGTCCGCCCGTCGGGCCCGGCGGTCTTCGCTACGTGCTCGAGGGCGTCGAGGTTCGCGGCAACACGACGACGCTGGCGCGCGTGATCCTCCGCTTCGTCCCGTTCCAGCGCGGCGCGACGCTCGACGTCGACGACAAGGAGCTCCAGCTCACGCGCTTTCGGCTGCTCGGCACCGGCTTCTTTCGCGACGTGCAGCTCTCGCTCCGGCGCGGCACCAAGCGCGGCTCGGTGGTGCTCGTCGTCGACGTCGTCGAGCGCAACACGGTCGTCGTCAACGATCTGTGGCTCGGCCTCTCCGCCGACGCCGAGCCCGACGGCCGCGCGCGCCCGCTGACGGCCTTCGGCGGGATCGACGTCTCCGAGCAGAACCTCGCCGGGACCGGCGTCGCGCTCGGCGGCGCGATCGCGCTCGCCGACCGTCAGCTGGCGCTCCGGAGCCGTTTCAGCGATCAGGCGTTCCTCGGCTCGTCGTGGACCGCGGAGGCGCAGCTCCTCTACAACAACGCGAAGGACTTCTTCGGCAACCGCGACGTCCTCGTCGACGATCCGACGCAGAAGGTCGCGCAGGATTTCGCGGTCGTCTCCTACCAGCGCTTCGGCGGGAAGGTGAGCACGGGGCACGAGGTCGGGAGCGTCACGACGCGGATCTTCTTCGACTACCGCCTCGAGAAGATCGACGCCAACCTCCCGCTCGCCGCGAGCCACAAGCGCGGGCGCGACATCGAGGCGATCGACTTCGATCTGCCCCCGGGCTCGAGCGTGCTGTCGACCGTGAGCGCCACGCTGGTCCACGACACGCGCGACGAGCCGTTCTTGCCTACACGTGGCTGGCACCTCCTGGGCCTCGCGGAGGCGTCGCTCACGCCGCTGGGGAGCGATTACCCGTACGCCAAGCTCGTCCTTAGAGGATCGCGTTGGATGCCGCTCCCCTGGGAGCACGTCTTACGGATCGAAGGGATCCTCGGGAGCGTGTTCGGCGACGCGCCACTGTTCGAGAAGTTCTACGTTGGGGACTACACGGACCTCCGGCCCCATCGCGCCCTCGATCTCGCGTTCGATCGCCGCGCCGCGCCGAACTTCTTCAACACGGCGATCGCGGAGGTCCGCTACGGCGACTACGCAGCGCGCCTGAACGCGGAGTACCGTATCCCGCTCTACCGCGGCCGGAAGAGCATCTACGGGGTCGACTTCTTCGGATCGGTCGGTCTCTACGCCGTGGCGAACGGAAGAGACCTCGTGCGTCCTGCGCGGGGGTACTCCGGGATCCAGCAGGCGCCGGTCGATCTCACCTTCAACCTCGGGCTCAGGATGGACACGGCGGCGGGCGGCATCGCGCTCGGCATCGCCAACTTCCTCGGGTTCATTCCGATCCGCTCGGGGGCCGAGTGACGCGCCGTCGTCTCCTCGCGCTCCTCTTCGCCGCGCTCTCCGCGGTCTTGGTGGTCACGCCGCCGCGGATCGCGCGCGCGGACGAGGAGCCGAAGCAGGAGGAGCTGCCGCGACGGCAGGCGAACTTCGCCTGGGACAAGAACGACAAGACGAAGCAGACGCTCCTCCGCGCGAGCTTCTCGTCGCGCGACGTCATCGACAAGGCGATGGCCGACAAGCTCGCGAGCGGCCTGCCGACGGTGATCGCGATGCGCGCCTACCTGCTCCGCGAGGGGGAGGCGAACCCGGTCGCGCTCGCCGTGCGCACGTGCCGCGTGGTCTACGACCTGTGGGACGAGGTCTACCGCCTGAAGATCTCGAGCGCGGGCGCCGAGCGCGACTCCGCGGCGCTCAACCTCGAGGGCGTCCTCCGCCAGTGCGCGGAGGCGCGCGATCTGCCCATCGTCGATCGCGCGCTGCTCACCGCCGGCAAACCGCACTTCCTCGGCGTGATCGTCGAGGTGAACCCGGTCAGCCCGCAGATGCTCGCGCAGATGCGTCAGTGGGTCTCTCGGCCGGCGGGCTCGACCGGGATCGGCCCGGGCGACGCGCTCTTCGGCTCGTTCGTGGGCCTCTTCGTCCGGCAGATCGGCAACGCCGATCGGACGCTCCGCTTCAGGACGCAGAGCCTCACGCCCTGAGCGGGTACGTCGCGCGCGCGGAGCGCCCGGGACGATGGATGCGGGCGCGCTGGACCGCCCGGGGCGGTCGAGGACGCGGCGCGCGAAGAATGCGCGTCACGGATCCAAGGGTGACGCCGATGGAGAGTCGAACCCATGCTGCGCCGAACCTCCACCCTCCTCTCGCTCGCGGCTCTCGTGCTCGGGAGCGCGCTCGTCGCGCCGCGCGCGGACGCAGATCCGGCTCGCGCGAAGCGCGTCTCGCGCGTCCACATCAAGAAGGGAGAGCACCGGATGCTGCTCCTCGCGGCGGACGGGAAGGGGAACGAGGAGATCGTCGCGTCGTACAGGGTCGCCATCGGCCCCGGCGGCGCTGGGCCGAAGCTCCAGGAGGGCGACTCGACCACGCCCGTCGGCCGCTACCACGTCACGATGCGGCAGCGGTCGCGCTTCACCATCTTCCTCGGGCTCGACTACCCGACCGCCGCCGACCGCCGCCGATTCGAGCTGCTCAAGCAGCGCGGCGATCTCCCGAGGTCGGCGACGATCGGCGGCGCCATCGGCATCCATGGGCCTCCCGCCTCGATGAACGGCGTCGCGAAGCGAGCGCTCAAGGCGATCGACTGGACGGCGGGCTGCATCGCGGTGGACGAAGACGAGATCCGCGAGGTCGCGCGCCTCGTCGCGGACGGCACCGTCGTCGACATCGAAGACTGAGTCGCGCGGGGCCCCGTCCGGCGCGGTCGTCGACGTCGCGGGTGAGTCACGAGGGGGCCTCGTCACGCGCGCGCGTGTCGGGCGTCGCGCGCTGGACGTCGCCGCGGGGCGCGGCGGCGAGGACCTTGCGGACGTCGCCGCGGGGCGCGCCGATCCAGCTCGCGAGCGTCGCCTCGTCCGCGCGCTCGTCGTCGGCGGATCGCGCGAGGTGCGCGACGACGCGATCGAGGACGTCGGCGCGGATCGCGCGCGGCCCGACGACGGGGAAGCCGATCGCCGCGTAGGCCCGGCGGTCGACCCCGCGGCTGGGTACGAAGGAGACGGCGCCGCCCGCGGGGGCGACGAGCGCGCGGCCAGCGCGGAACCAGCTCGACGCGAGGGCGACGCGCGCCGCGACCGGCGCGGGCGTGACGCCGCGGGGGAGGTAGACGACGCCGGCGCCGAAGCGGACGCCGCGCTCCTCGAGCGCCGCGCGATCGTCGCCGGAGAGCCGCGCGAGGACGTCCTCGAGGTCCGCCTCGAGCGCCGTTCCGAGCCCCTGCTCGAGCCGGTGGACGAACGCGCGGAGGGGCGCAGACGCGCCCGCGTGGGACGCGAGCTCGCCGACGCCGCCGAGCAGCTCACCGACTACGTCCCGCGCGAACGCGAGCAGGCGGCGGTGGATCCGGCTCCGCGCGCCGGCGCCGAGCTCGTCGCCGTCGGCGAGGCGCACGTCGGGCAGCGCGATCGATCCGCCGCGCACGACGCGTCCGACGACGCGCCCGCCGGCCGCGTGCACGACCTCGCCCGAGGCGCCGAGCGCGAGCGACGCGTGCGCCGACTCGACGATCTCGTCGACCCAGGCCGGCGCGCCCGGCCGGGCGACGGCGGCGCGGGCAGGACCGAGCCCGGCGCGGAGGGCGGCAAGCTTCGCGAACGGGTGGCCCGGATCGAGCCCGCCGTCTGCGAGCGCCGCGAGCTCCGGCTCGCTCTCCCTCGCGACGCGCCGGCCTCGCGGGCGCGCGCGCGGCCGCGAGGCCTTCTTCGCGTCGACGAAGCGGAGCACGAGCCGCTCGTGGAGCGCGTCGCTCAACCGATCCTCGAGCGCGCGCGTACGAGCCTGCCAGGTCTCGGGCGCGTCGAGCCAGGAGCCACGGTTCGCGACGTACGTAAAGGTCCGGACCGCCGCGGTCCGGGCGACGAGCTCCTCGACGTCGCTCGGCGCGCCGCGCTCGAGCTCGCCGACGTGACGCTCGAGCCACGCGTCGCCGAGGCGCCCGCGATCGGCGAGCTCGATGAAGAGCTCCGCGAGGAAGTCGACGTGCACCTCGAGCATCAGCTTCCGGAAGTCGGGCACCGTGCAGACGTCCCAGAGCAGGCGCACGCGGTCCGGCGAGGTCGCGCGCCGCCCGACCTCGGCGCGCCCCGCGAGGTGGGCGAGGCACGCGGCGTCCTCGGCGCCGGCGGCGTGACGGAAGATCCCGCGCGAAGGCGGCTCGGCGAGCGACGCGCGGAGGGCCGCGATCGAGGCGAAGTCGAGCGCGTCCGAGCGCCACTGGACGCGCCTCACGCGCGAGAACGTGTGCGTCTCGATCGCGTGCACGGTGCCGGACGGCAGCTCCAGGGGCGTCAGCGCGCCGAACGTCCCGTCGTGGATCCAGCGCCCGGCGCGCCCGGCGATCTGCCCGAGCTCGGCGTCGTCGACGTCGCGGACGTCGCGCCCGTCGAACTTGCGCGTCGCCGCGAACGCGACGTGCTCCACGTCGAGGTTCAGCCCCATGCCGACCGCGTCCGTCGCGACGAGGCAGTCGACCTCGCCGGCCTGGAACATCGCGACCTGGGCGTTGCGGGTCCGCGGCGAGAGCGCGCCGAGGACGACCGCGGCGCCGCCCCGCCGCTTGCGGAGCCGCTCGGCGAGCTCGTAGACGTGAGGCATCGAGAACGCGATGACCGCGCTCCGCGGAGGGAGGCGCGCGAGCGGCGTCGCGCCGGCGTAGGAGAGGCGAGACAGGCGCGGGTGCTCGACGTGCCGCGCCGTCGGGACGAGCTCGCGGAGCGCGTCGCGCATCGTGGCCCCGCCGAGGAACCACGTCTCGAGCCGCCCGCGCGCGGAGAGCAGCCGCGACGTGAAGACGTGGCCGCGCTGGGCGTGCGCCGCGAGCTGGACCTCGTCCACCGCGAGGAAGTCGACCTCGCGGTCCACCGGCATGGCCTCGACCGTCGCGACCCAGTACGACGGCCGCCGCGGGATCCGTTGCTCTTCGCCGGTGACGAGCGCGACCCGCGACTCGCCGACGCGCGCGGTGAGCCGGTCGTAGACCTCGCGCGCGAGCAAGCGGAGCGGCAGGCCGATCATCCCGGAGGCGTGCTCGAGCATCCGCTCGATCGCGTGGTGCGTCTTGCCCGTGTTCGTCGGCCCGAGCAGCGCCGTGATGGGCGAGGCCGATGTCGTCACGGCTCGGTCATAGCGCAGGTTTTCAGCGTCCGCTCGGTCGTACTAGGATCCCGTGCGCGTGCTCCCCGACGTCGTCAACGAGAAGCTCGACGCGCTCCCTCCGTCGCCGGGCGTCTACCTGTTCAAGGACAAGAAGGGGAGCGTCGTCTACGTCGGCAAGGCGAAGTCGCTCCGCAGCCGCGTCCGGAGCTACTTCCAGGGCGGCTCGACCGACAACCGCTACTTCATCCCGATCCTCCAGCGGACCATCGGCGATCTCGACACGATCGTCACCGCGACCGAGAAGGAGGCGGCGATCCTCGAGAACAACCTCATCAAGGAGCACCGGCCGCGCTACAACGTCAAGCTCCGCGACGACAAGGACTACATCTCGCTCAAGCTCGACGCGAAGGACGCCTGGCCGCGCCTCTGGGTCGTCCGCCGCCCGAGCTACCAGCCCGGCGAGACGGCGCGCTACTTCGGGCCGTACCACTCGGCGACCGCCGCGCGGCGCACGCTCCACCTCGTCAACAAGCACTTTCAGCTCCGGACGTGCACCGACACCGAGATGCGGAGCCGCAAGCGCCCGTGCCTCCAGCACCAGATCAAGCGTTGCCCTGCGCCCTGCGTGCTCGAGGTCGACCGCGCGTGGTACGACGAGCAGGTCCGCGCGGTGGCGATGTTCCTCGACGGCCGTCACGACGAGCTCTCCGAGGAGCTCGAGGCGCGGATGCAGGACGCCGCCCGCGCGATGCGCTTCGAGCTCGCCGCCGTCTACCGCGACCAGCTCCACGCCATCGACAAGGTGCGCGAGGAGCAGCGCGTCGTGAGCGTCGACGACGTCGACCGCGACGTCCTCGGGCTCCACCGCGAGGCGGACCTCGTCGAGCTCGCGCTCCTCCACATCCGGCGCGGCCGGCTCGCCGACGTCGCGACGTTCTCGGTCAAGAACGCGGAGGTGCCCGACGAGGAGGTCGTCGCGGCGTTCCTCGGCCAGCACTACGCGGTCTCGTCCGCGGAGGACGCGGACGTCGCCGCGCTCCCGATCCCGGACGAGATCATCGTCCCGACGCTCCCCGACGCCGCCAGCGGCACCGCCGAGTGGCTGAGCGAGCGCGCCGCGCACAAGGTCCTGTTGCTCTGCCCGCAGCGCGGTCCACGCGTCGATCTCTTGCGCCTCGCGAACGAGAACGCCAGCCACGCGTTCACCGAGAAGCGCCGCGCCTCCGACGACGTCCAGGAGCGGCTCGCCCAGCTGAAGGAGCGGCTCCGGCTGCCCACGGTGCCGCGGCGGATCGAGTGCTGCGACATCTCGCATCTCGGCGGCCAGGACACGGTCGGCGCTGTCGTGGCGATGACCGACGGCGAGCCGGACAAGAAGCGCTACCGCACGTTCCACGTCCGCGGCGAGGCCTCCGCGTCGAAGGCCACGGACGGCGCGCCGACGCCGGGCGGAGGCGAGGGGACGCTGGAGGAGGACGTCGACGGCGTCCCGGTCTCGCTCGCCGGGGACGACTATCGCGCGATGTACGAGGTGCTCGCGCGGCGCTTCCGCCGCGGGCTCAAGCGGCAGGAGGCGCGCGAGCTCGCCGTCGCGACGACCGCGCCGGACCCCGGCGAGGACGGCCCGGCGTCGCCTCCGCGCGAGGACGGAGGAGCGCCCGAGGCCGACGACGCGGAGCTCGCGGACAGCGAGTGGGATCTGCCCGATCTGTTCGTGGTCGACGGCGGTCGCGGTCAGCTCGCCGTCGCGCTCGCGGCCGCGCGCGACCTCGGGCTCCACGATCTCCCGATCGTCGCGCTCGCGAAGGAGAAGGAGAACGTCGCGGGCGAGACGCTCGTCGATCGCGTGTACCTGCCCGGGCAGAAGAACCCGATCCCGCTGAAGAGCCACTCGGCGTCGATGTTCTTCCTCGCGCGTGCGCGCGACGAGGCGCACCGGTTCTCGAACCGCGCCCGCGAGCGCCTCGGGAAGAAGAAGCGCATGCGCTCGGCGCTCGACGACGTCGCGGGCATCGGCCCGAAGACGAAGCAGAGCCTGCTCATGCACCTCGGCAGCCTCAAGGCGATCAAGGCGGCCGACGACGCCCAGATCCTCGCGGTCCCCGGCGTGACGGCGCGGCACCTGAAGGCGCTTCGCCGGGTCTATCCGGCGAAGTCGCCCGCGCCGTGACGTCGGACTCGCGCGCCGCCCTCGATGCACGCGCCGTCGCGCGTACGACCGCGCGCGCGTCCTGACGTACGCCGCCGGCGAGACGTCCGCTGGCGACACGTCGTGACGACGGAAGCGCGCGCGGGCGGCCATCGGCAGGAAAGAAACCGGAGGTCTCATGCCCCGCTCGTCGCGTTTCCCCTTCTCCGTGCGCGGAGCGGGACGGACGCGGACCGCGATCGCGACACTCGTCGCGACGTGCGTCTGCGTCGTCCTGCCCGCGTGCGTCCGCCGCCCGGTCTCGATCGAGCAGCCGACCACCAAGATCTCGTTCGACACGCTCGTGTCGCAGCCGGCGATCGAGAAGATCGATCTGCTCGTGATGGTCGACAACTCGGCCTCGATGGCCGACAAGCAGCGCATCCTCGCCGACGCGGTGCCCGACCTCCTCGAGGGGCTCGTCAGGCCGAAGTGCGTCGACAAGGCCACGCGCGAGCCGACCGGCGTGCTCGCGGAGCCGACGAAGCCAGACGCGGAGATGTGCCCCGCGGGCTCCGAGCCAGCGTTCCCGCCCATCACCGACATGCACATCGGCGTCATCTCGTCGTCGCTCGGCGGGATGGGCTCGGCGATGTGCTCGCCCGCCGAGAACCCGCGGCAGGACGATCGCGGCCACCTCCTCGCGCGGGGCGAGAACGGCGCCGTCGCCGCGGCGGGCGATCTGCATTTCCTCGCCTGGTACCCGGACGTCGAGAAGAACCGCGACAAGGTCCGCCACCCCGATCCGCCGGTCCCGAAGACCACCGACGTCGACGCGCTCGGGGCGGCCTTCCGCGACCTCATCGTCGGCGTCGGCCAGGACGGCTGCGGGCTCGAGGCGCAGCTCGAGAGCGTCTACCGCTTCCTCGTCCAGCCCGATCCCTGGACGTCGATCGAGAAGGTCGACGGGCGCGCGACCTACGGCGCGGCGAGCCAGGTGGACGTCGAGCTGCTCCGCCAGCGCGCCGCGTTCCTCCGCCCCGACTCGCTCGTCGCGGTGATCGTCCTCACGGACGAGGACGACTCGACGGCCGATCCCCTCGCGTTCCAGGGCAGCGGCTGGCGCTTCATGGAGAAGCCCGTCCGCGATCGCGGGACGGCGGCCTGCGCGAGCGATCCGGCGAGCGAGGACTGCACGTCGTGCTTCTTCGCGCCGGACGCGCCCGGCTGCTCTCCGTCGAAGTACACGGAGCGCGAGGACCCGCTGAACGTCCGCTTCCACCGGATGAAGGAGCGCTTCGGGGTCGATCCGCAGTTCCCCATCGCGCGCTACGTCGACGCGCTCACGAAGCCGCGCGTCCCGCTCCGCGAGCACGAGCACGACGCGTCCGGCGGCTACGCGCCGAAGGCGGGCTGCACCAACCCGCTCTTCGCCGCGCGGCTGCCGACGGAGCCGAACGAGGACCTCTGTCGCCTCCCGCGCGGTCCGCGCCCGCCGAGCCTCGTCTACTTCGCGGTCATCGGCGGCGTGCCGGGCACGCTCATCCCCGACGCGCCGCGCTCGGCCGCGGACACCCCGAAGCCCATCGACTGGACCAAGGTGCTCGGCCGCGATCCGGCGCGGTGGGACGAGACGGGCATCGATCCGCACATGATCCCGTCGCGGTCTCCACGGCCCGGCCTCCCGCCGCCGTCCGCGCCCGACGACGCCGATCCGATCCACGGCCGCGAGTGGACGACCGACGGCGCCGATCTCCAGCTCGCGTGCGCGTTCGACCTCTACGAGCGGGGCCCGGGCGGCGAGGCGGTCCCGATCCGGCGCGCGTGCAGCGCTGACGAGCGCGCGCGCGGGCTCTGCGATTGCGACGGCGACAAGGACACGCCGCTCTGCGCCGCGGACGACCGGAGCGTGCAGGTCCGCGGCAAGGCGTATCCCTCGCGCCGGCCGCTCATGGTGGTCAAGGATCTCGCCGATCAAGGGATCGCCGCCTCGCTCTGTCCGAAGCAGCTCACCGAGCCCAGCGCCGACGACTACGGCTACCGCCCGGCCGTCCGCGCGATCACCTCGCGCCTCGAGCGATCGCTCGTCGGCTCGTGCCTGCCGCGCGCGCTCGAGCGGGAGGACACCGGCAGCGTCGCTTGCCTCGTGCTCGCGATGCTCCCCGATCCGGGGCCCGACTCGGACTGCGAGCGCTTCGGCCTCGCGCCGCCGCCCGCGGAGCTCCTCACGCAGATGCGCGAGCGGCTCCGCGGAGAGGAGGGCGAGGCGTCGACGCTCCACCCGATCTGCGCCGTCCCGCAGGTGGTCGTCCCGCCGGGCGAGACGTGCAAGGACGCGAGCGACGACATCGCCTTCTGCTACGCCCAGGCGCCGAAGCTGACGTTCTGCGCGAACGCCATCGCCTTCACCAAGGCCAGCCAGAAGCTCTCGTTCGCCCGCTTCACGCTGCAGTGCATCCAGCAGCACACCGCCGCCGACTAGCGGGCCGCCGCGCCTTCTCGGCTCTCATCGAGGCGCCGCCCGGGGCGGGGACGAGCCCGCGCGCCGCCAACGCCGCTGCCGCCTGGCAACCAAGTTGGCTTCTCGCCCCCGCAGCGCCCGCCACTTCCCGCGTGAATCCGCCCTTCGCCCCAGGCACGCTCCGTGAATACCGTGCCGTTTCCGGCCCGAGGTGTACCCTCGTTGACACCCTGGGTCGCCTTTCGGTAGGTAACCGGTTGAGTTTCGGGTCGGTAGGCTCTGCGCCCCGACCGCGGCGAAGCGGATGAACGAACGACTCTCCAAGGAGCGCTCACGATGAAGTGGACGAACCGGCTCGGCAAATGGCTCTTCGTCGGAGGCGCGTGGTCGGCCACCGCCGTGATGTTGGGCGCACTCGGCACGGGCTGCCTCGCGCGTCCGGTCGGCCAGCAGCCGCCGACGACGAAGGTCAATTTCACGTCGACCGTCTCGCAGCAGGCCGTCGACAAGGTCGACCTCCTGTTCGCGATCGACAACTCGGCGTCGATGGGCGACAAGCAGGCGATCCTCGCGGACGCCGTCCCGGACCTGATCAACGGCCTCCTCAAGCCGCGCTGCGTGTCCACGGCCGACGGCACGCCGGACCCGAACGGCTCGTTGGCCGATCCCGCGGGCAACAAGGAGAACCGCTACGGCTGCCCGGCGAACCACGAGCCGGAGTTCAAGCCGGTCACCGACATGCACATCGGCGTCGTGTCGTCGTCGCTCGGCAACTTCGGCGGCGACGTCTGCGTCGCCACGAACCCGCGCACCAACGACCGCGGGCGCCTCCTCAACATCAACCCGGACGGCGGCGAGATCGAGCTCGCGAAGCCGGGCAACTTCCTCGCCTGGTTCCCCCAGGCCGAGGAGAACAACGACCCGAAGCGCCACCCGCCGCCGGAGCGCCCGATCCGCACGATCGACGGCGCGGACGGCCTCACCGAGAACTTCAGCAAGCTCGTCGTCGGCGTCGGCCAGAACGGCTGCGGTCTCGAGGCCCAGCTCGAGAGCGTCTACCGCTTCCTCATCCAGCCCGATCCCTGGGACGTCGTGAAGCTCGACAGCTTCAATCAGGCCGAGCTCCAGGGCGTCGACATCGAGGTCCTCCAGCAGCGCGCCGACTTCCTCCGCCCCGACTCGCTCGTCGCGATCATCATGCTGACCGACGAGGACGACTCGTCGGCCGACCCGCTCGCGATCGGCGGCCAGGGCTGGGCCTTCATGGCCAAGAACTTCCCGGGCTCGAAGGTCTTCCGCGGCGGCACCGGTCAGGGAACGACCGCGCCGCGCGGCACCACCGCGTGCACCGACCCGAACCTCGGACCGGGCAGCGAGGAGTGCACCTCCTGCGGCTTCCAGAGCCTCTGCGATCCCAACCAGCCCTCCTGCCAGAAGATCAAGCAGGACGCGAACTGCGCCAAATCCGGGCAGAGCGACAAGCAGGGCGTCGGTTACGACGGCTACTACGGGACGCGTGACGACGAGCTCAACGTGCGGTTCCACCGCATGAAGGAGCGCTACGGCATCGATCCCCAGTACCCGATCCGCCGCTACGTCGACGGCTTCACGAAGTTCCGCGTGCCCGACCGCGACGCCGAGCACGTCACCAAGGTCGGCGCGAACGACCGCCGGGACATCGCCGCGTACACGAGCACCGCGAAGTGCACGAACCCGCTCTTCGCCGCCAAGCTGCCGCGTGAGCCGGGCGACGAGCTCTGCAACCTCCCGCGCAGCACACGCAGCCCGGACCTCATCTTCTTCGCGGTCGTCGGCGGCGTGCCCCACCAGCTCCTCCATTTCGATCCGAACGACATGGACAAGAGCCGCATCACGAACGACGACTGGGTCAAGATCCTCGGGCGCGATCCGACGAACTTCGACTTCAGCGGGATCGACCCCCACATGATCCAGTCGGTCGCGCCGCGCACCGCGGTCGGGCTCAAGGGCGCCGATCAGCCGCGCGGCTCGAACGGCGACGATCCGATCCACGGCCGCGAGTGGAACACCGACCAGTCCGACCTCCAGTACGCGTGCACCTTCGACCTCCCCGTCCCGCGCGAGTGCCCCGCGGGCGATCCGTCGTGCGACTGCACGCCGGAGTCGACGACGAACCAGCCGCTCTGCGGCCAGGGCAACCAGCAGGTGAAGGCGAAGGCCTACCCGACGACCCGCGAGTTCCAGGTCGTCCGCGCGCTCGGCGACCAGGGCGTCATCTCGTCGCTCTGCCCGATCCAGCTCACCGATCCGACCGCCCCGACGTACGGCTACCGTCCGGCCGTCGCGGCGATCATCGACCGCTTGAAGAACGCGCTCACCACGCAGTGCCTCCCGCAGAAGCTGCGTGAGGCGAACGCGGAGCCGGCGCCGGTGCCGTGCCTCGTCCTCGCCCAGCTCAGCGAGCCGACGGACAAGTGCGAGACCTACGGCCTCCAGCCGCCGGAGAAGGCGATCCTCGACGTCTTCCTCGAGCAGCAGCGCGCCGAGACCGGCAACGCCGGCGACGGCGGCGAACCACGCCCGGTGTGCGAGATCCCGCAGGAGACCGTCGCACGCGGCGCGAGCTGCAAGGACAGCACCGACAAGCGCTGGTGCTACGTCGAGAACGATCCGAACGCCAAGCAGACCCTGCGGGCCGCTGCCCGCAGGCGCTCATCTTCTCGAGCGGAACGGCCGAGCTCGTCGGCGCGCGCTTCAGCCCAGTGCATCCAGCAGTTCGCTGCGGGCTCCGCGGTGGCGACTGAGCGACGCCCGCGGTCGCCTGACCGCCGAGCGTCTCGATGAGAGGGGCGGGCCCACACCGGGCTCGCCCCTTTTTCTTGGCGTCGCGTCGCGCGCGCTTCGCCGCGACGGTACCTTCGCGCAAGGCCTCTTCGGCTTCGCGCCGCGCGCTTCGCCCGCGAGAGCCGCCTCGCGAACTCCGCCCGCGGCGACCATGTACGAGGCCCGCGCCGCGCGCCCGCCCGTCGGAACGCGTGGTCGCCGCCGAAGCCCTGCTGGTATCGTCGGTGTCGTGATGGTGAACGCGAAGAAGACCGTCCTCGTCATCGAGGACGAGCCCCACATCGTGATGGGCCCGCGACGCCCTCGAGTTCGAGGGCTTCGCCACGATCCGGCCGGGAAGGGGAAAGAGGGCGTCCAGCTCGCGCGGACGCACAGCCCCGACGCCGTCATCCTCGACCTCATGCTCCTGACATCAACGGCTACGCCGTCTGCGAGGAGCTCCGCCGCATCAGCCCGTTCTGCCGATCCATCATGCTGACGGCGCGCTCTCGCAGGACCGACAAGATCCGGCGGCCTCGACGCCGGCGCCGACGACTACGTCACGAAGCCGTTCAGCGTGAACGAGCTCATATCGCGCGCATGCGGGCGATCCCTCCGCCGGGCCTCGCGCCCGAGCGCCGCTCCGAGATCCTCACCATATCGGCGACGCGCAGGTGAACTTCTCAACCCACTCGCTCAAGGCGCTCGGCGTCGAGCACGCGCTCGTTCTACGAGGTCGAGCTGCTCCGCCTCTTGTCCGAGCGCGTCGGTCAGCCGAGGAGTCTGCCGACGATTCCTCCAGAAGATCTGGGGCCCCGACGCGTCGCCCACGAACCGCACCGTCGACAACTTCATCGCTGAAGCTGCGAAAGAAAATCGAGAAGTCCCCCGGACAAGCCGACCCACATCCTCACGGTCTACGGCTTCGGCTACAAGCCCTCGTCACGAGCGCCTGACGGAGCGCTCCACGGTGACCACCGCGACGGCGGTCCGGCTCGCGAGCGGCGCCGCGGCGATCCCGCGCGCGGAGCCGTCGTCCCGCGTGTTCAGCCGCCTGACGCAGACGATCCCGACTGGCGCGGCTCAGCTGCCGCCGACGAAGACGATCCCGACGCGCGCGTTCTGTCGCGTCGCTTCGCGTCCGCGGATCGAACACCGGGGCGCGCGCCCGCCTGCTCCACCTTCGTCTTGGCGGCGCTCGCGCCGCCGCCGGCGAGCGCCTTGGGCGATCAGTGTCGCTGCGCTTGCCGAGCGCGGCGTCCGCCGCGCTCGGCGCCGTCGCGTCGTGGAGCACGATCTGCCCGAACGCGGGGCGCGGCCGCGATCCGCCTGAGATCGCCGAGCGTGCGCCCGCCTGGCGCCGGTGAGCGTCGCCGCCTTCGCGCCCGAGAAGAGCGAGCGCAGCGTGACGACGACGCCGCGCCTCGTCGCGCGTCGGCGTGAGGTCCGTCGCGTCCGCGTGGCGTTTTGCTCGGCCGATCGCGACAGCTCGCCGAGCAGGCCGTCGGCTCGACGGCGTCCGGCGCCCGCTGCGCCGCGCCTTGGTGAGCGCCGTGGGAGGCACGCCGCGCGCGCGCAGCGCGGCCGCGTCGATCGGCGCGGGCTTCGGCGACGCGTCGAGCTTCTTCTCGAGGTCCGCCGACGCGGGCCTCGGCCTCGGCGAGGCCGGGGGGATGTCCGCCGAGACGAGGCGCGCTCGCGCCGCAGAGCAGGCGCGCCTGACCGCGAGCGATCGGGCCGCGACGAGGCGCGCGCGCTCAGCGCTCGGGATCCGCCGGTCACGGCCGCCGGGGCGCTCGGCCTCGCGCGCCACCTTGAGCTGCTTCTCGGAGATCGTCCGCCTCGCGCTCGGCCGCCTTGCGCGCGGTCGCGTAGCGTTGCGCTTTGCTCGACGGCGCGGGCGAGCGCCTCCGCCTGCGTCTCGTCACCGCACAACTGACGCGTGGCCGATGCCGATCGCGCGCTGGTACGCCGCGACGGCGCGCTCGGCGTGGAGCTCGGCGGCGACGTTGTCCCGGCGCGCTGGCTTCCTTCGCGGCACGGAGCGCCTGGTCCGCTCCCCGGCGAAGGCCTGAGGCGCGAGCGTCTGCCGTCGCGGCCCTGCAGGCTCGCGCGGGCGCGCTCGGCCTGCTCACCTTGACGACGGTCGAAGCGCCGGCGCCGCCGCACGCGACCGCGAGCACGCTCACGAGGACCGATCCGAGGCGGTTCATCGTGCACCTCCGTCCGCGTTCACGTTGGGCGTCTAGCGTCCTGGCACCGTGGCGCCGCGTCCTTTGGGGCCGCGCCGTCCTTCGCGGCGGGCTTCGCCGGCGCGCGTGTCCCCGCGTCGCTCACCGCGGCGGTGCTCGTCCGCGCGGGCTCTTCCTTCCCGTTGCGTCGCGCTGTCGAGCTGCGCAAGGAGCCGGCCGCTCTGGGCGATCGCCTCTTCGAGCAGGGCGCGCTCGCGATCGGCGAGGGCTCCGCGTCCGTCGCGCCCCGGCGCTGCGTCGCCGCCGACTCTCGACGACGGCGCTCGGCGACGTCCCGTGCAGCCTCGGCCCACGTCCGGGCCAGGCGATCGGCGAGTTTATGTGCGCCTCGTCCCCTGACGACCGAAGGCGCTCGGCGCGGTCGAGGGCGGCGCGTGAGCGGGTCACGAGGTCGCCCGCGACCTCCTTTTCGGGGCGAAGCTCGACCTCTTTCAGCACGGCCTTCCGTGGTGGCATCGGTCGTCGCCGGCCGCCGTCGCCGCCGCGCCCACGGCGAGGATCGCCGCGACCAGGAGAGCGCGCACAGGATCCACCGCGCCCAGCCAGCGCGAAGAACGAACCATACCGTCCGCCACAGCCCTCGCGGCCCGCGGCAACGTTGTGGTGAGCACGCCCGTCCGGGCGATCCCGGTCGGCCTAGGAGCATGTTTCTGCTCACGCCTACAAAAGGGCATCACAGGAGCGCCTCGTTTGGCGAGGCCCATGGCCCGAGGCGCTCAGCCATGGCAGAGCGGGGGCCCGGCGTTTCCGATGCGTCCACCCAAACCGGGCGGGCGGCGCGGAGACAGGAGGCCCCATGAACGTACGCTCGGCATCACCACGTCCCTTCTCATCGCGGCCTTCGCGATCGCGCCAGGAGGGTCGAGCCGGCAGCGGCTTCGTCGAGGTCGATCCGACTGAGACGGCGGACGGCGGCGGCGGCGGTTTCTGGCGGCGAGGGCCCGGGCGAGGCCAGCGAGTGCGGATCAACAACACCGGCGGCGACCCCGACAAGGACTACGACGGCGACGGCTACGCGCTCAAGGACGACTGCAACGAGCGCAACACCGGCATCAACAAGGGCGCGCACGACATCTCGGGCAACGGATCGACGAGGACTGCAGCGGCGTCGCCGACGACGAGGGAGATCGAGGACGACGATCTCCCGCAGAGCGGCTCCGACCCGTTCGACGGCGCGAAGGCGATCGGTCTCTGCAAGAAGGCCGATCCCGACGGGCCCGGGTGGGGCGTCGTCTCGGCGAAGTGGGTCCGCCCGGACGGCACGTCGCTCAACAACATGGTGGGCGTCGGCATCCTCAAGCAGTTCGGCGTGAACGCCCCGCAGCTCGGCGGCTCGATGCTCGCCATCTCCTCGGGCGCGGCGCGCGAGAAAGCTCCCCAGACGACCGACAAGGGCTACAGCCACGGCACGCCCGACGGCTACCCGAAGGAGTCGCCGGCGTGCCCGGGCGTCACGACGGGCACCGCGCGTGACGGCGTCGCCCTCGAGCTCAAGATCCGCGTTCCCTCCAACGCGAAGTCGTTCTCCTACCAGCAGAACTTCTTCACGCAGGAGTACCCGGTCTTCATCTGCTCGCAGTACAACGACTTCTTCGTCACGATGCTGGACCCGATCCCGGCCGGGCTCGAAGACGGCAACATCGCGTTCGATCAGGACACCAACCCGATCAGCGTCAACAACAGCCTCCTCCAGGTGTGCACGAGCGGCACGCACAAGGGAAAATTCTTCCCGTGCCCGCTCGGGCCGGAGACGCTCTCGGGCACCGGCTTCGAAGGGAGCGCGGCGACGGGCTGGCTGACGACCAGCGCGCCGGTCGACGCGGGTACCGACATCACCATCCGCTTCGCCATCTGGGATTCGGGTGACGGTCGCCTCGACTCGACGACCCTGATCGACGACTTCCGCTTCTCGGTCGACGGCGCCGACTCGACGCAGACGAAGCCGAGCCCCGTCAACTGACCCTCGGTCCGAGCCCGGCGAGATCGCCGGGAGAGAGGCAGGCCGCCGAGCGCGCGCCTGCCTCTCGCCGTTGAACGAGCGCCCGAATTCGTAGAAATCCGAGCGCGAGATGGCGGCGGTCGCCGGGACGTGGCGCAGCGCGGCTCGGTTCGCGACGATCGCGGTGCCCGCAAAGTGCGCAGGCCCAGGGCTGCACCCACGAGCCTCTGTCGTGCGTGGACGCTGACCGGCCGAAGCGACCGACGCGGGGCAAGTTCCGAGCGCGCGTTCGCTCGTGGACGTGGTCGAAGCCTTGATCGCCATCCGCTGCGCGGGCGAGGTGGGCGCCCAGGTCTTCTTGCAGCGGGCCGACCAGAAGCGCCATTCGGTGCCGCGCCTCGAGGCCTTGGCTAGATGTCCGCCACGAGCTCGGGGTAGAGCCAGTCGCCATCGACGAGCTTTGCAGCCCCCTGCGAGTCGATCTTCCACAGGTGGCCTCCACGCTCTTCGAGTCCGAGCGCGTTCGTCGGCTGCCAGACTTCTGCGTCGCTCCCGTCGAGACGCAGGATTTCCCGCCCTGCGGAGACGAGGATCTCTCCCTTGTAGCGTACCGCCGTCGCGCAGCTGAGCGTGCGGTCGCCGGTATCGACTTCCGTCAGATCGTCGCGGTCGCCGACGAGGATCGTTGCCCTCGCGCCAGTCGCGACGAAGCGGCCGGTGCCGATGGGGAGGACGCACGTGACGTCCGTATCGACGGGCGTCTCGTACGGGACGATGGCACCGCCGACGATCTCGCCGACGAGGCCGCGCTGACCGGCGACCAGCATCCGCCCCGCGTCGTCCAGCGCGAGGTCGTAGAGGTAGTTGCCCGGCACTTCGTTCGTCAGGACCTCCCACGCGCCGCCGTTCCAGAGATAGATCAGGTTGTGATCGCCGATCCCGTAGAGGCGTCCGCCCAGGCAGCGCACGGCGTGAATGCGGCGCGTGCGCCTTGCCTTGCCTGCGAGGTCCGACCAGCCGCGGCCATCGTGCTGGTAGACGTTGCTGTCGCCGTCGACGACGTTGTCGTTCGTGCCGAGGGGGGAGGCCGTTCGCGGACCTCGCCCGTACGTGAGAGGATGGAGAGACGTCGCCGGGAGAGGCGGAATACCGCTGGAGATCCGGCGGAAGGAGCGGCGGTCCTACCTTGTGGGTTCCTTGACGGTCTTCCCCTGCGCGGATACTCCATACACGCATGATCGGGGCAGGGCGCGACCCCAGATCCGAGGCCACGATCGAAGGCACCGGTACGACGGCATTCGGCAAGTACCAGCTCTTCGCGAGCCTGGGGCGCGGGGGTATGGCCGACGTCTTCCTGTCGGTCGCGCGCGGGCAGATGGGCTTCAACAAGCTCGCCGTCATCAAGCGCCTCCGCCAGGCGCTCGCCGAGGAGAGCGCGTTCCGCAACATGTTCCTCGACGAGGCGCGGCTCGCGGCGCGCCTCAGCCACCCGAACATCGTCCACACGTACGAGGTCGGCGAGCAGGGCGGCGTCTACTTCATCGCGATGGAGTACCTGGAGGGCCAGTCCCTCAACAAGGTCCTGAAGGAGGCGCTCCGCCGGAAGGAGATCCTCGAGCCGGAGATCTCCGTGCGCGTGGTCGCCGACGCGCTCGCCGGCCTCGGCTACGCCCACGAGCTGCGCGATTACGACGGCCGGCCGCTCAGCGTCATTCACCGCGACATCTCGCCACACAACATCTTCGTCACCTACGACGGGCACACGAAGCTCGTCGACTTCGGCATCGCCAAGGCGGCGCTCTCCTCGACGGAGACCGAGGTCGGCGTGCTCAAAGGCAAGGTCGCGTACATGTCGCCGGAGCAGGCGATGGGGCAGCGCATCGACGCGCGCTCCGACCTGTTCGCGATGGGCATCGTGCTCTGGGAGCTCATCGCGCAGCAGCGCCTGATGACCGGCGAGAGCGCCGCCAACACGCTCCACAAGCTGATGAACGAGCCGATCCCGCGGCTCTCGCAGGTGCTCCCGCGGATCGATCCGAACCTCGAGATGCTGGTCGCCCGCGCGCTCGAGAAGGATCCGGAGCACCGCTGGCAGTCGGCGAGCGAGATGCGCGGCGCGCTCGAGTCCTGGCTGGCGGCGCACCCGCGCCAGACGCGGCAGGACGACGTCGGCCGGCGCATGATGTCCCTCTTCGGCAGCGTGCGCGAGGAGGTGCAGCGGCAGATCCAGAAGCACATGGCGGCCCTGACGCCGGCGGCGAACACGCAGGAGCTGCAGGCGCTCACCGCCGAGTCGCTCAAGCGGATGGAGCAGTCGGGCGCGAACGTGAGCGGTCAGCTGCTTCGCCTCGGGACGAGCGGCAGCGGCAGCGGCAGCGGCGTCGTGGCCAGCTACGGAGGCCTCCCGCCTCCCTCGGGGTACCCGAGCGGCGTGAGCTCCGCGTCGCACGCGCACGTGCCCCCGCCCGTCCTGATGCCCGCGGCGGCGCCGGCGCCCGCGCCGAAGTCGAGCAGCGCGCTGCTCATCGTGATCACGATCGGTTGCTTCTTGCTCGCCGGGCTCCTCATCGTCGTGCTCGGCCTGCGCGATCGCAAGCAGGGCCTGCTCGCCGTCGACGAGCCCACGCCGAGCGCCCAGCCGACAGCCGAGGCCACGAGCGCTCCGCCGGAGCCCTCGGCCACGGCGAGCGCCACCGGTGCGCCGCCTGCGGCCACCACGCCGGCCACCCCGGCGCCAACGGCCACGACGCCCGCGAAGACGGCGCACACCGCGCACACGCCGACGCCGCGCACCGCGACGGCGCCGAAGACGTCGACCCCGCCGCCCCCGCCGCCCCCAACCGAGGAGCCGGGCTTCGTCACCGTCTCGGCGTACCCGTGGGCGAAGGTCACCGAGGGGGGCAGGGTGATCTGCGCCGTCACGCCGTGCAACAAGGTCTCGATGGGCCCCGGCACCCACACCCTCACGTTCGAGAACGGCGAATCTCCCGGGCAGAAGCAGACGGTGACCGTCCAGGTCCGGTCCGGCGAGACGTCGACGAAGAACGTCGGCTTCAAGTGAGCAGCGCGCGCCCCGCCTCACGTGAGGGCGTGCTCCCGCGCGCCCGCCTGGCGTGAGGGCGTGCTCCCGCGCGCGTCCGGCGAGGGCGTGCTCCGCGAGCGAGCTCCCATGCGCCGTCGGGGCGCTTCCCGTGAGCGAGCTTCCCCGCTCGGGGCAAAGCGCGCCATAATCAAAAGATGGTCCTCCGGAGGGGTGGACGCGCCGTCGGAGCGCGCATCGTCGCGGCGGGGCTCGTCGCGGGCGGGGCCGCGCTCGTGGGCTCGCTCGCGCTCGTCGAGCAGGGCTGCGCGCAAGACTCCCCCAAGCCGTCGGCCGAGGAGCCGATCGTCATCGGCGTGTCGCTCGGCCTGACGAAGGACCTCGCGAGCTTCACCGCGCCGCTCCGCGACGCCGTGCGCGCGGCCGAGGGCGAGCTCAACGCAGGCGGCGGCCTGCTCGGGCGGCAGGTGCGCTTCGACGTCGAGGACGATCGCAGCGACGAGGACACGTACGTCAAGAGCGTCGCCCAGCGCTTCGCCGATCGCGGCGTGGCCGCGGTGATCGGCCCCGTGAGCAGCGGGCAGGTGAAGCTCACGGCCGACATCTTCGCCGCCCGGCAGATCATCCAGATCTCGCCGGCCGCTACGTCCGTCGAGCTGACCGGCATCCAGTCGGCCGCCGATCGCTTCTTCTTCCGCACGACCCCCGCCGACGACTTCCAGGGAGCGGCCGTCATCCTCTTCGCCACGAAGACGCCCCGCGGGATCGGCGCCGCCGTCCCTCCAGACGCGGGCGCGGGCGCGACGTGCAACCGCCTCGCGATCGTCTACATCGACAACCCGTACGGGACGTCGATGGCGAAGGTCGTCTCCGACAACTTCCCGCGGCGCGGCGCGGCGGGTCAGCGCGTGATCGCGGCGCAGCAGAAGATCCCGCTCGAGGCGAAGGCGAACTACGAGGACATCGTGCCGGGCATCATCGCGAGCGAGCCCGAGTGCCTGGCGCTCATCTCTTACGAGAAGGCCGCCGCGCAGTTCGTCCGGGACTTCAAGGGTCACCCCGGCTACCCGGACCTCGAGCAGAAGGGCTTCTTCTTCATCGGCACCGACGGCGTCTTCACGCAGGGGTTCCTCGATCTGAGCCTGCAGGATCCGTCGAACGAGGCCTCGACGTCGACCGCCGTGGGCGTCTACGGGACGAACCCGGACACGCAGCCGGGGACGACCGAGTACAACGCGTTCAAGACGATCTACGGCACCTATTTCCCGCTCGGCGCCGCGGCGGACGCGCCCGCGTTCGCCGCCAACACGTTCGACGCGGCGATCCTCATCGCGTTCGCCGTGCAGAAGGCGGGCAGCGCGACCGATCGCGTCGCCATCCGCGACGCGCTGAAGGAGGTGTCGCGGCCCGGCGGTCGTCCGGTCGCGCCGTCCGAGATCGGCGACGGCCTCGCGGAGCTGCGCAACGGCGGGGACATCGACTACAAGGGCGCGTCGGGGAACGTCGACTTCGACGACAGCGGCAACGTCCGGGGCGGCTTCATCGTCTGGCAGGCCGTCCGCGAGCAGCCGACGGGCCCCGTCGTCTACAAGACCGTCGCGCGCTTCGCCACCGACGAGCTCGTGGAGCAGGTCAAATGACGCGGACCGCGCGCGCGCTCGTCGCGATCGCCGTCGTCGGTCTCGGCGCCGCGTGCAGCTCGGGCGAGGCGGACCCGTCGACGGGGACGTACACCGTGCAGTTTCCGTCGACGGCCGCCGCGGTCGCGACCGACTTCGTCCAGATCCTCGCCTTCGAGGTGAAGAGCCCGGACGAGCGCGCGGGCCTGTGCCAGGAGCTCATCACCGCGCGGCTGACGACGCCGGGATCGCTCACGCCGAGCGTGCCGGCCGCGCCGGCGGCGAACATCTGCGAGATGCGCGCCGGTCGCAAGCCCGTCACGGTGCCGTACGGCGAGCACGCGCTGCTCGCGATCGCGCAGCGGAAGGACCGCCAGGACCAGCTCCGGGACTTCATGATCGGCTGCGCGATCATGACCCTCGGCGACGGCGACGCGCCGCTGCCGATCCCGGTCCGCCTCGTCAGCGTGAACGCTCCCGTCCCCACGACGACCTGCGGAAGCGTCGGCGAGTACTGCGACGGTCGCTGCCAGTGATCGCGCCTGCGGCGCCGGCCGCGCGGGGCGCCGGCTAGATCGGCGACGCCGCGCGCGCGGGCTACTTGCAGAGCTCGGCGCCGCAGCGGATCTGCGGCGAGAGCGAGGCGCGCGTCGCGGGATCCTCCGGGCGGAGCGCGAAGAACGCGGCGGTCCCGCCGCCGGCCACGACGGCGCCGGCGATGATCCAGAAGACCGGGCTCGAGAAGACCGAGCCGCCGCTCTTCTCACCGCCGCCGCCGCCAGCGCCGCCGGCGATCGGACGCGAGCCGGCCTCGGCGAACGCGCTCTTCGGCACCTGCGGGTTCCCCGCCTCGAAGACGGCGTTGTCGCGATCGTCGAGCGCGAGCGCGTAGAAGTCGAGGCGCGTCCGCCCGCCGCTCGCGGGCGCGACCTCGACGGTCGCCTCGCCGACGCCCACGGTGCTGACCGTGTACTCGCCGGACGACGTCCAGCGGTAGCCGACGCTCACCCTCTTCGCGATGCGCGTCGGGTCGCGCGTGGTGACCCGGAGCTGGCCGCCGTCGGCCCGGACGTTGGCGACGACCTCCATGCCCGGCTTCGACGGGAGCGAGCGGAACTGGCCGCGCGCCTCGACGAACGGCGTCGACACCTTCGGCCCCAGGTTCGTGTCCACGGTGTACTCCGGGTCGAACACGAGGAGCTGGAGGAAGGCGTCGCGCGCCTGCTCCTCCTTGTCGAGGATGGCGTCGGTGACGGCGAGGATGCGGTAGGCGCGGACGAGCTGGTCGTGCGAGAGGTTCCGCTGTTTGGTGACGCGCTCGGCGACCTCGTTCGCCTTGTCGTAGTCGAGCTTCGCGTAGAGCTGCTCCGCGGTCTCGACGTCGGCCGGCGCCTCGGCGGCGCGCGCGGGGCGGTCCTTGCCCTTGGGCGGCTGCGCGAACGCGGCGCTCGTCGCGGACACGCCGAGCAGCACGGAGAGGAGGACGCGGCGCAGCTTCCGCATTCCACGAGAATACCTGCGTGCGGCCGCGTGCGGCGAAGAAATGGGCCCGGCTCGAGGCGACCGCTTGCGCGGGTGGCCGGCGAGCCACGACAATCCCGGACCATGGCGAGACAGCGCGCTTCCTGGGACGAGTACTTCATGAACATCGCTCGCGAGGTCGCGACGCGATCGACCTGCGACCGCAAGTTCGTCGGCGCCGTCGTCGTCCGGGACCGCTCGATCCTCGCGACCGGCTATAACGGCTCGATCCGCGGCCTCTCGCATTGCGACGAGGACGGCCACCTGATGGAGGACAACCACTGCGTGCGCACCGTGCACGCGGAGGCGAACGCGATCGTGCAGGCTGCGCGCAACGGCGTGCGGATCGAGGGCGCGTCGATCTACGTCACGGCCTCGCCGTGCTGGGGCTGCTTCCGGCTGATCGCCAACGCCGGCATCAGCCGGATCGTCTTCGGCGAGTTCTACCGCGACCAGAAGATCTTCGAGTTCTCGCAGAAGCTCGGCATCGAGCTCGTGGACTTCTCGAAGCACGCCGCGAAGCCGAGCCCGGAGATCGCGTGAGCCGCGGAGAGGACGGCGCGCGCCGGCTCTCGGTCGCCGTCGTGCAAGGCGGCCCCGCGTCCGAGGCCGAGGTCAGCCGCGCGTCGGCGGCGAGCGTCGCGCGCGGGCTCGAGCGAGCCGGGCATCGCGTCGTGCGTCTGGAGCTCGACGCCCACCTCGCCGAGTCCTTGCGCGCGGGCGGCTTCGACGTCGTCTTCCCCGTCGCCCACGGCGCGGTCGGTGAGGACGGCTCGCTCCAGGGTCTCCTCGAGGTGCTCGCGCTGCCGTACGTCGGCTCGGGGGTCCTCGCGAGCGCGCTCGCGATGGACAAGCGGACGGCGAAGATCCTGTTCGCCGAGGCGGGGCTGCCGATCGCCCGCTCGATCGCGGCGCGGCGCGGCGCGGCGAGCGCGATCGACGAGGCCGGGCGCGCGCTCGCCGAGCTCGGTGACGCGCTGGTCGTGAAGCCGTGCGCCAACGGCTCGGCGATCGGCGTCGCGCGCTTCTCCGGCGGCGCCTCGGCGCGCGAGCTCGCCGAGGCGATCGACGCGGCGTGGGCCGTGGACGAGGTCGCGCTCGTCGAGGTCTTCGCCCCCGGCCGGGAGGTGACGTGCGGCGTGCTCGATCTCCGCGAGCCCGCCTGGCTCCCGCCGACGGAGATCCGCTCGCCGAGCGATGCGTTCTACACCTACCAAGCGCGCTACGCGCCGGGGCGGAGCGAGCACCTGTGCCCGGCGCCGCTCGGCGAGGCCCTCACGCGCCGCGTCCAGGAGATCGCCGTCGCCGCGCACCGCGCGCTCGGGTGCCGAGACCTCTCGCGCGTCGACTTCGTCGTCCCCGACGTCGGGGAGCCGACGCTGCTCGAGGTGAACACGATGCCCGGCTTCACCGACACGAGCCTCTACCCCGAGGCGGCCGGCGTGGCGGGCATCCCGATGCCCGAGCTCGCGGGCTCCCTCGTGCGGGCGGCCTTCGCGCGCGGCGCCTCGCGCCGAAACGCGCCGCTCCCGCTGCCGCGCGCCTGAACGCCCCGGTTCGCGCGGGTGTCCCGCGCGGCCGCTGTCGCGCAGCGCTGCGGCCTCCCGGCGTTTCGCCTACCTGGGACTACGTCCGACCCGCGCGTTCGGGGCGATCCTCGCGCGCCGGGGATGGACAGGCGCGAGGTTCGGGCCCAAGCTGACATAAGGTGGCGTTGTTCTTGCTCCAGATCCCACGACGAATCCGGGCGCACGCCGCGCGCGGGGAGGCCGGCGGAGGAGCGTCCTCCGGGAGAGAGCAGGTTTGATGGCGCGCGACTCGCTGTACGGAGAGCAGATCGTCTGGAGCGGCGGGCCGAAGGTCGTCACGCTGCCGGGGGCGTTCAAGCTCATCGCGGTCGTCGCCGCGACGATCTCCGTCGTGGCGCTCGCCTTCGCGGTCGTGATCGCGACTGGCCTCGGGCAGCACGTGGGGAGCCTCCTCGGCTTCGCGGCGTGGACGGCGTCGCTCGCGCTCGGCGCCTGGCGCTTGCCGCTCTGGTTCCGCTCCTCGGCGCGGTACGCCGTCACCGAGAAGCACGTGATCTGGCAGCGCGGGCGCCTCCGCCGCTCGATCGATCGCGACGCCATCAGCTACGCGATCATCCGCTGGAACCCGAGCGTCCCCGGCGTCGGCGATCTCGTCCTCGAGCGCGTCGTGCCGACGGGCGCCCTCCGGCGGACGTTGAGCCTCACCCTCGCGGACGTCGAGGGGCCGGACCGCCTCTGGGCGATCGTGCGCGGTCTCACCCCGAGCGCCCCCCTCGGCGACGGCAATCGTCCGCTCGCTCAGCGGCTCGACGACGGTGAGCGCGTGCTGTGGACCGCGCGGCCGTGGGCGTCGCGCTGGACGGCGCGACGCGTCGCGACGGCGGTCGGCGGCGTCGTGCTCGCGATCGCGGCGGTGCACCTGTTCGTGCGGCTAACGCCGCCGATCGCGCGCGTGCTCCGCGCGCACGCGCTGCCCCCGGTCACGGCGGGCGTGCTCGTCGGCGGCGTGGCGCTCGCGGTGCTGCTGCTCGCGGGCGTGGCGTGCTTCGTCGGCTACTCCGCGCTGCTCCGGCCGTGGCGGCTCGCGCGGGCGACCCGCTACTTCGTCACCGATCGGCGCGTGCTCATCCGGCGCGGCACCGAAGAGCTCCACCTCGATCGCGAGCGCATCGCGTACGTCATCACCGCGCCGCGCGGGGGCAGCGCCCGCCGCGACGTCTACCTCGTCCTCGACGGGCCGCAGGCGCGCGCGTTCTCGCCGAGCGGCGCCTTCGGCGGCGCGGACGAGGAGCGCCTCGTACCGATGTTCGCCGCCGTCGAGGACGCCGACACCGCGACCGCGGTCCTCCACGTCAGCCGCATCTCGCTGACCGAGGCGCGCGAGGCCGCGTAAGCCCGACGCGACGCGCTCCGCCTCCGTCGCCACTGCGACCGCGATGCGCCGTCTCGGCAAGGAGCGCGAGCGCGCCGGCGGGGACGCGAAGCGCGAGCGCGCCGGCGGGGACGCGAAGCGCGAGCGCGCCGGCCGGACGCGAAGCGCGAGCGCGCCGGCGGACGCGAGCGGCGTGACTTTGCGACCGACGGTCGAGAACATTCTCGGGGCGTCGCGCGTCAGAGACGCGATGTCCCGCGCCTCCGCCGAACGCTCCATCCGTGGCCCGTCGTTCGACTATGATAAAAGCCGAAGCGTGGTCGAGGTCGGGCAGGTCATAAGCGGGAAGTACAAGCTTCTCCGGTTGCTCGGAGACGGGGGGATGGGCGCCGTCTACGAGGCGGAGCACCTGACGCTCGGCACGCACGTCGCCATCAAGGTGCTGCACAGCGATCTCGCGCGGCGCGCCGGCATCGCCGAGCGTTTCCTCCAGGAGGCGCGCGTCTCCGCGCAGATCCGCAGCCCGCACGTCGTCCAGGTGATCGACGTCGATCGCACGGCCGACGACGTCGCCTACCTCGTGATGGAGCTGCTGCAGGGCGAGCCGCTCTCCGGCGTCGTGAAGCGGCAGCAGAAGCTCGCCGTCGGCACCGCGTGCGAGTACGCCGGGCAGATCCTCCAGGCGCTCGAGGCGGCGCACGCGCTCGGCGTCATTCATCGCGACCTCAAGCCCGACAACGTCTTCGTCACGTTCCAGGGTGGCAAATCGATCCTCAAGCTCATCGACTTCGGCATCGCCAAGCTGAAGACCGCGCAGGCGGGGCAGACGAAGAACCTCACCGTCGCCGGCATGCTGATGGGCACGCCCGAGTACATGGCGCCGGAGCAGGCCTACTCGGCCGACAAGGTCGACGTTCGGGCCGATCTCTACGCCGTCGGCGTGATGCTCTACGAGATGCTCTCCGGGCAAGCGCCGGCGACGGCGGACGATCCGCGCGTCCTCATCCTCAAGGTGGAGCGCGGAGAGGTGACGCCGCTCGTGCAGGCCGCGCCCGGGATCGAGCCCCAGCTCGCGGGGTTCGTGCACCGCGCGATGGCGCCGCGCCCGGAGCTGCGCTTCGCGAACGCCACCGAGATGCGCCTCGCGCTCGAGGACATCGCGAGCGGCAAGCGCGCCGGCACCGCGAAGATCGCCGCCGCGGGCGGCGGCGGGGGCACGGCTCCGGTCGCCGCGCCGCTCGCACCTCCCGCGGCCGCACCTCCGGCGGCCGCAGCGCCGGCGATCGGGGCCGCGCTCGCCGACACCTCGGACGCACGGCCGGACATCGGCACCGGCACGGTCATGGGCGCGCCGGTCGACGCCGCGCTGACGAATCCGGCCGCGGGCTCCGGCCCGCCGCCGCCGATGGGACACGGCAGCGGCGGCACGGTCGGCGCTCCGCCACTGGCGGCGCCGGCCATGACGGCGCCCCACGCGGGCGCGCATCACGCGCCGCCCCACGCGGCCGGACCCCACGCGCCGGCGTACGAGCCGACGCGGCCGCCTCCGAAGAAGGGCGGCTCGGGACTCATCATCGCGCTCGCCGTCATCGCGCTCCTGCTCGGCGCGGGCGCGGTCGTCGCGTACGTCCTCGGGACGCAGGAGCCGACGCCGGTGCCGCTCCCGCCGCCGACGTTCGCGACCGAGACGCCGACACCGTCGACGCCGCTGACGCCCCCGGCGACGTCCACGGTCACGCCCGTCACCCCGCTCACCACGTCGACGGTCGTGCCGACGGCGCCGCCGCCGCCGGGGCCTTCGCCGACGCCCGCGCCGAAGAAGGACGCGGGCGGTGGCGGCCAAGCTCAACAGGACGCCGGTGGTGGCGGTGGCGGTCAGCCTGCCGCAGACGCGGGGACGCCGGGGCAGACCACGATCGTGACGCCGTTCGGCACGTTCCAGTTCCCGGGACCGAGGCCGCCGTTCTATCCGCCGGATCAGCCGTGGCCGCCGCCGAACCTCGGTCCGTTCCCGTCGCCGCCCCAGTGAGCGTGCGCTAGGATCCACGCGGTTCGGCGTTCGCCGGCGCGGGTAGATGAGGCAGGCCTCCGGTAGGGACGACTCGGCGCACCGGCGGCAAGACGAGCGCAGCGCATGGCGACGGTCGATTCGAAGAGCGAGCATTCGGAGCGAGAGCGAGGCGAAGCTCCGTCCACCTCGCGCGCTCGTGGCGGGGCGATCGCGCCGCGCGACCGCCGCCCCCCGCGGAAGAAGCCCGGGGCCGTCGCGCCCGCGCACCGCGAGTCCCTCCGCGCGCTCGCCGACGCGTGGCGCTTCGCCGTGCGCGGTCCGCGTCGCCGGGCGATCGTCATGGGGAGCCTGCTCCTCGTCACGATCGCGATGCTCGTCGCGCGCGGCGGCACCAGCCAGGCCAGGCTCGCCGGAGCGCTGATCCTCGTCGCCACCGCCGCCGCGGCCACCGTCGTGAGCCTGCTCGAGCGCCGCGTCTTCGCGGACCCCGCGCGCACGATCGAGCACGTCGCCGGCCGCATGGACCCCGAGGCCGCCGCGCGCGCGGTCCGCGCGCTGTCGCTGCTCGAGCCCGCGCCTTTGCGCGGCGCCTCGGGCGATCTCGCGGAGCTCCACGTCGCCCGGACGCTCGCGGCGCTCCCGCTCGACGGCGTTCGCCGCGGCGCGCAGCGCGTCGCGTTCGTGCTGGGCGTCGTCGCGCTCGTGCTCGCCGTAGGCAACGTCGCCGCGTGCGCGATGAACCCGTGGGGCGCGGCGGAGGGCGCGGACATCCTCGTCTCGCGCGGCGGCGTCGCGCCCGTCGGCATGCCCTGGCTGAGCGAGCCGCAGATCCGCGCGCGTCCGCCGGACTACCTCCACCAGGAAGAGCGGCGCGTCCTGGCCTACGACGACGTCGCGCTGCCGCGCGGCACGCTCCTCACGGTGCGTGGCGCTCCGCTCCACGCCGGTCGCCGGCTCCTCCTCACGGACGGCGCCGCGGAGGTCCCCTTCGTCGACGACGGCTCCGGGCACGTCGTCGCGCGCTGGCCGCTCGCCGAGTCCGTGAGGCTCCGCGTCGTCGCGCGCTTCGGCGACGTCGTCATCCCCGAGCCGGAGGACACGCCGGTCGAGTCGATCCCGGACCTGGCGCCGCTCGTCATGCTCGAGGGCGCACCGCGGCAGATCCGCCTCGCGAGCGAGGAGGACGCCTCCGAGATCCCGATCCACTACGAGGCGGCGGACGACCACGGCCTCCGTGAAGTGCACCTCGTCCTCCGCGCTGGGCCGCGCGAAGAGCGCCGCGTGCTCGCGCGCCTGGACGGCGAGACCAAGAGCGACCGCGGCGGCTACAACCTGCGGGCGAGCGATCCCTTCATCAAGAAGAGCCACGCGCCGATCGAGATCCGCGTCGAGGCGAAGGACAACGATCCCATCACCGGCCCGAAGTGGGGCGCGAGCGAGGCGATCACGATCGTCCCGCCGGACGTCGGCGAGCCGGAGTCGCGCCGCCTCGCCGCCCTCGTCCGGGTGCGCGACGCCCTCGTCGACGCGCTCGCCTGGCGCCTCGCCACCCCGCTCGCCGCGGAGCCCAAAGAGCGGCGGACGATGCTCGAGCACGACGTGAAGCTCGCCGACGAGGGGAGCGAGCTGCTCGAGACCACGCTGACGACGTCCTACGCCGGCGCCCGCGTGCCGAGCCGCCTCGGGGCGATGCTCCGCGGGCGGATGCGCAAGGTCAAGGACGCCGCGCACAACCAGCTCCGCTCGCCGAGCACGACCGCGCGCGCGAACGTCGTCAAGGCGACCGAGCGCATGGTGCTCGTCATCGACGGCGCCATCCAAGGCCTCGGCCTCCGCGACACGCGCGAGGTCGCGCGCGAGCTCGCCGAGGTCGCGGAGGACCTCGCGTCGGCGGCCGCGCTCGCGCACAAGCCGGCGGAGAAGGCCCGCGGCGAGCAGCGGATGGACGCGGCCGTCGTCGTCCTCGACGGCGGCGGCAAGGCCATGCGCCGGCTCGGCGCGCTGGGCCGCGACATCGGGGAGATCGTCGAGATGGATCTGCTCCGCGTCGCGCGCGCGCGGACCGCGGGCGATCTCGTCCACACCACGCTCGCCGCGCAGGACCTCGCGGCGCGCCTCCGTCAGCCCGATCCGTCCTTCGGCGCGCGCGGCGGCCGGCCCTCGCAGGCCGGCGGCGAGTCGGGCGGCGGGCGCGGCGCGCCCGGCGAGGACGACGAGGCGAGCGACGTCGAGGAGGCGTTCAACGAGGCGGCGCGCGAGCTCGACAAGCTCGCGGCCGAGCACGCCGGGAACGTCGGCAAGGTCGAGCAGTCGCTCGCCGCCGGCTCGACGAAGGACGACCTCGACGCGCTCTCCGAGGAGGCGAAGAAGCACGCGCAGAAGGTCCGTGACGCCGTCCGCCCGCTGCCGAACGTCGGCGGCGGCAGCGACTCGTGGACGAGCAAGGGCGCGGCCGCGCGCGAGCCCGCCGAGCAGATGGCCAAGGCGATGGAGCAGGGCAACGCCGCGGACGCCGTGGAGAGCGGCCGCAGCGCGCTCGGGGCGCTCGACGAAGCGAAGCGCGCGGCGTCGCGCGAGCGCTTCGGACGCTTCGCGGATCCAGGCGCCGAGCGCACCGTCGACGAAGCGCGACGGCAGATGGAGGCCGAGGTCAAGTGGGCCGAGGAGAAGCTCGAGGAGCTACGTCGTCGCGCCGCCCAGCGCGCGGCTCCGGAGCTGCGCGAGCACGGTGAGACCGAGGGCAAGCTCGGCGAGCGCGCGCGCGAGCTCGCGAAGAAGGGCCGCGACGAAGAGGCGCTGCCGCCCGCGGCGCTCGAGGCCCTGCGCGACGCCGAGGACGCGGCGCGCGAGGCGGCGCGCGCGCTCCGCGAAGGCGACGCCGACAAGGGCCTCAAGAAGCAGCGCGAGGCGCAGCAGAAGCTCGAGATGGCGCGCGACGCCCTCGGCGACGGCGAGGCCGACCGCGAGTCGTCGAGCTCCGACGGAGATCGCACGGCGCGCGACCACGCCGACATCCCCACGGCCGACTCGCACAAGGGCCCGGAGGAGTTCCGCCGGCGCGTCATCAAGGGGCTCGGCCAGCCCTCCGGTGGCAAGTACAAGGACGCCGTGAAGCGCTACGCGGAGGGCCTGCTCCGATGACGCCCCGCGTGCGCCTCCGGAAGGGCGGAGCGGTCCTCGCGCTCGGCGCGGGGCTCCTCGCGGTGTGCGGGCCCGGCCGCGCCGTCGCGCAGCCCGACCCCGGCGAGGGCGCGGCCGCGCGCGCGAACGAGCTCATCGTCGCGATGGAGTACGACAAGGCGCGGGCCGATCTGGCGAAGGCCGACCCCAACAGCCCCGCGGTCGTCATGGCGAAGGCGCGCCTCGCGCTCTACGAGGAGGACTGCGATCTCTCCGCGGCGCTCATGAGCCGCGGCGAGCTCGCCGAGGACGAAGAGGGCCGCGTCCTCGCCGACGTCGCCCGCGGGTGCGCGCGCGTCACCGCGGCCACGGTCGTCGACGAGGACGCCGCCGCCGGCGTCGTCGTCCGCTGGCACGACGAGTCCGACCGCGCGCTGATGCCGCTGATGGTCGACACCGTGAACAAGGCGCGCGCCTCGCTCACGCGCGACCTCGGCGTCGAGTGGAAGCGCCCGACGCGCATCACGGTCGTGCGGGATCTCCTCTCGCTCTCCGCGATGACCGGCCTGCCGTACAAGGCGGCGCAGACGACCGGCACGGTCGCGGTCGCGAAGTGGGGCCGCGTCACGATCCTCTCGCCGCGCGCGAGCAAGCACGGCTACGCGTGGCGCGACACGCTCACGCACGAGCTGACCCACCTCGCGATCTCGATGCAGTCGCGCGAGCGGGCGCCGCTCTGGCTCCATGAGGGCGTCGCTCGGCGCCAGGAGGTGCGCTGGCGCGAGCCGGGGCCGTTCGACGATCGCCCGAGCGTCGAGAGCGTGGTCCAGCGGGGGATGGAGCTGAACCTCGACCTGCCGCTCGACAAGCTCGGGCCGTCGATCGCGATGCTCCCGAGCGCCGACGCGGCCATGGTGGCGTTCGCCGAGGTCGCGAGCTTCGTGCGCTTCTTCGTCGAGACGCAGGCCGAGGGGGCGCTCGGGAAGCTCCTGGTCGCGCTCCGGACGGCGAAGAGCGTCGACGAGGCCCTGAAGCTCGTGAGCGGCGAGACGCTGCCGCAGTGGGACGTGAAGTGGCGGGCGCACCTCGCGCGCAAGCCCAAGGAGCCGCTCTCCCCGCTCTACGGCCTCGGCGGCGCGCCCCCGAGCGCCGCGGACTCGCGCGAGCGCGCCCGCTTGGCCGAGCTCCTCCTCGGCCGCGGCCATCCGAACGAGGCCCTGACGGAGCTCGACAAGGTCTCCGACGCGCTGCTCGGCGATCCAAGCCTCCGCTACCTCCGCGCCCGCATCCTCGAGGCCAAGGGTGACGTCGCCGGCGCCGAGGCCCTGGTCGCGGATCCGTCGGCGTGGATCGCCGGGTACGGGCCGTGCTGGGCCCTCGGCGCGCGCCTGGCGCGCGCCCGCGGCGACGTCCCGGCGGCCGACCGGGCGGCCGCCGAGGCGCTCGCCCACGATCCCTTCACCGTCGAGGCCGCCTGCGGGCGCGCGCCTTCCGACGAGCCGTCTGCACAAAAACAGGATCCGGGTGGGCCTCTGTGCGACGCTGCCCGGAAGCGAGGTGAGCCCGATCTGGGTAGAGACTAGGTCCCCGGCGCGCTACGAGGTCTGATTGACCTTTTGCACGGACGCCCGGCATAATCCGTAACGGCAGAATCTGCCGAGAGAAAGAGGTCGGCAGATCCTACGCATGACGTTCGCGTGCGGTCGGCCCGTCTATCCCAGGTCGGTTCTCCTTTTTCGTCGATGAACGCGATCACGTACGCAACCGCCCAGATCCTGCGAGTGCTCCCGCGGACTCGGATCACGCGCGTCATGGGTCACCTGTCCGAGTACGCCTGGCCCGACCGCGTCGGCAAGGCGGTCGTCGACGTCTACTGCCGAGCCTACGACGTCGACCTCGACGAGTGCCGGCAGTCGAGCGGGTTCCGCTCGTTCGACGCGTTCTTCACGCGCGAGCTCAAGGACGGTGCGCGGCCGCTGCCCGACGATCCGCGGATCGTCATCAGCCCGGCCGACGGGCGCGTCGACTCGATCGGCCCGGTCGACGGCCGCGCCTTCCACGTCAAGGGGCGTCCCTACCGCGTCGACGAGCTCCTCGGCGACGAGGACGACGCGCGCCGCTACGAAGGCGGACAGGGATGCGTCGTCTATCTTTCGCCGCGGGACTACCACCGCGTGCACGCGCCGGTCGCCGGCGAGATCGCCTCCGTGCGCTCGATGCCGGGCGATTACTACCCCGTCAACGCCATCGGCGTCCGGCACGTCCACAACCTCTTCGTTCGAAACCGCCGCGTCGCGATCGCCATCGACACGCCGCCCGAGTCCGGGCTCGGCCGCGTCACGGTGGTGATGGTCGCCGCGATGGTCGTCGGTCGCATCACCGTCAGCGGGATCGACGAGCTCGACGTGCCCATCGGCCTCCACGAGCTGTCACCCGCGCGACGCGTCGAGCGCGGCGACGAGATCGGCATCTTCCGGCTCGGCTCGACCGCGGTCGTGTTCTTCGAGCCGGGCGTCGTCGCCGAGTGGCTGGTCGGAGAAGGCGCCGTGCGCTTCGGTCAGCCCTTCGCGCGCCACGCGCCCGAGGCGGAGGCCGCGAACGGTGACGCCACCCGGGGGCCTGGATGAGCGGCGACGGACCCTCGAAGGCGACGCCGGGGCACGCCGAGCCGCTCGACGACATCATCCTCGGCGACGACGACGGCGCCGACGTGCCCCCGCCGGTCGCGCCGAGGCCGACCTCTCCGCCGCCGATCCGCTCGAAGAGCCCGGCGTCCGTCGCGCCGCCGGCGCTCTCCTCCTCGTCTCCGAAGAACGTGGCGTCGGTGCCGCCGCCCTCCCTGAAGAAGGAGCGGCCCTCGACCCGCGTGAAGGCGGCGACCGAAGCCGAGGCGAAGGAAGCGCAAGGGCGCAAGCGCGCGAAGATGACGCTGCGCATCCCGGACGACGAGATCTCGCGCCCGAACCTCCCGGCCACCACGCCCGCGGGCGGCGTCCCGGCCGTCTCGGACGGCAAGGGCTCCGTCGCGCCGCCCGCGTTCGCCTCCGCGGAGGCGGCGCCCATCACGTCGCCGAGCCGTCCGCCCTCGTCTCCCGAGCCGGCGGCGCGCTCCGAGCTCGGGAGCGACAGCACACCTCTGGCGCTCGCGCGGCCGATGACCGGGCCCCCGCCGCCGCTCAACGCCGACGACACGCTCGAGCTCCCGAGCGACCAGGTGCGGGCGCGCCTCGCGGCGCTCGTCGGCGCGCCTGCCGGCGGCATCGACGCGACGCACGAGCCTGGCTGGACGCCTTACCAGCCGGAGGTCGCGCGTGACCTGACCCCGATCAAGCCGACGCCGATCGTCGAGCTCCGCGACGAGCCGAAGCGAATCGACGGCGCCGACGGTCGCGCCGATCCCCGCGGGACCGTGCTCGACTCGCACGAGGTCCACAACTCGAGCCCGCCCATCTCCGACGACATCCCCGTCGACATGGACCTCTCGAGCATCGCGAGCATCCCCGATCCGTCGAGCGACGAGCTCGCGACGCATCCGAGGCTACCGCTCGCGCTCGACTCGGAGGACATCCGCATCGACGACGGCGACCGCGTCAGCGAGACCGGCGAGGTCGAGGTCGCGCCGGAGGATCTCGTCAGCGTCGAGTCGCTCCCGTCGCCGGCCTACCATCCTCCGCCGGTGAAGACGGCGGGGAAGTACCCTGCGTTCAAGCCGGACATCGCGACGGCGTCGTCGCCTGGCGCCGTCGCGCCGGCGCCGAGCCGGCCGACGGGCAACACGCCCTCGCAGCCGCCGCCGGGCGGCCCTCTCGCGTCGCCGGTCGCGACGCCCCAGGCGCCGCCGGTCGCGACGCCCCAGGCGCCGCCGATCGCGCCCGCCGCGCTCGTTCCGCCGGTCGCCCCGGCGACGCCCCCGCCGGCGACGGCGCCGTCGACGATGGCCGCCCGCCGCCCGTCGAACCCGCTCGTCTTCGTGCCGCCCGTCGGCGCGCTCGCGCCCCCGCCGATGACCGACACGGCCGCGATGCGCAAGAAGACGCGCCCGTGGTGGGAGGAGCTCTTCAACGACGACTTCATCCGCACCATGGCCAAGGTGACGGACGGCCAGATCGGCAAGGAGGTGAGCTTCATCGAGGAGAGCCTCGGCTGTGAGGCCGGCGCGATGATCCTCGACCTCGCCTGCGGGACCGGCCGGCACGCGGTGGAGCTCGCCGCCCGCGGCTACCAGGTCGTCGGCTTCGACCTGAGCCTCGCGATGCTGGCGCGCGCCTCCGACGAGGCCCAGGACCGAAAGCAGAAGATCAATTTCGTGCAGGGCGACATGCGCGAGATGACGTTCGAGGAGACCTTCGACGGCGTCTACTCGTGGAACACGAGCTTCGGCTACTTCGACGAAGAGAAGAACGGCGCGGTCATCGCGCGTGTCCACAAGGCGCTCAAGAAGGGCGGCCAGTTCCTCCTCGACGTCGTGAACCGCGACTACATCGTCCGGCAAGCGCCGTCCCTCGCGTGGTTCGAGGGCGACGGCTGCATCTGCATGGACGAGATGACGATCGATTTCATCACGAGCCGCATGAAGGTGAAGCGGACGCTGATGATGGACGACGGGCGCACGAAGGAGATCGAGTACTCGATCCGCGCGTACGCGCTCCACGAGCTCGGGAAGATGCTGCATGACAACGGCTTCCGCGTCGCGGAGGTGAGCGGGCGCACCGGGACCCCGGGCGTCTTCTTCGGCTGCGAGTCGCCGCGCACGTTGATCCTCGCCGAGAAGCGCTAGCGGGCGCGTCCTCCCCCGTACCCGCGCCGCGCGCTCTCCGCCGGATCGCTTCGTAAATATTCGTAATCGGAGCGAATTTGCGGCCCTGATCACGCTCGCGCCTGACGGTATCCTTACGGCGTGAGCAACGCCGCGAAGACCTTGAACGAGCCGCGGAGCGACAGCGGCGCGCCCGGCGGGAAGCGCGCCGCCAGGGTTCGCAAGGAGTCGGGCGTCAAGGCCCTGATCCTCGACGGCGACGCCGTGGTCGTAACGACCGACTACGACGCGATCGCCGCGGCCCACCGCGCGAAGAAGCGCTTCTGGGTGGACCTCGACGAGCGCGTCGCGCAGGCCGACGACCTGTTGCTCGAGGTCCTCCACATCCACCCGCTGGCGATCGAGGACATCTGGAACGACATCGGGATCCCGAAGGTCGAGGACTTCGGCGAGTACGTCCAGCTCGTCATGCACGGCGTCCGCGAGGAGGACGTGGGCGGGAGCGACGTCCCGCTCTCCTTGACCGAGCTCGACGTCGTCATCGGGCCGAACTTCATCGTCACGCACGCTCACGACGAGAAGGTCTGCGCGATCGCGCCGGTGCTCGCGGAGGTGGGGCGCAACGCGCGCCTGCTCAAGAAGGGGCCCGCCTGGATCGCACACGCCGTCCTCGATCGGATGGTCGACGAGTATCTGCCGGTCGTGAACCGGTTCGAGGCCGAGCTCGAAGAGGTGGAGACCCACATCCTCGAGGGCAGGTCCAAGGACGACGACGACCACGCGACGATGCGCCGGATCCTCCACGTGAAGCGGAGCCTGCAGCTGCTACGGCGGACGACGATCTCCCAGCGCGAGATCCTCTCGCGCCTCGCCCGCGCCGAGTTCGACGAGATCCCGCGCGAGGCGATGCCGTTCTACCGCGACGTCTACGATCACTTCGCGCGCGTCACCGAGCTCGTCGACAGCTACCGCGAGCTCGCGACGAGCTTGCTCGAGGCGCACTTCAGCATCCAGTCGCACCAGATGAACGAGATCATGAAGCGGTTGACCTTGATCTCGACGATCATGCTGCCGCTCTCGCTCGTCGCCGGCATCTACGGGATGAACTTCAAGGGCGTGTTCCCGGAGCTCGACTGGCAGTACGGCTACTTCTACGCGCTCGGCATGATGGCCGCGATCGCCGCGGGCATCGTCCTCTACTTCAAGCGGCAGCGCTGGCTCTGATCGCCGCGGCGGCCTCAGCGCGCGGCGACCTCGCGCTGCGGCGCGTCCTTGCAGCAGCGCGTGCCGGTCTCGGCGCCGTTGTAGACCGCGTCGTGCCCGACCTGGAACTGGCGGCAGGCGTGCCGGCTCGGGATCCACCAGGAGCCCTTCAGGACCTCTTTCCAGCCCATCTTGTTGCCCATGCCGCGGCCGTCGGCCTGGACCCACTCCTCGACGTTGCCGGCCATGTCCTGCACGCCGAACGGGCTCGCGCACTTGTCGTGCGAGCCGACCGCCGCGCGGTGATCGACCAGCCGGCCGGGCTTGCCGATGTTCGTGCTCCGGTCGACGTTGCACGCGCCGGCGTCGCGCTCCCAGCCGTACGGGTAGGGGCGCATCTCCTCGCCCTCGCAGGCGAACTGCCACTCGCTCTCGCGGCAGAGGCGGCCACCCTCGGCCTCGCAGAGCTTCTTCGAGCTCGTCCACGACATGAAGTGCCGCGGCAGGCCCGTGTCGTCTTCGGCGCGCTCCGTCGCGTCGATGCAGTAGCGCATGTGGACGCGCTCCTTCGACTTGCAGACGGACTTCGCGTAACGCGCGCAGCGAAAGTGGTGGTAGCGGCTCGACGGCGGGTCCATCCACTCGAGGCACTTCTGCTCGACGTCGGGGCAGTACTCGCCCTCCACGAGCGCCATGCCCGCCGGGCACGCGCTCGCGTCGGCGCTCTTCTTCGCGCTCGCGACGGTCGGGCTCGCCTTCGGCGCGGGCGGCGCCGGCGTCACGGTGGCGATCGCCAGCGTCGCCGAGGCGGCGAGGGTCGCGTCCTTCTGCGAGGCCTGGTTCTTCGCGCAGGCCGGCGCCACGGTCGCGACGAAGAGGAGCGCTGCGCCGAGCGCGACGGTGGCCCGCGCGGCGGCGGGGCGGTGCTCGTTGCCCCTCGTGCGGGCGGGCGGGTACATCATGGGAGCGCGTGCCGTAACCCGGCTCGGCGAGGGAGAAAACGAAAACCGACGCGCGCGCCTCGGCGGCGATCCGGCGCCGGCTGCTCCGATGATCAGTGCGCGCGCCGCGCGATCGCGTGGAGCGCGCCTGCCGATCGGGCGCGCTCCTCGGCATCCAAGGATCGCGCCGTCACTCGCCGAGCTCGATACCGTCGGGGTACACGCCGACATTCCAGCGCTTCTTGGGCGCGAGCGAGTCCCTGTCGATCTCGAGCACGCTTCCCGGCTGCGTGTGGTTGCCCTCACAGACGAGGTACACGCGGCCGTCCTTCGCGACCTTCACCACGTGCGGCAGCGCGCACTCCGCCTTGGTCAGCGCGCCGCGGCCCGTGACCTTCGCCTGCTCGATGTCGACGCGCACGAGCCCGTCGGGGGCCTGCGTGGGGACGAGGAGCGTCCGCGCGTCGACGAACGCCGGCATGAAGGCCTTGGCCGCGAGCGGCACGGTCCGCTCGGCGGCGAAGCGCTTGGTCGCGCGATCGAACACGCGGATGTCCTGGCCCTCGAGGTCGGCGACGACGACGACCTCTTCGTCCGGCGACAGCGTCGCCGAGTACGGACCGTAGCGCGGCACGCCCGGGACGCCCGGCGTCGCGCCGAGGGGGATCCGCGACGTCGGGAAGCCGTCGGTCGAGAGGTCGACGATCGCGAGCTCGTCGGAGCCGTAACACGCGACGAAGGCCGTGCGGTCGTCGCGCGTCGTCGTGACGCCGTGCGGCGCGGTGCAGACGGCGCGCGACCCGAGGCGCTTCATCGTGCGCGCGTCGAGGACGACGAGGTGCGCGAACATCGTCGCGGGGCTCGCGGCGCCCCTGGCCGCGACGTCCATCGCGCGCTTCATGTCGAAGTGGGTGACGAGCACGCGCGAGCGATCGTGCGTGAGCACGACGTCGCCGGGGTTCTCGTCGACGAGGGCCGCCGCGTTCATCGAGAGGTTGGCGAGGTCGAGCCGCGCGAGGCGTCCGACCTCGCTCGCCCCGCCGTGCGAAGCGTGCGGATCCTTCTTCTTCCCGGGCTCGGGCGGGAACGCGAGCGCGACGAAGACGGACTTGGCGCGCGCGTCGATCGCCAGGTGGTGCGGCGCCTCGCGGGCGTCGGGATCGAGGTCGAGCGGGACGGTCGTGACGGTGTCGCCGTCGCGATCGATCACGCTGATCGAGTCGGATCCGTTGTTGGTGACGTAGGCCGCGCGCGCGGGCGGCGTCGGGATCGCCGCGCCCGGCGTCAGCGGGCCCTCGGCGACGCCGGGCGCCGACTTCTTGCAGCTCGAGCATCCGGAGGACGCGGAGGCGAGAGCGGTCGCGAAGAAAACCAAGTACAAAGGAGCCGCCATGCGCGCGCCCCCCTCGCTCCGCCCTCCCGATCGATCCTGGCGCGAGCCGCCGGCGCGCCGATCGTCCGCGCGCCGTCTCCTTGCAGGGCTGCTCATCGGGGCTGCTCTGATTTGTACCATCGGGGCCGCGCGAGCGAACGGTCGTTTCCCCGAGGCGCAGCTGATCGAGTCGGTGCCCGGCGATCCCAGCACGGTGTTCCTTCGGGCGACCTTCGGCGTGCTCGTCTCGCGCGACGCGGGCAAGAGCTGGAGGTGGATCTGCGAGCGCTCGCTCGGCTACGACGGCCAGTGGGACCCGCCGGTGACGGCCACGCGCGACGGCCGCCTCTGGGTCGGCCTCGAGGACGGTCTCGTCTCGACGCGCGACGGCTGCGACGTCGACGCCACGCCGGAGCTCGACGGCCACACCGTCAAGGACCTCACGACCGATCCGCGCGGCGAGACGATCTGGGCGATCACCGGAGCTCCCGGCAAGACGAGCTACGTCTGGCGCCGATCGCCCGGGAAGCAGTTCGAGCGCCTCGCGGGGATGGAGGAGACGAACCTGATGACGATCGAGGTCGCGCCCTCGAACCCCAAGCGCGTGTACTTGAGCGGGCAGCCCAACTCGACCATCCGTGGCCAGGTGTTCCGCTCCGTCGACGGCGGCGCGACCTTCGCGACCGCGAAGAACGATCTCGCGGCGGAGGGACCGTTCTTCATCGGCGCGGTCGATCCGCGCGACCCCGACCGCCTGCTGATCCGCCACCTCCACGGCAAGGGGAGCGATCTTCTCCTCTCGCGCGACGGCGGCAAGACGTTCCAAAACGTGCTGACGATGACGAGCGCGATGTTCGGCTTCGCCAAGAGCCGCGACGGCTCGACCTACTGGGCGGGCTCGGGTCTCGCCGAGCACGGCCTCTTCCGCTCGACCGATCGCGGCGAGCACTTCGAGGTCGTGTCGAAGAGCGGCGTGCTCTGCCTGCACTCGGCCGCAGAGGGCGCGCTGTTCGTCTGCGAGAACGCGCTCACGCCGGGCGCGCCGGCGATCGCCGTCTCGCGCGACCGCGGCGCGACGATCACGTCGCTCGCGCGCTTCGCGGACATCGAGGGGCCGGTCGCCTGCGCGACGCCCGACGCGCGCGCGAGCCTCTGCTCGGGATCCTGGCCCGAGATGCAGGCGCTCTTCTCGCCGGTGCTCGACGCCGGCGCGGTCGCCGCCGCGCCCCGCCCGGCGACTCGTCGCGACGCCGGCGCGGGCCACGACGCCGGCTCCGCATCGGCGCCACGACGCTCGACGTGCGGCTGCGACGTTGTCGGATATTCGCCGCCCGGCACCCCGGATCCGCGCTGGCTCATCGCGGGGTCGCTCGCCCTCATCGTGCGGTCTCGGTCCTCCAGGCTGCGTGGATCAAGGCTCACCCGGCGAAGCGGCGCCTGAGGAACGGATTGCGCAAATCGGCGTGCGGGTGAGCGCCGTCACGACGGATCTTTCGGTGTTCCCGCGGCGTACACGCGCGTCTCGGCGCCGAATGGACCGTGGTGACGGAAATGGGAGCGCGCGAGCGCCGGGCCTCCTCCTGGCTTCGCGTTTGCACGTCTCGAGATCATGCAAATGGAACGAGAGGCGAGCCGCGATCGATCGGGATGGCTTCGGAGCTGCACCAAGAGCTCGCTCTTGATCGGCCTGGCGGCGATCCTCACGGCGACCACCTTCGGCTGCATGGACGGCAGCGACAGCTCGGGCCTCTCGTCGCGTCGCGCCCGCCGCAACACACCGCCGGCGGCGGGCTCGGCGGACGACCATGACGTGAACGACACCGAGGGTGCGAACGACACCGATCTCGGGAACCCGAACGCCGACACGCGCCCGGACGCGCCGAGCTCGACGGGGACGGCCGGCACGCAGTTCGCGCTCACGCTCCCGAACGCGACGCCGACGATCGATCTCGGAGAGTCGCTCGACCTCGACGTCTCGGTCGAGCCGAAGGACGGCTTCTCGGGCATGGTCGATCTCTCCGTCTCCGGTCTGCCCACGGGCGTGACCGCGTCGACGGTCCAGGCGGCGATCTCGCCCGGGTCCACCGCGCCGACGACCGTGAAGATCCGGCTCACCGCCGCCGTCGACACGGCCGCGACCGCTCCGAACGAGAGCTCGCCGCTCGTCATCACCGGCCGAGCCGGCGGCGCCACGGCGACCGCGAACGCGAACTTCAAGGTCGCGCCGAAGCTGAAGCTGACCATCCCCGTCAACGTCGACGCGCTCCGCGCCGCGACCGTGACCTACCGCGACGACTGGGGGGCGGCGTTCGGCGCGAACCCGCGTCCGCTGAAGACGCAGCAGGGCAACGGGATCGTCGTCACCGTCTTCAACGCCGACTCGAAGCAGCACATCATCCACGGCGCGTCCGGCTTCACGCACGGCAGCACGACGGCGGGCCAGGAGATCCAGCCGAACTCGTTCGAGATGCTTAACGGCGCGCCGCGGACGCGCACGCTCAACGTCGGCGCCAACGTGAACGGTTACCCGCACGACGGTCCGCAGGGCGTGGGGGCCTCCTTCCGGATCCGCGTCGAGGCCGCGCCCTGAGCGGCGGGACCGACCGGGATCGATAGGCGAGCGCGCCGGGCCTCCCGCAAGAGGGGTCCCGCGCGTGCGTCGCGCGTCAGTCCGTCTCGTAGCGGATGCCGACGATCGTGAGCTCGATCTCGCCGGCGGGCTTTCGGAACGTGAAGGTGTCGCCTTCGCGGCGCTTGAGCAGCGTGCGCGCGAGCGGCGACTTGTAGCTGATGCGCCCGCGCGCCGTGTCGATCTCGTCCTGACCGACGATGGTGTAGCTCGAGGTCTTGCCGTCCTCGTCCTCGATCGCCACCGTCGCGCCGAAGAACACGCGCTCGACGTCGGGCCTGTCCGTCGGCTCCACGACGCGCGCGCTCTCGAGGCGCTTCGTGAGGAAGTGGATCCGGCGGTCGATCTCGCGGAGCTTCTTCTTCCCGTAGATGTACTCCGCGTTCTCGCTCCGGTCGCCCTGCGCGGCGGCGTCGGCCACGTCCTGGACGACCTTCGGGCGCATCTTCGTGCGGAGCTCGACGAGCTCCTCCTGGAGCCGCCGCGCGCCCTGCCGCGTGATGTAGTTCGGCTCGCCGCTCACGCCGCCCCGGAGACGTCGACGCCGCGCGGCGACGCGAGCGTGGAGACGAGGACGTCGAGCGCCCACGCGCGCTGACGCCCGTCGTGGAGCGCGAGCACGGCCGCGGCGATGGCCCGGCGCGAGGCGTCGCGCGGGACGCTGACCACGGCCCAGCGCGCGTCGGGCTCCTTGCCCCACTGGCGTCCGGCGACCACCTTCACCCGCCGCGCGCCCTCGCAGATCGCCACCGTGGTGCGCGGCGGGCGCACGAGCTCGAGCGCGCGCTCGGCGAACGCGATCCGGTCGAAGCTCTCGGTCGAGCTCTCGGCGAGATCTTCGGCCTGCTCGATCCGCTCGATCTCGATGCGCGGCATTCGTCGAGCCTAGCACCCTCTCCGCGAGCGCGTGCGCGCGTCGCGGCTCAGCGCCCGCGCGCCCGTGACGAGAGCTCGAAGAAGTAGCTCACGAGGTCGCGCTCCTTGTGGCCCATCGCCACCAGCCGCGCGATCCGCCCGAACGGCCAGACCCGCGTGTCCGGCGGGACGATCATCACCCAGTACCCGAGCTCGTTCGGCGAGATGTCGAGCCACTCGGCGTCGAGCCGTCGCGACAGGATCTCGCTCAGCAGCGCGCCGTGGCGACGGAGCTCGTACGCTTCGTCGCTCGTCTTGACGACGTGGTCGGGGAACGACTCGAGCAGCACCGATGCCGCTCACGTCGGCGCGAAAAATCGATCCGCGCTTGAGCCGGTAATCCAGCGAGAGCTCGCGCGCAAACAACGTGAACTGCACCCGCGCCTCGAGCACCGAGGTCAGGGGCACGTCGAGCGATCGCGCCTCCGCCGAGGCGGGCGGGAGCGGCAGGTGCTCCGCGAGCTCGTCGGCCCCTCCGAGCCGCGGGAGCAACGGGCGCCTTCGGCAAAGAGCGGCGCCGGGCTCTCGTGCCGGTAGGGCAGAGCGACTCGGCTGCATGAACGCGCGGCCCGGCGCCGTCGAGGTCGTCGGCGTGATCGACTCGAGATCGGGCTCACGGCGGCGAGCGTCTCGCCGAGCAGGCTCGGCGCGCGGGCTGGGTAACACCGGCTCGTCCTGCGCGGGGACGCGTCCCGAGGGGACGGAGCGGCGTCGGTCGCTCGTGGGCCGAGCGCTCCGGCGCCGGCTGCTCCGAGGCGGCGCGCGCCGCGCGGGGCGGGCGACGAGCGCACCTCCGGGAACGAGCCCGACACGCGCCGGCCCGCCGGGAGACGAGGTGGTGCGCGGCACGATCGGCGAGTCGGACTCGGCGCGTGGATCGAACGACGCCGGCGGCCGCGTCTCAATCATCACGCCGCTGAGGCGCGGCCGTCCGCGAGGGCGCGGCGCGTCGAGGTGGAGGGCGCCGAGCTCTGTCTGGGCGGGAAGCAGATCGGGCCCCGGTAGATCGAGCGTGAACGACGCTGCCGGATCGGCCGCCGGAGAGGTCGGCTCGAGCGGCGGAGGCGGCGCGCGCGAGCGGGCGTCGGCCGCCGCGGGGCGCTGCGACCGGAGACCTTCCGCCGAGGAGTGTCGCGTTCGTCGATCGCCGGGACGACCGGCGGCGCGAGCGGAGAGCGATCGTCGATCATCGGCGCCGCGTGTGCGGAGAGAGTGGCGCCGACAGCGGCGCCGCCGGGAGCTGCGGCTGGAGGAGCGGGGGAGCGACGCGACGAGCGTCGCGACGGCCCCGGCGGCGGGCACGCCGCGCCTCGAGCAGGGCGGCGGCATCGCGCCCGCGAGCGCGACGGCATCGCCGGCGGCGCCGCGGGCGGTGGCAACTGGCTCGCGGTGACGGCGCCGGGGAGGAGGGCTCGGCGGCGCCGGCTCGAGGTCGTCGGGCTCGAGGCTCTGAGGGACCGGCTCGCCGAACGGCGCCTGCCCTGCCTGCCCGCGCGGAGCGTGAAGCCGAGGTCGTCGAGCGCGTCGATGACCGGCGGCATCACCGCGGCGATGTCCGCGGCGAGGGCCGCGGGCGGCCGGCGAAACAGGCGGCCGCCTGCCCGTCGATCAGCGTGTGCTTCTTCGCCGGCTGCCGACCAGCGCGCGCAGGCAGCCGCTGCGCGCGGGCAAGCCCCTCGTCGCGCCGGGCGCGTCGACGAGATATCGCGCGCGTAGGGCATCGCGCGGCGCGCGTCGAGCCACGCCTCGGCGGCGAGCAGCGCCAGCTCCTGGAACGACGTCATCGAGAGGGCGAGCGCGGAGACCCGCTCGGCGACGAGCTTCGCGGGCTCGAGGCGCATCGCGAGCGCCGCGCGCGCGCGCAGGTATGTCGTGCCCGGAGTGCGTCCGTGACGGCGCTCGGCCTCGTCGACCGCGTCGATCGCGCCGTCGAGCTCGCCGGCCTCGAGCCGCGTCTCGATCGCCCAGAGGTCGGCCGAGGCGAGGGGGCCCTTCTCGGGCATGTCGCGGAGCGACACCTTCCCCTCGAGCGATCTGTAGAGCGCGCGGGCGTCGTCGTCCGGCGCGGCGTCGGCGCGCGTGCGGAGGAACGCGATCACGTCCGCGCGCGGGAGCGCGTCGTGGATGTCCGGCTTCGGCGCCCGGTGCGCGAGGCCTCCGAGCGCGTTCGCCAGGCGCTTGGGATCCGCGAACGCCGGGCGCTTGTACGTGCGCGCGCCGGGCTTGCCGCCCTTCGTGCATGCGTCGGTGGAGAGGAGGATCGTCGTGTCGTCCGGCTCGCTCTCCAGGATCGTCGCGAGGTAGAGGGCGTGGAGCGTCGCGCTGGCGTGCTCCATCTCGAGGTCGCGCGCGAGCGTCGCGAGGTCGAGGAAGACGCCGCGATAGAGGTGCGCCGCGCCGTCGTAGCCGTCGGACTGGAAGAGCTCGCCGGGGCCGAGGTAGCGGGCGACGCGGCGCACGGCGAGCCCGCGCGCGTAGGCGTCGGTCAGGACGGGCTGCATCGACTCCGCCAGCTCGCGCGCCAGCGCCGGCGTCATCCCGAGGTGGGCGAGCCGCGCTCGCGCGAGGTCGGCGGTCGTCTGGTAGCCGTGCTCGCGGACGCGACCGGGCTCGCTCGCGCGGAGCTCGATCTCGCCGATCTCGAACATCGCGTACTCGGTCTCCGGCGGAGCCGTTCCGCGGAGGACGACGCGATCGCCGACGAGGAGGAGGCACGTCGCCGAGGCCCTGGAGGCGCCGTCGCTCACGCTCTCGTTCCTCTCTTCGATCGCCACGACAGCATGGAGTCCGGACCGTGTCGCCAGCGGCTCGTGCCCCACGCCTTCGTGAGCCCCCTGGCGAGTTTGCAGGATCGCATGTTCACGCGTCGGGGGAGAGGGGAGCGTCGAAGAAAAGCGGACGGTTCCGGCCGACCCGCATATGCCCGTTTTACAGCGGATTTCCCGCGGATGGCCACTATTGCCAGCGCTCTTTTTCCTTTGCCCCTGCGGGGGCGCCGGCTTTATATGTGCTGCCTTACGTGGGAGCCCTGATGAAAGCACGAATCGCCTACGCTTCAGTCCTCGTCGCCGCTGGTCTCTTCGTCGTCGCTTGTGCTTCGAAGAAGCCGGCGCCGAAGGAGCCGATGGTCACCGAGACGATCTCCGACGCGGGAGCGGACGTCGAGGCCGAGCCGGAGCCGGCGCCGCCGGCGTCGCTCTTCGAGCGCCTCGGCAAGGAAGAGGGCATCACCCAGTTCGTCGACACCTTCATCAAAAATCTCCAGGCGGACACGAAGTTCAACAAGCGCCTGGCCAACGTGAAGGGCGCCAAGCTCGAGAAGCTGAAGAAGGACCTCGTCGACCAGATCTGCGTCGAGTCCGGCGGCCCCGAGGCCGGCTCCGAGTGCAAGTACGAGGGCCGCTTCATGCGCGAGGTCCTCGGCGCGAAGAGCAAGCTGAAGGAAGAGGAGTGGACGGCGATGCTGCTCGACCTCCGCACGGCGCTCGAGGAGCACAAGATCGGCGACAACGAGCAGCAGGACCTCGCGGCCGCGCTCGGCAAGTTCCGCGACGACGCCGTCGACGTGAAGGCGCCGAAGCCCGCGAAGCCCTGAGCTCCCGGACCGCACCGTGAAGGACGCCCTAGGCGCTATCCTCCGGCCCGAGCAGGCCGCGTACCTGGAGGGCGTCGAGCCCGCGCGCGACCCGCTCCTCGCCGAGATGGAGGAGTGGGCGCGGGAGCACGGGCAGCCGATCAGCGATCCGGAGGTCGCCTCTTTCCTGGCCGTCACCGCGCGCCTGTCCGGCGCGCGGTCGATCGTCGAGGTCGGGACGAACATCGGCTACGGCGCGATCGTCCTCGCGCGCGCGGCGGGCGAGGACGCGCGCGTCATCACCATCGAGAACGACGCCGAGACCGTCGTGGTGGCGCGCGGGTTCATCGCGCGCGCCGGGCTGTCGTCGCAGATCGAGGTCCGGCAGGCCGACGCGCTGGCCGCGCTCGCGGTGCTCACCGATCCGATCGACCTCGTCTACATCGACTGCGTGAAAGAGCACTACCCGGCGTACCTCGATCTCGTGTTGCCGAAGCTCTCGGAGCGCGGCGCGGTCGTCGCCGACAACGTCCTGTGGAAGGGCCTCGTCGCCGCCGCGGACGTGCCCGCGCACGAGATCGGGCGCGTCCAGGCGCTCCGCACGTTCAACCACGCGCTCCTGACCGACTCGCGCCTGCGTAGCGTCATCCTCCCGCTCGGCGACGGCGTCGCCTACGCGGCTCGCGTCTGATCCGACCGCGCGCTCGGGCTGCGCCTCGCGCTCACGTCGCGGCCGTTCCCTCGCGGCGGACGCGCCACGCGCGTGCCGCCGCGGCTCGTGTCGAGAATCGGCCGCCGGTCGAGAATCGGCCGCCGGAAGCGGCACTGCGGAGTAGCATCGCCGGCGTGAGCCAGGACACGCGCGGGCGGATCGTCGATGCCGCCATCCAGCTCTTCAACGCGCGCGGCGTCGCCGCCGTGACGACGAACCACGTCGCCGCGCACCTCAAGATCAGCCCCGGGAACCTCTACTATCACTTCCGGAACAAGGAAGAGATCGTGCGTGAGGCGTTCGATCGGATGAACGCCGAGGCCGACGCCGTCTGGCAGCTCGACGCGGCCGACGGCGGCGTGAAGCGTCCGGCCGTGGATCCGACGGCGCTCCAGCGCATGCTCGTCGGGAACCTGAAGCTCTACGCGCGCTACCTGTTCTTCGCGCGTGAGCTCCCGACGCTCCTCCGGAGCGATCCGGTCCTCCACGAGCGCTACGCCGCGGTCTCGGCGAGGCGCGTGGACCAGCTCGAGTCCGTGATGGTGCCGCTCGTCGACGCGGGGCTCCTCCGCGACGTCGGGGATCGCGAGGACCTCCGCACGCTGGTCGAGAGCGCGTGGATGGTCGGCCTCTTCTGCATCCCGTACGCCGAGACGCTCGACGCCTCCGCGGCCGGCCGTCAGACGGCGAAGGCCCAAGCCGAGCGCACGCACGCGGCGATCGAGCGCGGCGCCCTCCTCGTCCTTCACATGTTCAAGCCGTACATGGACCCGCTGGCGTACATGGCGCTCGTCGTCATCGTGCGCACCGAGCTCGAGAAGCTGACGCTCCGCTGAGGGGGGGGCGCGCTCCTCGCGACCGGGAGGGACGGCCCGGATCGACACGCGGACGGCGCCGGAGCACGCGGCGCGCCGGGCGGCGATGGCACGCGGCGCGCGCCGGGGCGGCGATGGCTCGCGGTTCGAGCCGTCGCCCGGCCCGCGCCGGCGAGCGGTTCGAACCGGGCGATGCGATCAGGCGGGCGCGCCCGCGGCCTCGCCGGCGTTCACGGCGCCGGGGCCCGGGAGCTCCGGAGGCGCCTCGGGCGAGCGCTTGTACCCGCACTCCTTGTCGGCGCAGGCGATCATCGGCTTGGCCTTGGTGCCACCGAGGACGAGGAACTTCGCGCCGCACGCGGGGCACGGCTCGGGCAGCGGCTTCTGCCACAGCTTGAAGTCGCACTTCACGGTCTCGTCGTTGTAGCGACTGCACCCGTAGAAGGTCTTGCCGCCCTTCTTCTTCGGACGGACCTCGATGATGTCGCCGCCGCACTTGGGGCAGGGGACGCCGAGCGGGACCGGGCGGGCGTTTTTGCACGCGGGGTAGCCGGTGCACGAGAGAAACTCGCCGTAGCGACCGCTGCGGATCGCCATCTTCTTGCCGCACTTCTCGCAGTCGATGTCCGTCTCGCGAGGGGGCGGGGCGCCGTTGCCGTCCGGCCCCATGTCCTTGGTGGCCTTGCACTTCGGGTAGTTCGAGCAGCCCGCGAACCAGCCATTTTTCGACCAGCGCTTCGACAGCGTGCCCTGCGGCAGCGCGCGGAGCTTCTCGTCCTCGGCGTTCGGCCCGCAGCTGTCGCAGAGCTCGTCGAGCGGCACCGGATCGGGGTTCCAGCGCTTGCCCTTCTTGCTCTTGTCGAGCTGGCTCTTGAACTTCTTGTAGAAGCGCGAGAGGAGCGTCACGCGCTCTTCGTTGCCGGCCTCGACCTCGTCGAGCTCCTCCTCCATGCCCGACGTGAACGCCGGGTCCATGAACTCGAGCTCGCTCTCGAGCAGGCCGCTCACGACCATCCGCCCGAGCTGCGTCGGCCGGAAGCTCCGGCCGTCCACCTTCTCGACGTAGTCGCGCGCCTGCACCTTGCTGATGATCTCGGCGTACGTGCTGGGGCGTCCGATCCCGCGCTCCTCGAGCTCGCGGACGAGCGAGCCTTCGTTGTAGCGCGCCGGCGGCTGCGTGAACTTCTGCTCGGCGAGCACGCCCGGCGGCGTGAGCAGCTCGAGCACCTCGCCCTCGGCGAGCTCGGGAAGGGAGGCCTCGCCCTCGGCCTCTTCGGCCTTCGCCGCCTCGGCCTCTTCCTTCGTCTCCTCCGAGCCGGCCTGCTCGCCGCCCGCGGTGCCGTAGACCTCGAGCCAGCCAGGGAACTTGAGCACGCGCCCGCTCGAGCGGAGCATGTACGTCGACGGCGAGCCTGCGGACTTCGCCTCGGTCTCGACCGACGTCTGGTCGTAGACGGCCTCCTTCATCTGGCTCGCGACGAAGCGGTCCCAGATCAGCTTGTAGAGCTTGAACTGGTCGTCCTTGAGGTGCTTCCGGACGGCGTCCGGCGTGTAGTCGAGCGACGTCGGGCGGATCGCCTCGTGGGCGTCCTGCGAGTTCTTCTTCGACTTGAAGACGTTCGGCTCCGCCGGCAGGTTCGCCTTGCCGTACGTCGTCTCGATGAAGCCGCGCACCGCGGCGAGCGCGTCCGGCGAGACGCGCGTGGAGTCGGTACGCATGTACGTGATGAGGCCGACGGTGCCGAGCTCCTTGCCGAGCTCGACGCCCTCGTAGAGCCCCTGCGCGATCTGCATCGTGCGCTTGGCGCCGAAGCCGAGCCGGTTGACCGCGTCCTGCTGGAGCTTGCTGGTCGTGTAGGGCGCGTAGGTCTTCCGCTTGCGCTCGGCCTTGGTGATCTTGGCGATCGTGTAGGACGCGGACTCGAGGTCCTTCTTCACGCGGGCGGCGGTCTCGCCGTCCTTCACCTCGAGCTTCTTGCCGTTCTCCTGCGCGAGCCGCGCGGCGAAGGGTTGGCGCTTCTTGTCCTTGCCGCTCTTCGCGAGCGTCGTCCCGATGTTCCAGTACTCCTCGGGGACGAACGCCTCGATCTCGAGCTCCTTGTCGACGATGAGGCGGAGCGCGACGCTCTGGACGCGCCCGGCCGAGAGGCCGAACGCGAGCTTCGACCAGACGAGCGCGGAGACGTCGTAGCCGACGATGCGGTCGAGCACGCGGCGCGCGCGCTGCGCGTCGTACAGGTGCTTGTTGAGCTTGCGGGGCGTGGCGACGCCCTTCTGCACGCCGCCCTTCGTGATCTCGTGGAACTCGACGCGCTTGGCCTTGTCGGGCTTGCCCGTGAGCTCCTCCGCGAGGTGCCACGCGATCGCCTCGCCCTCGCGATCGGGGTCGGTCGCGAGGAGGATGTCGTCGGCCTGCTTCGCCGCGGCCTTGAGCTCCTGGAGGACCTTCTCCTTCCCGGGGACGATCTCGTAGGTCTCCTGGAAGCCCTTCTCGACGTCGATGCCCATCTTCTTGGGCAGGTCCTTGACGTGACCCTTCGACGCGAGGACCTCGTAGCCGGTGCCGAGGTACTTCTTGATCGTCTTGGCCTTGGCCGGCGACTCGACGACCACGAGCGTCTTGCTCGCCTTCGTCGCCTTCGCCGGTGCCTCGACGGCTTCCACTGTCTTACCCATGCGCACGAACCCCGGGTCTCTCGCTTGTCACGCTTCTTGGATGCACGAGGGTTGCGGGGAGAACCCCCTGCCAAGCCCCCACTACGCCAAGAAGTGCAGTAGTCCCGACGGCTTATAACGCGTTTCTGCGACGAAAGAAGCCGTCAGGGCCCTCTACTACTACGTCCTTCAAAGATAGCGTCAAGAGTGCCGTGAGGGTCGAGCTCGTCGGTAGCCCCACCCGATCCACCACGGTATCCTGTTGCGTCGGAGCGAGTGAAAGTATTGAAAATACGGACTTTTCATCCTCGGTCCAAGTGCTGGGATCGACCCTGAACAGGGGCGTATCGGAATAGCTCTGCCGGCGCCCGCGGTACGGCCGAACCGGGCGCGGACGCGGCTTGATGCCGCTCCATGCTGCGGCCGGATCGTTCATCGCGGGCGCGGGGAGCCCGAGCGCGAGGAAGAGCTGCTCGGTCGACCACAAGACCTCGACGCCGCCTCGCGCGCCCTCGGTGGCCGTGCCCTCGAAGGCGGGGTCCCACGGCGAGCCCGGCACGAGGAAGAGCCTCCGGCGGAGGTGGCGCGCCCAGCCGATCGCGTTCAGCGAGCCGGAGCGCGGGCCCGCTTGCACCACGACGACGCACTCGGCGAGCCCGACGAGGACGCCGTTGCGAAAGCGCGGCGTGAGCTCGTCCTTGATCGTCCCGTCGGGAAACGGCCAGATCATCCGCGACGCGCTCGACCCTTCGATGTCCTCGAAGAGCGTCCTGTTCGAGGTCGGGAAAGCTTCGCCGCGGCCCGTGCACGCCACGCACCAGGTCGCGCCCCCGGCCGCCACCGCGCCGAGGTGGGCCACCGAGTCGATCCCCTTCGCGCCGCCCGACACGACGATCACGTTCGCCTTCGCGAGGTGATAGGCGAGCGCGTGCGCGAACGCGCAGGCCTGCTTCGACGCCGAGCGAGAGCCCACGATCGCGACCACCCGCCGGTCCGTGTCGAGCGGGCCCGACAGCGTCAAGATCGGCGGCTCGTCGAGGTGACAGAGGGCGCGTGGATAGTCGGCGTCGTGCGGCTTCAGCTTCACGAACGGAGGTCGGCCACCGCCGCGATGCGGTTGTCAGGTTCTTCGCGACCCGCGCTCACGACGTCTCCGCGCGCTCCCCGAGGGGCGCCTTCACGCCGCCGCCCTCACGCCGTCATTTCGGCTTCGAGTAGAGCTGGGCCGCGACGCTGCCGCCGCCCTTCTTCGCGTGGAGGTCCACCTTGTAGGGCACCGCGAGCGGGATGACCGGGCACATCGGCTTCGGCGCAGCGCCGATCACCGCGGTCGGTCCGGCCATGCCGTCCTGACCGGCGAGGAAATTGTAGAGCGGCGGCGCGAGCAGGTTCACGTCGAGGTCGACGATGCCGGCGCCGTACGCGACGATCGCGTAGCACTTGGTCGGCTCCATGTTGACGATGAAGTCGACGTGGCCGCCCTCGGCGAGGTCGCCCTTGGCCACCTGGCCGTCCGGGCTCATCCCGGGAGCGTACCTCGCGGCGGCTGCGCGGAGGCCGGCCTCCGCTGGATCGGCGATCGCGCTCGCGGGGCCGAGCCACGCCGATCCGGCGGCCGCCGCCGCGGCGAGGAGCGACGCGAGGGCGTTCGGATCGGTCGTGTGTACGGTCCCGAGCTGCCCGGACGCGCCCTGTGGCGGCGGACACGCCTGCCCGGGCGGGCAGCTCGGCGCCGCGCAGGGCTGGCCGGGCTGGCAGTCGTTCGGCGGTGGCGCGCACACCTGTCCGGGCGGGCAGGCGCCGGCGTCCCCTCCGAGGTTCACGCTTGCCTTGGCGTCGGGCGTGCTGCCGCCGCAGCCGAGCGCCACGGCGACGGAGACCGCGACGAGAGCGAAGACGCCGAACGGTCGACCGTGTTTCATCGCCGACGACGTTACGCCTTTTGCGGACCACGGCCCAGTCCGCGCGGCGTCAGTCGCCGGCCTGCTCGCGGAGCTCGAGCGCGCGCTGCAGGCTCGCCAGCCGCGCCGAAGCACACGGATGATGCGCGAGGTACGTCGGCGCGAAGCGGCGCTCGGCGCGCGCGCGCGGCGTCTCCAGCTCCGCGAAGAACCGGAGCACCGCGAGCGCGCCGAGCGCGGAGCGTCCGGAGTCTTTCGCGCGCTCGACGGCCTCGGCGTCTCGGGCGTCCTGGTGCCGCGGGTAGATTCCGGCGGCGACCGCGGCGGCCCTTCGTTGCTCGGCGCTCGTCCAGTCGTCGTCACCGCGCTCCTTCGTCTTGGTCGGCTTGGGACACACGAGGTCGCCCGCGCGGAGACGCGCGAGCTCGTGCGCCACGACGAACGACAGCGCGTCGGCGAAGCGCTCCGCGTAGGTCGCGGGAGCCTCGGCGTCGTAGAAGCCTGGCGGCGGCGGGAGGAGCCGGCGCGAAGGCGTCTGCGAGCGCACGACGAACGCGGCGTGCTCCTCGAGCTTGCGCGAGCCGTACGCCTCGTCGTAGCTCGCCGCCCGCGCGATGTGCGTGAGGAGGCGGAGCATCGCGTCGGAGACGACGATGACGTAGTCGCCGTCGTCGTCGCACGCGACCTGCGCGCGCGGGTCGCTCGAGCTGGCGTCGAACGCGACGTAGAGCCCGACGAGGCGGCGCTGATCCTCTTCGCGCATCGCGGAGGCGAGGCGCCTCAGCTCGGTCTGCGCGCGCACCCGGAGATCGGCGCCCTCGAGGTCGGGCGCGATCTCGTCGGCGCGCGCAGCTCGCGCGTGCGTGAGCGCGCCGACGATGACGGCGAGGCCGACGAGGAAGACGAGGACCGCGCGCGTGCTGCTCACGGAGCGCCACGTCGGCCTGGGCGCGCGGCGGTTGCGCGGTCTTCGCTACTGGCGCACGAACTTGAACGGAATGTTGATCGTCGTGCTCGCCCCAGGC
>JAHBWA010000209.1 GCA_019637195.1 Labilithrix sp. | reverse complement strand
TTTTTCTTACGTTTTCCGTCGTCGCTCGAAGCCGTGACCCACGACCGTGGGACACGGATACGGGACCGGGCTGCCGCAGGAGCCCGGTCCCTTTGGTTTGGGCCGGCGTTTCGTCGTGGGCACGGGCCGATCGCTTCCTGCGGATCTCGACGCTCGCTCGAGTCGTGAGCGGTTCGACAGCGACGGTGCACGTCACACGGGTCGCGCGCTTAGCCGAGGGCGTCCGCGAGGACGCCGGACGCTGCCGTCCCCGTCACTCCGTGTTTGCCGTTGCCTTCGATCCGGCCGTCGTGCGCCCGTATGCACCAGACGCCCTTGTCGCCGACCGAGAGCTCCCAGAAGCGCGCGGTATCGTCCAGATCGGTGATTCGCACGAGGTTGCCGTCGACGATCGCCGCAATTCGAGCGCCATTCGACGAGAACGCGATCCCGTTCCCCGAGGTGGGCGGTGCAAACGGCAGGACGACGTCCTCCATCACCCCTCGACGGAAGAGACGAATGCCACCGACTGGACCATCGCTCGCGATGTAGCCACCCGCGGCGATGCGGCTCCCATCTCTCGACATCGCGACCGAATTCACTTCGTACTCGTCCAAGACGTTCACGGTCTTGGCTCGTTCACCTTCGAAGATCGTGATCCTGCCAACCGCGTCTCCTTCTGACTCGTCCAGGATCGCTCGCAGCCCCACGACGCATGCATCGACATCGGCCGCCACCGCGAGCCGCTCCGCCACTTGCGGGAGCACCACCGTTTGCACCACCTCGCCGTCGCGATCCATCCGCCGGAGGGTTTCGTCCTCGACCGCGATGACAAGCTCGCCGCGCGCCGCGAACGCCGACCGATAGCCGAAGACGGCCTTCGTCAGCGGCTTGCCGGCGCGGTCGAAGAGGACGCGCGCGTGCAGAGCGAGCGTGCCATCGCCGAGAAGCGCAACCATGCTCGCGGCGCCGATGCGCTTTCCGGCGAGCGTCTTGGGCTCTGCACCCGAGCGATCGAGGAGTGTCGCCCTCGTGTCGTGCTTGCCGACGAGGACGAGGAGCCCATCATCGGACAGCGCAAGCGCGCGAGTGAGCCGCATGCCCGGCGCCTTCAGGAGCGAAACGCCTGTCGGGGTGCAGACCGCGACGCCAGTGGACGTTCCGACGGCGAGAGCCTCGGAAGACCAGCCAACGCAAGACACTTCTACAGGAAACGTGCCCATCACTCGGGCGTATTCGACAGCTAATGAGATTGTCAAGTCGTGGCAACGCCCGCCCCATCTTCTTCTTCGCGCTCACGCGGCCCACTTCTCGACGGCCTCGAACACGAGCTCGGCGCCACGCCGCGCCCAGACGTCGAGCCCAGACGTCGAGCCCGCCATTCAACTTCACGGGACAAGTTCGAGACATCCAACCCGCCATCGTCGACCGCGGAGGGGCGCCGCGACGAGCACGCGTCGTCGAGCGCGCCGAGCGGGCTCGCCGCTCGGCGGGTGTTGGTACTAGGCTCAAGCCGTGCGCACCGTCCGTGCCGTCCGCTACGTCCTGCCGTTCCGCCAGGGAGGCTCCGTCCCTGCGCTCGTGGAGGCCGACGACCTCGGGCTCTACGTCGTGAAGCTCCGCGGCGCCGGGCAGGGCCACAAGACGCTCATCGCCGAGCTCGTCGCGGGCGAGCTCGCGCGCGCGGCCGGGCTGCACGTCCCCGAGCTCGTCCTCGTGGAGCTCGACGCGAAGCTCTCCGAGAGCGAGCCCGATCCCGAGCTCGCGCGGCCGCTCGAGGCGAGCGCCGGGCTGAACCTCGGGCTCGACTACCTCCCGGGGAGCATCACGTTCGATCCCGCCGCCCGCTTCGCGCCGGACGCCACCACCGCGTCTCGACTCGTCGTCTTCGACGCGCTCGTCACGAACGTCGACCGCACCGCACGGAACGCGAACCTCCTCCAGTGGCACCGGCGGCTCTGGCTGATCGACCACGGCGCGGCGCTCTACTTCCACCACGGCTGGGGTCCGGCGGATCGGCTCGAAGGGACGCGCGACGTCTTCGTCGAGAGCGCGAGCCACGTCCTCTTGCGGTGGGCGTCGGAGCTCGACGAAGCCGCGGCGCACCTCACGCGCGTGCTCACCGAGGCCCTCGTCGAGCGTGTGGTCGCGGAGATCCCCGACGCGTGGCTCGACCCGGGAGACGGCTTCACCGACGTCGCCGAGCACCGCGCGGCGTACGCCGCCTGGCTGCAGGCGCGAGCGCAGGCGATGCCCGCGTACCTCGCCGAGGCGAAGGAGGCCCGTGCCCGCCTCGTTTGACTACGCCGTCGTCCGCGTGGTGCCGCGCGTCGAGCGCGAGGAGTTCATCAACGTCGGCGCGCTGGTGTTCTGCCCCGACCACGACTTCCTCGCGGCCGCGATCGAGCTCGACGTCGCGCGCCTCACCTGTCTCTTCTCCGACGTCGACGTGGAGCTCGTCCGCGAGCACCTCGAGGCGCTCCGCCTCGTGTGCCGGCGGCGCCGGAGGCGGGCCCGACGGCCTCTGCCCCCGGCGCGAGCGCTGGCATTGCTGGTCGCGCCGCGGAGCACGGATCCTCCGTGATCCGGCGCCCCACGGCCGGGCTCTGCGACGATCCCGCGAAGGCCCTCGAGCGCGTCCTCGACGCCACCGCCGCAGCGCTGCCCCGCGCAGGGGCTCCCGACGCCGCCCCGGCGGACGGTTTCCGTTAGTAGCCTCCGGGCATGAACCGACGCGACGCGCTCATCACCACTGGCTCCATGCTCGTCTCTGCCTCCTCGGCGCCCTCGCCTAGGCGGAAATAATAGCGCCGTCGCGCAGAACACGCCGAAGGTTTCGGCGCCGCCTCCCGCCGGCGGGCACGCGCACCACCACAGCGCGATCCGGCGCTTCTGATGTTATGAGGTCTGCCCGCCAAAGGCGAGGCGTGTATCGCCCACTGCCCTTCGCGATGTTCTGCGAGCGGCGACGCTGTCGATGGGCGGCTGCGCGAAGGCGGTCCACGAGATGCACCCGCAGTGATGCAAGGCCTGCGACTGCCATGGGCGTCTGGAGTCAGCACCTGCCGGCGCTCGCGAAGGTCGCGCTGGAGTTCTGCAAGACTGCGAGATCGAATGCAAGAAGCACGCGGACAAGCATGCAGCCTGCAAGGAGTGCCTGACGCGTGCATCGAGGACGATCGCTGCGTGCCAGAAGGTCGCCGGCTGAGCCTCCCGAGCGCGCCTGACGCGGCGCGACGGAGGCGTGGGGAAGGCGCGCGCGTCGCGTGCGCACGCCCGGATCGCTCCCCGGAGGACGGCCGCCGCGAGCTTCGCTGGAGTGCCGGGCGAGCGATCGTCACGCGCCCGTCCGGCAGCTTGTAGCGCGCCCTAAAGTTTTATTAAAGTCATGGCTACGAGCGTACCGCGTTGGGCAGAGGGTAGCACTGCAAAGTCGATCGTTCGCCAAGACCTTCGGTCTTTGCCGTTGTTTCAGGGGACTTCCGAGGCGCGCCTCGAGCAGCTCTCGGCAGACGTTCCGACCGTCACGCACAAGGCGGGCATCGGTCCTCTTCGGCCGGGCGACACCGCCACGCAGTTCGAGCCGCTGACCACGGGCGAGGTCTCGATCGAAGAGCCCAAGGCCGAGGAGTCCAGCGCCACCGCCCGCCGGTCTGCTTCGACCTGCGACCCTCGCGCCCCTCGGCGAGCTCGGCGCGCTGACTGGCTGCCGCGCAGCACGACCGCGACCGCGACATCTGATTGCAAAGCTCCCGTCGGCCAACGTCAGCGCGATCTCTCGGCTTCTTCGAGGCGAACGGCGACATCGGCTTCGCGTTCTACAAGAACCTCCTCGGTCTCGTGAGCGACAAGGTCCGCCGCGATCGCAGCCGCATCGAGGACATGCGCACCAACATCGTGCGCACGCAGAAGGCGATGAAGAAGCTTCGCGACGTCGTCCTCGACGCCGCGGAGACCGAGATCTCCAAGCCCGTCTTCGAGACGCTCGACACGCTGATCGACAAGAACCGCCGCGCGAACTACCGCGTCAGCCCGACCGCGTCCTACCCCGCGCACGTGCGCCTCGACGACGGACGCGTGATCCCCGTGCTCGAGGTCTCCGAGGGCCACGTGAAGGTCGCCGGTCGCACCCAGGACCTCACCGCGGATCCGACCTTCTGGGCGGGCGTCCTCGTCGTCCCGACGAGCGAGATCCTCCTCAGCGGGAGCGTGCTCCGCGAGGGCGAGGGCGGCGTCGTCGTGAAGCTCGACAAGCCGATCGAAGAGTACAAGGCCAAGCTCGACGACTACACGACCCGCGTGCAGCTCCTCGACTTCGTCGTCTGATCGCCGACGGGCCGAAGGCGGCCGCGCAGCTCCGTCCGCGCGCGCTCCGGGGTACTCCTGGCGCGCGGAGCGCCGCGCGCGCGCGGAGACATGCTAAGCGTGCCGCGTGCCTACGCTCCGCTTCGAAGCCGGCACGCTCGCGCTCGCGGGCCTCGACGAGGGCGATCCTCGCGTTCCGGAGCCGCTGATCTGGGACGCGAGGTCCGCGTGCCACCGCGCGCCCGCCGTCGCGTACGCGCCCGTCGTGCTCGCGCTCCGGCGCGCGGGCCTCGCCTACGAAGACGAGGCCCGCCGCTACGAGGAGCTCGCCCACGGCGCGCGCGTGCACCGCGAGCCGCGCTTCTACCAGTCGGAGGCGCTCGAGGCGTGGAAGCGAAACCGCGGCCGCGGCGTCGTCGTCCTCCCGACGGGCGCCGGCAAGACGCAGCTCGCGATGATGGCGATCGACGATCGGCGGCGGAGCGCGCTCGTCGTCGCGCCGACGCTCGATCTCGTGCGCCAGTGGTACGACGTGCTCGCGGCGACCTTCGGCGTCGCGATCGGCGTCGTCGGGGGAGGCGAGCACGACGTCCAGCCGCTGACGGTCACCACCTACGACTCGGCGTACCTCCACATGGAGCACCTCGGCTCGCGGTTCGGGCTCGTCGTCTTCGACGAGTGCCACCACTTGCCGAGCCCGACCTACGCGCTCGCGGCGCGCCTCGCGATCGCGCCGTTCCGCCTCGGCCTCACCGCCACACCCGAGCGCGCCGACGGTCTCGACGCGGCGCTCGACGCGCTGGTCGGCCCCACCGTCTACCGGCGCGACATCAGCGAGCTCGCGGGCGAGTACCTCGCCGAGTACGACACCGAGCGGGTCGAGGTCGAGCTCTCGCCGGAGGAGCGCGAGGAGCACGACGCCGAGCGGCAGATCTACCGCGACTTCGTCGGCATGAACGGCATCGTGATGTCGAGCCCGCGCGGCTTCGGCGAGTTCATCATGCGCGCGTCGCGCAGCGCCGACGGGCGGCGCGCGATGAAGGCGTACCGCCGGCAGCGCGAGCTCGCCTTCGCCGCCACCGCGAAGCTCGCGTACCTCGAGCACCTGCTCACCGTTCATCGCCACGATCGCGCGCTCGTCTTCACGCAGGACAACGCCACGGCGCACCTCGTCTCGCGCCGGTTCCTCGTGCCGGTCATCACCCACCAGACGAAGGTGACCGAGCGGAGCGCGATCCTCGCGGCGTTCGCCGCGGGGACGTACGGCGCGGTCGTCACGTCGAAGGTGCTGAACGAGGGCGTCGACGTGCCCGACGCGAACGTCGCGGTGGTGCTGTCGGGGAGCGGCTCGGTGCGCGAGCACGTCCAGCGCCTCGGCCGGATCCTCCGCCAGCGAGAGGGCAAGCGCGCGCTGCTCTACGAGATCGTGACCGCGCGCACGACGGAGACCTTCACGAGCGACCGGAGGCGCGAGCACGATGCGTACCGCTGATCTCACCGGCGCGCGCCCGCCGAAGCGCGCAGGAGCGACGAGCCGCCGTCTGGGTCCCGTCGAGCTGCGCCCCGACAGCCGGAGCGTCGACGAGCTCGCCGAGAGCCGCGCCAACGCGCGCACCGACGACCGGAGGCGCGACGATGCTCACCGCTGATCTCGTCGACGCCCGGCGCAAGGACGGTGAGCTCGTGCTCCGGCCGCTCGATCGCGACGGACGCGTCGAGGCGCTCGCCGTCGGCGCCGCGCTGCTCGAGGCCGCGCGCGCGTGCGTCGGCAAGCGGCGCGAGGAGCTCGACGAGGCGTGGGACGCGGCGGCCGACGAGGCCGCGCCGAAGCGCTTCAAGATGGTGGCCGGCCTCCGAAAGCTGGTCGCCGACGCCTGCGACTTCGAGGCCGAGACCGACCTGGATCCAGCCGAGCTCCGTCGCGCGCTCTTCACCCGCGCCAGCGCGGCGCGCCGGGCCCACGGCGACAGCGAGCGCTTCGATCGCGCGGGCGTCGTCGCCGACGTCGCGTCGGAGCTGGCGCTCTCCCCGGAGATCGTCGAGCGCGCGCTCTTCGCCGATCTCCGGAGCGAGCACGTGCTCCGCGCGCCGCCGGCGCTCGACGCCGCCAGCCTCGTGGAGACGTGGGAGCTCGGTCAGGCGCAGGCCGTCCTCCTCACCGCCGTACGGATCACCTGCGAGGTCTCGTCGGCGTCGCCCGGACTGGTCCGCGCGTTCTTCGCCAAGCTCAAGTTCCACAAGCTGCTCTTCTCCGCCGAGCGGATCGCCGGCGACGACGCGCACGGATGGCGTGTCGTCATCGACGGTCCGTACTCGATGTTCGACGCCGTCACGAAGTACGGCCTCCGCCTCGCGTTCGCCTATCCTGCGCTGCGCGCGCTCGAGCGCTGGTCGCTGGTCGCGGACATCAAGTGGGGAAAGACGCGCGAGCCCCTCGTGTTCCGCCTCGGGAGCGACGCCGCGCGCGCGCCCGCCGAGCGCCGCGGGGCGGACGCCGCGCGGGAGGATCGCGACGCCGCGGTGGGACGGCGCGCCGGGGCGGCAGACGCCGCGGGAGGCCGGGCCTCGCGGGGCAGCGCAGGTGAGCCCAAGTCGCGGCGGAAGAAGGCGGTGAGCCCAGAGGCGCCTCCGGCCGACGCGCACGAAGCGCTGCACCTCTCGGACGAGGTCCGCGAGCTGCTCGACGGCATCAACGGCGGCGCGAGCGGGTGGCGGGCGCGCCCGGCGACCGTCCTGCTCGACGTGCCCGGGCAGGGGATCTGCATCCCGGACCTCGAGCTCCGGCGCGCCGGGGAGCGCGAGCCGATCTACGTCGAGGTGCTCGGCTACTGGAGCCGCGACGCCGTGTTCCGGCGCGTCGAGCTGGCCGAGCGCGGCCTCGGCGCGCGCGTCGTCTTCGCGGTGAGCTCCAGACTCCGCGTCAGCGCCGAGGTGCTCGACGACTCGATCCCCTCGGCGCTCTACGTCTACAAGGGCAAGATGAGCCCGCGGGCCGTCGCGGACCACGCGACGCGCCTCGCGTCCGGCCCGCGCTGAGCCCGAGCGCAGGCGAACGCCGGCCGCGTCCGGAGCGCGCGAGCCAACGCGGGCCGCGCGCGCCTCCCGTCCGGCCCGCGGCGAAGACGCCCTCAGCGCGGGGGCGCGATGGCCGCGCCTTGGACGGGCCTCGTCCGCGGTGGAAAGGCATCGTCGCGCTCGAGCCACGCGCGCGCGTCTTCGACCGCGGCCGCGGCGATCGTTGCGTCGATCGGCAGCGCGTGCTCTTCGAGGAGCAAGAGATCGTGGATCTTCGCGAGCACGCCCGGGAGCGTCGACGGGATAGCGCCCGACGGCAGCAGCTCGCGGTAGATCGCCGCGACGAGCGCCGGGTGGCCGTCGGCGATCGGCGCGTCGAGACGCGCGCGGAGGGCCGCCGCGATCGCCTCGTACGCCGCGCGGACCGCGTCGGCGGGGAAGCCGGCGTCGAGGACGACCTGCGCGAGGCGCAGGCGCTGGCGCGCGAAGGCCTCGGTCGCGCGCGGATCGGGGGCGCCGAGCGAGCCCGCAGGCCTCGCGGCGGCGCTGCGCGGCGTGCCGGCGTCGACGCGCGCCGCGCGCGCGCGGGCGTCGACCTCGCCCGCGCCCGTCGCCGTCTCGCTCCGCGACGAACGTCCCTCCCCGGCGCGCGCGTCGTTCTGCGAGGGCTCGCTCGGTTCTTCGACCGGCGCATCGCCGGTCGAGGTGTCACGCGGCTCCGCGCTCGCTCGGCCACCTTCGGCGCCCGCCTCCTCGCCGGGGGCGTCGCCCGGCGACGCCACGCGCGCCACGCGACCGCGCTCGTCGTCCGCGCCGAGGACGTCGCGAGCCTGACGCAGGAACACGGTGAAGGTCGGCGCCTCGAGCGCGTCGACATCGCTCGCGCCGTCGGTCGCCGCGCTCCGCACCGCGCGCTTCCCCGCGAGCGTCCCTTCGATCCCACGCTCGATCCCGGTCTCGGCGCAGAGGTACGTCACCGAGACGCCGCGCGTCTGCCCCAGCCGATGCGCGCGCGCGATCCGCTGATCGAGCCGCGCCGGGTTCCAAGGCAAATCCAGGTGAACGACGTAGCTCGCGACCTGGAGGTTCAAGCCCACGCCCCCGGCGTCGGTGGAGAGGAGCACGACCTTGTCCTCGTCGGTCTTGAACCGCTCGATCAACGCGGGCCGCGCAGCGGTCGGGACACCGCCGTGGAGCATCACGTACCCGACGCCGAGCGCGTCGAGGCGCGCGGCGGCGAGCTTCAGCATCTCGGTCCACTCCGAGAAAACGAGCACCTTGCTCGTCCCTTGTTCGGCGATCTCGCCGACGAGGGCCACGAGCTCGTCGAGCTTGGGCGCGCCGGACGTCGACGCGGGATCGCACAACAGCGCCGTGTTGCACGCCTGACGCGCCTTGAGGAGCGCCGCCTGGAGGCGCTTCTGCTCGGGCGGGCTCAGCGGGCGGCGCTCGGCGATCTTCACGAGCATCGCCGCGGCGCGACGGTACGACTCCTCGAGCTCCGCCTGCTCCGGCGTCAGCGCGACGTAGCGCGTCTGCTCGGTCAGCGCAGGGAGCTGCGAGAGGACCGCCTCCTTGCGCCGCCGGAGCACCACCGGCGCGATCGTCCGGCGGAGCGCGGCGAGGTTCTTGTAGCCGACGATCTTTCCCTTCTTCGCGTCGCGCTCGTGGAAGTCGACGTTGAACTTCCACAGCGGCCCCAGGACCTCGCCGTCGACGAGCTGGAGGATGCCGTAGAGGTCGTCGAGCCTGTTTTCGACCGGCGTCCCGGTGAGCACGAAGAGGAATCGCGACGGGATGCTCTTGAGCGTCGCCGCGGTCTTCGTCCGGAAGTTCTTCGCGCGCTGCGCCTCGTCGAGCACCAGCACGTCGGCCTCGAGGTTCTTCACCAGCGACAGGTCGCGCCACGTGAGCTCGTAGTTGAGGACGACGTAAGGCGCGTCCGACTCGAACGCCGCGCGACGCGCCTCGACTCCTCCGACGACCACCACCGCCTGCGCGCCCGCGTAGCGCGCGATCTCGCTCGCCCACTGCGCCTTGAGCGAAGCCGGGCAGACGACGAGGACGCGCTTCGCCTCCCCACGTCGGCGGAGTACCTCGCAGGCGGCGATGGTCTGGACCGTCTTGCCGAGGCCCATATCGTCGGCGAGGACGGCTCGGCCGGCGCTCACGAGGTGCGCGACGCCCTCGCGCTGGTAGGGAAAGAGCGGCTGGGCGAGGACGTCCACGCCCAGCTTGCCGGCGGCGAGCGCGCGGCCGACGCCGAGAAAGCGCTCTCCGCGGGCGCGCCGTTGCTCGAGGATCCGCGCGGCCGAGATGGCCGCGGGCGTGACCCGCGCCAGGCCGAAATCGCGCGCGTGGCCGAGCACGGCCGCCGACGCGGCGAGCTCACCGCCGGGACCGAGCGTCACGTGCGCCGCTGCCTGCTCGTCGTTCGCCGGGCCGAGACCACCGCGCTCGAGCGCGCCGCCGCCAAGCGCGAGCGCCGCGAGGTGGGCGATGACGCTCTCCGCCTCCCGACCGAGCGCGACGACACCGAGCGGCCCCGGCCCGTCCGCGAGGCCCGCGCGCGCGGTGATGACGACCCCGTCACGCGCGCGCGCGTCCGCCGGCAGCGACTCCGCCACGCGACGTACCCACGCGTTCTCCCTCGCCGCGCGGCGCACCGCGGCGAGGTGCTTGCACGCCCCGAGCATGCCGAACAGAAAGTCGGGGCACGAGCACGCGTCGTGCTCCTCACGCCTATCGACGAGATCGACCGCGTAGGTCCCGCCGCTCGCGCCGCTGACGAGGAAGCTCCCAGCGACGGAGCCGAGGACGACGCGGAACTCTTCGACGCGAGCGCGATGCGTCCGCATCTCTCGCTCGAAGCGAACGACGCTGGCCTCGTCGGCGAACGACGCGCACTCGGGCAAGGCCGCGCGCCGGGGCCGGAGGACGATGACCTTCTCACGCGAACGCTTCATGTCTCCCCTGCAACCAGCGCGACGAGCTCAGGAGCTCGCCAGGAATCCGTTCGTGATGCGCGGTCCGTTCGGACGCGCGCGCTCGCCCTCGGGGCCGAAGCCGCGCACGACGTCGGCGAGCTCCGACGAGGACGTCGGCTCGGGCAGCTCACCCGGCGCGCGCGCGCCGTCGGACGGCGCCAGGCGGAGCGTTCGCGACGGGAACGAGAGGCGCACCCCGAGGGCCCGCGCCAGGCGCATGACCTCGAGGAAGACGTTGTGCCGCTCGCGCAGCTCGTCGGTCCAGGACGGGACCTTGAAGAAGAAGTAGAGCATCACCTCGAGCGAGTGCTCGGAGATGCCGGACATGTGGACCTCGTAGTAGTCCTTCCGCGTGTGCGGGTTCGCGCGCAGGATGGCGCGGATCCCCTCGACGAACGCCTGCACCTGCTCGGGCGTCGTGTCGAACTCGATGTTGATCGTCGTGAACACCCGCCGGTAGATGCGCGCTCCCATGTTGTCGATCGGCGTGTCGACGATCTTCGCGTTCGGGAGCGAGAGCACCGAGTTGTAGAAGGTCCGGATGCGGCTCGAGCGAAACCCGACCTCCTCGACGATGCCCTCCGCGCTGCCGATCTTGACCCAGTCACCGACCTGAAACGGGCGATCGCTGAAGATCATGACGCTCCCGAAGAGGTTGGCGAGGGTGTCCTTCGCGGCGAGCGCGAAGGCGAGGCCGCCGATGCCGAGCCCCGCGAGCAGGGACCCGACGTTCACGTTCAGGTTCTGCAGCACGAAGAGTACGCCCATGATCACGACCATGACCTTGAGCGACTTGCGGATCAGCGGGACGAGCTGGTCGTCGAGGCGCGAGTCCGTGTTCTTGGCGTTGTGGGCGAGCCTGGCGGCGACGATGTCGACGGCCCGGTAGACCGCCCACACCAGCGAGAGCACGACGATCATGCGGACGGCGACGGCGACGGCCATCGCTGCCTCGATCCGCAGCCGGAGATACGGGTAGGCGAAGTGGACGACCACGGCCATGATCAACGTCGCGCCGGGCGAGGCGACGACGTCGACCAGACGCTCGGCGCCGCTTCGCCCGAGGCGCACCGCCAGGCTCTTGATCCGGCTCTCGATGAAGACCTGCAGGACCTTGCGCAGGATGAGCCCGACGAGAAACACGACGAGCAGGGCGAGGTACTGCCAGAGCGCCACGCCGAGGACCTCTCCCTGCAGCACCTTCGGGATCCGTGACAGGTACACGTCGTCGAGCAGGACGTCGGACTCGTAGAGATCGTTTATGCGATCGAGCGACGCGCGTGTCCACTGCCAGCTCCCGTCGTCCGTTCGCGTCAGCATCACGCCGGGCACCTTCGGGTGCGGCGCGAAGGACCTCGTGCCGTCCGGCGGAGACCAGGTCGGATCGTCGCTCAACCCCTGGAGATCGACGTACGCGAGGCGCTTGTCGAAGACGATCACGATGCGCTCGGCGAGACGCTTGAGCTCGTGCTCGTCGCGCCCGGCGCGGTCGAGGCACATCGACGCCATGCGGAGGCTCAGGTTGTCGGGCCGCTGCCAGGCGAAGACCGAGTCGACCGCCCGTCGCGGCGAGAGGCAATCGGTGGGGAGCGCAGCTCCGGCGACGCTCGAGCAGAGGACCGTGAGCACGAAGATGACAGACGCGAGCAGTCGAGCAGGCACGGATCCTCCTTCCGGGTGCAGCGGTCGCCGATGCCGATCCGGCGAGCCCGGAAAGTCGACGTCACCTCCCCCTCTACCCCGTCGCTCGCGCGATCGCGAGCATGACGCGCCGTCGTGATCGCCTCAGCTCGCGCGCGGCGCGCGACCGAACCGCAGGAGGATGCCGAGCCAGCCGCGTCCGAGGTAGAGCAGGTTGATCGACGCGTAGATCCAGAACATCACGTCGAGTCGCCCGACGAGCGCGAAGATCCAGATGTGGCTCGGGTAGTGGTTCAAGAACCGAAGGAACGTCGTCACGAGGCCCCCGATTCGACCGACCAGTGACTTCGGCTTCGCGTCCACCACGGTCTCGTAGTGCGCCTCGACCTGGGACTCGCGACCGCTGATCTCCGGCCGGCGGACGAAGTTCGTGAGCGACGTCGCCGACGCGAGGACGATCGCCGCGCCGGTGGCGGCGAAGAGGAACGCGGGCGCACCGGCCGGCCACTCCTGTCCGTCGATGCCGAGCGCGCCGCTCCGCCAGAAGCGGATCGGCAGCGCCGCCGCCAGGAGCACGGCCTTGATCTCGTCGGTGAAGAAGTCGAAGAGGTGGCCCTCCTTCGAGGCGATCTTCTTGTGGCGCGCCAGCATGCCGTCGACGCAATCGAGGCAGTACGACAGCTCGAGGACGCCGACCGCGACGAGGCCGCCGCGGTAGTCCGGCAGCGCCACGAGGAGCGCCGCCGCGACGACGAACAGCGCCAGGTTGAGGAGCGTCACCTGGTTCGGCGTGATCGGCGTCTTCGCGAAGACGCCGACGACCGCGGCCGCGATCGGTCGCATCACGTAGACGTTGAAGAGGAGGTCGTGCTTCTTCCGCGTCGCGAGGTAGATGTCTTTCGCCGCCTTGAGCATGCTCGAGGCCGAGAGCCTACTACGCCCGGGGCCGAACTTCGTCCTCGGTCGAAGCGCTCGGCCCGGACGGGCGCGAACGGGCTCGCGCCGCTGGCGAGCACCTCGCCGGCGTCACGGCTCGAGCACGTCGAGATACGACGTGACGACGGAGCGCGAGCCGGTGAAGCTCGTGTAGTCGTTGCGGAGATCGTACATCGCCGGGTTGTGCGGTCGGGTCGTGATGAGGGTGTCGTGCAGGCACCAGAGCCCGCCCGCCTGCGTCTTGCTGCAGCCGCTCCCGGTGGCGTCCACGAGGAGAGCGCCCCCGAGCGACGCGTACTGGGCGCCGCGCGCCTTCATCGAGCTCGCGTTGTGCGAGCAGCGACCGATCGCGCCGTCGCAGGCGTAGACGAACCAGGCGCCCGCCATCATCCGAAGGGTCGTCGCGTCGGCGACACCTCCGCCGTCGAGGTTGAAGAGCGACACCTTTCCGATCGTGTCGGCGGGGACGCCGCCGCGCCCAGCGCGCAACATCGCGAAGAGCTCGTCGGCCACGTACGTCCCGCTCGAGTGCGCGACGACGATGATCGACGACGCCCGGCCGGCGCGGCCGACGTCGCCGTCCGCGCCGAGGTGCGCGGCGATCCTGCTGTTCTGGATCTCGCGGTTCGCGTAGCCCGACTGGTTCGGCCCGCGAACGGCATAGAGCTCGCCGACGTCGAGCGCGCTCCCTCGCGCGCGGAAGAGCTCGTTCGCCCAGCGCTGCACGTAGACGTCTTGTGCCGTGTAGCCGCCGTAGACGAGGAGCACGCTCTTGCCGGTCGTGAACGACTTGTGGCTCACGCCGACCCCGAGCGTCTCCCACGCGTTCCGCGTCACGGCGTCGTCCTTCTCGGCCGGCAGCGGCGTGAGCGCGGACTCCTCCACGGCGGTCTCCTCGATCTGGTCGGCCAGATCGTCCTCGTCCTCCCCGGCGGCGCAGGCGCCGAGGAGCGCGACGACGGAGACGGCGAGGAGCGAGCGCGCGAGCGCCGAGGCGGCGCGATCTCTCATGGAGGCGGACGGCATCCCCGGCGCCGAAGCACCGAGCGTGCCGCCCAGCGACCGTCGACGACCTCACCGCGCCGCCCCGCTGCCCCCGAGCGCGACCGCGGAAGAACCGCGGCGCGACGCGCGACCGGCACCCTTTTGCGCCGACGCTGGATCGCCGCGCCCGCGCCCTGACGCGAGGTGACGTGCTCGATCATGGAGCCGCCGTCGCCCAGCGCGACGGCTCGCGACGCCGCGGCGTCACACCTCGCCGAAGAGCCGCTCCAGCTCCTGCTCGGACAGATCGCGCGTGTTGGTCCGGAGCGCCTCGGTCAGCGCGGCGTGCGTCCCGCCGTTCTCCTCGAAGTGGGCGGCCGCGCACTTCGGGTGCAGGTAGCCCGCGCCCTTCATCACGGACATCCCTCGCTCGATGTCGCGCTCGTACGCGACGCGGAGCTCGCCCTTGGGGATGGTCTCGCCGCAGCCCTGGCACTTCGCGCGCCCGGACGGCGCCTTGTCGGCGTGCGGATAGGGCGGCGGCTTCTTCGCGTCAGCCTCCGCCATGAGGCGATCGAGCTCGGCGCGCTGCTCGTCGGCGATGGGCGGCGGGGCGCCCTCGGGCGCCGCGAGCGTGGCGCGGAGCTCGTCGGTCTTCGCGCCCGCCGCGCAGGCGAGGTGGTGCCAG
>JAHBWA010000208.1 GCA_019637195.1 Labilithrix sp. | reverse complement strand
CGGGGTTCCACGACAGGGTCGCCTTGCGCGACGCGCCCGGCGCGATCGTGATCGGCAGACTCCCGTCGACGACGCGCGCGCTGAGCTTCGGCGGGGCGCGCGGGTCGGACGCTTCACCGCGCACCGCGATGCGCGACACGACCAGCGGTTCCCTGCCGTCGTTGACGATCACCAGCTCGCCGACGTGACTGGGCGCGCCCGGTCCCCGACCGGCCGGGTCGGACGCGAGCTCGATCGGACCGCGTCCGCCCGACGCGGTCTCGAGACGCACGGTGCCGGCGCGTCGCGAGTCGTCGGCGTGCGCGCTGCCCGCCGCCGTCACGACGAACGCGACGGCGAAGAACAGACAGCGGAGCGCGCGCCACGGGAGGCCGAAGAACATGGTTCAGCCGAGGAGCAAGGAGGAGAGCACGACCAGGCCGAGGAGGGCCACCATCACGAGGATCGCGACCGTGCGCATGCGCTCGGCCGTCCTCGGCTCGACCGTGCTCAGCTCGACGGCGACGCCCCCAGCCGCGCGGTCGCGCGGAAGCGCTCCCCGCTCGGCGACGCCGCGCGAGAGACCGCGGAGCCCGCGGCCGGCGCGCGCCGCCACCTCAACGAGAGCTCGAGGGACGTCGTCGATGACGTCACGATCCATCGCGCCCACGGAGCGGTGGAGGAAGAGCGCGATCCGGCTCAGCCCGCTCGCCGCGGCGCGGAGCACGTCGTAGGGGCGACCGAGCGCGACGAGCCAGCGCGGCGGCGCGCTGGAGGCGCTCGCACGACGGGCGAGCGCGACGCCCCCCACCGCCGCCAGGAGCGAGAGCACCACCGCCGCCGCCGCCGTCAGTCGATGCTCCGGGAGCGCGACTGGACCGGCGAGCCGCCGGGCGAGCGGCGCGACGTGCCCCCCGAACATCGTCGTCCCGACGCCGAGCGCGACGCCTCCGATCAGGGCGGTCACCGCGAGCACGATGACGAGGGCGCCCTGCGCGCGCGACGAGCCCGGCTCGCGCGCGGTCGCGCGAATCAATGCGTCATACACACGAAACGCGCCCAGGGCGCCGAGCATGCACGAGACGACGAGGCTCGCTGCCACGCCTCCCGCGAAGACCGCCCACCCGACGCTGCCGGTCGTGGCGGACCCGAGCGCCGCGGAGAGCGCGAGGACGTACCCGGACGAGGCCCCCGCGCCTGGGAGGAGCCCCACCGCGCCGGCGCACGCCATCCCGAGCCATCGCGCGTCGCGCCGGGCCTCGATCGCGGCGAGCGCGGCGCTGGTCGAGACGATCGACGACGCGGCGAGGATGAGCGCCGCCGCCGGATCGCCGAGGCCCGCGGCCACGACCGAGATCGACGCGATCGCCGCGAGCACGCCGCGTAGCGCTTGGTGAGCGTCGTCGACGGACGCCGCGCGCGCCGCGAGGACGACCGCGGAGCCCGCCCCGAGGAGGACGACGAGCGCGCCGTCGGCCGCCGAGGGATCGACCAGCGGCGCGAGGCGGAGCGCGAGGTACGGCGCCGGGACGACCTCGAGCACGGTGACGAGCGCCTGGAGGCCGCGACGGCTCGCGCTGGCGTGGAGGTGCAAGAGGGCCCCGCCGAGCGCGAGGAGGAGGACGACCGCAGACGCGCGGAGACCGTTGATCGTGCGCCCCGCCAGCGCCGACCGCACCGTCGCGGCGCCGCCAGCGGGGGCGAGCCGCGGGACCGCGAGCTGATCGTCGAGCGCGCGCAGGCTCGCCGTCGGGCCGTACGGGGTGAGGACGTGCGTGCGTCCGGGCACGAGCGCCACGCGCGGCACGATCACGTCGCCCGACGCGGCGCCGCCGTGGACCCGCAGCGTATGGACACCCGGCTCGACGACGACCGACAGCGGCGACAGGAGCGGCTCGCCGGGGAGCTCGGCGTCATCGGACGACAGCTGCGCGCCCGCGTGCGTCGTCATCACGAGCGTCGCCTTCTCGGGATCGGCCCCTGGCGCTGGCGTGGTCACGAGCACGAAGCGCGGGGCTCCGTCGGGATCGTAGCCCTCCGCGCCGAACGCGCCGCCGAGCGACCAGAAGAGGAAGACGAACCCGAGCACGACGGCGACGTTGCCGGCGAGCGACGCCGCGTTCGGCGCCGCCGCGCCGCCGCGCGAGAGCCCCCACGCTCCGAGCGAGAGCAGCCCGAGCGCGACGACGATCGGCGCGAGGCCGTCGCCCACGCAGAGGAGCATGGCGGCGCCGGCGACGAGGCCGGACCACGCGAGCCGTGAGGCGGCGTCGGGCCGCGACGACCACGACGTTTGGAGGGCAGACGCGCACGCGACCATGCCGACCACGACCGCGAAGGCGGCGCTCCGCGGATCGAGCGCGAGGTCGAACGCGAGATCGAGCTGGCCGAGGCGCGCGAGCGCCGCGACGTGCTGGACGAAGATGTGACCACGCGGGGCGAGCGCGAGGCGGATCGCCAGCGTCACCGCCAACCCCAGGGTCGCCACCGCGCACGTCACGGCGGACGCCCGCGCGATCGCCCCGTGAACGGCGCTCCCGGCCCGGCGCCCACCGCTCGCGGCCCCCGCGCACAGCGCGGCGATCGCCGCCCAGACGAGCGGGAGGACGACGAGCCCGAGCAGCGTCAGGACCGGCTGGACGATCGCGAGCGATCCGGACGCCTCGAACATCAAGCCTCGAACGCGCTCGACCCGACCGCGGGGCGACCGCTCGGCGCGCCCCAGACGGCGGTGCTGGTCGCAGGACGGTGGCGGCTCATTCGCGTGCGCAGGATGATCCTATCGACGCGCGAGCAAGGCAAGCGACCTCTCGCGGCCGCTGGCGCACCGGACGCAAGCCGATCGCACGGTCGAGCGCGGAGCGGAGAGCGCGCTCGCGGGCTCGAGCGTCACCCTCTGGACGACCTAAAGGAACGGGCTCGCGTGGGGCTCTGGACGACCGACCGCGGAGCGGACGCGCGCGGCCATCCGGACGACGAAGAGCGTCCCGAGCGCGACCACCGTCCCACCGAACGCCGTCTCGAGCGCGACGCTCGGGACGAGCTCCCGCGACGCGGCGACCAGCGCGCCGCCGACGAGGAGCGCGGGAGCGAGCTTCTTCACCACGAGCATCACGACCTCGCGCGGAGAGAGGCTCGGCAAGACGCGGCTCGCGCCGAGGATCATCGCAGCCGCGCCCCAGGTCTTCGCGAGGAAGAGCGTCGCGGAGAGGAGCGCCAAGCCGCGGCCGCGCGCTTCGAGGCCCCCCGGGAGCGACCAGCCTCCGAGGAACACCGTCACGCCGAGCGCCGCCGCGAAGAGCAGCCCCGCACGCTCGAGCAGGGCCGCCTGCGGAGGCGGCGGCGCGGCAGCCGCTCCCTCGGGGCGCGCGCGGACGACGGCGGCGACGGCCGCGGCGTAGGCCATCCCGAGCACGGCGCACGACGGGTGCCGCGCCGCCGCGAACTGCCACGGCGCGCCGCCCTGGAGGCGGACCATCTCCGCGAGCTCGAGCGCGCCCACCTGGCCGACCGCGAGCGCGAGCGCGCACGCCATCACCACGACGGCGAGGAGCAGCCGGAAGAGCGTCCGGAGCGAGGAGACCAGGCCGCGCTCCCGCGCCAAGCGCGACCATACGAGCGCCGACGCCGCGACCGCCAGGAGCACCACGCCGTCGGTCTCGCGCCCGACGAGGTAGGGCGTGAGCGCGAACGCGACGATGACCGCGGAGGCGATCGCCGAGAGCGCCGCGTGGCGGCCGCGCCCGAAGAGCCCGCTCACGAGCTCGCGCGCCGTAGCCCGGCGGACGAGCGAGGCGATCCGGAGCTCGAGCGCAGCCAGCGAAGGCGGTCCCGGCAGGACGAGCAGGACGAGGAGCGCGAGCGCGAGCCCGACGACGAGTAGCGCAGGGGCGTACTCGGTCGGCACCCGCTCGCCGGAGTACGCGATGAGCGAGACCGTCTTCGTCTCCTCCACGCCCGAGTCGGCGTGTCGGATCGTCAGCTCGACGGCGCGCGCCGACGCCGCCAGGACGTCACCGACGGAGAGGACGTGGACGCCGTCGACGCTCACCAGCACGTCGCCCACCTGGATCCCCGCGCGCTCGGCGGCGGAGCCCGCCTCCACCGCCTCGATCGGCAACCCGCGCGGCGAGGGCGCTCCCGGCGCGATTCCGAGGAACGCGAGGACGCGGGCCCCCTCGGCGGCCCGCGCGCCCTGGACGCTCGCCCGCACGGACGACGGGATCACGTCCAGCTCGACGCCGCGCATCACGCCGACGAGCGGCGGGGCCCCTTGGTTGCTCGAGGCGAAGGCGACCTCGACGTCGCCTCGAAACGTCGCGTGGGCGGCGTGGTCGCCGCGCCCGCAGAGGCGCTCGGCCAGCTCCTCGCGCACCGCGAGCTCGAGGCGATCGGGCGCGCTCACCGTGCCCTCCACGTCGATGCTCACGCCTCGCAGCGGCGGCTCGCCGGCGCGGAACACCGTGCCCTCGAGCGTGACCTTGCCCGTCCGCCCTTGCGGAAAGCCCGTCCCGTGGACCTCGAGCCGATCCCCCGGCTCGATCTCGCGGGGGGCGAGCTCGGTCACCTCGACGAGCGGCGGGGCGATTTGGCGATCGCAACCGGCGAGCACCAGCAGCGCCGCGACGACGAGGACCGCGTGGCCCCGGAGGCCCCGGGCCGCGAACACGTGACGGAGGCTCGAGATCGCCCGTACGAACGGTGACAGCACGAGACCTTCGTACATAGAGGACGGCCCGCGAGCGCGCGACTTTTCGGCGAATCGCCCTGCGCTCGCCTCGAAGCGCGCGGGACGAGCTGGGACGCGGCGCGAGAGCGCACCGCCCTGACACGCGCGACGAACCTCGGAGCTCGTCCGAGGTCCACGGCGACCGAGGCACGGCGGGTGCTAGCATCGCCTGCGCGGCCCACCGAGGCCGGCCCAGGTACGCCAGGAGCTCCACGAATGTCGAACGTCTATGCGGTGATCATGGCCGGCGGAGCCGGCACTCGCTTCTGGCCTGCGTCGCGCGCGCTCCGTCCCAAGCAGCTCTTGCCGCTCGCCGGCGCCGAGAACGAGACGCTCCTCGCGGCCACCGTCCGCCGGCTCTCGCCGCTCGTCCGCGAGGACCACGTCGTCGTCGTCACCGGCGAGCACCTCGCCGAGGCCACGGCGCGCGCGGTCCCGGGGGTGCCGGCGTCGCAGATCCTCCGCGAGCCGGCCGCGCGCAACACCGCCCCGTGCATCGCCTGGGCGAACGCGACCATCGCAGGGCTCGATCCCGACGCCGTCGTCGTGGTCCTCCCGAGCGATCACTTCATCGCCGACGAGCCCGGCTTCCAGCGCGTGCTCGCGCGCGCCGTCGCGAGCGCCGAGCGCGGTCGCGTCACCACCGTCGGCGTCGTCCCGACGCGGCCCGAGACCGGCTACGGCTACATCGAGGTCGGCGACGCGCTCGATCCGGCGGACGCCGGCGACGGAGCGACCCGAGCGGTGGCGCGCTTCGTCGAGAAGCCCGATCGCGCGCGCGCCGAGTCGTTCGTCGCGGCGGGCCCGTCGCGCTACCTGTGGAACGCCGGGATGTTCTTCTTCCGCGTGCGCGACATGGCCGCGCTGCTCGAGCGTCACCTCCCGGGCGTCGCGAGCGGCGTCGCCCGGATGAGCAAGGATCCCGCGCTCGTCCGCGACGTCTTCCCGACGCTCGAGAGCATCTCGATCGATCACGGCGTGATGGAGAAGGCCGAGGGCCTCGCCGTGGTGCCGGGCGACTTCGGGTGGAACGACGTCGGGAGCTGGCAGTCGGCGTGGGAGCTCGCCGGACGAGACCCCTCCGGCAACGCGGCCGGCGCGGGCGACGTCGTCATCGACGGGAAGAACAACCTCGTCCGCTCGCTCGGCTCGACCAAGAAGACGATCGCGCTCGTCGGCGTGAGCGACCTCGTCGTCGTCGAGACCGACGACGCGATCCTGGTGATCCCTCGCGAGCGCGCCCAGGACGTGCGCCTCGTCGTCGACGCCCTCAAGCAGAGCGGGCGAGCGAGCTCGATCTGAGCCGCGCGTCCCGGCGACGCCGCGGGCGGGCCGCGCGCGGCCGAGCCGCGCGCGCGAAGCCGTGGTAGGACCGGCCGATGCCGATCCAGTGGTACCCGGGCCACATGACGAAGGCTCGGCGCCTCATCGCCGACTCGATGCCGTCGCAGGACGTGATCATCGAGGTGCTCGACGCGCGCATGCCGCGTTCGAGCGAGAACCCGGTGGTCACCGAGCTCCGGAGGCACAAACCGGTCATCAAGGTGCTCGGCAAGAGCGACCTCGCGGATCCCGACGTCACGAGGGCGTGGATCCGCTTCTTCGAGGCCGAGGTCCACCCGAGCCCGGGCGACGGGCTCGCGCCCGGTAAGGTCGTCGCGATCGCGCTCACGACCACGCGGCCCGGCGAGGCGAAGGCCAGGCTCCCGGAGCTGTGCAAGAAGCTCGCGCTTCACCCGCGCGGCCCCGGCAAGACGCCACGCGTGATGATCGTCGGTATCCCCAACGTCGGGAAGTCCACGCTCATCAACACGCTGATGGACCGCAAGGTGGCGAAGACCGGCGACGAGCCCGCGGTCACCAAGGGCCAGCAGGTCGTGACGCTGAAGAGCGGGATGACGATCTCCGACAACCCCGGCATCATGTGGCCGAAGATCGAAGACGAAGACGCCTCGCTCCGGCTCGCGTTCGGCGGCGCGATCCCGGACTCGGCGATCGACTACGAGACCGTGGCGTACTGGGGAGCGAGCTACCTGCTCGAGCGCTACCCCGCGCTCGTGATCGCGCGCTACAAGCTGAAGTCGCTCCCGCCGACGCCGGCGGCCCTCCTCGAGGAGATCGGCAAGCGACGCGGCGGCCTCCGCGCCGGCGGCGTGGTCGACCTGCACAAGGCCGCCGACGTGTTGATCCACGACTTTCGCCAGGGCGCGATCGGCCGCATCAGCCTCGAGGCGCCGCCCGATCCCGACGCGCCGCGCGACAGCGACGCGGACGCGCCGCCCGATCCCGACGCGCCGCGCGACAGCGACGCGGGCGGGCCGGACGCCGACGAGCCGCCGGAGACGGCCTGAGCCTACGGAGGCTCGCGAAGGAGCGCGGAGATCTCGGCATCGATCTGCTCCGCGTCCGCGTCGCCGTAGCCGCAATGCTCGAAGCGGACGACGCCCCGACGATCGATCACGAAGTACGTCGGCTCGCACCGCGCGTCGTAGAGCGTCGCGATCCGGCGCTCTTCGTCCCACGCGACCGGAAATCGCCCGCCGCACGTCCGCACGAACTCGGCGACGAGCCCCGGCTCGTCGTCGACCGAGAGGCCGAGCATCGCGAGGCCCGCGGGGCCGTGCCTCTCGAAGATCTCCTGGAGTCGCGGGATCGCCTTCTTGTCCGGCTCGGACCACGTCGCCCAGAAGAAGACGAGGTTCACCCGGCCGATCGCGAGCCCGACCTCGCGACCGTCGAGACCACGCACCGTGAAGCGCGGCGCGCGCTCGCCGGGGCGGGCGGGGCTCGGCACCTCTGCACGGCCCGCCGCGCGCTGGACGTCCGCGCGCGCGGCGCCCGGCTTCGGCGCCGTGGCGCACGCCGCGAGGAGCATGGCGAACGCGGCGGGCGACGCGAGCCTCTTCATAGAGCCCCCTCCCCTCCTACGTCCCGGGTGGCGCCGGGCGCGCGATGAAGCTCGCGCGGAGCGGGGCCGACGAGCGCGTCGCGAGACGCGTCGTTCGACCGAGCTGCGTGCGCGGCGCTCCGAGCTGGAAACGCGGCACGTGCTCCGGCGCCGTCACGAGCTCCACCTCGGCCTCGAGCACGCCGCCCGACGCGTGGTCGAGCAGCGCCGCGAGCGTGGGGTAGAGCGCGCCGCCGGGTGAGAGCGCGTCGGTCTGCTCCTCGGAGAGCGGACCGAGCGTCACGCGGAAGCGCCCGCTCCGGTCGGCGACGCTCCTGCCGATCGCCATGTCGACGCCGAGCGTCGTGTTGCGGACGCCGAGCGTCGCCCGCTGGTCCTGACGCAGCTCGGTGCGGCGGAGGACGAAGCACTCCACCTCGAGCGGGATGTCCGGCAAGAGCCGCGCGGCGAGCCGCTCGACCGACGCCGTCGTCCGCGCGCGGCGCGCGAGGATCGGCGCGAGCCCGAGCCGCACCAGCGGCGCGAGGGGGCCCGCGTCCGAGACGCCGCGCGCGTCCACGCCCACGAAGGCGAGCGCGCGGGAGGTGAAGGCGTCCGCCGCGTCCGTCCGGTGGCCCGCGTGCAAGCGATTGCGCTGCCACGCGCGGAAGAAGAGGCCGAGCACGCGGTGATGAAAGATGTCGTAGAACTCGCGGAGCCCGGGCGTGTCGCTCTGCTCGGACGCGATGACGTCCTCGGTCATGCCCACGGGCAGCGGCGACACCACGCCGAAGAGGCCGAGGAACGTCGTCCGGATCGTCGTGAACGGCGGGTCTTGCGTGGGGAACGGCGGCTTCACCCACTTCACGTCGCTCGTGTGGAAGACGAGCTCCGGGTCGTGCTCGAAGCGGATCGCCTCGCGCCGCGGCGGCCCGCCGTGACCGACAGGGACGGCGTCGGGGCGCATCCGCTCGACGAGGTCGACGACCTGGAAGAACTCGAAGCGCTTGCCCTCGCGCTCGAGGAGCCTCCTCAGATGAGCGTCAACGATCCGTTTCGTGCCGGCCATGTGAACCGCTGCCTCGACGGCGAGCCCTCCAGCGTGACGCGTGAGAACGAGTTGATCGAAGCGTACGAGGCGAAGAAGCGCTCGAGGACCGCACCGAAGAGGAACATGTCGCCCGGCCCGACGAAGCCGCTGTCCGCCACGCCCACGTCGATCGCGACGCCGCGGACCGGCGCGCCGCGGTAGAGCTGCTCGGCGGGAGAGACGCGGACGCTCTGCAGCGCCGCCAGACGGAGCTCGTTCGCGCGCGCGGCCTGGGCGTCGATGCGCGCGTGGAAGTTGTAGACGTCGAGCGCCGCCCGGAGGACCCGCACGTCGGTGATCGCCGAGAGGTTCATCGCGGCGTGCGCGACGACGCGCCACTGCTGGTCACGACCGAAGGGCGGCGGGACGTAGGGCGTCGGCGGCGCGAGGTTCTTGAACGTGGCCACCGCGGGGGACGACGCGGTCGGGACGCAGATCTCGCCGACGCGCAGCCCGCGCGTGAGCGCGCGGTTCGTCGCGAGGATGTCGATCGACACGGCGGCGGCGTCCGGGAGCGCGCCGGAGTCGCGCGCGGTGCCGAACGAGACGACCGTGTCCGCGCCGTCTCCCGTGACGCTCGGGCGGACGTGCGCCGCGTAGAACGGGCGCTGCGCGGCGCCCCCGACGTACGCGAAGTCGTAGAACGACGGCACCTCGCTCCGCGTCCCTCCCTCACCGAGCGCCTCGACGTGCGTGATCGTGTAGACCTCGCCGTGCGCGGGAGAGAGCCCGGACGGCCGCACGAGGTACTCGTTCTTCATCGGGCTGAGCGCGAGCGGCTCCGCCGTGGTCGAGAAGACGTTCACGACCGGCACGCAGTGGAGCCGGATCGACTCGCGACCGATCCGGAGATCGCCCGGAGGCCCGGCGTCGAGGCGGATGGCCACCGAGAAGCGCGTCGCCGCCGGCGCGATCTCGTTGATCCGCCCCAGCCCGACGACGTCGACGAACGCGAACTTCGCCGGCAGCGCGTAGTACTCCTCGAGGAGGCGCGGGCCGGCGAACGCGGTGGGCGAAGCCGGCAGGAGCGCCTCGTCCTCGCCGAAGCCGACGCCCTCGACGGCGCGTCGACCGAGGGCGATCTCGCGCTCGACGCCGCCGGCGCCGGGGACGATCAGCGAGACCGACTCCGCGCTCTTTTGGACCCACATCAACGTGCCGAGGCTCGTACGCGCCTCGCCGGCGAAATGCAGGCGGAGGCGATCCGCGCCGAGCGGTCCGAGCGGCATCGCGAGCGGCATCTTGATGTCGATGCGGAGCTCGTGCTTGCCGCCGGGGAGCGGCGCGACGCGCACGTCGTCGATCACCCACGGCATCAGCTCGCAGTCCGTCGCCGATCGGAACAGGCACGGCGTACCGTCGACCTTCACGCTCGCGAACTCGGTGCCCGCGGGGACGACCAGCCGCTCGCGCAGGACCGTGGGCAGCGGCGTCAGCTCGAGGATCGCGGCCGACGGCATCGGGCGCACGAGGTCGGGGAAGAGCAGCTGCGCGATCCCCTGGATCGCCTGGGGGAGCTCGTCGTCGAGCTTCTGGCGGACGCGACCGGTGAGGAACGCGACGCCCTCGAGGAGCCGCTCGACGTCGGGATCGCCGCTGCGCTCCGCGAGCATCGGAGCGAGGGCGGGGTGCGCCTCGGCGAACTCGCGGCCCATCTCGCGGAGGAACGCGAGCTCGTCCTGGTAGTAGCCGGCGAAGTCGCTCATCGCGTGAGCGACTACTGTACGCGGACGTTCCGCGCGGCGTCGATGATCGTCTCGAACTTCACCCTCGCGCGGCGGCCGCCGTTGAGGAGGTCAGCCGTGATCTCGAAGCGAATGGTCAGGTCGCGGCCCGCCTCGGTCGGCACGTGGACGACGCTCACGTTCAGGAGGCGCGGCTCGTACCGCTTGATGGTGTGGCGGATGCTCTTGAGGACGTCGTCGATCGCGTCCGGACAGGAGTGCACGATGTCGGTGACGCTCACGATGCCGTAGTCCGACGCGCTGAGCGCCGATCCCGCCCTCGTCACGAACATCGCCTGGAGATGGTCGAGGACGGCGGCCTTGGCCTCGTCGTCCGACACGACACGACGCGGCGCGGCGAGCGCCGGCTCACGAATCCGACGAAGAAGCGAGTGGCCGGCCACGAAAATGATCGTACCCGCTCCATGCGCGATCTGTATCGTGCATTAACATGACGAGACATGTGACCAATCCCGAGGATGCGCTCGCCCGAGCCGTGGAAGCCACGAAGAAGGTCGCCTCCCTCGTCAGGCCCGGCCTGATGCGAGACGCGTACGAGGCCAGCGCGGCGGCCGCGAAGAAGGCTGGAAACCTGGGCAAGACCGGGGTTCAGCTCGCCAGCACGGCGGCGAACGTGGGCGTGGGCAGCTACGCCGCGTTCGGTGTCCCCGCGGTCCAGGTCGTCGGTCAGACCATGGGGGCCGTCGGCTCGGCGCTCTCCGCGACGCCGGTGGGCATCGGGCTCGCGGTCGTCAACGCGGCCCATCACTTCAAGGCCGTGTACTCGACCGCCTGGCACCTCAAAGCGCTGACGGCGATGCGTGACCACGCCGGCACGTACGCCGGACGGTTCGACTGGCGCACGAGCGACGCGACGCTCCGCTCGCTCGGCTACACCATCAGCCAGAAGCAGGAGAAGGCGGTCCGCCGCAGCGCCTCGGCCGTGCCCGGAGTGGGCCTCCTCGCCACGCTCTACGGCGCGAGCCGGTCGCTCTACAAGTCCGCGCGAGGCACCAAGGGCAAGGACCGCACGGAGCACGCCATCACCCTGGTCGCGGGCCTGAAGGGGCTCCACTACGAGGTGGGCGGGCGGTCCGTCGTGCGCTTCGACTACCTCGCGTACGGGGTCTGCATCGAGCTGCTCGGCGAGGACGACTTCTGGTACGCGATGGCCACGGCGGCCCAGACCGACTGGGACCTGATGGTCCCGGCGCTCATGCCCAAGCTCAAGTCCACCTGACACGACGAGGCCGCCGAGGAGCTCGAGCTCCACGGCGGCCTGCGTCTCCCTACCTGCTCTTCGCGCCCCGCCGCGTCCCAGTGGGTCACCCGGTGACGTCAGCGCCGCGGCACCGCCTCGTTCGAGGGTGCGAGCGAGAGCTCAGTGTGCGAGCGCGCCTCGCCGGCGGTTGTACGCCTGAAGCACGGCCTTCTCGACCTCTTCGAAGAGGGCGTTGACGACCGGCTTCTTCGTGAACCCGCGGACCGGATAGCCCCACTCGAAGAGCCACACGAGGATCTGGTTGATCACCGTGTCGTACTCCTTCTGCGGGTTGATCGCGGCGTAGGAGAGCTTGCTCACGACGTCGGCCTTCTTCTGAGTCGGGAGGTCCGTCGCCTGGGCCCACGCCGTGAGCTCGACGATCTTGCTCGAGATCTTGAGGATCTCGTCGGCGTTCAGGAACTTGGTCTGCCGTGCGTCTTCGTTGGCGCAGTACCCCTGCGACGTGTACTGCCTCGCGGGCACACCCGTAGCGCCGTCCGTCGGGTAGTTGATGAAGTCGCTCCCGTAGGCCTCGTTCACGGCGACGTGCGTCAGCTCGTGAACGAGGTTGCCGAGGTTCCCCCATTGATGCGCGAGATGGTAGGAGCGCGTGCCGGTGGTCGTGTCGTAGACACAACGTGCCCAACCGCTCGTCGGCACGTTGTTCCACTGGGTGATGACCTGGCGCAGCGGATAGACCTCGTTGAGGACGTTCCGCAGCGCCACCGACGAGGTGATGTTCGCGAGACGCTGAAGCTTGGGGAGGCTCGGATCCATGACCTACTTCTGCGCGGCGTCCGTTCGGCTGAAATGCGCGATCTTGTCCGCCGTCGCGAAGGTCATGTCGGTGTACTGGATGCTCATCTGAATCGACGCCGTGATCCCGCTCCACGCGTGGCTCATGCTCTCGATCCAGCCGTCCATCAGGTGGACCTCGCGGACCTTCTTCCACGACTTCTTGTTCGCCGCGTCGACCTTCTGCTCCAGCTCCGTGATCTCGACGTCGCCGAGCATGGTGCCGTGATAGAGCCGCTGCTGCAGCTCGGCGACCCACGGCCCGAACGGGATCGTGATCATCATCGAGCTCTGGTGGACGGTGCCCGTCGCGCTGTCCGCCTGCGTGTACGCGGTGGCGGCGAACGAGAGGGACTCGAGCCGGAGGAACTCCTTGTAGCCCTCGGCCTCGACGTCGCCCTTGACGGTCTGAACTTCGTTCTTGAAGACGATCAACCTGCCTGCCATGTGCTCTCTCCTCTCAGACCGCGCCGGCGGTGAAGTTGCGGACCGTGAAGTCTGCAGGTTTCTTGTCGATCTCGAACAGGATCTTCTCGAACATGAAGGTGATGCCCACGACGCGCGGGCCGTCGAAGGTCGTCCAACTCTGATCGACGGACACGATGACGGGGTTCGTCAGCGTGACCTTCTGCACGACCGCCGGCTCCGCCGTCGTCTTCTTGTCGACGGCCTGCGCGAGCTGCGTGAGCACGGCCTGCTTCAGGTTCTTGCTGATGTAGCAAGCCTGCTGAAGCTCGGCGACCCACGATCCCGCCGAGATCGTCGCGGTGACGGGCGTCTGGTCGATCGAGAGACGCCGGTCCTTGATGCCATAGCCGCTCCTCATGCTCATCGAGCCGAAGCTCACAGATTCCACGAGAATGTTGTTCTCGTACCCCTTCAGGGCGCAGTTGCCCTTGATGCCCTCGATCCCGAGGACGATGCCGTACTCAGCCATGGACTCTCCCTACCTCTCTCGCAAACGGACGACGAATACGAACGCTCATCGTCACTCCAGCGCGCGCTCCGGTCAATGCGGAACCCCACGATCTTGGGGCCCCGCGCGCCGCGCCGCTATCATCCAAACCGCGTACATGGTGCACCGAACGCTGAACTCGCACGTCTCCGCTGTCCTCGTCGCCGGCGCCGGGCTCCTCCCCGTCGCGTCCGGCTGCGCGGCGACCGAGGAGCGGCCTCGCACCGAGGACGACGCGCGGCAGCTCGCTCCCCTGCCCGCGTGCCTGATCGAGCTCGGGTCCAGGGGCGCGCGCGCCGAGGGCGTGGTCAAATCGCTGAGCGAAGAGCAGCTCTGGCGCGTCGTCTACCCCGCCTATGACGCACGCCGCCATCAGCTGCCCGCCGATCCGGTGGCCTGCACCGGCCGGCCGGTCCTCCGCGACGCGGCGCTCGCGGGCGGCACGGCGTCGGCCACGATCCAGGAGGGTGACACGTCGCTCGGCTCGGGCGGCGATCGCCTCAAGATCGCCTGGCTCCGCTCGCTGACGTTCGAGGACGGCACGGCCGGCGGGGCGCTCGCGCTGGTCCGCGCGTACGAGTCGACCGCCGAGGTCTACGCGGTCGGCTCGTTTCGTGGCGGCCCGAAGACGCTGTTCACCATCGAGCGCATCGGCCCCGAGGTCGTGGTCGCGGCCCAGGACGACCGCTGCGCGGGACGCAAGGCGGGCGCGGCTTGCCAGGCGATGGTGACCGTCTTCCGTCCGCGATTCGGCGCGCTCGATCCGGTCGCCAGCATCGCGCAGGAGCGCATCTCCTACACTGCCGACAGCGAGCCCGGCGTCCGCGGGAGGACCGAGTACCGCCTCGCGAGCTCGATCCAATACCTCGACGGCGGCATCCGGGTGCTCGAGCAGGTGACGGTGCGCGACGATCTGGGGCGCGAGGTCCGGCGAGCCGAGCTCGAACGCGGCTACACGTTCGCGCCCGACGGCAAGATGGTCGTCGACGAGGACTCGCTCTGGTCGCGCGTCGCCAGCCCCACGAGCGCCGCCAAAGCGAAGCCGCCGCCGCCGCCAGCGAACTGACGACGCGCGGCGGCCGGGTGCGCGCGGAGCGCGGGCGGGATCAGCCCTTGTCGAGCTTGCCGACGAGGCTGAGCGTGAAGCTCGCGCCCATGTACTTGAAGTGCGGGCGCA
>JAHBWA010000207.1 GCA_019637195.1 Labilithrix sp. | reverse complement strand
CCTCCCCTCGCTCGCCGCTCCGCGGCTGCTCCTCGGCGCCTCCGTCCTCGCCGTCGCCTGCACGCAAGGAGCGTGCGACACCCAGGGCTTCAGCCCGCCGCGCGCCGGCACGCGCCTCACCATCGAGCTCGTCGGGGGCGACGATCCGAACGTGGTGGGGACGCGCCTCCGCCCGCTCGCGCTGTCGGTCGACCAGCCGCAGCCGTTCCGCATCGTCGTCCGCGCCCTCGACGCCGCCGGCAACGTCGACCTCGGCTTCAACGGCTACGTCCGCATCTCGTCGAAGCCCGGCGCGATCGAGCGCATCGAGGCTCCGGACGCCGAGGGCCGGAGCCTCCAACTGACCAACGGCGTCTCGCCGGAGACCACGGTCTCCGTCACGAACGCCTACGGCACGACCTACATCCTCGCCGACGACCTCGGTTACGTGCCCGTCGATCCGCTGGGAGATCCCCCGCCCGCCTGCTCCAACGGGATCGACGACGACGGCGACGGCCTGATCGACTTTCCCGCCGATCCGGGCTGCGCCTTCGCCAACGACGACAGCGAGACCGGCGGGAGCTACGCCCAGGGCGCGAGCCCGCCGATCTTCTACCACCTCCCGCGCGTCGCCGACGTCCGCGGGCTGAAGTGCACCGATCCGACGGACCCGGCCACCTGCTCGGGGAGCGGCAAGACCCCGTACCCGAAGGAGCAGATCCTGCTCGACACGGGCTTTCACGAGAAGGCCGACGGCTCGCAGGCGTTCGACTTCGACATGGTCGTCACGCGGATCTCGTCCGACGGGTTCTACGTCACCGACATCAAGGACGAGCGCGGCGGGTTCAACAGCGTCTTCTCGTTCAACTTCAACGCGCCGCCGCGCATGCGCGTCTGCGATCGCCTCCGGACGTTCGCGGGCACCGCCACCGAGTTCTTCGGCCTGACGCAGATCTCGTATCCGACGTGGACGCTCGAAGAGTGGGACCCGCAAGAGCGCCCGTGCCTCGTACCCGAGCCGCGGATCCTCGAGCCCGTCGACGTCACGCCTGCCTCGCTGCTCCCGCTCTCGGCCAGCCTCGTCCGGGCGATCTCGTCGGGCGACACCCTCGCGCTGATGGTGACGCCCAAGTTCGGCCCCGGCTTCGTGCCCGAGCAAGGGGGCATCTTCGTCCCCAACGCGGACGCGACGAACTGCGACTTCAACCGGGACGGGCGCATCGACTTCACGACCGGCGTGCCCGAGCAGCGCTGCTCCGACGCGTGCACGTCGGATCCCGAGTGCACGGAGTACTCGAACTTCGCCGCGCGCAGCACCTTCCGCCTGACCCTCACCGACGCGAACGGCACCGCCGCGGCCATCCAGGCCGACGCCACGGCGTCCGCCGAGTTCGACCCCGTCGCGATGAAGGGCAAGCCGCTCAAGGCGTTCACCGGCACCCTCCACTTCTTTTCGGGTGGAGCGCAGTTCACCATCGAGGCCCGTTGCAAGGACGACATCGTCGTCGATCTCAACGCCGTCCCTCTTCCTTCCGACAAAGCGTGCGTGGTCCCGCGCACCGTTCTCGACGAGAACCCGCAGTAGTCGCGGCGCGTTCCTCGTCCTCGTCCTTGCCCCTCTCGTTCTCTCTCGTGGAGCTCGCTCGATGCGCTCGTCACTCTCCAGGCTCGGCTCGTTCACGCTAGGTCTCTCGGTCGCCGGCTCTCTCGCCGGCGTACTCGGCGCGCGTCCGGCGCTGGCGCAGACCGCGCCCTCGTCGACGACGCAGCCCGGGCCGAACGCTCCGCCGACGTCCCCCGCGAACGGCGCCGCGCCGGCCGCCGACGCCAACGCGGGCGTGGGCGCGGCCGCCGCCGACCAGGACGGTCAGGCGCCGGCGCCCGCCGACGACGCCCGGAAGGCCCCGGAGATCGACGTCACGGGCACAGCGGGCGCCCGCGCCGCCGGGACCGCGCCGCCGGGAGCCGCCGAGGGCAGCGGCTTCATGGACACGCGTCTCACCTGGACGTTCGGCGACGACGACTTCCTCCACAAGACGGGCGAGATCATCCCGCTCTCCCCGACCTTCAGCGTCGGCGAGCGCCCGCAGTACCGACTCTTCTTCGACAACCTGAACTCACGCTTCACGGGTCGCGAGAACCTCACGCACCTCGTGATGTACAAGAAGCTCCCGTCGTTCATCAAAGGGCTGACGACCGAGGCCGCGCTCGTCCTCCGCTTCGATCTCGGGCAGCTGGCGGCGAACACGGGCAACCTCAACTCCGCCCTCTACGACACCGGCTCGTACCTCCGCCTCTTCTACAACACGGGCGCGAAGGAGAAGGAGGGCCTCGGCTTCACCTTCTTCCCGCTCGACACCGACCGCTTCCGCCTCGGCTACCTCTACGATCTGTCCTGGGGCGGCACCGCGGCGAACATCAACCAGTCGATCTTCCCGCGTCTCCAGGGCGCCGCGCCCGGCGCGAAGCTCCAGTACGACCACGAGAAGTTCTACGTCTTCGCCGGCTTCAAGACCGCGACCATCATCCAGCCGGAGCAGGTGCTGAACCCCGGCGGCGAGAGCGAGGTCGAGACCGTCCGCGTCGGCGAGACGAACTACGGCTTCCTCGGCGGCGCGGGCGTCGACCCGCACGAGAACGTCCGCATGGACGTCGGCGCCGGCTTCTTCCAGCAGGGCAAGTTCGATCTCGAGGACGTCCGCGGCAAGTCCGTCTACACGTACGGCGGCTCGGGCCGCATCGTCGTGCACCAGAACATGCCGGTGCCGCAGTCGGTCGACTTCCTGCTCTACCGGAACGACCCGTCGCGGCCGCTCATCCTCTTCAAGCCCGAGAAGTACGACCCGACCCAGTTCGCCTGGAGCCTCAGCGCCGAGGGCTCCGTGCTCCAGCAGCACCTGAAGGACTTCGACGCCGCCGGGGCGACCCGGGATCAGAGCGCGACGGCCGGCGCCGTCCAGGGCGTCGTCCGCGCGGGCTACCTCCGCGTCAGCGCCACGGGCATCTACCGCAACCTGAACTTCGTCGTCCGCAACGTCCCCGGCTTCATCCCGTTCGAGACGCTGCCGCAGAGCGCGAAGACGGACCCCGAGCTCTTCGGCGCGATCGCCGCCGACTACCACATCGCGTCGGCGCGTCTCACGCCGGGCATCGGCGGCGGTCTCCAGCTTCCCGCCACGTTCCGGAGCGAGTTCTCCGACGGCGGCATCCCCGCGCAGCGCGTCATCGTCGTCCGCCAGCAGGGCGACGAGTCGATCCTCCCGTACAACAAGGATCGCACCCCGGTCATGCAGGCCCGCCTCGCGATGCGCTGGGACATCTCCGACATGTTCGCGCTCGTCGGCTGGGTGCAGTTCGTCCGCGACAACAACGGCACGCTCGTCGTCCGCGATCCCACCGAGGGCTCCGCGTCGCTGCGCGTCTTCCAGAGCCCGAACCGCCTCGGCGCGGCCGCGGCGGTCCAGGCGCGCTTCTGAGCTAACCCCGCGAGGCGAGCGCTCGCGGGGCGCTCGCGTCCGGGCCCCGCCGGGCGACGCCAGCGCGCTGGCGGCCTCACGGGCACGACTTGCGCGAGCGGATCCAGTCCGAGACCAGCTTCACGCCGGCGGCGTCGATGACGTTGCCCGCGTTCTTCGGCATGCGCTCGGTCAGGTCCGGGCTCTCGAGCAACGTCAGAAGGCGCGAGGCGGCCGGATCGCCCGGGACGAGCAGCGCGGGATCGTCGCAGAGCCCGGTCTCGGCGAGCGTCTTGCCGAGCTCGAAGGCCGGTCGCTTGTCTCCTCGGTGGCAGCTCGAACAGTTCGCGTGGAGGTAGACGCGCGCGCGCTCCTCGAGCGCCGCGTCCCCGAAGGGCGCGACGAACGCCAGGAGCGTCGCCGCCGCGGCCGGAGCCGACGTGAACATGCCGACGTGCGCGAGCGTGTCGATCTGGTTCGCCTCGCGGCCCGTCTCCGGATACACGACCGCGCGGTTGAGCTGACCGGTCTCGATGCCGAGGGTCCCGCCGGCCTCGGGCGTGTGGCATGTCATGCAGCGCGCGCGCGACGGGTAGCTCCACGTCTGGGCGCCGACGGCCCGCGCCTCACCGACCGGGTTCGCCTTGACCGCGTCGGTCTGCGCGTCGTTCCAGACGTAGGTGTACCCGGCCCACCCGCCGTCCACGTGGCGCACGAAGAGGCGCGTCTCGATGAGCCTCCCGCCGAGGCGGAAGTGCTTCATCGTCACCGACTCGTTCGGCAGATCCCAGCGGCCGTCGGGCCCGATCGCGATCGTCTTGCCGTCGGGGATCGCGAAGAACCGGGACTTTTCGGCGCCGTCGGACCAGAACGGCGCGTTCAGATCGTACGGGATCACGCCGGGCGCGGGCTTGCTCGGATCCTTCGGATCGACGCAGCCCGTCTCGGAGAGGAGGCGCGGGATCGTGTCGGCCACGGCGGCGCCCGGCGGAGCGACGCGGAAGACGCCCTGGCCCTTGCCGTCGCCGAAGGTCACCGCGAGCAGCTCCGCGTTCTCGTCCTCGGCGAACGAGACGAGCATCGGGACCGACGCGCCGGCGATCACGCGGAACTTGGGCGCGTTCGGGTAGTCCGTCGCCGAGGGGTGCTCATAGGTCGTGGACACCGTGAACGGATCGGCGACGTGGGCGTACGGCTCGTCGATCACGAACAGCTGGCCCGAGTAGACGTCGGAGAAGATGAACGCGCCCTGGAGCCCGGCGCCGAGGGCGCTGCCGCGGTAGACGTAACCGCCCGTCACCGACGCCGACGCCATCGAGAACTCGCGGTACTGCGCGACCGGCGCGATCATCGTCGAGGCGGCGTTGGCCGGCGGGCAGCCCGCTCCGATCACGCCGTCGCACGCGTTCCAGCCGTAGTTTTTGCCGATCGCGACGAGGTCGATCTCCTCTTTCTGCGTCCCGACGTCGCCGACCCAGAGCTGGCCAGTCTCACGGTCGAAGCTCATTCGCCACGGGTTCCGGAACCCATAGGCGAAGACCTCGGGGCACGCATCGGCGCGCGCGGCCAGCGTGGCCTGATCGAGGTCGTCGCAGCGGCTCGCGCCGACGAACGGGTTGCTCGGCGGAACGGCGTACCCGCTCGCGACCGAGCGCGGGTCGATGCGGAGGATCTTCCCGCGCAGCCACGACAGCTTCTGCGAGTCCGCGGCGTTGTAGCCGTTGCCGCCGTCGCCGAGCGACACGTAGAGGTAGCCGTCGGGCCCGAACTTCAGGTCGCCGCCCCAGTGGTTGGAGCCGCCCGAGGGCGTCGTGAAGATGCGATCCGAAGCGGCGATCGTGAAGGCGCCCGGCCCCCCGCCGACGCGGAATCGCCAGACGTTGTTCTGCGGGTAGGTCGTGTAGTGGGCGTAGACGAACGCCGCGTCGTCCCGGAGCCCGAAGTCGGGATCGAAGGCCACGCCGAGGAGCCCGCCCTCGCCCTGCAAGCCCGACGTGCCGACCGGGAGCGTGAAGAAGACCTCCGCCCGCTCGACCGCCGTGGCGCCGTCGGCGGCGAGCCCGTCCTTCGAGGCCTGGTCGTCGACGAAGGTCCAGATCTTGCCGTCACGCTCCACGACGAACCAGCGGAGCGGGCCCGAGGATCCGCGCCGTGACCGGAGGACGCCGATCGCCTTGCCGTCGAAGTCCATGTTCGGGAACGCCGGCACGAACCCGACGGCGCCGCCGCTCGACGCCGGCGGCCGCGCAGGCGCGCGGCACGTGGCGTTGACGGGCCGCTCGTCGAGCCCCGGCGAGCCGCTCACGCCGCCGTCGCCGGCGTCGGGCCCACCGCTCGACGGCGCGCCGTCCCCTCCGCCGTCACTGCCACACGCCGCACCGAGGAGCAGCGCCGACGCCGCGAGCCACGTTCTCATGAGCCCCCTCTTAGCGCATCCTCACCAGGAGAACAGGGCGCCCAGGAACGACCGCCACTGCTCGATGCGCTCGGCGTCGCGCCGGAGGCGCTGCAGCGGGAGCGCCGCTGGTGGCGGGACGAACGACGACCGCGCGTGCTCCTCGCGCTCCTTTCGTTCGCGCTCCTCGCGCTCCCGTGTCCTGCCCAGGCCGCCCGACGCGGCGAACGCCACGACGCGGGTGAGCTCGCCGCCGTCGAACCAGGTGCCATGCGCGCGGCAGACATCGACGATGACGCCGGACACCTTGCCGAAGTTCATCCGGTTCATCGACGACCGACAGAGCGGGCACGGGATGTACCTCACCTGCTCGAGCGCGCCGATCCCCCGCTCGGGGAGCGCCGCGAGGGGACCACCTTGCTCGGCCCGACAGAGGATGTCGGCGAGCGCGTCGCGCGGGACGAACATCCCTCCGCACCGCGGGCACTCGTGAAGCCGCGCGTCCACCCACTCGCCCGCGCCGCCGGCCGCCTCGAGCGGCGACGTGCAGCGCGGACACGGCGCGTCCGTCACGTCGAGGGCGGCCTCGAGCTCGAGGGGACGCCGGCAGCGCCCGCAAGAGAACGTCCCCGGCGGCTGCAGCGTGTAGCACGACGCGCAGCGCACGCTCTCGAAGCGCACGTCGCAGCTCGGGCACACGCGGAGGGTCGCCGAGCACGTGTTCCCGCAGTACGGGCACGTGATGTCGAGGGGGTCGGCCGCCATCGCGCTGGGCGCGCGGTACGGCCCTCCCGGCGCGGCGCTCGGAGCGCGCGCCCGGCCCGCGCTCGGCGCGAGAGAATGCGTCGCCCGCGCCCCGCAAACGCACGTGACGGTCGCCCCCGGGAACCCCGCCGGGAGGGAGCTCCCGCAGGATCCGCAGACTCCGTCACTCAAGGCGCCGCCGGCGGCGGAGGTTTCGCACGAGCGGCGCGAACCCGCCGATCGTCAGCGCCGCCAGGACGCTGAAGAAGAAGAGCGCGAGATCCCAGAAGCCGCTGGCGAGGCCGTGCGAGCTCCGCCAGAAGACCGTGTGGACGATGCGTCCGACGACGGCGAGCCCGCCGTACGCGACCAGCGCCGACACGGTCGTGCGTTTCAGGTCCGAGGCGAGCTGCATCGCGCGGACGCTGTTCGGCCAGATCACCTTCTTGAGGTGCATCACGTAGAGCCCGACCGGCGTCCCCGCCGCGAAGAGACAGCCGACGACCAGGAGCAACGACTCGGTGAGGGTGATCTCGCCGTCGTGCAGGACACGCACGAGGCCCGCCAGCGCGGCGACCGTCCCGCCGACGAGCCACGCGCCGAGCGCCAAGCTCGTCACCACGATCGTCGGGCGCGCGGTCCGCGCCAGATCGCCGCTCTGCGCGGAGGCCGGCGGCAGCGAGCCGCTCCCGAGCATCGCCTTGGCGACGTCGAGCGCTCGCGCGGCTCCGCTCGCGCGGCTCTCCGGCGCGGGCGCGCCGACCGGGATCATCGCCTCGCCCGAGGGGACGCCGAGGCTCGCCTTCCCCGTGAACGCCGCGAGCGCCTTCTCGAGCTCGCCCATCGAGGCGTAGCGATCGTTCGCGTCCTTCGCCATCGCGCGCTGGACGACGAGCTCGAGCATCTCGGGGATGCGCGGATCGATCTCGCGCGGGCGGACCGGATCCTCGGTCAGCACCATCGACAAGGTCGACGTCGGATCGTCGGAGTCGAACGGGCGTCGACCGGTCACCATGAAGTAGAGGCAGGCGCCGACCGCGTAGACGTCGGCGCGGTGATCGACCGCGCGGCCTCGCGCCTGCTCCGGCGCCATGTAGCTCGGCGTGCCCATGATGACGCCGGTGCGCGTGAGCTGCGAGGTGTCGCCCGGACCTGCCTTGCTGATGCCGAAGTCGAGCACCTTCACGTGGAGCGACCGGCTCTCCCCGCGCTCGAACGCGCCGATCGACGCGCCGAGGACGAAGACGTTCTCCGGCTTCATGTCGCGATGGACGATGCCGCGCGCGTGCGCCGCCGCGAGCGCGTCGCACACCTGACGCGCGATCTTGGCTGCGAGGCGCGGCGCGAGCGGACCACGCTTGGCGACGTAGTCGGCGAGCTCCTCGCCCTCCAGGAACTCGCCGACCAGGTACGGCGTGCCGTCGGGGAGGTGGTGCACGTCGAACACGTCCACCACGTTCTCGTGCTTGATCGAGCTCGCGCTCTCGGCCTCGCGCAGGAAGCGCGCCGCCATCTCCGGGTTCCGCGCGAGGTCGGAGTGGAGGCACTTCACGGCGAAGCGTCGCTCCTTCAGGCGGAGGTGACGCGCCTCGTAGACGCGGCCCATCCCGCCTTCCCCGACGACGCGGACGATCTGGTAGGTCTCGCCGATGAGCGACCCGATCAGCGGGTCGGCAGCGGAGTCCACGACGCCGACGAGCGGCGTCGCGTCGCGCGGGCAGACGAGGAAGTCCGCGGGGTAGAGCTGGTTGCAGCTCGTGCAGCGGCGGGTGGGCGGCGCACCCGCGCCGAACGCCCCGGTCTCGCCGGGCGACGCGAGGAGCGGCGCATGACCGACGGCCGTGCCCTCGATCGCGGCGTCGGGCGCGAGCGCGCCCGTGTCGCCACCGCGCGCGAACCCCGGTCCGACGGTGCGCGTCACGCTCGCCGGTGCGACGGCCTGCTCGCGCGACCGAGGCGCCGAAACCGGCTGGGACGGCGCCGCCGCGGCCACGCCGCCCATCGTGGTGGGGATGCGCGCGGCGTCGGGCGCGCGCGCCGGCGGGAGCGGCGGCCCCACGGCGACGGGCGCGGCCCGGAGGCCGCGCGGCGTCGGCGGGCCGACGGTCAGGGCCTTGCCCGGGTCCGGCAGCGGGCCGACCTTCGTCGCTTCGCCGGGCGGGCCCGACGGGGACTCGAGCGCCTCACGCACCAGGCCGCCGAGCGCGGCCGCGACGTCGGCCTGCGTGCGCTCGTCCCCCAGCGCGGGTGGGCGCTCGGTGTCCTGTGTGGCCGCCGGGCCGGACGCGCTGGAGGTGCCCAGACCGGCACCCAGAGGAGAGGTGGTCCGTGCGGGCGTGCTCCCCATGGGTAGACGTCAATCGTATCCCGGAAAGGCCTTGTTGACGCGACAAATCCCGCGCCTATACTGCGCGCTCGTCTCCCTCCACCCACCTCGGCTTCGTCAGCGCTGTACGGCGAAATCGCGGAGGATTCGGGATACCTCACGCGGCCCCTCCGGTTTCGCCTCCCACGCCTTCGGGCGCGGAGCGGGACTGAAGGACGCCCTTCACACCCGGTCCGTTCGCCAAATCCATGCGGCCAATGTCTCCGGGGGAGCCTCTGAAATGCCCCTTCATACCGAGAAAAAGACGGAGCTCATCGGGAAGTTCCGCACGCACGAGTCCGACACGGGCTCGCCCGAGGTCCAGATCGCTCTGCTCACGGAGCGCATCTCGTACCTCACCGAGCACTTCAAGACCCACACGAAGGACCACCACTCGCGTCGTGGTCTCCTCAAGATGGTCTCGAAGCGCCGCCGCCTCCTCAATTACCTGAAGAAGTCGAGCCTCGAGCGGTACCGCAAGACCGTCTCGGCGCTCAACCTCCGCAAGTAACTCTCCCGAAGGGGACAGCACGTAGCCGTGTTGTCCCCTTCTCGTTTTGCAGTTGATCCCGGGCTGACTCCGGCCGCCTTCACTCTTCGATTCATGCGCCCGAGGCGCGGTCCAGGCGACGACCTGGGCCTCGCGCTCATGAACCGAGGAACGAAGGCTCGACGAAACGGCCCGGCGTTATGCCGCACGACAGCGGCGAGCGCCAGGAGCGCAAAGCACATGTCCTTCGTTCGCGAGTCCGTGATGGTCAACGGGCGTCCGATGACCTTCGAGACCGGCCGTCTCGCCAAGCAGGCGCACGGCTCCATCCTCATCAGCTACGGCGACAGCGTCGTCCTCGTCACCGTCGTCGGCGGCGACGAGCGCCCCGGCCTCGACTTCTTCCCGCTCACCTGCGAGTACGTCGAGAAGACCTTCGCCGCCGGCAAGATCCCGGGAGGCTTCTTCAAGCGCGAGGGCCGCCTCCGCGACGAGGAGATCCTCACCTGCCGCATCATGGACCGGCCCTGCCGCCCCCTCTTCCCCGACGGGTACAAGGGCGACACGCAGATCATCGCGACGGTCCTCTCGACCGACAAGGTGAACCCCACCGACGTGCTCGCCCTCACCGGCGCCAGCGCGGCACTGCACATCTCCGACATCCCGTGGGCCGGCCCGCTCGTCGGCGTCCGCGTCTGCCGCGTCAACGGCGAGTTCATCGCCTTCCCGACGCTCGAGCAGCAGACCACGTCCGACGTCGACATGATCGTCGCCTGCACCAAGGAAGCGATCGTGATGGTCGAGGGCGGCGCCGCCGAGGCGCAGGAGTCCGACGTCATCGACGCGCTGATGTTCGCCCACAAGGCGGCGCAGCCGATCCTCGAGCTCATCGAGAAGCTCCGCGCCGCCGTCGGCAAGCCGAAGCGCGCGTTCGAGCCGAAGACCCTCCCGGCGGACATCGCCGCGAAGATCCCCGGCGTCGTCGACGCGAAGATCCTCGAGGCGTCGCTCATCAAGGAGAAGAAGAAGCGCTACGACGGCTACAAGGCCGCCAAGGACGCGATGGCCGCGGCGCTCACCGCCGACCTCGGCGCCGAGAAGTTCGCCGAGCACGAGAAGCTCATCAAGGCGGAGTTCGAGGAGCGCAAGTACCACGTCGTCCGCGACTACGTGCTCCGCGAGAAGAAGCGCATCGACGGCCGGGACGGCAAGACGATCCGCAACATCTCGATCGAGGCGAGCGTCCTGCCGCGCGTCCACGGCTCGGCGCTCTTCCAGCGCGGCGAGACCCAGGCGATCGTCACGACGACCCTCGGCACCAGCGCCGACGAGCAGAAGATCGACGCGCTCACCGGCGAGCGCTGGAAGCGCTTCCTCCTCCACTACAACTTCCCGCCCTTCTCGACCGGCGAGACCAAGCCGATGCGCGGCCCCGGCCGGCGCGAGATCGGTCACGGCGCGCTCGCCGAGCGCGCGCTCGTCCGGATGATCCCGGAGCAGGAGAAGTTCCCGTACACGATCCGCATCGTCTCCGAGACGCTCGAGTCGAACGGCAGCTCCTCGATGGCCGCGGTCTGCGGCGGCTCGCTCTCGCTCATGGACGCGGGCGTCCCGATCAAGGCGCCCGTCGCCGGCATCGCGATGGGCCTCATCACCGACGGCCCCGTCGATCAGGCGAGCACGCGCTTCATCATCCTGAGCGACATCCTCGGCGACGAGGACCACCTCGGCGACATGGACTTCAAGGTCTGCGGCACCGACAAGGGCATCACCGCGATCCAGATGGACATCAAGATCGCCGGCCTGAACCGCCAGGTGCTCTCGCAGGCGCTCGATCAGGCGCGCGAGGGCCGGATGCACATCCTCGGCAAGATGAACGAGATCCTCGGCCAGCACCGCGCCGATCTCTCGCAGTACGCGCCGCGGATCACGACCCTCAAGGTCAAGCCGGACCAGATCCGCATCATCATCGGACCGGGCGGCAAGACCATCAAGGGCATCGTCGACCAGACGGGCGTCGCGATCGACGTCGAGGACGACGGCACCGTGAACATCGCGTCGAGCGACTCGGACGCGGTGAAGAAGGCGATCGACATCATCAAGGGCCTCACCGCGGAGCCCGAGGTCGGCGCCACCTACAAGGGCTCGGTCCAGCGCATCACCGACTTCGGCGCGTTCATCGAGATCTTCCCCGGCACTGACGGCCTCCTCCACGTCTCCGAGATGGCGCACGTGCGCGTCGAGCGCGTCACCGACGTCATGAAGGAGGGCGACGAGGTCGAGGTCAAGGTCATCGAGGTCGGCCGCGACGGCAAGATCCGCCTCTCGCGCCGCGAGCTGCTCCCGCTCCCCGAGGGCGAGGAGGGCGAGCGCGCCAAGGCGCGGATGATGGCGTCCCGCGAGGCGGGTCCCCCGCCCTCGCGCGGCCCCGGCGGCGGCGGCGGACGTGACCGCGGACCCCGCGGCGGCGGCGGACGTGACCGCGGACCCCGCGGCGGCGGCGATCGCGGCCCGCGCTGAGCGGAGCCGAGATCCTGCGCCTCGACGCGAGCGGCGAGCCTCCGGGTTCGCCGCTCGCGGTCTTTTGTGGGCGAGGCGCCGCGCTCGCCCTCCGGTCTCTGCCCGCCGTCACGCGCACGATCGGCCACGGCGAGACGCCGTCACCGCGCCCCCGGGCCACCTCCCGCGACCCGCCGCGTCAGGGCTTGCGGATCCGGAACCAGAGCTCGACGGAGACCGTGCCCGTGGTCGCCGGGCAGACGTGGGTCTGGAGCGAGCCGTCGAACACGGCGGGCGTCAGCGGGATCTTGCAGCCGCCGATGAAGTCGTCGAAGTCGAAGTCGTCGTCCCAGATCTCGAACGACAGGTTGTTCAAGAGCTCGGCGGCCTTGATCCCCTTCAGCGGGACCTCGGCCCAGAACGGGATGGTCGTGTCGCTCTGGACCGCGGTCTGGCCGGTGTGCGAGCTCGCGCCGAGGCTCGAGTACGCGATGAGGTAGGGGTCGGGCGCGCCGCCGAGGATGTCCCACGAGCCGCCCGACGCGTTCTTGTCGGGGATCACGGCGAACGAGACGTAAAAGTCCCACAGCGCGTTCGGATCGATCGCGCACGTCTTCGCCCCGCTGCAGGTGCGCCCGTAGCCGCAGTCGATGCACGCCTCGCCGCCCGTCCCGCACGCGCCCGCGGCGGTGCCCGGCTGACACCCCGTCGCCGTGCAGCAACCGTTCACGCACGTGGCCTGGCACGAGCCGTCGATGCAGGTCTGGTTGGAGCAGACGAACGACGCGCCCTCCTCGGTGCAGGAGCCGCACGCGCCTCCCCCGCCTCCACACTGCTCGGTCGCGTTGCCGGGCAGGCACGTGTCGCCGTCGCAGCAGCCCTGGCAGGTGTTCGGGCCGCAGGGCTCCTTGCACCGCCCGGCCGTGCACGCTTGCGCGCCGCTGCACGTCTCGCACGCGGACGCGCCCGCGCCGCACGAGGACTCGGTCGCGCCCGACTCGCACTTGTCGTCGCGGCAGCACCCGTCGCAGTTCGCCGGCGTGCAGGTGGCGACCTCGGGGCCGCCGCCGGGCCCCGTCCCGCCGCTGTCCTCGTGACGGATGGCCGCGACGACGCAGTCCGCGAGCTCGGGCTCCAGCGTCTCGGCGACGACGCGCGCGACGGTCTCGGTCGCGCAGGTCGCGAAGCCCGCGCGGCACGTGTCGCGATCGGCGGTGCACGCCTCGTTCACCGCCGCGGCGATCTCGCCGCTGTACGGCAGGACGAGCGCGCCGGGGAGCTTGGACTTCTTCGCGTAGAACCGCTCCTCGCAGTCGTCGACGTCGGGCGCGCAGAACGTGCAATAGCTCGTGGCGAGATCGCGGTGCTCCTTCGACGGCGCACCGGAGCGCTGCGCGCGCCCGAGGCAGCTGGTCGGCCCGCAGATGCCCGACTCGAGGCAGTCTTGGGCCGCCGTCAGGGTCGCGGGCGACAGCGCCCGCTCGAGGCTCGTGCACCCGGCCGCGAGCGCGCGGTCGCAGTCCGTCGGCTCCTTGCACGACGTCGACGCCGCCCGCAGCGCGCCACACAACGACGGCGGACCGCTCGCGGGCTCGGACGTGCAGGCGACGCCCACGATCATCCCGGCGGCGGCGAGCGCTGCGGCGCGCGCCCAGGCAAGACGGCTCACCCCAGGAGCCTATCACGCGCCCGTGGCGGGCGCCTCGGCCCTCACTTCTTCTGCGTGCCCGAGCCCTCCCACAGGCCCGAGCCCCCGGGCTTCGCGCTCCCCGCGCCGCTCTTCTTCATCGGCTTCATCGGCGTGGCCTTGGTGTCGATCTTCGACGGCACGGGCTCGCTCGCTCCGCCGGAGCCGTCGTCGAACCAGGAGTCCGACATCGACGACCCCTTGCTCTTCGGCGCCGGCGTCGGCGTCGGCGCCGGGGTCGGCGTCGGCGCGAGGGTCGGCGTCGGCGTCGGCGCCGTCCTCGTCGGGGCGGGCTCCTTGTCGCGGAGCCCGCTCGGGGACGGAGGCGGCGCGGAGCTCGTCGTCGGGGCGGGCGCGGGCTTCACGCTCTCGCTCGTCGGCGCCGGCGGGAGCGTGAGCGCCCGGCTCGCGTTCTCGCGCGCCCTTCGGACCTCGGGCCGCGCGTCGCCCGCCGGATCGAGCGAGCGGGCGGCGTCGAGCTTGTCGACGCACTCCTTCCACTCGGCCGCCAGGCACTTCTCGATGCCGACCTTGCGGAGCTCCGCGGCGCGGGGGAGGTCTTCGTTGGCGATCGGCTCGGGCTCCTTCTCGCGGAGCACCAGCGCCACGATCGTGACGAGGACGCCGAGCGCCGCGAGGAGGGCGACCTCCTTCTGCCAGTGCGTCTTCAGGTGGCGGCGCAGGCGGCTCACGCGCTGGCGCACGCGCGGCGCGGGGACTTTGTCCGCCTCGGCGATCCACTCGAGCTTCTCGCCCTCTCCCTCGCGGAGCATCCAGTCGAGCGTCGTCTTGTTCTCTTCGCCGGGCGGGAGGTGCTTCTCCGCCCAGCGCAGCAGATCTGCCTCGACGTGGGGCGCGGCCTTGCCCGCGACCTCGGGGACCTCGAACGTCTCGCGGCCGGCGCGGCGGTGATAGTCGACGACCTTGTTCTTGGCGACGCCGAAGATCCAGCGCCGGAGCGACTCGGAGTCCGTCGGCGCGTGCGGCGACTCGATCGCGTCGGCGAGCGTGGCCTGGACGATGTCCTCGACCTCGCTCTCGG
>JAHBWA010000206.1 GCA_019637195.1 Labilithrix sp. | reverse complement strand
CCTGGCGATTGTCAACTTGAGGGCACAACCGGGCGCCGAGGCCCCTCTCTCCCTGCGCGCGCGCTTCTCCGGGGCCCGTCCGGGGAGGACCGTCTCGGACGCATGGAACGACGCCGCCCGCGCATCGGATCGGACACGCCCATCCGCGAAGGAGGGCCGGGCCGTCGAGCCGCGGGCGTCGGGGGGCTGCCTGGAGGGCGGTCAGTCGTTGACGGGCGAGCGGCGCCCCTGCACCTCGCTCGTGACCATGCCGAGCAGCTCGCCGGCGAGCGCGACGACGTCCTTCTCGGCGTAGCCGCTCGCGCGGAGCTCTCGGTAAATCGTCTTGGCGAGGATGGCGAGGGCGCGGGGATCGCGCGTGCCGGGCGTGGGGTCGAAGGGAAGTGCCATCTGGGACGACCGGAATACAAGCACCATGCCACGGGGGCGCAAGGCGTTTAATCGAGAATTGTCATGAGCCCGTCCGGGCGACGCGAACATCGATACTCATCCAGCGCGCGCTCACTGCGCATTCGAGTTCGCACACGAAACGCTCGTGTTTCACGCCGCTTCGGCGTCCGGGCACACCGGAGCCGCTGCGCTCCGGCCCGGGCCGGACTCCGTCCATCTCGGTTCGTGCGGCGTGTTACCGTGCGCGGCGATGACGGAGCCCGTGGAGGGAACGGAGGCCACCGGCGACGAGGGCGCGGCCACGAGCTCGTCGCCGATCCCCTCCCCGCGCGCGGGGGACCGGACCGAGCCGTCACCGAAGGCGAGCGCGGGCGCGGCGACGTCCGCGAGCGCGGCCGTGACGTCTTCGTTGCTGCAGCGCTGGATGGCCCCGGAGACGCGCTCGCGCCGGGTGCTCATCGGGCTCGCGATCTACCTCGCGTGCCTGATCGTCTACGCGCTCATGGCCGGCGACCGGCTCGCCAAGCACACGCCGTACAACCACTACGCGCTCCTCGCCGACGCCTGGCTACACGGCCGGCATCACCTGCTCGGGAACCCGCCTTCGTACGCGGGGATGAACGACTTCGCGCTCTTCGACGCGAAGTGGCACATAAGCTTCCCGCCCTTCCCTGCCGTCCTGATGATGCCGTTCGTCTGGCTCTCGGGCAGCCCGGAGAACTTCCGCGACGGGCAGTTCATCGTCTGGCTCGCCGGCGTCGGCCCCGCCGTCCTGTTCCTCGTGTTCGAGAAGCTGCGCCGGACGAAGCGAAGCGAGCGCTCCGAGGTCGACAACGTCCGGCTCGCGCTGCTCTTCGCGTTCGGCACCGTCTACTTCTTCAGCGCGGTGCAAGGCACCGTCTGGTTCGCCGCGCACGTCGTCGGCGTCGGCCTCGCCGCGCTCTTCGTCCTCTTCGCGCTCGACGCAGAGCGCCCAGCGCTCGCGGGCGCGATGCTCGGCTGCATGTTCCTCACGCGCACGACGACGACGCTCGTGGGCGTCTTCTTCGCGCTCGAGGCCGCGCGCGTCGCGTACTCCCACGCCGGGACGTCGGCCCGCGCGCTCCCGACCGAAGGCTCGCTGCTCGAGCGCGCCGTCTCGGTCCTCCGGGGCGCCGACCGCGCGCGGCTCGCCCGGCTGGTCGTCACCTTCTCGATCCCCGTGCTGGTCGCCCTCGCGTTCGCGTCGTGGCTCAACCACGCGCGCTTCGACAACGCGGCGCCGTGGGCGTTCGGTCACGAGCACCTCCAGGTCGGCTGGAAGACGCGGATCGACCGCTGGGGCCTCTTCAGCTTCCACTTCCTCCCGCGCAACCTCGCCGTGATGCTCGGCAGCCTGCCGTGGCGGCCGCTCCCGACCGAGCCGAAGGTCGCGCTCGAGCTCGCCGGGATGACGTTCCACGTCCCGCACTTCGTCATCAGCGGCCACGGGCTCGCGCTCTGGTGGACGACGCCCGTGTACCTCTGGCTCGTCCGGCCGAAGAAGGTCGACCTCCTCTGGGGCGCGGCGGCGATCGCCGCGCTCGGGCCGTGCGTGATGAACCTGCTCTACCAGAACAGCGGGTGGTTCCAGTTCGGCTACCGCTTCTCGAACGACTACGCGGTCTTCCTCTTCGTCCTGCTCGCGCTGTCGGCGCGCCGCCTGTCGCGGACGTTCTGGATCGCGGCGACCTGGGCCGTCCTGTGGAACACCTTCGGCGCCGCCAGCTTCGAGCGCGCCAAGTACGACGCCTTCTACTCTCACGAGGCCGCGGTCCCGACGCGTCGTTATGGTGGAACGGCGACGACCGATCTCGTCTTCCCACCGGACTGATCCCTCATGCGCTCCCTCCTCCACGCGCTCGGCGCCTTCGCCTCGCTCACGGCCCTCTGCCTCTCCACGGGCGGCTGCGGCACGCCACGCATCGTCCCGCGCGCGGCGCCCGGCGTGCGCCTGCAGTCGATCACGGTGACGAGCCCGGCCTTCACGGAGGGCGGCCGCATCCCGGTCGACCTCACGTGCGACGGCAAGGACCTCATCCCGGAGCTCGTGCTGAGCTCACCGCCGGAGAACACGAAGTCCCTCGTCGTGATCGTCGAGGATCCCGACGCGCCGAACGGGACGTTCACGCACATGGTCGCGTTCAACGTCTCGCCCGACGTCCGCAAGCTCCCCGGCGGGCCGGAGCTCACGGGCGCGGGGGACGCCGCGCGCTTCGGCCTCAACGACTTCCAGGTCGCGCACTACTCCGGCCCCTGCCCGCCCAAGGGCGAGGCCCACCGCTACCGCTTCCGCGTCGTGGCCCTCGACACCGTGCTCGACCTGCCCGAGGGGGCGCAGGTCGCGCGGGTCGAGGAAGCCATCGACGGCCACATCATCGGTGAGGGCATGCTCACCGGCCACTTCGGACACTGAAGGCATGAGCGCTCTCATCGACACGCTGACCAAGAGATTCGACCAAGGCATCGTCGCCGCGTTCGGCGACGAGCACGCCGGCACGCCGCCCGTCCTCCGCCGCTCGAACCGCGCCGATTTCCAGGCCGACGTCGCGCTCGGCCTCGGGAAAAAGCTCGGGCGACCGCCGCGCGAGATCGCCGAGGCGCTCGTCGCGAAGCTCGACCTCTCCGGGCTCGTCGAGAAGGTCGAGATCGCCGGGCCCGGGTTCGTCAACCTCACGCTCACGGGCGAGTGGCTCGCGCGCGAGGTCGCGGTCGCCGCCGCCGATCCGCGCCTCGGCGTCGCGCGCGAGACGCCGGAGAGGGTGGTCATCGACTACTCGTCGCCGAACGTCGCCAAGGAGATGCACGTCGGGCACATCCGCAGCACGCTCATCGGCGACGCGCTCGCGCGCGTGCTCGAGGACGTCGGGCACCGCGTGATCCGGCAGAACCACCTCGGCGACTGGGGCACGCCGTTCGGCATGCTGATCGAGCACGTCCTCGACACCTCGGGCGGCGACGCGAGCTCCCTCTCGATCCGCGATCTCGACGTCTTCTACCGCGAGGCGCGGGCGAAGTTCGACGGCGATCCCGCCTTCGCCGAGCGCTCGCGGGGGCGCGTCGTCCTGCTCCAGGGCGGCGACGCGAAGACGCTCGAGCTCTGGCGCCTGCTCGTCGATCTGTCGACGACCTACTTCGGGCACATCTACGAGCGGCTCGGCGTCGGCCTCTCGAGCAGCGACGTCTGCAGCGAGAGCTTCTACAACCCGATGCTCGCGAAGGTCACGGACGACCTCCGCGCGGCGGGCCTGCTCGAGGAGAGCGACGGCGCCGAGTGCGTGTTCGCGCCCGGCTTCACGAGCAAGGAGGGCAAGCCGCTGCCGCTCATCGTCCGCAAGACCGACGGCGGCTTCGGCTACGCCGCGACCGATCTCGCGGGCGTGCGCCACCGCACGGGTACGCTCGGCGCGACGCGCCTGCTCTACGTCGTCGGCGCCCCGCAGCAGCAGCACCTCGCGATGGTGTTCGCGGTCGCCGCGAAGGCCGGGTGGCTCGTCCCCCCGGCCCGCGCCACCCACGTCGCGTTCGGCTCGATCCTCGGCCCCGACAAGAAGATGTTCAAGACGCGCGAGGGCGGCACGGTGAAGCTCGCCGATCTGCTCGACGAGGCGATCTCCCGCGCGCTCGCGATCATCACGGAGAAGGATCCGCCGCACCTCGACGAGGCGGCGCGCCGCGAGGTCGCGCGGAAGATCGGCATCGGCGCGCTGAAGTACGTCGACCTGTCGAGCGACCGCGTGAAGGACTACGTCTTCGACTGGAACCGGATGCTCGCCTTCGACGGCAACACGGCGCCGTACCTCCAGTTCGCGCACGCGCGGTCCCGCTCCATCCTGCGCAAGGCGGGGGACGCGCGCGCCTCCGCGGAGGCGATCGCGGTCGCGACGCCGGAGGAGCGCGCGCTGGCGCTGGCGCTGCTCGGGTTCGGCGACGCGGTCAGCGGCGTGGCCGAGTCGCTCCAGCCGCACCGCCTGTGCACCTACCTGTTCGATCTCGCCACGGTGACGACGTCGTTCCTCGAGAACTGCCCCGTCCTCAAGGCCGAGGACGACGCGACGCGCGCCTCGCGCCTCGCGCTCTGCGACGTCGCGAGCAAGGTCCTCGCGCGCGGCCTCGGGCTGCTCGGCATCGAGGCGCCCGAGGCGATGTAGGGGCGACCGCCGCGCGACGCGACCTCCTCCTCGCGTCGCGCGGCGTCCGAGACGCGCGGCGCCCACTTCGCTCCGGCGGCGCGCGCGCCGCCGGAGAGGAGCGCGGCGCCTACTTCTTCTTCTCGTCGCGGCTGATCGTGACCGACTTGATGGTCACCGTCTCCGACGGGCGCTCGCCCGCGACGGACACGTTGGCGATGTCGTGGACGACCTCGACCGGCGCGCACTCGCCGAAGATCGTGTAGCCGCCGTCGAGGTGCGCGGCGGCGGCGTCGGTGATGAAGAACTGGGCGCCGTTCGTGTTGGGGCCGCGGTTCGCCATGCAGAGGAGGCCGGGCTTGTCGTGCTTCGCGCCCTCCCAGATCTCGTCCTTGATGACGTAGCCCGGCTCGCCCGAGCCGTTCCCCTTCGGATCGCCGCCCTGGATCATGAACCCCTTGATGATGCGGTGGAACGTCGTGCCGTCGTACGCCGGCCGGTTCACCCACTCGCCGCTCTTCGGGTCCTTCCAGCTGCGCTTGCCGGTCGCGAGGCCGATGAAGTTGGCGACCGTGACGGGCGCCTTGTCGTCGAAGAGCTTGCACTGCAGCGTGCCCTTGCTCGTCTCGATCTTCGCGACGATCGCGCCGCTCCCCTTGAGGTCCTTCGTGGCCTCCGTCAGGGAGAACTCGCCGTTGAGCGGATCGCCGCCGCGCTTGACCCCGCCCGACGACGAGCCGCCCGCCGCGCCGCTCCCGCCCGACGGGCCCGAGGGCGCCTTGGTCGGGGCAGGATCCTTCGGCTCGGGCTCGAGCTCCGCGGGCGCCGTCTTGCAGCCCATGGCGGTGAAGAGGAGCGTGGCCGCGATCGCAGGTCGGAGCATCATGGGGCGCTCTTTTACCACGCCCGCGGAGGCGGGGTCAGCGCGCGGCGAACGGGATCGTGATCTTCTGACCGGGCGCCACGCCGCGCTTGCGCGCCCAGCCGCCGTTCACCTCGAGCACGAAGACCGAGGGGCAGCCGACGCTCCGGGTCGTCTCCGTGAGCGGCGCCGCGCCCTCGACGATGCCGACGATGACGCCGTCGTCGTCGACGAACATCATGTCCAGCGCAATACATGTATTATACATCCAAAACGTGTGCTCGCGCCGCCCGTCGAGGCGGAAGAGCATCCCGCGCTCGTCGGGCATCGCGCGGCGGTACATGAGGCCGCGCTCGACGTCGTGCGGGGTCTTCGCGAGCTCCACCTCGACGCGCGGAGCCCCCGGCGCGTCCGGGAACGTGACCTCGGCGAGCGGGAGCTTCGTCTCGGGCTCGGGATCCGGAGGGCACGCTGCCGGATCCGCGGGAGGCGGGATCTTCGGCGGCGACGCGGGGAGCTCCGCGATGCACCGAGGCGCGGGGGCCTGCCCGACGCGCGACGACGCCGTGGTCGTGCGCGGCGCGGGGTCCGCCTGCACCGTGGCCGCCGGCGTCGGCTCGGGCGGGGTGCGGCTGCACCCGGCGGCGACGAGCGAGGCCACGGCGAGCGAAGCCACGGCGAGCGAACGAGCTCCGATCGACGTCGAGCTCGGACCATCGGGACGACGCGCCATCGGGGCGGGACTCTCGCACGCGCACGACCACGACGCACGCTGGGAGTCCGTCACGCGGGAGTCGTCGGCAGGAGCCGACAACTCGGACGGAGGACAAAAAAAAGCACCGCGTCCGGGCTCGGGGGGGGGAAGCCTCAACGCGGTGCCGCACAGGACTTAGCCAGTTCCGTGCCACACAAAAACGCGTAGGAATTGAGGTCTAGTGGCCTCGGTTCTTTCACTTTCGAAAAGAACGCGGACAGCTTTGCAAGGCAGCACGCACTCCACGCACGAGCGGGACGCCCCAGGCTGAGCCCGAACGCGCTCTGGACGGGTCGGCCGAGCGGCGACCTCCTCGGGCTCGCGACTTCACGGGCCGGACGCGCACGGCCTCGCGATCAGGCGCGGAGGCTTCGGATCCCCGCGCGGTGGACCTTCCCCGGCAGGGGCCGGCCGACGATGCTCTCGGCGGCGCGGGCCGCCTCCACGAGGCGCTCGAGGTCGATGCCCGTCTCGACGCCCATGCCCTCGAGCATGTAGACGAGGTCCTCGGTGGCCACGTTCCCGGCGGCGCCGGGCGCGTACGGGCAGCCCCCGAGCCCGCCGACCGAGGCGTCGAAGTTCCGGACTCCGAGCTCGAGGCCGACGACGACGTTGGCGAGCGCCGTCCCGCGGGTGTCGTGCATGTGCATCGCGACGGCAGAGGCGGGGAGCGCGTCGAGCGCGCGCGTCACGACCTCGTGCGTCTGCCGCGGCGTCCCGGCGCCGATCGTGTCGCCGAGCGAGATCTGGTAGCAGCCCATCTCGTAGAGCCGGCGCGCGATCGCGATCGCCGTCGCCGGCGCGACGGCGCCTTCGTACGGGCACCCCCAGACCGTCGACACGTAGCCGCGGACCCGCATGCCCGCCTCGCGCGCCGGCCCGATCGTCGACTCGAACGCCGTCATCGTCTCGGCGATCGTCTTGTTGATGTTCTTCTTGTTGTGCGTCTCGCTCGCGCTCATGAAGACCGCGATCTCCTTCATCCCCGCGGCCTTCGCGCGCTCGAGGCCGCGCGCGTTCGGACAGAGCGCGGAGAACGCGACCTCGGGCAAGGACGGCGCGCGCGACGCCGTCACGATCTCGGCGAGCTCGTCCGCGTCGGCGAGCTGCGGGATCCACCGCGGGGAGACGAAGCTCGTGATCTCGATGCGGCGGAGCCCCGACGAGACGAGCGCGTCGACGAGGCGCAGCTTGCCGGAGAGCGGCACGGTCGCGTTCTCGTTCTGCAGGCCGTCACGCAGCGACACCTCGTAGACGCTCACGGCGCCGGGCACGTTCTGGAAGAGGTCGGGGCTCGAGCTCGACATGGTCACCTCTCCCTTCTTTCGTACCGCGGGCGCTCAAAAGCAAGGACCCTCCGCGGCCGCGACGAGCTGGCGCGCCGCGCCAGGAGGTGGAGCGGCGCCGGCATCCGTGCAAGTATGCGCCGCGCCATGGCCGAAGGACGGGGAGCGGCTAGCACGCTGAAGGGACGGCTCGCGGACGTGTACGTGCCCGCGCTCGTCGACGGGTCGCTGCAAGCGCTGTCGCGTCGCCTGGGCAACCGCGCCACGATCGACGATCCGGTCTTCGGTCGCGCCTCGACGCTCTCGTCGATCGATCCGCTGCTCGAGAAGGTCTCGCGTCGCTTCGACGCGATGGCGGCGACGTATCGGCACGTCGCCTCGGCGACCGGCGTCGATCGCGACGTGTCCGAAGGTGTCCTCGTCGTGGAGGCGCCCTCGGGCACCTCGGAGCTGCCCATCGCCGTCGTCGCCGAGCGGCGACGCCTCCGCGAGATCGAGCTCCGCGTCTACTACGCCACGGAGTCCGAGGAGCGCCGCGCGCGCCCGCCGCTCATCGACGGCGCGCCCGATGTCCTCGTCCCGCAGATCATCGCGCACGTGCTGGAGGCGTTCCGCAAGGGCGCCGTCGAGCGCATCCTCTCGGCGTTCGAGGAGTCGTCCCGCTTCGTCGGTCCCTCGGGCAAGTCGTACGCGAAGCGCGACGGTTCGATGGCCTCGTTCATCGCGGGCATCGGCGGCCGCCTCGAGCTCGTCCCCGCGGGCGTGGCCGACGACGGGCGCACCTGCTGCATCGAGGCGGTCGTGACGCGGCAGGGATCGATCCGCCATCACGACGCCGAGTCCGCGGCGATGTCGTTCGAGCGCGGCGACAGCGGGCTACTCCGCGAGCTCCGCCTCTACTACGAGCCCTGACTACGAGCCCGACGGGCGGCGCTCAGACGAGCTTGGCGATCGCCTCGCCGAGCTTCTCGCAACACGACTCGTACTTGAGGTCGCCGGCGCCCGACGCGTCGAAGTGGAGCCGCACGTCCGTCGGCCCCTTGCCGTGGGCTGGGCACGTCGCCGTCGCGAGCCGCGTCCCGACGTCCTTGGCCGCCTGACGTAGCGCGGTCGCGACGCGCGCGTCGCGCACGTCGTCGAGCGCGACGACCTTTCGTCCTACGGCGACGGTGACGCGAACGGGCAACATGGTCCGTCCATGAGACCTCCGTCGCCCCCGTTAGGCAAGGGGCGAAAGCGCCGCAGGACCACGAAGGGGGCCGGCCAGCGCGGCCCCCGCAGGGTCAGCCGGCGCCGCGCTCGCGATCGGCGCCGGGCGGCTCGCTCTGCTCGGGGCCGAGGTGCATCCGGCGCGCGACGCCGGCGAACTTCCGGGCGGCGTCGGGCTCCGGCCGGAGGAGCGAGACGACCACGCCGACGACGAAGGCGAGCGTCATCGTGACGACGGCCGGGTTCTTGAGCGGGAACGGCGCGGTCGCGCGCCCGAGGATGTCGATCTGGATCGTCGGCGACAGCGCGATGAGGACGATCGCCGAGAGCGTGCCGGTGGCCATGCTCCAGACCGCGCCGAGCGTGGTGAAGCGACGCCAGATCATCGAGAGCAAGAGCGCCGGGAAGTTCGCGCTCGCGGCGATGGCGAACGCGAGCCCGACCATGAACGCCACGTTCTGCCCCTTGAACACGATGCCGAGGGCGATGGCGAGGACGGCGAGCAGCACGGTGGCGACGCGCGCCACCGCGAGCTGCTCACGCTCGTCGGCCTTGCCGCGCTTGACGACGTGCACCCAGAGGTCGTGCGAGAGCGCCGCCGCGCCGGAGAGCGTGAGGCCGGCGACGACGGCGAGGATCGTCGCGAACGCCACCGCGGAGATGAAGCCGAGGAACGCCGTACCGCCGACGGCCTCGGCGAGGAGCGGCGCGGCCATGTTGCCGCCCTTGTCGACCGCCTTGATGGCGTCACGCCCGACGAGGACCGCGGCGCCGAAGCCGAGGATGAACGTGATGAGGTAGAAGAGCCCGATGAAGCCCGTCGCGTAGAGCACGCTCGAGCGCGCCGCGCGCGCGTTCGGCACGGTGTAGAAGCGCATCAGGATGTGCGGCAGCCCCGACGTGCCGAACATGAGGGCGAGCCCGAGCGACACGGTGTCGAGCGGCTTCGACACGAGCTTGCCGGGGGCGAGCACCTCCGGACCGTACCTGTCGGCGGCCGCGGCGAAGAGGCGGACCGGGCTCATCTCGAACTTCGCGAGCACGATGACCGCCAGCGCCGTCGCGCCGCCGAGCAGGAGGATCGCCTTGACGATCTGCACCCAGGTCGTCGCGATCATCCCGCCGAAGAGCACGTAGGCGAGCATCACCACGCCGACGGCGACGACGGCGACCTCGTACGGCAGCCCGAAGAGCAGCGTCACGAGGCTCCCCGCGCCGACCATCTGCGCGATGAGGTAGAACGAGACGACCGTGAGCCCGCCGATCGCCGACGCGATGCGCACGGGCGTCTGGCGCATCCGGAACGCGACGACGTCCGCGAAGGTGTACTTGCCGAGGTTGCGGAGCGGCTCGGCGACGAGGAACGTCACGACGGGCCAGCCGACGAGCCACCCGACGGAGTAGATGAGGCCGTCGAAGCCCGAGCTCGCGACGAGCCCGGCGATGCCGAGGAAGCTCGCCGCGCTCATGAAGTCGCCGGCGAGCGCGAGGCCGTTCTGGAAGCCGGTGACCTTCGAGCCGGCGGTGAAGAACTCGCTCGTGGTCTTCGTCCGCCGCGCGGCCCAGCCGGTGATCGCGAGGGTCGCGACGATGAAGACGAAGAAGAACGCGATCGCCGTCGCGTTCGGCTTGCCGAGCGAGGACTCCATCAGCGCTCGCCCCGCGCCGCGGACCTCAGCGCCTCGAGCTCGACGTCGTAGCGCGTGTTCGCCCAGACGACGTAGACGCCGGTGACGCCCCAGGCGACGACGATGACGAGCGCCCCGAGGAGGATCCCCCACGAGAGGCCCGGCGCGATCAGCGCGCCCGCGGCGGGCTTGTCGTACGCGACGAGGAAGAGGAACCCGAAGTAGGTCGTCATCATCGCGGCGGTCAGCGCGATCGCGACGCGCCAGCGCCGCCGGGCGAGCGCCGCGAGGCCGTCGTGGGCGGAGCGCTCCGCCCCGCTGCCCGCTCCCGCGGCGGGCTCTCCCGGACCGCTCCCTCGCTCCTCCCTCATCCATCTCGCATGTACCATGGGGGGCGATGGGCAGCCGCGCTATCTGGAGAGGCGGGGCGCATGGCCTCGTCCTCGCGATCGCCGCGGCGTGCGGCGGCGAGGCACGCTCCGCGCGCCCGGTCGAGGATCTCGGTGCCCTCGTGATCCCGCCGCTCGGGGCCGACGCGGGCGCGCCCGAAGCCGCCTCGCCCCCCGCCCCGCTCGCGGTCCGGACCGCGCTGACGATCCGCGCGCGCGATCCGCGTCTCGCCGACCGACCGCCGCGCTCTCGCGCGCTCGTCCTGACGGAGGTGCAAGGGCTCGAGCGCGCGCTCGCGACCGCGGCGGCTTCGCCTGCCGACCGTCCGGCGCTCCGTCGCCGTCTCGCCGAGGCCTACGACGAGCTCGCGTACACCGCGAGCGGCGCCGACGCCGCGCGCGCCCGGGACAAGGCCATCGCGGAGTACGTCGCCCTGGCCGCGGAGCACCCGACGTCCCCCGGCCTCGACGAGGTCCTCTACCAGATGGGCCTCGCCCACGAGCTCAACGGTGACGCCGCGCGCGCGCGGCGCGCTTACCTCGAGGTCATCGCGAATCACCCGCGCTCGAAGCTCGTCCCCCTCGCCTACTTCGCGTTCGGCGAGCTCTTCTTCGCCGAGGCCGCCGACGATCCTTCCAAGAACGCGCTCGCCCTCCAGGCGTACGACCAGGTCCTGAAGCTCGCGACCGCGGACGCGCCCATCGTCGCCGACGCCCTCCTCCGCACCGGCGAGACGAAGCTCCGCATGGGCGAGAGCGCCGACGCCGACCGCGCGTTCGCTCGCCTGCGCGCCACCTTCCCCGAGAGCGCCGCCGCAGCAGCGATCCCGCGCCAGCGCTGAGCGGCGGCGCGCGCTCAGACGCCGACGAGGCGCATCTGGCGCCGGCTCGTCGGCGAGAACGGGATCGCGTACTGGCCGCTGAAGCACGCGTGGCAGAAGTGCCCCGCGGGGACCGGCGGCGCCTTCTCGCCTCCCGAGCCGCTCACCGCCGAGATCATCCCCTCGAGCGAGATGTAGCCGAGCGAGTCGGCGGTCACGTAGCGCGCGATCTCCTCGACCGAGTGGCTCGAGGCGATGAGCTCGCGGCGCGTCGGCGTGTCGATGCCGTAGTAGCAAGGCCACTGCGTCGGCGGGCTGGAGATGCGGAGGTGCACCTCGCGCGCGCCCGCGTCGCGGACCATCTTGATGATCTTGCGCGAGGTGGTGCCCCGCACGATCGAGTCGTCGACGACGACGACGCGCTTGCCGCGGAGGATCGACTCCACCGGGTTCAGCTTCAGGCGCACCCCGAAGTGGCGGATCGACTGCTGCGGCTCGATGAAGGTGCGGCCCACGTAGTGCGAGCGGATGAGCCCCATCTCGAACGGGATCCCGCGCTCGAGCGCGTAGCCGATGGCCGACGGGACGCCCGAGTCCGGCACCGGGATGACGACGTCCGCCTCGATCGGGCTCTCGCGCGCGAGCGTCTTGCCGAGCTCCTTGCGCACCTCGTACACGCTCCGCCCCGCGAGGTGCGAATCGGGCCGCGCGAAGTAGACGTACTCGAAGATGCACGCCTGCGGCGTCTCGTTCGCCGGCAGGCGGACGCTGCGCACGCCGCTCGCGTCGATGACGAGCATCTCTCCCGGCTCGACGTCGCGGACGTACTCCGCGCCGATGAGGTCGAACGAGATCGGCTCGCTCGCGACGACGTGAGCGTCCTTGCGCGACGGGAGGATCCCGAGGCAGAGCGGGCGGATCCCGCGCGGGTCCCGGGCCGCGATGATCGTGTCGTCGGCGAGGAAGAGCAGCGAATACGCGCCGTGCACGCGGGACAGCGCGTCGACGACGCGGTCCTCGAAGGCGACCTCCTTGCTGCGCGCGACGAGGTGGACGAGCACCTCCGTGTCCGACGTCGACGAGAAGATGGACCCGTGGGACTCGAGCTCGGCGCGGACGTCGTCGGCGTTCGTGAGGTTGCCGTTGTGGCAGACCGCGAGCGAGCCCTTCGCGTAGTCGACCGCGAACGGCTGAGCGTTGCGGAGGTGCGAGCCGCCGGCGGTCGAGTACCGGACGTGTCCGATCGCGCTCCGACCGGGAAGCTTCTGCAGCTGCTCCGCGCTGAACGCGTCCTGGACGAGGCCCATCGCGCGGTGCGCGTAGAGCTGCTCGCCGTCGCTCGTGACGATGCCGGCGGACTCCTGCCCGCGGTGCTGCAGCGCGTGCAGGCCGAGGTAGGCGATGTTGGCGGCCTCGCTGTGGCCGTACACCGCGAACACACCGCACTGGTCGTGGAAGTGGTCGTCCTCGAGCTCGACGCTCCCGGACTTCCGGGTACCAGCGAGGACGGCCGGGTCGAGCACGTTGAGGCGCTTCCGCGTCATGAGGGCCGGAACGTAGTCGGCCCGATGCCTCGGCGCCAGAGCCACCGCTCAGGAAGTCCACCGCGCCGCGCACGCCGCGCCCGCGTCCGCTCCGGGGCCACCGCGCCGCGCGCGCCGCATCCGCGCGTCCCCCGGGCCGCCACCTGCCCTCGCGGAGCGCCTCGACAACCCGCCACGGTAGCGTTAGAGACGGCCCATGTTGTTCGGCCTCTTCGGGAAGATGACGGCGGTCGACGGCCAGCGCGACGCCCTCGCCGCGAACCTCCTTCGCGCGGCGGACCTCATGAAGGCGGCGCCGGGCTGCCTGCTCTACGTCGTCAACACGTCGGAGGCCGAGCCCTCGGCGGTGTGGGTGACGGAGATCTGGCGCGACGAGACCGCGCACGGCGCGTCGCTGTCGATGCCGGGCGTCCGCGACCTCATCAACGCGACCATGCCGCTCTTGGCGAGCGCGCCGGAGGGCACCCGCTTCACGCCCATCGGCGGCAAGGGCCTCGACGCGCTCGGCGCTTGAGCTAGGTCGGCGGCGAGCGCGAGCGAGCTCGGCTCGACCGCGGAGTCACGGCTTCGGGGCGCCCGGATAGGTCGCGGTGATCGACACGCGGTAGCGCGCGTGCTCGTGCTTCATCGAGTCGAAGGGCAAGCTGCCGAGCTTGCTCTTCACGGCGCGCTCGCACGCGCCGGCGACCTTCGAGCTCCGCAGCGTCCGGCCTTCCTTCGGTGTGGAGACCGCGACGCTCTTCTTCTTGAAGTTGGCGTCGGCGACGAAGATGAGCGTGCCGCCTCCGGCGTCCTTGGGGACACACGAGGCCGCGTCCTCGATCGCCTTCGCGAACGCCGCCTCCAGCTCGGCGACGTGATCGCACCGCTCCGGGGGCGTCTTCTTCGGGCCGGGGTCGTGGCACGAGAGGTTCTTGGGCTCGCCCACGACCAGCCGCTCGTCGCCTCCCGCCGGCGTCGCCCCCGTGACGGCGGGCAGCGCGCCCGCGTCGCTGACGCCCGTGCTCACGGTGATCGACTCGGCGCGCGGACGCCTCCACAGGTAGAGCGGTATCGCCACGAGCACGAGCCCGAGGATCAACGCGACGATCATCTGGAGCCGCGCCGGGCGGTCGATCTGCGCGTCGAGCGCCTCGAAGCTCGCCCTCGAAGAGCGCGGCTCGCTCGGCGGCCCCCCGGCGCGCGACGAGGCCGGACCGTAGCCGAGCTCCCCGGACGAGGAGCCCCGCTCGAAGCCCGGGCGGCTCTGGTTCGGCGAGGGGGGGTCGGCCACGTGCGACTGCTCCGCTTCGGCCCGACGCGTCGGACGCGATCAGGTCCGCTACGCCGGATCGACGAGCGAGCGGACGTTCATCCCGGGCTCGTAACGCGCGATCGACGCGACGAGATCGAGCCCCTCGGGCAACATACCCTGCACCTGGCCGACGACCTGCTCGACGAGGTTGCGCGCCTCCTGCGGTCCCGGGCCGGTCATGCACACCGCGAAGCGGAGCGGGCCCGTCCGCCCCGCCGTGACGGCGATGAGCGACAAGAGGAGCATGTCGGTGAGCTCGATGACGCGCGTCGCCGCGCGGCGGAACGCGAGCATCTCGAGGATCGTCGGACGATCCGAGACGAGCCGGTTCGGACCACGGATCTCGTAGCGCGCGATGCTGAGCGGCTGCTCGATCCACTC
>JAHBWA010000205.1 GCA_019637195.1 Labilithrix sp. | reverse complement strand
GCGCATCCAGCCGTCGAGCGTGGCGTTCGAGAGCGACGCCTCGAGGGACGCGAGGCCGTCGACGCGATCGGGGAGCGCGACGAGGAGGGACGCGGCGCCTCCCTTGTAGGGCAGCGCGAGCACCTTCACGCCGCCGCCCTGCGCGAAGCGGACGCGCTCGACCTGGTGCATCGTCGCGACGGAGCGGGTCACCCCGGGCGTCGTCGTGAAGGGCTCGTCGCGGGTACGGTTGACCTGGAACGGCGTCTCCCAGGCGCCGAGGAAGTAGATCGCGTTCACGAGGACGAGGCGCGTGAGCGGCTGGATCGATCTCTCGGGGAGCAGGTTCACGATGCGCCGCTCGGTCCGCTCCTCGACCCACGCGTTGATCCGCGCGCGCGACGGCTCGGGCGCCGTCTTGAAGTCGAGCGCCTCGAGCGGCGCGCCGAACGCCGCGCGCGTCGCGTCGAGGTAGGGCTGCTCGAACGTGTACGTCTTCTCCCCGAAGAGCTGGTTCGCGATCTGGAGCTTCATCGGGCGCGCCGGATCGCCGAGCGCCGCGGAGAGCTTCCCCCACGACGTCATCAGCGCCCCGGGGTCCTCCTCCGCGTGGAGAACGCGCTTCATCTGGGCGGCCGTCTCGCCCTTCGCGCCGCCGTACGTCATCGCCAGCGCCATCGCGACGCTCGCGGGCGACAGCGCGAGGTTCTCGGTCGCCCCAGCCGTCGCCCGCGCGCGCGCCCAGAGATCGAAGCCGAGCGCGTTCGAGGAGCTCGCCAGGCGCTTCATCTCCGGGGCCGCGGGCATCGGAGTCGTCACGGCCGGCGGCGGGCTCTCGCCGGCCCTGCGCGCCGGCGCGGACGAGCTCGCGTGGGTCTCGGACGCGGCCGGCGCCGGCTTGGGGGTCTTGTCGCACGCGATCAGCGAGAGCCCGAGGAGCGAAAACGAGAGCGCGGTACGCATCAGGATGACTCTACCCTCGGGCCCCCCCGAGCGCGTGAGCAACGGCGTCCCGGCCACCGAAGGCCGAAGCGCGCGCCACCTCCGCGACGTCGATCCACCGGTGACCGGCCAGGCCCGGCTCCGCGCGGCGGAGCTCGGATCGAACGGTCATGATTTGACCACAATCGCCGGTGCTTTCGCGGAAGGGGTCGACCTCTCGCGACCGCGTGGGTATGACCGCAACGTATGGGTTTCGAGCTCATCGGCACAGGTCACTACGTGCCCGGATCCCCGGTGCCCAACGAGCGCCTCTCGAAGGTCATGGACACGTCGGACGACTGGATCTTCCAGCGCTCTGGCATCCGCCAGCGTCACTTCGCGGGCGAGGGCGAGGCCGCGAGCGACTTCGCGTTCGAGGCGAGCAAGCGCGCGCTCGAGGCCGCCCGGATCTCGCCGAACGAGGTCGACTACATCATCTTCGCGACCATGACGCCGGACTACGTGTTCCCGGGGTCGGGCGCGGTGCTCGGCGCGAAGCTCGGCATCGAGGGCGTCCCCGCGCTCGACATTCGCCAGCAGTGCGCGGCGATGATCTTCGCGCTCCAGCTCGTCGACGGCCTCATCAAGGGCGGCGTCGCGAAGACGATCCTCGTCGTCGGCGCCGAGGCCCACGCGGGCTTCATGCCGTGGGAGGACTGGGACATCGTCGACGGCAAGTCCGACGCGGACGCGACGCCCGAGGCGCGCGCCCGCGCGAACGAGCATCGCGCGCTCGCGGTGCTCTTCGGCGACGGCGCGGGCGCGCTCGTGTTCCGCGCGACCGATCGCGACGCGGGCCTCGTCGCGTCGAAGGTCCACACCGACGGTCGCTTCGCCGAGACGCTCTACGTCCCGGGCGGCGGGTTCCGTACGCGGCCGTACTGGAAGGCCAAACACTGGGACGAGCAGGCTCACATCCCGCGGATGGACGGGCGCGAGCTCTTCAAGTTCGCAGTCACCAAGCTTCCCCAGACGGCGCGCGCGCTGTGCGAGGAGGCGAGGGTCCCGCTGGAGCAGATCGACTGGTTCCTCGCGCACCAGGCGAACTACCGCATCAACAAGTACGTGCGCGAGCACCTCGGCGTCCCCGAAGAGAAGATGCCGATGAACATCGACCGCTTCGGCAACACGAGCGCGGGCACCATCCCGATCCTCGTCGACGAGTGCACGCGCGCCGGCAAGCTCAAGAAGGGCGAGCTGAACATGCTGCTCGCCCTGGGCGCCGGCATCCACTGGGGCTGCGCGCTCGTACGCTGGTGAACGCCACGCGGCGTCGCGCCCTGCGACGTCGGACACGGCCGACACGCGGCGCTCGTCCTCCCCTGGCGCCGCGCGCCGGCGGCATCGCGCGCTCGCCACGACCGGCGGCCCGCGGCTCGGCTCCGTGCTACCTTGTCGGCATGGTCTCGCTTCGAAGCGCCTGCTCGCGTGCCCTGGTCACCCTCGCCCTCGCGCTCCCCGCCTCCGCCGTCCTGGTGCCGAGCGACGCGTCCGCGTCGGTCTCGATCGCCGTCGCGTTCGACGTGCTGGTCAAGGACGCCGACGCGGTCGCCGTCGTCACGCCGGGCGAGCAGACCAGCGTCTGGGAGGACGGCCGCATCTACACGTACACCAAGGTCAAGGTCGACCGGGGCGTCGCCGGGGACATCGGCGCCGGCGCCGACGGCTGGGTCCGCACGATGGGCGGCGTCGTCGGCAAGGTCGGCCAGCTCGTCGACGGCGAGCCGGTCTTCGTGAAGGACACGGCCTCGCTCGTCTTCGTACGCAAGTTCAAGGCGGGCGGCGTCTACGAGGTGTCGGCCCGCGCGCAGGGGCAGTACCCGCTGAAGCTCGACGAGGCGACGAAGCAGAAGCGGCTGATCCGCTCGACCGCCGTCGGCATGCTCCTGCCGCCGAAGCCCCTGGTCGCCGCGGCCGACGCGCCCGCCGCCTCCGGAGCCGCGAAGCCGCAGAGCGCGAGCGTCGTGGTGACCGACGCGGCGAAGACGCGTCTCGCGCAGGACGTCCTGCACGACCGGGCGCTCGACGACGTCGCGCGCGAGATCGCGACGACCTGGACGCGCTTGCACCCGGCGGCGACGAAGGCCAAGTGAGGCCGACGAGCGACGTCGGCCGCGGCCGCGGTCCGCGCTCGCCTGTGCCGGTCCCCGGCCGCGCCGGGCCCGGGATCTGGTAGACGAGTCGTCTTGGAGTCCGACCGCCGCCAAACACCGCCCGTCGTCCTCGTCACCCGCGAAGCCGAGCTTCGCGACGTCGTCGCGCGGCTCCTCCGGGCGCCGCGCGTCGCGCTCGACATCGAGTCGAACGGGCTCTTCAGATACCGCGCGACGCTCTGCACGATGCAGCTCGCGACGAGCGAAGAGGTCGTGATCGTCGACACGATCGCCGCGCCCCTCGGTCCGCTCGCCGAGCTGCTCGGTCCCGGCGGCCCCCGCAAGATCGTCCACGACGTCGCCTTCGACGCGCGCATCCTCGCCGAAGCGGGTCTCGTGCTCGGCAACGTGCTGGACACGTCGCTCGCCGCGCGGATGCTCGGCCGCACCGCCACCGGGCTCGCGTCGCTGCTGGCGAGCGAGCTCGGCATCACGCTGGACAAGAAGCTCCAGCACCACGACTGGACCGAGCGCCCGCTCCGGAGCCACCACCTCCACTACCTCGCCGACGACGTCGTCCACCTGGCGGCCCTCGCCGACCGGCTCGCCGCCGAGATCGACGCGCCGACGGCCGACGGCGGCCGCGCGATCGCCGACGCCGTCGAGGAGGAGACGCGCTACCGCGTCGCTCAGGCGATCGCCGCCGCGGGCAGCGTCGATCCGCGGCCGCCGTGGGTCCGCCTGAAGGGCGTCGACCGCGCCCCGCGCGAGGAGCTGCCGATCCTCCGGCGCCTCGCCGAGCTCCGCGAGGAGAAGGCGCGGAGCCTCGACGTCCCGCCGTACAAGGTCATCGGACCGGACGTGCTCTTCGCGATCGCGAGGGCCAAGCCGAAGACGATGGCCGACCTCGAGCGGATCAAGGGCGCGACCGGCGGTCACCGCGCCCGCGCGCTCGCGCCGGCGATGCTCGCGGCGGTGGCGGCGGGGCTCGCCGACGACGGCGCGGTCCCCGCCGGCGAGCGCGCGATGCTCGAGCGCCCCCGCCTCTCGCCCGCCGTCGTCAAGGCGCGTCGCGGGCGCGAGGGCCGGTTGACCAGCTGGCGCAAGGCCGAGGCGAAGCGGCGAGGACTCGACGAACAGGTCGTGCTCCCCGGCCACTGCCTGCAAGACCTCGCCGACCTGCCCGACGGCAGCGCGCTCGACGCCGTCGCGGCGGTGCCGGGCATCGGCGCGTTTCGCGTCGCGCGCGACGGCGCCGCGCTCGTCGCGGCGCTCGCCGGCTCGCCGCTCGGCGACGCGACCGTGCGCGAGGCGTGCGCCGTGGCGCTCGCGACGGCGCCGCGAGCCGACGAGCGGGAGCCGTCGTGACGGGCAGTCTCCTCGTCGTCGCCGGGGAGGCCTCCGGCGACCGCGCCGCGGCCGCCGTCATCGCGAAGCTCCGCGGCCGCTGTCAGGCGTTCGGGATGGGCGGAGGCGCGCTCCAGCGCGAGGGCGTCGAGCTCCTCGCCGACCTGCGCGCGCTCACCGCGCTGGGCGTCACCGAGGTCGCCCGCCGCGCCTACGGCGTCGGGGTGGCCTGGCGGAGGCTCCGCGCGGCGATCAAGAAGCGACGCCCGAGCGCGGCGCTCCTCGTCAACTACACCGAGTTCAACGCGCGCCTCGCCCCGACGCTGTGGAGCGAGGGTACGCGCGTGCTCTGGTATGGAGCGCCCCAGATCTGGGCGTGGCGCGCCGGTCGCGCCGAGCCGCTCCGCCGGCACCTCGACCGCCTCGCGCTGATGCTCCCGTTCGAGGAGCCGCTCTGGCGCGGCCTCGGCGTCGACGCTCACTACGTCGGGCACCCCGCCCTCGAGGATCGCCGCGGGCCGGAGCATCGCGTCGCCGCGCGCGAGCTGCTCGGCCTCACGCCGTTCGCGTGGGCCGTCGCGATCCTCCCCGGCAGCCGACCGCACGAGGTCCGCCGGCTGCTCGAGCCGATGCTCACCGGCTACGAGATCGTCCGCGGCGATCGCGCGAGCGTCGACGCGCGCGTGATGCTCGCCGCGAGCCTCGACGATCGCACGCGCGCGTGGGCCAAGAGCCTCGCCCGCGCGCGCGGCGTCGAGGCCGTCGACGTCGACTCGCGCGCCGGCGTCGCGTACGCGCTGCCCGCGTTCGACGCCGCGCTGTGCGCCTCCGGCACGGCCTCGCTCGAGTGTGCGCTCGCGCGCGTCGTCCCGGTGGTCTGCTATCGCGTCGGGTGGGCCGCGGAGCTCGGCGCGCGCGCGCTCCTCAAGACCAAGCAGGTCGCGCTGCCCAACATCCTCCTCGGCCGAGAGGCGTTCCCCGAGCTGCTCCAGCGTCGCGCCGCCGCGGGTCGCATCGCCGAGGAGCTCGCGCGGGTCCTCGACGAGCGTGACACGTTCCTTGCAGCCTGCACCGAGGTCGAGCAGCTCCTCGGCGACCATCCGTGCCCCTCCCGCGAGGTCGCGCGCATGCTCGAGCCATGGCTCTCCGCCCCCGCCATCGGCCCCGAGCCGCGGAAGGCGTGCTGACGGATCCCAGGCCAGCGTCCCGTCGATTTTCCCATGCGCGCCCTCTTCGCCGTCAGCGTCGTCCTCTTCGGCCTGCGGCTGTGGGCGGCGACACGGGTCGGCTTCGGCGACAGCGAGGCGCTCTACGCGTCGTGGGCGCTGCACCCGCAGCCGGCGTACCTCGATCACCCGGGGCTCGTCGGCCTGGTCGCCCGCGCGATCGGCGAGGGCGCGGCCCCGACGCCCGGGCGCGCGCACGTCGTCACGGCGGCGATCGCGACGCTCGTTCCCTGGCTCGTGGTCGCGGTCGCGCGCGCGGCGGGCGCCGAGCCGCGCCGCGCCGCCGCGGCGGCGCTCGTGGTGGCCGTGGTCCCGGAGATCGCCGTCGGCCTCTTCGCGTTGACGCCCGACCTCCTCCTCGCGCCGCTCTGGCTCGGCGCGATCGGGCTCGCCATCGTCGGCCTCTCGCCGCACGGCGACACGACCAACGACACGCCGCCGCCGGCCAGCCCGCCGTCGATCGGCGCGGCCGGAGCGCTCCTCGGCGCCGGGCTCCTCGCGGGCGTCGCCGCGTCGGCCAAGGTCTCGGGGCTGCTCCTCGTCGCCGCGCTCGCCGCGGCGTACGTCCAGGTCGCGCGCTCCCGAGGCCGCGGCCGCGCGGCCGCGCGATCGATCTGGCCATGGGCCGGCCTCGCCGCCGGCCTGGTGGTGATCGCGCCGTTCGTGATCTACGAGGCGCGGCTCGGCTGGCCGATGCTCCGGCACCGCTTCGTCGAGACGCAGCCCGACGCGGGGCTCGCGCTGCAGAACGTCGGCGCGCTGCTCGGCGGGCAGCTCGTCTACCTCTCGCCGGTCGTCGCCTGGCTCGCGCTGGTCGTCGCGCGTGACCTCGTGCAGCGGCGGAGGGACGACGTCGCCTCACGGGTGCTCTTCTGGGCGTTCGCGCTGCCGCTCGCCCCGCTCACGGTGCTTTGCCTGTGGAGCCCCGTCGCCGAGCCCCACTGGATCGCCCCGCCGCTCCTCGCGCTGCCGATCCACGCGGCCCGGCGCGCGAGCGCGCTCCAGAGGCCGCGGCTGGTCGCGATCGGAGCCGGCGTCGCCGCCCTCTTCACCCTGCTCGCGCACGGGTGGGTGCTCGTCCCCGCGGCCGCGAGGCTGATGCCCGCCGACGTCGATCCGAAGGCGGACATCGCGAGCGAGCTCTACGGCTGGCCGACGGCGATCGAGTCGGTGCGCGATCAGATGGCGCTCGCGGCGACGCCCTACGATCCCGAGGGACGCGACGTCGTCGTCGTCGGTCCGCACTGGACCGTGTGCGCGCAGCTGCACGCGGCCCTCCCCGGCGTCCACGTCGGCTGCGCGACCCCGATCCCCGACGATTTCGATCGCTGGCTCCCGCGCGAGACGTGGCGTCGTGCCGACAACGTCCTCTTCGTCACGGACAACCGCTTCCCCGGCGACGGCGCCGACCAGCTCCCCGCGCTCGTCAAGGTCTCGCAGAGCCGCGTCCGCATCCTCCGCGGCGGCCGCACGGCGCGCACGTTCGAGCTCTCGCTCTACTCCCGCCGCCAGGGCGCGCGTCGCGCGCCGCGCCTCCGGCCGCCCGCGTCGAGCACGCCCGCGCCCCGCCGCGACGACCGACCGGCGAGCACGCTCCTTGCGATTGAGCCTGCCCATGACGCGCATCGCGATCCTCTCGGCGGTCTCGCTCTCCCTGCTCGCGCTCGGCGCGTGCGGGAGTGACGGCGACGAAAAGAAGCAGGGCGCCGGCGACCCGAGGACCCCGCCGGCGAACACCAGCGACACCCCGCTCACCGCCGACGAGCGCGCCTGCGAGGCGCTCTACCTCGCGCAGATCGACTGGACGCACCGCTGCGGCGGCGTCCTCAACGAGTCGGCGCACGCCGTCGCGCGCTTCCGGACCTTGTGCGCGCGGGAGCTCGCGGCGCCCGGCGCGGAGCCTCTCCGTGAGGCGCGCGCGAAGTGCGCCGAGCGCCGCAAAGCCGCGGCGTGCGACGAGGAGCTCCCCGACTGCGAGCTGCCGGCGGGCACGCTCGCCGACGGCGCTCCGTGCGCCGCCCGCTCGCAGTGTCAGAGCCGCTACTGCAAGCTCGAGGGCACCTGCGGGACGTGCGCCCAGCCCGCGGCGCCCGGCGGCGCGTGCACCTCGCCGGTCGACTGCGCGTTCGGCGACGGCGAGGTGGCGAGCTGCGACATCCGGCAAGGCAGCTCCGCGGGCACGTGCGCGCTCTGGAAGATCGCGAAGGTCGGCGAGACCTGCGGCGGCACCACGCTCTGCGACGCGAGCGGCCACTGCATGGCGCCGGAGGAGAACGCCACCACCGGGAGCTGCGTCCCCAACGACGACGTCGGCGCGATCTGCGACGTGACGCGCGACTGCAAGGCCGGGCTCGCGTGCGTCGCCGGCAAGTGCGCTCCCCGGCCCAAGGCCGGCGAGGCCTGCGGGCAGGTCGACGACTGCGCCGGCGGGCTCGTCTGCGACGGGACCTGCAAGAGCGTATCGTACGTCGGCTCGGGCGAGCAGTGCGACGCCGCGCGCCGCTGCGAGCGCGGGCGCTGCGTGCAGAAGGTCACGCAGGGCGCCGACGGTCAGCTCGCCGCCGCGGGCCCGCCCACGTGCGTCGAGCCGCTCGCGGACGGCGCCCCCTGCGGGCAGGAGCAGACGAACAACGGCTTCCTCTGCGACGAGTTCGCGCGGTGCCTCGGCGGAAGGTGCGTCCTCGCCGATCCCGCTCAGTGCCGCTGACGCGCGCTCCGACGCGGTGCCTCGGCGGCAGGCGCGTCCTCGCCGATCCCGCTCAGTGCCGCTGACGCGCGGGCCCAGCCGCGCGCCGCGCCGTCGTCACTCGGCTTCGGCCGAGGCGCGAGGCGGCATCGCCTGAAGGCCCGCGTCGCGGATGAGCGCCAGATCGTCGTCCTCGTCCGGGTTCGGCGTCGTCAGGAGCTTGTCGCCGTAGAAGATCGAGTTCGCGCCGGCGAGCATGCAGAGCATCTGCGCCTCGCGGCTGAGCGACGAGCGGCCGGCGGAGAGGCGCACGCGCGACTTCGGCATCAAGATGCGCGCGACCGCGATCATGCGCACGAGGTCGAGCGGATCGACCGGCTTCTGCAGCGCGAGCGGCGTGCCCTCGACCGGGACGAGCGCGTTGATCGGGACGCTCTCCGGCTGCGGCTCGAGGTTCGCGAGCGTGCGGAGCATCTCGCAGCGATCGTCGGCGGTCTCGCCCATGCCGATGATCCCGCCGGAGCACACGGTGATCCCGGCCTTTCGCACGTTGTCGAGGGTGCGGAGGCGGTCGTCGAACGTGCGCGTCTTGATGATCGAGCGGTAGTGCTCGCGGCTCGTGTCGAGGTTGTGGTTGTACGCGTCGAGACCGGCGTCGGCGAGCTTCTTCGCCTGCTTCTCGTCGAGCATGCCGAGGGTCACGCAGGCCTCGAGGCCCAGGTCCTTCACGCCCTTGACCATGTCGACCACGCGGTCGAACGCCGGTCCGTCCTTGACCTCGCGCCAGGCGGCGCCCATGCAGAAGCGCGTCGAGCCGAGCTCCTTGGCGCGGCGCGCGCTCGCGATGACGTGCTCGACGTCGAGCATCTTCTCCGCGTTCGTCCCGGTGTCGTAGTGACTCGACTGCGGGCAGTACGAGCAGTCCTCCGGGCACCCACCGGTCTTCACGCTGAGCAGCGTGCAGAGCTGGACCTCGTTGTCCGGGTGGTGCGAGAGGTGCACCCGACGCGCCTCGTCGAGGAGCGGCAGGAGCGGCTGATCGTAGAGCGCACGGACCTCTTCGCGGCTGAAACTCGGCATGTGGCGGGGACCATAGCCGATAAGTCGAGCCATCTCCACGCCGGCGCGAGGGGCGGTCGATCTCGGGACCTCAGGTCTCGTCGGCGCCGTCGCCCGGGTAGCTGCCCCGCCCGGACGCGTCGCGCTCTCCCTTGAGCATGCGCCCGATCGTGTTGCGGCCGACGGCGAGCCGGCGCGCCGCCTCGGCCTTGTTCCCGGCGCACGCGTCGACCGTCGCCGCGACGTAGCGGAGCGTCGCCTCTTCGAGCGTGAGGCCGAGCGGGACGGCGCTCCCCGCCGGCGCCGCGGGCCGCGCGCCGGGAGCCGCGACGGCGCCCTCGATCTCCGCCGCGGGCGCTCGCTCCGCTCCCACCTGCGAGCCCGTCACCTTCCGCGCGCGCGGGAGCTGCGACGCGCCGATGCGCCCGTCGGGGGCGAGGACGATCGCGCTCTCCACCCAGTGCTCGAGCTCGCGGACGTTGCCCGGCCACGCGTGCGCGCGCATCACGGCGAGCGCGTCGGCGCCGAAGACGGGCGCCGGCCTCCCGTAGCGCCGCGCGTAGATGTCGGCGAAGTGGATCGCGAGCTGCTCCATCTCCGCGACGCCTCGCGCCCGGAGCGGCGGGATCTCGATCTCGACGACGCGAACGCGATAGTAGAGGTCTTCGCGGAAGCGCCCGTCGGAGACGCGCTGCTCGAGGTCCTGGTGGGTCGCGCAGACGACGCGGACGTCCACGGTCATCGTCTGCCGTCCGCCGACGCGCTCGAAGGTGCGCTCCTGGAGGAAGCGCAGGAGCTTGCCTTGCACGTCGTGGGGGAGATCGCCGATCTCGTCGAGGAAGAGCGTGCCGCCCTGAGCGAGCTCCACCCGACCGGGGACGCGTCGGTCGGCGCCGGTGAACGCGCCGCGCTCGTGCCCGAACAGCTCGCTCTCGACGAGCTGGATCGGCAGCGTGGTGCAGTCGACGGTGACGAACGGCCCCGCCTGTCGCCTCGAGTTGACGTGGATCGCGCGCGAGAAGAGGCCCTTGCCGGTGCCGGTCTCGCCGCGGAGGAGGACGGTCGCGTCGGTCTGCGCGGCGAGCGTGACGCGCTCGTAGACCGCGCGGAGCTCTGGGCTCCGACCGACGATCCGATTGAAGGGGCCGCGCAGCGTGAGGCCCGGGCCGCCCTCGTCGGCGGGGCGCAAGGTCGTCAGCGAGAACGCCCGCGCGATCTGCCCGGCGAGCGCGAGCAGGTACTTCTCGTCCTCCTCGTCGAACGCAGACGGCGCGCCCGCGGCCCCTCGAGACGGCGCGTCCGCGCCGCCGCGGTTCAGCACCTGCACGACCCCGCGCACCGCCCTGCCCTCCTCGCGGATCGGGACCGCGAGGATCGAGCGCGTCGTGTAGCCGGTGGTCCGGTCGACCGAGGCGTCGAAGCGCTCGTCCTTGGACGCGTCCGCGATCCGGACGGCCTCGCCCGTGCGCGCGACCCAGCCGGCGAGCCCGCGTCCGAGCGGCAAGCGGAGCGCGGGGAGCTCCGGCAGGATCGCGACGCGCGAGACGAGATCGCCGTTGTCGGCGTCGACGAGCCAGATGGTCGCGCGCTCGGCCGACAGCGCCTCGGCGACGCGCTCGCACGTGGTCGCGAGCAACGCGTCGAAGTCGACCTCACGCGTGAGGAGCGAGGCGAGATCGACGAGCAACGAGAGACGGCTGACCATCGCGTCATGCACGTCGCCGGGCTCCGAGGCCGGGGGTCGCCGGGACGGCGGCTCGTCAGGGAGGAGCGCGTGCCTCCCGAAGGTAGCGGCGCTGGCGGGCGGGTGCACGTCGCTTGTCGCGTCCTTGGGCGACGAGCGCTCGAGCTCGACGCGGGCGCGCGCGGAGGTGGACGGCGTCCAGGACCGCCCGGGTGGGCCCGCGCTCACGCCGCGACTCGCCCGGTCCGGCCCGGCCGCAGATCCAGCTCCATCCCCTCGCGCGCCGCGACGCTCGAGCGGAAGAGCGCCCGCGCCTCGGCTTCGATGCCGGCGACGCCCTCGTCCGAGCGCACCGGATCGTGATGGAAGAGGACGAGCGTCCCCACGCCCGCCGCGCGCGCGAGCTCCGCGCCGGCCACGTACGTGGAGTGCCCCCAGCCGACCTTGCCCTTGTACTCGTCGGGAGTGTACTGCGCGTCGTAGAGGAGGACGTCGGCGCCCTCCGCGAGCGCGCGGAGCGCCGGATCGACGCAGGCGTAGTGCTCGGTGTCCGTCGCGTAGACGACGCTCTTGCCCTCGTGCTCCACGCGGTACGCGACCACGCCGCCGGGGTGGTTGCCGCGGGCGACGCGGACCGTCGCTGCTCCGACGTCGAAGACCTCGCCGAGCCGCACCTCGCGCGTGGTGATGCGCGCGCCGACCTCGTCGAGGCGCACCGGGAAGACGGGGGCGCACATCTGCCGCTCGAGCGTCTCGCGCACGCTCCCGACGCCGTTCTGCCCCCCGACGATCGTGAGCGACGTATCCTTCATGTAGACCGGCACGAAGAACGGCAGGCCCTGGATGTGGTCCCAGTGGTAGTGCGAGAGGAGCAGCGTCAACGCCAGCGGCTCGCGCGTCGCCCCGCTCGCGACGAGGTGGTTGCCGAGCGCGCGGAGCCCGGTACCGGCGTCGAGGACGATGCGCGTGTCCCCGCACGCGAGCTCGACGCAGCTCGTGTTTCCGCCCACCGCCGCCGTATCGTGCCCCGGCGACGCGATGCTGCCGCGGACACCCCAGAATCGGATCTTCATGGCAGACGGGTGGTTCAAGAGCGGTGCCAGCGCTCGAGACCGCGGAAATCCCCGGTCTCCGCACGAAGAGCGCCAAAGCGGAGCGCGCCGCGCGCGGCCGGTGCACCGATATCGATCGCCGGCCGCGCGGCCGCGTGGGAGCCCGCCGCGGTCGAGCCCCCCCGGGAAGCATTTCGGCGGAGCCGCCGGCGCACCTCGCGTATCCTCGCCGGATGCCGCGCCGCGTGCTCATCGCCGACGACTCCGCCGTGGCGCGCGTCACCGTCGCCCGCCGCGTCCGCGCGGCCGGGCTCGAGGTCGTCGAGCGTGACTCGGTCGCGGCGGCGTCGACGGTGGACGCGAGCACGCTCGCCTGCGCCCTGCTCGACTTCGACCTCGGCGACGGGCTCGGCGTCGACGTCGCGACGCAGCTCCGCGCCGCCGCGGGTGCGCTCCCGATCGCGTTCTTCACGAGCACGACCAAGGGCGAGGTCTCCGACCGGACGTCCGCGTTCGGCCCGGTCTTCACGAAGCCCGACGAGCTCGACCTCGCCATCGACTGGATCGAGCGGCAGAGCCGCGGCTGAGCGCGCGGCGCGACGGTGATCACCGCACGAGCTCGGCGTCGGGCCGACCGCTCGGGCGGAGCGGGGCTGCGCCTCGGTCGATGGTCCTCCCGCTCGCGGTGCGCCCGCGGGCGCGGGGAGGGGCGCCGTAGCGCGCGCGGAGCTCCCGTGCGTTACGGAGCGACGCGCCACGTCGACGCCCGACCGGTGAAAGACGTGCGTCTCTCTCGCGAGAGAGGGCGCGCGAGCGCGCCGTGAGCGCTCGGATCAGAAGCCTGCGGCCGCGCGCGCGACGTCCTTCTCGACGAGGCCCTGCATCAGGAGCTGCTTGAGGTGCATCTCGAAGGTCTGCATCGAGTACGGGTGCGTCCCCTTCTCCATGAGCTCCTTCAACGACGGGTTGCCCTCGGGCCGCTTGATCGACTCGCGAACGGTGCCCGTCGCGACGAGGACCTCGGCGGCCAGGACGAGGCCGCTTCCGTCCTTCTTCGGGAGTAGGCGCTGCGCGACGATCCCCTGGAGCGCGTCGCCGATGCGCTCGCGGAGCTCGTCGCTCGCGCCCGGCTGGTTGCGCGGCGCGAGCGCGAGCATGCGCCCCACGGTGCGCGCCACGTCGGGGGTGTGGAGCGTCGAGAGCACGAGGTGGCCCGTCTCCGCGGCCTTGAGGGCGATGTCGAGGGTGAGCTCGTCGCGGATCTCGCCGACGAGGATCACGTCGGGGTCCTGACGGAGCGCGGCGCGGAGCGCGTCGGCGAAGGTGCCCGTGTCGATGCCGACCTCGCGCTGGCTGATGCTCGACTTGTCGTCCTCGTGGAGGAACTCGATCGGGTCTTCGATCGTGACGATGTGGAGCGGCTGGGTCCGGTTCAAGTGGCCGATCATGGCCGCGAGCGTCGAGCTCTTGCCGTTTCCCGCCGCGCCGACGACGAGCACGAGACCGCGCTCGCGCTCGGCGAGGTACGCGCACGGCGACGGCGCGCCGAGGTCCTCGAACTGGGGGATCTTCGTCGGGATCGAGCGCATGACGATCCCGAGCGTGCCGCGCTGGCGGTAGACGTTGACCCGGAAGCGGCCCACGCCCTCCGCCGCGTAGGCGCAGTCGTACTCGCGGAGCGTCCCGACCTCGCCGCGCACGCGCGCGTCGCGGATGACCAGACGCGCGATGGCGTCGGTGTCTTCCTTGCGGAGCGGCTCGGTGCGGAAGAACACGAGCTCTCCCCGCACGCGGGCCGCGGGCGGAATGCCGACCTTGAGATGGATGTCGCTCGCCTTGGCGGCCACCGCCTTCGCGAGCAGTTGGTTCACGTACGTTTCGCTCGCGTACACGTTCGACGAGGGGGCGCCGGAGTCGACCATCGACCCCCAAGATACCCCGTTTCGTGCGGTCGGAGACGGCGCGTTCGGGGGGGCGCCGCGACCATCCCGACCGACGTCCGAGGTCGTCGGAACGGATCACCTCGCGCGCGCCTGCGACTGCGCAGAGCGTGCTCAGAGCGGAGCGCAGCACCTGCTCAGCCTGCCGCGCGACCTCACCGCGATCGCGCGGTTGGCGCGCGGCACGAGGCTCGCACCGACCCCGGCATGCCTGGCCTCGAGGCTCGGCCTTCCCCTTCCCGTGAACCGCGGGCACCTCGCGGATCGGAGCGCCTCATGCGTCGACTTCCTCGCGTCCGTCATCGCCTCGGAGTGGTCCTCGGCATCGTCGCCGGCTCGTCGGTCGGCGTCGCGAGCAACGCACCCGCCCACCCCGGCCTCGGCGCGCGCGAGGTCGTCGGGACCGGGCAGACCACCCCGGCCCTGCAACCGGTCAAGCCGGGCGCCGCCCAGCCGACCGCGACCCTACGTCAAGCCCCGCCCCCGGCCGCGGCGGCCAAGACCGCGGAGCCCGCGCCCGCGCCGAGCCCGACCGCCTTCCAGAGGCCGCCCGTCCCCACGACGAGGCTCCAGCCGGTTCCGCCGGCCCCACCGCCGCCCCCGCCCAACACGGCTCCGCCCCCTCCGCCGGCCAACACGACGACGTCGTCCAGCGGCTCGCCGCCGCCGCCGACCAACGCGACCACGTCCAACCGCCCGCCGCCGCCACCCCCGACGCCGGGCAACTACGCCGTGCCGGCGAAGGAGATCATCACGATCGGCGCCGGCGTCAGCGACATCACGGGGCCCGCCGCCGAGGTCGGCATGATGGGCTACGCGAAGAGCGAACAGAAGACGTCCGGCATCCACATGCGCCTCTACGCGCGCGCCTTCGTCTTCGCGAACCCGTCG
>JAHBWA010000204.1 GCA_019637195.1 Labilithrix sp. | reverse complement strand
GGCGACACGGTCAAGGAGGGCGACGTCATCGCCCAGCTCGAGGACGCCGACCAGAAGAGCCAGGTCGTCGCCGCGTCGACGCGCGTGGGCGCCGCGCAGGCGCGCATCGCGACGGCGCGCGCGAACCTCGCCGAGGTCTCGCAGCAGGTCGAGCGTGAGCGCGCGCTGGTCGCCAGCGGCGCGGTCGGCAAGGCCAACCTCGACAACCTGGTCGCGCGCGAGTCCGCCCTGAAGGAGCTCGTGCGCGCGGCCGAGGCCGAGACGACCGTGGCGCAGGCCGACGTCGGGACCGTCGGCGTCGGCCTCAAGGACCGCGTCATCATCGCGCCGATCAGCGGCCGCGTCGTGACCAAGCCCGCGACCATCGGCGAGTTCGTCGGCGGCATCGGCAACGTCGGCCTCGTCGCCGAGATCGTCGACTTCGGCAGCCTGATGGTCGAGGCCGACGTCCCCGAGCCGCGCCTCCACCTCGTGAAGCTCGGCGGCCCGTGCGAGATCATCCTCGACGCCTACCCGAACAAGCGCTTCCGCTGCGAGGCCGCGCAGCTCGGGCAGCGGGTCAACCGCTCGAAGGCGACGATCATGGTGAAGGTGAAGTTCCTCCCGTCGAGCCCGGACGAGATGGACGGCGTGCTCCCCGAGATGAGCGCGCGCGTCAGCTTCCTCTCGAAGGCCATCGCCGACGACGCGAAGGACGAGAAGCCGAAGAAGGTCGTGTCGGCCGACGCCGTCGCGGAGCGCAACGGCGCCCAGGTGGTCTTCGCGATCACCGAGGGGAAGCTCCACGCGATCCCGGTCAAGGTCGGCGCCCCCGTGGGCGCGAGCGCGGTGGAGCTCCTCGACGGGCCGCCGCAGGGGACGAAGGTAGTGTCGAAGCCGACGAGCGAGACGGCCGACGGTCAGCGCATCAAGGAGACGGACAAGTGAGCACCGAACCGACGAACGAGCGCGAGTCGAAGTCGAACCGCGAGATCCCCCCGGCGGCCGACGACGGCAAGCCGGAGCAGTACCGCAAGAGCGCGTCGCCCGAGAAGGGCAAGACCATCATCGAGATGGCCGGCGTCACCAAGACGTTCTTCCGCGGCAAGGAGCCGCTCACCGTCCTCGACGGGCTCTCGCTGTCGATCGAGGAGGGCGCCTTCGAGGCGCTCATGGGGCCGTCGGGCTCGGGCAAGTCGACGCTCCTCAACCTGATCGCCGGGCTCGATCGACCGACCAGCGGCAAGGCGACGATCGCCGGCAACGACATCGGGGCGATGAGCGACGGCGAGCTCGCGAAGTTCCGCGCGCGCCACATCGGCTTCATCTTCCAGTCGTACAACCTGATGCCGGTCCTCACGGCGCGCGAGAACGTCGAGCTGCCGCTCCTCTTGACGAAGCTCTCGAGCGCCGAGCGGAAGAAGCGCGCCGAGACCGCGCTCCGCGTCACCGGGCTCGACGACCGGATGGACCACTACCCGCGTCAGCTCTCCGGCGGACAGGAGCAGCGCGTCGCGATCGCCCGCGCGATCGTCCACGACCCGACCATCCTCGTGTGCGACGAGCCGACGGGCGATCTCGATCGCAAGAGCGCGGACGACATCCTCGCGCTCCTCACCAAGCTGAACGTCGACTTCAAGAAGACGATCCTCATGGTCACGCACGATCCCGCGGCCGCCGAGCGCGCGACCGTCACCCGGCACCTGAACAAGGGGAAGCTCGAATGAGCCGCGCCGCCGGAGCGTCGCCCGCGGTCCTCGGAGGGGTCACCTCGTGATCCGCCTCTTCTTGATCGCTGCGCGCAACCTGAAGCGGAGCTGGTTCCGGACGACCTTCACGGTCGCCGGCGCCGCCGTCGCGCTGGTCGCGTTCATCATGCTGCGCACCGTTCTGTGGGCCTGGAACGCCGCGGCCGAGTACGCCGCGCAGGACCGGATCGGCACGCGCCACAAGGTGACCTTCATCATGCCGCTTCCGCTGCGCTACGCCGACGACGTGCGCGCGGTCCCCGGCGTCACGCAGGCGACCTACATGAACTGGTTCGGCGGGAAGATCCCGACGCAGCCCGACGAGTTTTTCGCGAACATGGCGGTCGAGAGCAAGACGTTCTTCGACGTCTACGACGAGATGGTCGTCTCGCCGGAGGACAAGGCGCGCTGGCTCACCGACAAGAAGGGCGTGATCGTCGGGCACGTCCTGGCGAAGAAGATGGGCTGGAAGGTCGGCGACAAGGTCATCCTCGAGGGGACGATCTACCCCGGCGACTGGGAGTTCATGATCGACGGCATCTACAAGGCGTCGCGAAAATCGATCGACGACTCGCAGTTCATCTTCCACTGGGACTACCTGAACGACACGCTGACCGGCGAAGAGAAGGACACGATCGGCTGGGTGACCTCGCGCATCGCCGACTCGAGTCGCAGCGCCGACATCTCGAAGGAGATCGACCGCGTCTTCGACGAGCGCGACACCCAGACGGTGACCATGAGCGAGCGCGCGATGAACGTGTCGTTCATGGCGGGCTTCTCGGCGCTGCTCACGGCGCTCGACGTCGTCTCGATCGTCATCCTCGGCATCATGCTGCTGGTCCTCGGGAACACCATCGCGATGGGCGTGCGCGAGCGGACCAAGGAGTACGCCGTCCTCCGGGCGATCGGGTTCGAGCCCTGGCACGTCCGCTTCTTCGTCATCGCCGAGGCGGCGACGCTCGGCGTCGTGTCGGGCGCGGTCGGCGTCGGCGTCGCCTATCCGTTCGTCAACAACGTCCTCGGACGCGCGATCGAAGAGAACATGGGCGCGATGTTCCCCTACTTCCGGGTCGAGCCGAGCATCGCCGCCCTCGCGGTCGGGATCGCGATCGTCCTCTCGGCGCTCGCGTCGCTCATCCCCAGCATCCAGGCAGGCCGCGTGTCGGTCACCGACGCGCTCCGGCGCGTCGGGTAGCGGAGCCACCGATGGTCCCCATCAAGTACAACGTCCGGAACCTCGTCGTCCGCAAGAGCACCACGGCCGCGGCGGCCTTCGGCCTCGCGCTCGTCGTGTTCGTCTTCGCCTGCGCGCTCATGCTCGCCAACGGCATCGAGCGCACGCTCGGCCGCGCGGCGAGCCCCGACGTCGTGGTCGTCCTCCGCAAGGGCTCGGACACCGAGATGACGAGCACGATCGAGGACAAACAGGTGAACCTGGTCCTCGCGCAGGCCGCGCAGATCGGCGCGTCGAAGAAGCCGGTCGGCGTCGGCGAGATCCTCGCGGTCGTCCTCCTCGACAAGCTGGGCGCAGACGGCGTGTCGAACGTCACCGTGCGCGGCGTGACCGAGGACGTCCTCGCGTTCCGCCCGTCGGCGAAGATCGTCGAGGGCCGCGCCGCGAACCCGGGCAGCGACGAGGTCGTCATCGGCAAGGGCCTGAAGGGCCGCTTCAAGGGGATGACGATCGGCGAGAGCGTCGAGCTGAAGAAGAACCGGCCGATGAAGGTCGTCGGCGTGTTCGAGGACGACGGCTCGGCGTACGAGTCCGAGGTCTGGGCCGACGTGCACATCGTGAAGCAGTCGTTCGGCCGCGGCAGCACCGTGACGAGCGTGCGGGTGCGCCTCGACAGCGCGAGCAAGTTCGACGCCTTCAAGGCGCTCGTCGAGGGCGACCGCCAGCTCGGCCTCGTCGCGATGCGCGAGGCCGACTACGTCGAGAAGCAGTCGCAGGCGACGGGGATCATGCTGAAGATCCTGGGCGGCATGATCGCGTTCTTCTTCGGCGTCGGCGCGATGATCGGCGCCACCATCACGATGAACGCGCAGGTCGCCGGGCGCAGCCGCGAGATCGGGACGCTGCGCGCGCTCGGCTTCTCGAAGGGGAGCATCCTCTTCTCTTTCTTGATCGAGTCGCTCGTGCTCTCGGTGACGGGCGGCCTCGTCGGCGCGCTCGCGGCGATCGCGATGAAGGCGGTGAAGATCACGATGCTGAACATGGGGACCTTCACGGAGATCGTCTTCGGCTTCGAGCCGACGGCGCCGATCATCGTCTCCTCGGTGGTCCTCTCCGCGTTCATGGGCCTCGTCGGCGGCTTCCTCCCCGCCGTCCGCGCGGCGCGCGTGAGCCCGGTCGAGGCTATGCGCGGCTGACGCGGGGGACGACGCGGCTCGCGCCGGTGCGGCAGCGTGACGAGCGACGTACGCGGCGGCCACAGCATCGAAGCGTCGTGTGGCTGTCCGCTGTCGGGGCTTTTCAATCCGGCCGGGGCTGTCTAACGTGCCTGTCCCCCACCCCCGAAGGAGAGAGAGAACCATGGCCATCGAGCTGCCGCCCCTGCCCTACGCGAAGGACGCCCTCGCGCCCCACATCTCGGCCGAGACGCTGGAGTTCCACCACGGCAAGCACCACGCGGCTTACGTGACGAACCTGAACAAGCTCCTCGAAGGCAAGCCGGAGGCGCAGAAGAGCCTCGAGGAGATCATCATGAGCTCCGACGGCGGCGTCTTCAACAACGCGGCCCAGGTCTGGAACCACACGTTCTACTGGAGCTCGATGAAGCCGAACGGCGGCGGCCAGCCGACGGGCGACCTGCTCGCCGCCATCAACCGCGACTTCGGCTCCTTCGACAAGTTCAAGGAGGAGTTCTCGACCGCCGGCGCGACGCAGTTCGGCTCCGGCTGGGCGTGGCTCGTCGAGCAGAACGGCAAGCTCGCCGTCACGAAGACGCCGAACGCCGATCTCCCGATGAAGCACGGTCAGAAGGCGCTCCTCACGATGGACGTGTGGGAGCATGCATATTACATCGACTATCGGAACGCGCGCCCGAAGTACATCGAGACGTTCCTGAGCAGCCTCGCCAACTGGGACTTCGCGCTCGCGAACCTGAAGAAGGCCTGAGCCGCCCCTCTCGCGAGAGAGGATGCCCCGGCGGGAGACGGAGAGGATCGTCGGTCCTCCCGCTCCCGCCTTCGCTTTTTGTCACGAGGCTCGCTCAGCGCGGGCGATTCCAGCGGTAGAGCTGCTCGGCGGGCTTCTTCGCGGGCGACGCGGCCGCCGGGACGACGAGCGCCTGATCGAGGAGGCGCTTGCGGAACGTCCGCTGCGGGAGCGCGCGGCCGAGGACGACCTCGTAGAAATGCTGCACGTCGGCCAGCGTGAAGCGAGTCGGCAGGAGGTTGAACGCCCGCTCGCGCACCGGGTCGTCGAGGTGCTGGCAGAGGCGCTGGTAGGCGCGCGCGACGATCGTCGCGTGGTCGAACGCGAGGTAGATCGGCCCGCTCGCTCGCGCAGGCGCACGACGGGGCGCGGCGCCGCGCTTGGCCTTCGCGTTCACGACGGCCGGCGCGATCGCGCGGCGCGCCGGGGGGCGCGATCCCGCCGACGCCGGCCCCGGCTCGAGCGCGAGCCGGCGGAACGAGATCCACTCCACCGCGGCGGCGTCGTCGCCGGCGGTGATCTTCGCCTCCGCCACGAGGAACGTCGTGTACGCCACCGTGATCGTATGTCCGCGCGGGTCGCGCCCCGGATCGCCGAAGGCGCCGAGCTGCTCGAGCTTCGCGCCGGTGATGCCGGTCTCCTCCGCGAGCTCCCGCAGGACCGCGCGCTCGAGCGGCTCGTTGTCGTTCACGTAGCCGCCCGGCAGCGCCCAGCGCCCGCGAAACGGCTCGTCCTTGCGCTGAACGAGCAGGACCGCGAGGTCATCCGCGCGCATCGTGAAGACGACGGCGTCGCAGGTGACCGCGGGGCGCGGGAACGCGTACGAGAACGGCACGACGCGAAGAGACCCCTCCTGCCGGGCGCCGTCAACCACCATGGCGCCCGCGCGGACCACGCGACGAAGATCCCTGCAGGCGCGGGCACGATGTCAGGGTAATGTCATCATTGCTCGTGCGAGCCTGACCACGACGCGGCGAGCGTCGCCGCGGGACGGCGCGCGAGACGCCCGACCTCGGTCGGCGAGCCCACGACGAGCCGGAGAACGAGGACGACGACCGATGAAGCGCACCGAACGGCTCTTCGCGCTGGCGGAGCACCTCCGCGCGCGACGCACCGGGGTCACCGCCGAGGCGCTCGCCGAGCGCTTCGGCGTCACGGTGCGCACGATCTACCGCGACCTCGACACGCTGCGGGCCGCCTCGCTGCCGCTCGCGGCCGAGCGCGGACGCGGCGGCGGCTACGCGCTCGACAAGAGCTACAGCCTCCCGCCCGTGAACTTCACCGCGCGCGAGGCGGCGCTCCTCGTGGCGCTCGGGCGCTTCGCGACCGAGATGCGCCTGTTGCCGTTCACCGACACGCTCGACCGCGCCCTCGAGAAGGTGCGCGGCGCCCTCTCCGCCTCCGCCCAGCGCGAGCTCGCCGGCCGCCTCGGCGAGCTCCAGTTCGCCGGGATCCCGCAGCTCCCCGTGCCGCGCGCCGTCCGCGCCGCCGTCGAGCGCGCGTGGTTCGAGCAGCAGCCGCTCCGCATCACCTACCGGAGCGGGAGCTACGAGCGAACGACGCGCGACATCAAGATCACCTCGGTGTTCATGGAGCGCACCGAGACGCGGCTCAACGCGATCGACCTCGCCAAGAACGAGCCGCGCCAGTTCCGCCTCGACCGCATCGAGAAGGCCGAGGTGATCGCGCTGCCCTGATCGAGCCCCGTGAGGTCCCCGCGCTCTCCTCGCCGGGAGCGCGGGCGACGTCGTCGCCTCCGTCCGCTCCCCGCCCGCGCCTAGGACGCGCGGATCGCGAGCCGCGTGGCGATCGCGAAGGCGACGCCGAACGTGAGCGGCGTCATGTACCCGTTGAGGCCCTGGTCGCCCCAGACCTGCACGACGCAGATCGCGATCGCCCCGAGCGCGCTCAGCGCGGCGCTCCGTTCGAGCGGCGTGTAGGCCGCGCGGTAGGCGCGGAGCGCGAGCGTGCCGCCCACGGGGAAGATCATCCAGAGCAGCGTGAACCCGATCACGCCGCCCCACGACCACATCCAGAGGACGCCGTTGTGCGCGATGAGCCGGTAGTTCACGAACACGTCGCTCAGGTCGACCGGCGGGTTGTTCGGCGAGTTCTGATAGTTGAAGCCGAAGCCGGTCGGGAGCAGCGGGCTCTGGCTCATCGTGTAGATGAGGTTCTCGTTCTCGATGTCGCGCGAGAGGCTCGAGCTGTCCTTCTGGTCGAGGACCGACATCACGAGCTTGGCCGGCTTCACCACGGGCGACGTCGAGTTGATCTCGGAGCCGACCAGGATGTACCCGATGGCGAGCGGGATCGCGACGAGGAGCGCCGTGGTCACCCGCCGCTTCCGCTTGCTCGGCTTGAGCGCCAGGTAGATCACGGCCGGCGCGACCGAGAGGCTGACGAAGGCGAGGCGCCTGTTGTTCAGCACGATCGCGAAGAGGACGAACGCCGAGACGCCCAGCGCGCGGAGGATCGCGCGCTTGGTGCGCTGCTCGAACGCGTGCGTCACCACGATGAGGATCGCGACGACGAAGAGGACCGAGTCCGAGTGGTTCGTGCACCACTCGGGCAGCCCGGGGCGCTCGGTGATCCCCTGCGGCATGCACACGCCGAAGTAGACGTAAACGACGAGGAGGCTCCGGAAGAGCGCGGTGACGACGAAGATCGTCCCGACCGCCGAGAGATCCTCGGGCACGCGCAGCGCGTAGAGGAACAGCATCGCGATGAGCGGGAGCTGCATCAAATGGACGATCTGCCGGAACGTCCCTTCGACCGTGCCGCCGTGCAGGATGCCCCAGGCGCTCAGCGCGAACACCGTCCCCAGGAAGACCAAGAGGAGCGTGCGCGCGAACTTCGGCGGGGCCCAGTAGTCCGCGGGCTTCTTTCCCCAGACGGCGCGGTAGAGCAAGAAGGTCGTGACGAGGAAGAAGACCGGGAGCGACGCGCCGGGCAGGCCGCTCCACTCCTTGATCGTCCCGTAGTAGGCGACCGCCGCGGGCCAGAGGACGGTGTCCCAGTAGCCGTCGCCCTGCTGCCGGAACATCGCCTCGCCGAACGGCTCGATGAAGAGCGACAGCACGAGGTAGATGCGGAGCGCGCGCGCGAGCTTGAGCCGCGACATCGTCCACGCGAGGAGCGGCCCCCAGACGACGACGAACGCGGTGTCGAACCGGAAGGCGTTCGCCCACACGCCGGGCGCGTCGAAGTTCGGGCTCGCCGCGAAGAACGCGAAGAGCGAGGCCAGGAAGACGCCGACGATGATGCGCACCGTCGGCTTCGCGAAGTCGTCGGCGAGGATCGCGCGCTCGTCGATCTCGCCGTCGTCCTGCTCGAGCGGAGGAGCCGGCATCGAGCCGAAGGAGCCGAACTGCTGCCTCACGCGCTCGTGCAGCGCACCGCGATCGTTCGCGAGGTGCGGAGGACGCGTCGATCCTCCAGGCCGCTGCGGATTCATGCGCGCCGAAAGGCTACCACGCGGACCGACCGCGGCGTCAGCCCACGCGCTTGGCGAGCTCTCGAATCGCCTTCGGCTGAGCCGCGTCCTCGAACAGCTGCGGGAGGAACGACGGAGGCACCGGCAGCTCCCTGGAGAGCCGCGCGAGCGCCGACGCCTGCACCTGCTCGCGGAGCGCGCGGCTCCGCCCCGCGGCCACCGCGGCGTCGGCGGGCGAGTCGATCGGGGCGACGCGCGCGCCTTCGAGCGCCGCGCGCTCGTCCTTCGAGAAGAGCGGCGGGAGCACGCCGTTGACGACGATCTTCCCGATCGGCAGCTTGAGCTCACCCTCTAGGGCGCGAGCCAGCTCGATCGTCTCCGTGGTCGGCATCTCCTCCGGCAACGTCACGAGCACGACGGCGCACGTCTTCGGATCCTGGAAGAGCTGCCAGGCGCGCTCGGCGTCGCGGCGGAGGAGCCCGGGGGGCACGACGTCGAGGATCACCTTCGGCACGCGCAGCATGTCGAGGCCGTGCCCCGTCGCCGGCGCATCGAGGATGACGACGTCGTAGAGCGGGCTGCCGTCCTCCCGCGTCTCGGTCGTGTGCCACCACGCCTTGCCGAGCAGCGTCCACTCCTGCATCCCGGGCACCGCGCGGAAGAAGGTGCGGACGTAGCGGTTGTCGAAGAGAAGTTTGTAGAGCGCACGCGATTTGAGCATCATCGCGCCGTACTCTTCGAGCGCGCGCGTCGGGTCCATGTTCACGGCCCAGACGTTCGGCGCCACCGGCGCGACGTCGGGGCCGATGAGCTCGGAGCCGAGCATCGTCGAGAGCCGCTCCTTCGCGTTGCACATGCACACGAGGACGCGCTTGCCCTTGCTCGCCAGCGCCAGCGCCTCGGCGGCGCAGACGGTCGTCTTCCCCACTCCCCCCTTGCCCGTGACGATGAGGAAGCGCTTGCTCTCGAGCCCGGGCCTTTGCGGCGGCGTAGACGGGACGGCCATGGTCGACGCGGCACCATAGCACGCACGGATCGGTCTCCACCTGCGCACACACGGGCGTGATGTACGGGGCCCGGCGCGCTCAGGAATTCACACGCCGACCACCGAGGATTGTTTGACTCGGAGAGCCCGGAGACGCTCTCCTGGCATCATGGGCCAATACGTCTCGCGCGCGATTCGTGTGATGATCGCCTCGACGCTCGCCGCAGGTCTGATCGCGGCGTGTGGTTCGGAGGCAGACTCGACGTTCACGGGCGGCGGAGAGGACGGCGAGGACGCCGGGCCGCCACCACCCAGCCTCGGCGGTAACCCCGGCGACAACGACGCGGCCGCGATCTACGGCGGTCAATGCACCCCGCGCACGTGCGCCCAGCAAGGGATCGAGTGCGGTCCCGCCGGCGACGGCTGCGGAGGGATCATCCCCGATTGCGGCAAGTGCGGTGACGGTCTCCGCTGCGGAGGCCCGAACGCGCTCTCGAAGTGCGTGTCCCCGAACATCGGGACCGCTTGCGTGGCGAAGACGTGCGCCGAGCTCAACATCGAGTGCGGGCTCGCCGGCGACGGCTGCGGCGGGATCCTGACGTGCGGCTCGTGCCCGAGCGGACAGCAGTGCGGCGCCGTCGGGAGCCCGTCCCGCTGCGTGGCCGCCGTCCCGACGTCCGCCGACGGCGGCGCGTGCGTCAAGAAGACGTGCGCCGACTACCTCGCCGACAACATGGACTGCGGCGTCCAGAGCGACGGCTGCGGCGGCACGATCAACTGCGGTCAGTGCATCAGCCCCGAGTTCTGCGGCGGCGGCGGACCGAGCAAGTGCGCCGTCACCGGCGGCGGTACCTGCACGCCGAAGACGTGCGACGACTTCGCCGGCAAGTGCGGCCCGCAGCCCAACGGCTGCGGCGGCGTCACCGCGAGCTGCGGCACCTGCGCGGCTCCGCAGGTCTGCGGCGGCGGCGGCGTCCCCAGCGTCTGCGGCGGCGGCTCGACCCAAGGCCCCGACGGCGGCGCCTGCACGCCGATCTCGACGTGCGCCCCCGGGCAGTGCGGCCAGATCGCCGACGGCTGCGGCGGCGTCCTCGACTGCGGGACGGCGGCCTGCATCAACGGCACGATCTGCGGCGGCGGCGGGACCGCCAACGTCTGCGGTGCGCCCGCATGCGTGCCGGTCGCGGCGTGCCCCGCCGGGATGAACTGCGGCGCCATCGCGGACGGTTGCGGCGGCGTCATCCAGTGCGGCAACGGCAGCGGCTGCGCCTTCCCGCAGATCTGCGGTGGCGGCGGCCAGGCCAACGTCTGCGGCGGCGGCGGCGTCACCGGGGACGGCGGCGTGGCGTGTCAGCCGATGACCTGCGCGCAGACGGGCAAGCAGTGCGGCCCCGTCGCGGACGGCTGCGGCGGCATCGTCGACTGCCCGATCTGCAACTCGCCGGCCGTGTGCGGCGGCGGCGGCGTGCCGAGCATGTGCGGCGGCGCCAACCAGTGCACGCCGAAGACCATCGCGGACTGTCCGGCCAACGGCTGCGGCTTCATCGCCGACGGCTGCGGCGGTCTCGTGCAGTGCGGCACGACCTGCCCCGGCGGCAGCGTCTGCGGCGCGACCACGCCCAACGTCTGCGGCACGAGCGCCGGCCCGTGCACGGGCTTCTGCCTCAACCAGGCGAGCTGCGGCGCCAACCCGAAGACGCGCGTGACCGGCAAGGTCTACGCCCCGAACGGGACGCTCCCGCTCCCGGGCGCGCTCGTCTACGTGCCGAACGGCGCAACGACCTCGCCCTACGGCGTGACGCCGATCGCCTCCGGCGTGACTGGCGCCGGCACCTGCGAACAGTGCAACCAGCAGGCGAGCGGCTCCCCGCTCGTCAGCACGACCACCGCCGCCGACGGCTCGTTCACGCTCGAGAACGTCCCCGCGGGCGTCTCCTTCCCGCTGGTGATCCAGCTCGGGAAGTGGCGCCGCATGATCACGGTCGGCTCGGTGCCCGCGTGCACCTCGGCGAGCCTCGAAGGTCAGAACGCGAACCGACCGCTCCCGCGCCTGCCCGTCCGTCAGAACGAGGGTAGCAACGGCGTCGACAACATCCCGTTCGTGGCCATCTCGACGGGCTACGTCGACGGGCTCGAGTGCGTCTTCCGGAAGCTCGGCCTGGACGCCGACCAGTTCGGAAACCCGCCGGGCACGAGCTCGCAGGGAGGCACGCCAAGCCTCGATCGCGGCCGGATCCGCCTCTACCAGGACGACGACTCGGGCAGCGCGTACGGCGGCGCGATCATGAACTCACGGACACCGCGCACCGACGCGGCCCTGACCAACAGCCAGGCCAACCTCGATCGCTACGACGCCGTCGTCTTCGGCTGCGCCGGCTCGGCCAACACGCGGAGCACCGCCCGGCTGAACCGCGTCCGCGCCTACGCCGACAAGGGCGGCCGCGTCTTCGGCACCCACTACGAGTACGTCTACCTCAACACGAACGCGCCCTGGAACGCGACCGCCGCCTGGAGCCCGAACGCCAGCAACGGCTCCGGCAACGGCAACTGGACGGGCACGATCAACACGGACACGGCGAAGCGCCTGCAGTTCGCCCAGTGGCTCAACGCCCCCGGCGTGACGGCGCTCTCGAACGTGAGCCCCCCGCGCGTCACGATCGCCGAGGCGCGCCACGACGTGAACCAGCAGGTCGCCGCCGGCGCCGAGGAGTGGATCACCCGCAGCGACAACAACGCGGCGACCAACGATCCCGTCCTCCACTACACGTTCAACACGCCGTGGGGCAGCGAGCCCGCGAACCAGTGCGGGCGCGTCCTCTTCAGCGACTTCCACGTGTCGATCGGCAACACGAGGAACTCGGTCTTCCCCAGCCACTGCAACACCAACAACGGCCAGCTGACGAGCCAGGAGAAGATCCTCGCGTTCTTCCTCTTCGATCTGACGTCGTGCATCCAGGTGCCGCCCCCGCCGACCTGCACCGCGAAGACGTGCGCCGACTACCCGGCGAACACCTGCGGCGCGCAGAGCGACGGCTGCGGCGGCAGCACGGGCAACTGCCGCACCTGTCCCGACGGCCAGACCTGCGGCGGCGGCGGCGTCGCCGACCGATGCGGCGGCCCGACCTGCACGGCCAAGACGTGCGCGGATCTGAACGCGCAGTGCGGCACCATCCCCGACGGCTGCGGCAACACCGTGACCTGCCCCGACTGCCCCGTGGGTCAGATCTGCGGTGGCGGCGGCGTCGCTTACCAGTGCGGCGCGTCGAGCTGCACGCCGAAGACCTGCCAGCAGCTGGGCGTCGAGTGCGGTCAGACCGGCGACGGCTGCGGCAACGTCATCACGTGCAACCCGTGCCCCGCGGGCACCACCTGCGGCGGCGGCGGAGTGCCGAACAAGTGCGGCAAGCCGGCGTGTACGCCGCTCGCCCAGTGCCCGCCGGGCAAGAACTGCGGCATGCACCCCGACGGCTGCGGCGGGGCCATCAACTGCGGGACCTGTCCGAACGGTCAGACCTGCGGCGGCGGCGGCGCGCCGAACGTCTGCGGCGCGGCGAGCTGCTCGCCGAAGAGCTGCGCGCAGCAGAACGCGCAGTGCGGGACGATCAGCAACCAGTGCGGCGGCGTCGTCCAGTGCCCGGTCTGCCCGGACGGCGACTACTGCAACGGCCAGAACATGTGCGTGAGCCCGAACTGCACGCCGAAGACGTGCCAGCAGCTCGGGGTCGAGTGCGGGCCGACGGCGAACACCTGCGGCGGCCTCGTGCAGTGCGGTGACTGCCCGCCCGGCATGGGCTGCGGCGCGGGCGGCGTCCCCGGCAAGTGCGGGAAGCTCCCGTGCACGCCGAGGACGTGCAACGACCTCGGCGCGCAGTGCGGTCAGGTCGCCGACGGCTGCGGCGGCCTCACGCCGGACTGCGGCGACTGCGAGGGCGCGCTGTCGTGCAAGAACGGCGCGTGCGTCAACGCCTGCACCCCGCGCACGTGCGCGCAAGCCGGCGCGAACTGCGGAGCCGTCTCCGACGGCTGCGGCGGCCTCCTCGACTGCGGGCAGTGCCCGGCCGGCCAGACCTGCGGGTTCAACGGGCAGGCGAACATCTGCGGGTCGGACGGACCGAAGTAAGCCCGTGCGCAGCGCCCGCGAGGCGTGACGGCCAGGAGCCCCTCGACGCGTCAGCGCCCTGGGGCTCTCGGCTTTTGTCGCGCTCGGGGCTCCCGTGAGGTCCCCGCGGCGCTGTGCTAGATCCCGGCCGTGATCCGCGTCCTTCCGCTCGGCGGCCTCGGCGAGGTCGGCATGAACTGCATGGCGATCGAGCAGCGGGGCGAGGCTCTGCTGGTCGACTGCGGCGTCACGTTCGACGACCGCGGCCTCGGCGTCGACGTGGTCCACGCCGACTTCGCGCCGCTCGACCGCCTCCGCGCGCACGTCGCGGGAGTCGTCATCACGCACGGGCACGAGGACCACATCGGGGCCCTGCCCTACCTGCTCAAGCGCCACGACGTGCCCGTCTACGGCCCGCCTTACGCGCTCGGCCTCGTCCGGGAGCGGCTGGAGGAGCACGAGGTGCTCGAGCACGCGCGCCTCATCGAGACCGCGCCGGGCCGCGCGTTCCAGCTCGGCTCGTTCGGCGTCGAGCCCATCCGCGTCACGCACTCGATCGCCGACGCGACCGCCCTCGCGATCCGCACGGACGAAGGCACGGTGATCCACACCGGCGACTTCAAGTTCGACGAGGCGCCGCCCGACGGCGAGGACATCGACGTCGAGCGCTTCCGCGCGCTGGGCGACGCCGGCGTCACGCTCCTCATGAGCGACTCGACCAACGTGGACGTCGAGGGCGCGACCGGCAGCGAGTCCGACGTCGGGCACGTCCTCGAGCGGCTCGTGCTCGAGGCCGAGGGCGCCGTCGTCGTCGCGATGTTCGCGTCCAACGTCCACCGGCTCCGCTTGCTCGGCGACATCGCGCGCGCCGCCGGCCGCAAGATCGTGCTGCTCGGTCGCGGCGTCGGCACGCACGCGCGCGTCGCGCGGAGGTCGGGGTACCTGCCGTGGCCCGACGAGCTCGTGCTGCCCGACGGGCTCGCGCGCGAGCGACCGCGCCGCGAGATCCTCGCGATCGCGACCGGCTCGCAGGGCGAGGCCAACGCCGCGCTCTCGCGCCTCGCGCGCGGCGAGCACCCGTCGTTCGAGGTCATGCCCGGCGATCGGGTGATCCTCTCGGCGCGCACGATCCCGGGCAACGAGCCCGAGGTCCACGCGATCATGGGGCACCTCATCCGCCGCGGCGTCGAGGTCGTCTCGCGCGCCACCGAGCGCGGGATCCACGTCAGCGGGCACGCGCACCGACCGGACCAACGGCGGATGATCGAGCTCGTCCGCCCGCGCTGCTTCGTCCCGGTCCACGGGACCATCCACCACCTCACGCGGCACGCGGCGCTCGCGCGCGAGATGGGCGTGCCGAGCGTCGCCGTCGTCGAGAACGGCCGCGCCGTCGAGGTCACGCGCGACCGCGTCACGCTCGGCGAGTCGTTCGGCGCCGGCCGCGTCCACGTCTGGGCTGGTCGCGAGGTGCCGGCGAGCGTGCTCCGCGAGCGCGCCGCGCTCGCCCAGGAGGGCGCCGCGTTCTGCGCCGTCACCGTCGACGTCGCGGGGCGCGTCGACGTCTACGTGAGCACGCGCGGCGTGGCGGACGACGATCGCGCGGCGGGCGACGTCACCGCCGCGGAGGACGCCGTACGTCGCGCGATCGCGGACGCGCCGCGCCACGCG
>JAHBWA010000203.1 GCA_019637195.1 Labilithrix sp. | reverse complement strand
GGCTCGCAGCCCTCGCTGAGGAACTCGGCGCGGTCGCACTTGTCGACGCAGTTGTAGCTCGCGCCCGGCTTCTGCCCGTGCGGGCCTTCGCCGTCGCACTTGGTGACGAGGTTGTCGTTCTGCAGGAGCGGGATCATCGCCCCCTCGACGCCGGGGATGCGCGTGGGCGCGTGACCTTCGCCGGTGCCCACGAAGTCGCGGCAGTCGAAGGTGTCGTACTTGCCGTCCGCGAGCTTCTTGAAGAAGGGGATCTCGCCGAGCTCCTCGACGCACCTCTCGCCGTACTGCTCCATCGAGCGGATGACCTCTTCGCGGGCCGGCGTCGGATCGTCCGCGCCGCCGTCGCCCGCGCTCAGCTTGATGCCGTTCGCGAGCGAGCGCGCCTTGAGGTCCTTCTCGTTCGCGTTGCCGATGTCCCACGCCTGCTCGAGGTTCGTTTGGAGCTTGATCGGCGTCTTGCCCGGGCGGATGACGCACGCCTCGACGAGCGCCTTCGGGCCGCCGGCCGCGGTGATCTCCGCGCTGCGCTGCGCGGCCCACGCCGGATCGCTCTGGAAGCGGTGGTCGTCGTAGACGCCGATGAGGTCGATGAGATCCTTGGCGACCTTCGGTCCCTGGTAGACGACCTTGCCGATGGGGGCGTTGTCGCGCGAGCCGGCGCCGGTGATCGGGCGCGCCTCGGTGATGGAGTCGCAGTCGAGGCGCGCTTCGTCGCCGAGCTCGGGCTTTCCGCGCCGGACGCGGACGCGGAGCTGCTCGCCGGACTTGAGCGACTCCTTCATGGTCGCGGTCACGGTGCCGGTCGTCTCATCGTAAGCGAGGCCGAGGCCGAGCTTGTTGTCGACGCCGGTGAGCGCGCCTTCGTCCTCTTCGTCTTCGTACTCGTCGGGGCTCGCGCAGTTGACGAGGAACGGCGCCGCGCTCGCGCTGATGACGGCGAGGAGCAACCCATACGAGCGAAGCGTGCGAAGGTTCATCGAGCCTGTCTCTCCTGAACCTCATCCATAGCAGGCCATGCACCGGTGGGGCGAGGTCGGTTTGCGGGATCGGCACGATCCCTCGGCTGCCGGGGCAGGATCATGGGCGGCCACTGATCCGTCGAGGCCGGCATTCCGCTGACGGCGGATCCGACGGCGGCGCTGCTCGGGGCCGGCGCCCTCGTCCCCGGGGCGCCGCGCCTTGACGGAGAGCGGACATCCGATCGACCTTCGGGCACCCGGCTTCAGGCCTCGCGCACCCGGCTTCAGGCCTCGCGCACCCGGCTTCAGGCCTCGCGCACCCCGGCTTCAGGTCTCGCGCACCCGGCTTCAGGTCTCGCGCACCCGGCTCTAAAAGGAGGCTCTTCATGCGTCGGATCCATCTCGTCTTCGTCGTGCTCGCCGCGTTCGCGTCCGTCGGGTGCGGAGGCGAGGAGCCGCAGCCGGTCGTCCCCCAGCAGCCTGTCGCGCCGCCGCCGCCGCCTGCCGCGCCCGCGCCGTCCGAGACGCCTCCCCCGCCGAAGCCGACGATGGCGGAGCTGCAGAAGGCGGCGCTCGCCGCGGCGCTCGAGGGCCTCGCCGCCCAGGACCCGAAGCGGTTCGCCTCCGTCTACGCCGACGACGCCGTCCTCCGCGTCGCCGGGCTCGGCGAGGTCTCCGGTCGCGCCGCGATCGAGCAGAACACCGCCGAGTGGCTCGAGACCTTCAAGGACGTGAAGGTCGGCGTCTCGCGCGTCTGGTCCAAGGACGACGTGGTCGTCCTCGAGTGGATCATGAACGGCAAGCACCACGGCGAGCTCTTCGGCGCGAAGGGCACCGGGCAGCCCGTCGGCCACGCCGGGCTCAGCATCGTGACGGTGAACGCCGAGGGCAAGGTCGCGAGCGAGCACCGCTACGGCGATCTCGCCGCGGTGGTGTCGCAGGTCGGCGGCGCGAAGGCGAAGGCGCGCCCGATCCCCGAGCTGCCGACGACGTCCGAGAGGAACGTCGTGACGGGCGCCGGCGACGAGGGGAAGGTCGCCGAGATCGCCGCGAACGTGCTCGCCTCGCTCGAGGCCGGCAAGAAGGAGGCGGACTTCACGAGCCTGCTCGCGGACGACGTGGAGCAGGACGGCCTGCTCTACCTCGAGAGGTCGAAGGGCAAGGACGGCGCGAAGAAGCAGCACAAGAGCTTCACGACGGCGTTCCCGGACGCGAAGCTCGAGACGACGAAGGTCCTCGCGGTCGGCGACTACGCGATCGTCGAGTCGGTCCTCACCGCGACGCACAAGGGCCCGCTCGGCACGATCAAGGCGACGAAGAAGCCGATCGCGGTTCACCGCGTCGACGTCTTCCAGATCCAGAACGACAAGGTCGCGCGCGCGTGGACCTACCAAAACGGCCTCGAGCTGCAGCAGCAGCTCGGCTCGTTCAACGTCGCAGCCAACGCGAACGTCCCCGCCTCGCAGGCGATGCCCGGCAAGGCGGGGAGCGTCGCGACGCCGCCGGCGAAGCCCGCGACGCCGCCGGCGAAGCCCGCGACGCCGCTGGCGAAGCCCGCGACGCCCCCGGCCGGCGGCGGCAAGGGGACCGGCGGGGGAGGCGGCAAGGGGACCGGCGGTGGAGGCGGCAAGGGGACCGGCGGCGGCCACGGTGGTGGCGCTGGTGCTGGTGGTCACGGCGGCGGTGGCGGTCACGGCGGTGGCGGTGGTGGCGGTGGCGGTCACGGCGGTGGCGGCGGCCGCGGCGGTGGTGGCGGTCACGGCGGTGGTGGCGGCCACGGCGGTGGTGGTCACGGCGGTGGCGGTCACGGCGGCGGCGGCCACGGCCACGGTGGCGGAGGTCGCGGTGGAGGCGGCGGACCCGGGCCCGGTCAGGGCGGCGCGAAGTAGGCCGCCGCGCGTTGCGAGACCCCGTCGAACCCCGTGGCGTCGTGCGCTCTCGGTCCCGCGCGCGCCTGCTCGATCGTCGGAGCGCTCGCGCTCAACCGCAGTAGACGTACGCGGTCGCGGTCGCGAGCACGAACGCGAACGACCACACGAGGACGGCGAGAGAGCGGTACCCCTTCGCCTGGACGAGGAAGTGGTGCGCGTCGGCGATCGTCATGAAGAAGCCGATCGGGTAGCGGCGGGGGCGCACGACGGGCCGAGGCGGCCGAGGGGGCTCTTCGGGGCGTACCCCGGGGGTGCGGTAGGCGCTCATGGGTCGCTACGGCCTCACGTTGTCCGGTGCGCGCCCGACCTTTGGCAGATCCGCGTGCTTGGCACGCCCGAAGCCGCCCGCGACGCCCTCGACCATGTTCCCCGCCTGACCGGCGCGCCGCATCCCCTCGAGATCGCCGGCCTGCGTCGCGGCGAGGATCGCGCCGAGCGTCGTACCCGGGTTCGCCGCGAGGATGTGCTGCTCCATCTCGTAGAGCGCGATCGACTCGGCCGCGCCCACGCGTCCGTCGGCGCCGAGCGTGATTTGCTTCCGCGCCTCGTCGTCGGCTCGCGCCGCGGCGCCGTTGTCGCGCAGCCGGAGCAGCTCCGCGCGGCGGGCGAGCAGCGAGGGGATCGTGTCGCCTGCCGCGCACGGCCGGGCGTCCCCCAGGCGCTCGAGCTCCTTGTAGAGCGCCGCGGCGAGTCGCGGATCCTTCGTGTCTGCGAGCGCGGGGAGCAGCGTCGGCGAGCGAACGGCGTGCGCGAGGAGCAACTCGTCGCGGTACCGCGCGCCGGAGTCCTGGAAGGCGCTCACCGGCAAGCGGTCGCCGACGAAGGTCCAGAGGATCGCCGAAGTCAGCTCCTCGTCGGTCGCGCGGAACGGGGCGAACGTGTCGTCCGGGGGCTGCATCCCCTTCGCGCGCGCCAGCTGGCGCCACTCGCTCGACAGCGTCGCGACGCGCGCGGCGATCGCTCGGCCGAGCTCCGGTTCGCGCGTGCGTGTCCCCTCGGCGCGCAAGCGCAGCACCTCCGCGGCGAGCGCCGGCATGCCGGCGGGCTCGCGCTCGGGGCGGACGATGGCCGCGATGGCCCAGCTCGCCGGCAGCGAGGGCGCCGACGAGAAGCGCGCGCCGCCGAGCGTCGACGTCGCGGGGGGGCCTGCGTCGGTGTAGTGCCGATTTCGCCGCTCCTCGGCCGAGGCATCGGCGTCGCGACGTTTCGTCGTCGGCTCTACCCCAGATCGCGCGCCGTGCTCCGGCTGGGACGTGGGCTCCTCCGTGGGTGCGCGCCGATGGGCTCCGTCGACTCGGGACATGGTCGCCTCTCGGCCCTCGCCGGCGAGCGGTTGCGTCCTTTCCCCCCCGGGCCGCGAGCAGCCCTTCCGGCCTCGTCGCGAGGGCCCCGCCGCCCGCCAGCCGAGCGAGGCCCGGCGCCCGCCGGACGCGCGATCGTGCAGAAGATATTGACAGTCAATGTCGACAAGCTCAAAGACACCCCTGCGGGAGTGTCCCCGTCCTTCTTGTTTGTCCATGGCCCGAAGGCCGGAGGCTCTCCGACGATGAAGACGATCCGTCTCCTCTCCCTCGCATCGTGCGTCGCGGCGCTCGTCGTCGGTGTCGCGTGCGGGGAGGACGAAGCCCTCGTGCGGCCCCGGCTCGACGCGGGCACCGACGGCGCGAGCCTCGCGGACGCCGGCGACGAGGCGGGCACGCTCGCTTGCGGCGCGACGGTCCCGACGCGCTACGAGAGCGCGACGTTCGCCGCGAACGCGGCGGTGGAGATCGCCCTCGCGCAGCGCTTCGAGGAGATCGGCGCGAAGATGAAGGCGACGGAGGGCTCGAGCGACGCGGGCGTGGCGTCGTCCGAGCTCAAGGCCGTCTACAACGCGGGCTCACCGAGCCTCCGCGCCGTGTCGACGACGCCGGCGCAGGCGGCCGTCGACGAGTACTTCGACGCCTTCGAGGGCGCGGTCGGCAAGACGTGGGCGCCGGCCGACGCCGAGGACGACGGCGGCGCCGCGTCCGGCGGCAAGTATGGCGACTTCCACTTCTCCCCGACCGGCGTCGATCTGCGCGAGACGGCTCAGAAGACGCTCCTCGGCGGCGCGCTCTACAACCACGTCCTCGGTCTGGTCGCGGCGCCCGTCACCGAGGTGACGATCGATCGCCTGCTCGCGGCGTTCGGCGCGAGCATGGCGCTCGCCTCGACGCCGGGCTCGGACGGAGGCGCCGGCGCCGACAAGCTGATCGCGGAGTATGCATCGCGTCGCGACGACAGAGCGTCCGAGACGCCGGGCCCGTACCGCAAGATCCGCACGGCCCTCCTCACGATGAAGGCGGCCGTCCCGGCGGGCGAGAAGTGCAAGACCGAGCTCGACGCCGCGGTCGCGACGTTCCTCTCCGAGTGGGAGCGAACCACCTACGCGACGGCGATCTTCTACCTCAACGCCGCCGCGCTCACCGCCGCCGATCCGCTGAAGGGCTCGGATGCGCTCCACGCGTTCGGCGAGGCGCTCGGCTTCATCCAGAGCTTCCGGGGGCTCCCGGCCGACAAGCGAAAGATCACCGACGCGCAGATCGACGCCGTCCTCGGCAAGATCGGCGCGACGACCGCCTACAAGCTCGTCACCGGCGCCGGCGACCGCGCGCTCAGGCTGAACGAGGCCATCAACGACATCGCGCTCTACCAGGGCTTCACGCCCGCCGAGGTCGAGGCGTACCGGAAGAACTTCTGAGGAGGCCGCCCGCGTGAAGCGTTACATCGGTTCCTTTCTCGCGGTCGCGATCCTGTGCGGGACGTCGTGCCGCTCGCGGAGCGGCGATCCGGCCGGCCCGACCGGATCGTCGGGCGGCGTCGACGCCGGCTCGTTCGACAAGCCGGCGCTCCTCCGCGCGATCGGCGAGTGCGTCGTCGCCGACTACCGCGAGTTCGCCACGTCGGCGGTCGCCCTCGACGCCGCGACCAACGCCGCCGCCGCCGACAAGAGCGAGCCGTCGATCGAGGCGGCGCGCGCCGCGTGGAAGACGGCGATGGACGTCTGGGAGCGCGCGGAGCTCTACCAGTTCGGCCCCGCGGCCATCTCGACCGCGCCCGGCGGACGCGACATGCGCGATCCGATCTACGCGTGGCCGCTCGTCGGTCGCTGCGCGGTGGAGCAGACGCTCGTCTCGAAGGCCTACGAGGCGCCTGGGTGGGCGACGTCCGCGCTCGTCAGCACGCGGAGCCTCGCGGCGGCCGAGTACCTCCTCTTCTTCACGGGGACCGACAACGCGTGCCCGCCGGAGAGCGAGATCAACACGAGCGGCAGCTGGGCAGCGCTCGGGGCCGACGAGCTCGCCGCGCGCCGGCTCGCGTACGCGCGCGTCGTCACGGCCGACGTCGTCCAGCGGGCGCAGGCGCTCGTCGACGCGTGGGACCCGGCGAAGGGGGCGTTCATCGAGGAGCTCGCCACGGCGGGCCGGAGCAAATCGTTCCCGAGCGAGCAGCTGGCGTTCAACGCCGTCACCGACGCGATGTTCTACCTGGATCTCCAGCTCAAGAACTCGAAGGTCGGCGTTCCCGCCGGGCTGCTCCCAGAGTGCGCCGCCGCCCCGTGCCTCGCGTCGGTCGAGTCGCCGTGGGCGAAGCGGTCGAAGGAGCACATCCGCCAGAACGTCGTCGGCTACGAGAAGCTCTTCCGCGGCTGCGGTCCGAACGGGAGCGGACTCGGCTTCGACGATCTCCTCGGCGCGGTCGGCGCCGAGAGCGTCACGGCGAAGGTCGAGGCGTCGCTCGCGGAGATCCACGCGGCGCTCGACGCGCTCGTCGAACCGACGTTCGAGGAGGACCTGCAGAAGAACATCGCCGGGGTGCAGCGCCTCTTCGACGCCCTCCGCGCGAACGCCGCCGTGATGAAGGCCGAGCTCGTCACGGTGCTCGATCTCGAGCTCCCGAGGCGCGCGGAAAGCGACAATGACTGAAGACGCGGGCGCGCCGACGCTGCGCGCCCGCGCGCTCTCCGCGCTCGCGGCGCGCACGGACACGGCCGCCCTGGTGGTGTTTCGCGTCGTGCTCGGCGCGCTCGTCGCGATCAGCGCGCTGCGCTTCCTCGCGTACGGCTGGGTCGACGAGCTGTTCGTCGCGCCGAGCTTCTTCTTCAAGTACTGGGGCTTCTCCTGGGTCGGCGTGCTCCCCGCGCCGTATATGCACGTCGTCTTCGCCGCGCTCGTCGCGCTCGGCGCGTGCTTCGCGGCGGGGCTCTGGTATCGCGTCGTCGCGCCGCTGCTCTTCGTCGTCTTCACGTACGTGCAGCTCGTCGACGTGACGAACTGGCTGAATCACTACTACCTGGTCAGCCTCCTCCTCCTGCTCGCGAGCTTCATGCCGCTCGGTCGCGCCGGCTCGCTCGACGTCTGGCGCGAGCCGGCGAGCCGCCTCGACACGTTCCCCGCGTGGTGCACGTACCTCCTCCGCTTCCAGGTCGGCGTCGTCTACTTCAACGCCGGCCTCGCGAAGCTCTCGTCCGACTGGCTCCTCCACGCGCAGCCGCTCAACATCTGGCTCTCGGCGCGCACCGGCACGGCGGTCCTCGGCGGCTGGTTCGACGAGCGCTGGGTCGCGTACGCGTTCAGCTGGGGCGGCTTCCTCTTCGACACGACGATCGCGTTCTTCCTCGCGTGGCGGCGCGCGCGGCTCCTCGCGTACCTCGTGGTGATCGCGTTCCACACCATCGTCGGCGTCCTGTTCCCGATCGGGATGTTCCCGCACATCATGGTCTGCGCGGCGCTCGTGTTCTTCGCGCCGAGCTGGCCGCGCACGTTGCTCGCCTTCCTCCGGCTCGCTCCGCGCGGGTGGAGCCCCTCCGGCGCCGCCCCGCCGGAGCCAGCGCCGGTACGGCCGTCCGCCGGATGGCGTCCGTGGACCGCGCTCGCGCTCGCGTACTGCGCGATCCAGGTGCTCGTGCCGCTCCGCGCGCATCTCTACGGAGGTAACGTCCTCTGGCACGAGCAGGGGATGCGGCTCGGCTGGCGGGTGATGGTCCGCGAGAAGAACGGGAGCGTCACGTACCTCGTCACGTCGAAGCGGACGGGGCGCACCTGGTACGTCGAGCCGCGGCGCTACCTGACCGACCGCCAGGCGCGCGAGCTTCAGGGGCAGCCGGACCTCGTGCTCCAGCTGGCCCACCACATCGCTCGCGATTTCGCGGAGCGCGGCGAGGGGGATGTCGAGGTGCGCGCCGAGACGCGCGTGTCGCTCAACGGGCGCCCCTCCGCGCCGATGATCGACGAGCGCGTGGACCTCGCGCGCGTCGAGGACGGCCTCGGCAAGGCGACCTGGATCCTCCCGGCGCCCGACGGGCCGCCGATCCACCTGAGGCCTGCATGGAACAGCCGCCGGCTGGCCGGACGCTGAAGCGCTCGGGCGCCGCTCGAGCCATCGCTCTCGCGCCGCTCTTCGCGACGCTCCTCGTCGCGCCGCGCGTGCTCGCGTCCGACGTCGCTCCGCCGGGTGACGCTCCGCCGGGCGTGACGCGGTCTGGCGGCGCGGCGCCGGGCTCCGCTCCGACCGACGTCGCTGCGACCGACGCCGCTGAGACCGACGCCGCGGCCCCGGGCGCGCCGGCGGACGCCACGGCGCCGCCCGCGCCGCTCGAGGAGGTCAGCGTCCCGGGGACGCGCCTCGTCGAGACCGGCGGCTCCGCCCACGTCCTCCGCGACGTGCAGCTCCGGCGCTTCTCCTACGACGATCCGCACCAGGTGTTGATGGGCGTCCCGGGCGTCTACGTGCGGCCCGAGGACGGCTTCGGGCTCCGTCCGAACATCGGCATCCGCGGCGCGAACTCCGACCGGAGCAAGAAGGTCACGCTGATGGAGGACGGGATCCTCCTCGGCCCCGCGCCCTACTCGGCGCCGGCCGCGTACTACTTCCCGATGATCGATCGCATGCGCACGGTGCGCGTCGTGAAGGGGCCCGCGTCGATCGTCTACGGTCCGCAGACCGTGGGAGGCGCGATCGACCTCGTGACGCGCGAGATCCCCTCGGGGCGCAAGGTCACCTACGACCTCGCGTTCGGGCAGTACCTGTTCAACAAGCAGCACGTCTCCTACGGCTCGAGCGACGAGCGCGCCGGCTTCCTCATCGAGGGGATGCGCGTGTCGAACGCGGGCTTCAAGGAGCTCGATCGCGCCGGCGGCGACACCGGCTTCACGCGCAACGAGTGGATGGCCAAGGGCAGCTACGTCGTCGATCCCGCGGCGCGCATCCAGAACGAGATCGGCGTGAAGCTCGGCTACTCCGACGAGGTCTCGAACGAGACCTACCTCGGCCTGACCGACGCCGACGCCCGGCGCACGCCCGATCGGCGTTACTACGCGAGCAAGCTCGATCGCATGGAGTGGCACCGCACGGCCGTCGCGGTGACGCACAAAGCGCGCTTCTCGCGCGATCTCGAGATGACCACGACGGTCTACCGCCACGACCTCTCGCGGGTCTGGCGCAAGGTGAACGGCTTCCGCGGCGCCGACGTCTCCGACGTGCTCGCCAACCCCGACACGCCGCGCAACGCGCTCTCGCTCGGCGCGCTCCGCGGCGAGATCGACACGACGAGCGACGCGCAGACGATCCTCATCGGCCCCAACGACCGCAGGTTCGTCTCGCAGGGCCTGCAGACGCAGGTGAACGCCAACGCCAAGACCGGGCCGGTGGCGCATCGCTTCACCTACGGCGTCCGCGCGCACTACGACGAGATCGTCCGCAAGCACACCCAGGACGGCTTCGTGATCCGCAACGGAGCGCTCACGCCCGACGGCCGCGTCACGGAGCTCATCGCGGACAACAAGGCGTCGACGCACGCGCTCGCGCTCTGGGCCGTCGACGCGATGACCTTCGGCCCCGTCACGCTCACGCCGGGCGCGCGCATCGAGGCGATTCACGCGTCGTTCGAGCAGCGGCTCGTCGCGCCCGGGAGCCCGGTGTCGCCGATCGACGGCGCCGTCTACCAGGCGATCATCCCCGGAGCGAGCGGCTACTGGGCGGTCACGCGCGGGCTCGGCGTGCTCGCGGGCGTCCACAAGGGCTTCAGCCCCGTTCCGCCCGAGCAGGCGCGCACGAACGAGCCCGAGCAGAGCGTCAACTACGAGACCGGCGCGCGCTGGTCGGGGCGCCACGCGCGCGTCGAGGCGATCGGCTTCTACAACGCGTACTCGAACCTGACGAACCTCTGCACGTTCTCGAACGGCTGCGTCGGCGCGAACGTGGATCGTCAGTTCGACGGCGGTCGCGCGCGCATCGTCGGCGCGGAGATCTACGGCGAGACGGAGCTCCCGCTCGGCGGCGGCTTCTTCCTGCCGTCGCGGCTGGCGTACACGTACACGTACAGCGAGTTCCTCTCGACGTTCTCCTCCGCCGATCCGCAGTTCGGCGACGTACGGCGCGGCGACGAGCTCCCCTACGTGCCGCCCAACCAGCTCTCCGGAGCGATCGGCCTCGAGAAGCAGCCGTGGGGGCTCAACGTCGCCGGCACGTTCGTCGATAGCATGCGCGAGCGCGCAGGGCAGGGGACGCCGCGTCCGGGCGATCTCACGGACGCGTATTTCCTCCTCGACGCGAGCGCGAAGTACAAGGTCTTCTCTGCGGTCGAGCTCTACGTGAGCGGCCGGAACCTCCTCGACGATCGCTACATCGCGTCGCGCCGTCCGTTCGGCGCGCGCCCTGGAGCGCCGCTCTGGGTGCTCGCAGGCGTGCGCGGCGAGCTCTGACGCTCGCCGTGAGGCCTCGTGCTCGCGACGAGCTTGGGCGCGTGCAGGCGCCGCGCGCCCTTCACGAAGCGAGCGAACGCGCTAGAGTGCGGCCACGATGTCACGACTCGACGCGATGGCCGCCAAGCTCGCCGCGCTCGGCGGCGACCACGGCGTCAGCTCCGAGGGTCCCCGCGCCGCGGTCGCCGCGATCCTGCGCGAGCTCCCGGGGACCGACGGCGCCGATCTCTTGTTCATCCGCCGGGCCGAGCGCGCGACCGATCCGTGGTCCGGTCACATCGCGTTCCCCGGAGGCCGCCGCGATCCGGACGACGCGAGCCTGCTCGCCACAGCGGTCCGCGAGACGCGCGAAGAGGTCGGGATCGATCTGTCGGCCGGCCGTCTCCTCGCCCGCCTCCCGGACGTCCCGGCGTTCCTGCGCGCCAAGAGCGCCGGGCTCGTGGTGACGCCATTCGTCTTCGCGCTCCCCGGCGACGTCCGCATCGTGCCGAACGTCGAGGTCGCCACGACGCTCTGGGTGCCGATGAGCACGCTCGCGCGCGGCGAAGGGAAGAGCTCGTTCAAGCTCGACTACGAGGGCCAGTCCTACGATCTCCCGTGCATCCACCTGGAGCCCGGGCAGCACCGCCTCTGGGGCATGACGTACCGGATGCTCGAGACGTTGCTCGACGCCGTGCGATGAGGTGCTAGCTTTCCCATCACGCCGGGCACCCGGCGTGATCATGCGCTGAGTCCTCTCTCCCCAGCCTGTCGTTCGAGAGCTCGCTGCCGGCGTCTGCGCCGGCGGTCGCGGTCCTCGATCCGGTGAACGAGAACGAGAGGAGTGCCACATGACCGTGCTGGAAGCGCGCGGCGTGGGCGTCGCGTGGGCGGCGTCCGTGCCCGTATTGAGAGACGTGTCGTTCGTGCTTTCCCCGGGCTTTTACGGCCTCGTGGGCGCGAACGGCGCAGGGAAGACGACGCTCCTGCGCGTGCTCGCCGGAGAGCTCCGGGCGCACGAGGGCGCGGTGCGGACGCGCCCCGAGGGCGCGACGATCGCCTACGCCCGGCAGGCCGTCGACGAGCTCGACGCCGACGTGGTCGCGCTCGCGGAGTCGTACGACGGCGTCGCGGCCGAGCTCAAAGGCCGCCTCGCGCTCGACGCGGGCGAGCTCGCGCGCTGGCCGACGCTCTCGCCCGGCGAGCGCAAGCGCTGGCAGATCGGCGCCGCGCTCGCGCGTGAGCCGGACGTGCTCCTGCTCGACGAGCCGACGAACCACCTCGACGGCGAGGCGCGGACGCGTCTGCTCGGCGCGCTCGAGCGCTTTCGCGGCGTTGGCGTGATCGTCTCGCACGATCGCGCGGTGCTCGATCGCCTGCCGCGCGCGATCCTGCGCGTCCACGGCGGCGCGGTCACGCTCCACGTCGGGAGCTACAGCGAGGCCCGCGCGGCGTGGGAGGAGGCGCGGCGCGGGGAGGAGGCGGCCCACGCGCGCGCGAAGGCCGCCGTGCGCGCCGTCGAGCGCCGTCTCGACGCCGCCCGGCGCACCCAGGAGGCGGCGTCGAGGTCCCTCAGCGCGAGCTCGAGGATGAAGGGCAAGAACGACCACGACGCGCGGAGCATGGGCAGCAAGGTGACCGCGGGCTGGGCGGACGGGCACGCCGGGCGTCGCGTGGAGATCGCGCGCGAGGGGCTCGAGCGAGCCCGCGCCGCGGTGCCGGACGTCGAGCGCGATCGTACGCTCGGCGGTCAGGTCTTCGCGGCGTGGGAGCGGTCGCCTCATCCGGTGCTCTTCCACCTCGACGCGCCCGAGATCCGCGCCGGAGATCGCGTCGTCCTTCGCGACGTGCGCGTCACGATCGGGCGAGACGAGCGCGTTCGCGTCACGGGGGACAACGGCGCCGGCAAGACGACGTTGCTCACCGCGCTCCTCGCGACGCGGCGCGAGCGCGTCCTCCACCTGCCGCAGGAGCTCGCTCCCGAGGCGATCGCCGAGCTCACGGCCGCGCTTCGCTCGCTGCCGGCCGAAGCGCGCGGTCGCGTGCTCTCCGTCTTCAGCGCGCTCGGGAGCGATCCCGAGCGCCTCCTCCTTCGCCGCGAGCTCGACGCGGCGTCGCTCTCACCCGGGGAGGCGCGGAAGCTCGCGCTCGCGTCGGGGCTCGGCCGGCACGCCTGGGCGCTCGTCCTCGACGAGCCGACGAACCACCTCGACCTCCCGACGATCGAGCGCCTCGAGCGCGCGCTCGACGGGTACCCCGGCTGCGTCGTCCTCGTCACGCACGACGACGCGTTCGCGCGCGCGGTGGCGGCGCGGCGCCTCGACGTCCGCGGCGGGTGTGTCACGTGAACGTCGTGGCCGGTCGAGCGCATACATGTCGTCCTCGCCGCCGGCGGCGCGATCGGCCGGCGCGATCCCGACCTCAGCTCGAGCGTGCGACGAGTGGGGCGTCCCTTGCATCGAAACGGATGGGCGCTCACCGGGCGCCCTGAGGACGGCCGCTTCAAGTCGACCCGATGTCCCGCGTGCTCCTCCGGAACGTCACGATGCGCACCTACCGTGGAGTCATGAAGCTCGAGAGCAGGGCGATGCTCGTGGTCCTCGCTGCCATCGCGAGCGCCTGTGCGGATCGAGGCCGCGCGGTGGACGTTCGCGAGGTCGATCCACCGCGAACGGCGAGCGGCGCGAGCCTCCTCGCCCGGCGCGTCGAGCGTCGCGCGCACGGCGTCGACGGCCCCGTCGTCATCATGGCGATCGACGGCGCGCGCTGGCAGGAGGTCTTCCACGGGGTCGACCGCAGCCTCACGAGCTCGGCGCCCGTCCCCGCGGCCGCGATCTTCAAGAACCTCCACGTGCTCGGAACCGAGCGAGGCGCGTTCGTCGGCGCGCCCGGACACGGCATGATCGCGGCGTCAGGGCCGAACTACGTCTCGCTGCCGGGCTACACCGAGATGCTCGGCGGGCGGCCTTCGCCGTGCACCCACAACGGGTGCGCGCGGACGACGCTGCCGTCGATCCTCGACGAGGCCCACGCGGCGGGCGCGAAGGTCGCGGCGTTCGCCTCCTGGGACAAGCTCGATCTCGCCGCGACGATGAGCCCGGGGGCCTTCACGTCGTCCTGCGGACGGCGCGGCGACCCGCTCGTCGATCCGTGGCCGGGCCACGGCGACTACCGCCCCGATCGCGTCACGGCGAGCGCCGCCCTCGAGTACTACGAGGCCGAGCAGCCGGACGTCTTCTTCCTGGGCCTCGGCGACGCGGACGAGTACGCGCACCGCGGCGACTACGCCGGCTACCTCGCCGCGCTCCGTCACGCCGACGAGACCCTCGGGCGCCTCGTCGCCGTCCTCGATCGCCTGGGCGATCGCGGGCGCAGCACGCACGTGATCGTGACGGCCGATCACGGGCGCGCGAGCGACTTCAAGAACCACGGCCCGATGCCCGAGGCCGCGCGCGTGTGGATGGCGGCCGTCGGTCCGCGCTTCGCGGCGCGCGGGCCCGTGAGCTCGCCGGAGCCTCGCCACCTCGCCGACATCGTCCCGACGCTCCGCACGGTGCTCGGTCTGCCGCGCGATCGCGACGCCCGGTCGGGCGCCCCGATCGAAGAGCTGTTCTGAGCGGGAGCGCGCGCGCGGCTCCCGGGCGTCACTCGCAGTAGCCCCACGCGGTGTTCGGGCCGAACTCGTTCGCGAGCGGCTCGCAGCGGGTGAACGGGATCGGACAGTCGGCCGGCGAGCGGCAGAGCGGGATGCTGCTGCCGATCGGCGTGCAGCTGCTCGCGCAGGCCGACCGAGCCGGAGCTCCGGCGAACGAGAAGCAGCACGCCTGTTTGTCGGGGCAATCGCTCGGCTCATCGCACGTGAGCTCGGCGAATGGGGCGGCGGCGCACGTCGAGGCGTCGGAGCACGTCGCGTTGTTCCCGTCGAGACAGCAGCGGCCGCGACACTCCACGCCGCTGCAGAGCACGGTCGCGCTCGCGGCGGTGGCGGCGTCGGCCTGGCCCGCCTCGCGAGGCACGTCGACGTCGACGGCGCCGTCGCGGTCGATCCGCTCGGAGCCGTCGGGCGAGCCGGTCTCCAGGCTTCCTCCGTCCGCGCCCGGCGGGTCGTCGCCGACCTCGAGATCCGCGAGGCCGCTCAGCATCGTGCAGCCCGTGGTCAGCCCGAGGAGCGCACCGAGCGCCTGACGGGCGACGGCGCGGCGCGTGGTCAGGCGTCGAGGCCGCATCGGGCGCGCGCGGTTCCGACGACGGCCCCTCGCCGTCCTTCGAGCTCTTGGCGCATCGGACCAAACGTAACGCATCCGCGACGCGGACGCCGTCGGAGATGCGCAGCACCTCGATGAGCCCCCGGGATGAGCCCACGGAGAGCGCGCCGCTCAGCCGGCCGCGAGGACGCCGACCGGGCAGGCCACGCCGGTCCCGCCGACCCCGCAGTACCCGTCCGGGTTCTTGTGGAGGTACTGCTGGTGGTAGTCCTCGGCGTAGTAGAAGGGCGGCGCGTCGACGATCTCCGTCGTGATCGCGCCGTAGCCC
>JAHBWA010000202.1 GCA_019637195.1 Labilithrix sp. | reverse complement strand
GCGCGAGATCGTCTTTCACGAGCGCCCCTCGGGCGATCCCGACGTGCTCCTCCTCGACGACGCGGACGCGCTCTCGTTCCTGTCGCTCTCCAGCGCCGGGTACAGCGACTACTTTGGCGTCGCGCAGACACGGCGGAAGGTCGCCTTCACGCTGGCGCGCCTCGGGGCGCGCGCGCGGGAGAAGCTCGATCGCGTCCGCCTCCGCCCCGACGTCGAGAGGCTCCTTCGCGAGGTCGCTGCGTGAAGCTCGCGGTGTTCGGCCTGTCGGTGACGTCGGGACGCGGGAACGCCCACGCGGCGTTCTGGCGAGGTGTCCTGGGGGCGCTCGCCGGAGACGGCCACGAGGCGGTGTTCTTCGAGCGCGCGACGCCGTACTTCTCCGGGCACCGCGATCCCGTCCGTCACAGGGGCTACGAGGTGATCGTCTACCCGAGCTGGTCGGACGTCCTGCCGCGAGCGCGGCGCGCAGTCGCGCAGGCCGACGTGGCGATCGTCACGTCGTGCCAGGCTGACGCGGCGGCCGCGACCGAGCTCGTCCTCGACGCGGGCCGCACGCGCGTCTTCTTCGACCTCGACGCGCCGGAGACGTTCCAGCGCCTCGACCGTGGGGAGCTCGTCTCGTGGATCCCGCCGGGAGGCCTCGGCGAGCTCGATCTCGTGCTCAGCGTCACCGGCGGCGCCGCGATCGAGCGGTTTCGCCGGGAGCTCGGCGCGCGTCGCGTCGCTCCGCTCTTCGCCTGCGTCGATCCCGACGTGTTTGGTCGTCGCGACTCGGCGTCGTCCGGATGCGATCTCTCCTGCCTCGCGGCGCCGGCGTATCCCGGGTCTTCGGGGGTCGAGGAGCTCCTGTTGGATGTCGCCGAGCGGGCGCCGGGGCGACGCTTCGTGCTCGGAGGCGTCGCGCATCCCGAGGGCTGGCCGCGTCCGACGAACGTCGCCGTGGTCGCGGATGTCGCGTTCGCGGAGCGCGCCGATTTCTACGGCGCGTCGAGGCTCACGCTCGACGCATCGCCCAGCGCGGCGCTCGACGTCGGATTTTGCCCGTCGCTCGCGCTCTTCGAGGCGGCCGCGTGCAACGTTCCGATCGTGAGCGCGGGGTGGCGCGGGATCGAGGCGTTCTTCACGCCGGCCGACGAGATCCTCGTCGCGCGGGACGCCGATGACGTCCTCGCGATGCTCGAGCTGTCTCCGGAGTGCCTCCGGGCGCTCGGTCGCCGCGCGCGCGAGCGTGTGCTCGCGGAGCACACGTCGCGTCACCGTGCGCGCGAGCTCGTCGAGCTCGTCCGCGCGATGCCGACGGGGCGCGCCTCGGCCGCGTGAGGGCGCGCGCGGCGCATGCGCAGGGTGGTCTGCGCCGTGCTCGACCGGGGAGCACGTGGCCCCGCGACGAGCGTGTCCTCAGGGCCGGCCACTCTCCGGCGCCTGCGGCTCGAGGGGCGTGAGCGGCGCGCGAGCCGCAGGCGCGGTGACGAGGAACGAGGCGACGACCGCGCGGTAGCGCTCGACCTCGCGGACGAGGCGGCGAGCCTCTGCCGCGCCGCATCGCTCGAGCGCGAACAGGCTGAACGCCCCGCGCACGGCCGCGTAAGCGACGAGCCACGCGTCGATCCGCCTCGCGGCGTCGTCGCCCGAAGCGCGCCGGTACGCCGTCAAGAGGTGCTCGCGCGCAGCCTTGTCCATGTCCCACTCGACGATCGCGCCGGCGAGATCCCACGCGATGTCGGTCGGACCCGGGAAGAGCGGATCGTCGCCGTGGGTGATCGCGTCGGTCTTGCGTACGCTGCCGTCGGTCATCCGGAGCCACTCGTGCGGCGCGAGCCGGCCGTCCGTCGTCGCGACACGCTCGATCGCGAGCGTGCCGTCGGCGAGCAGCGTGGCGAGCGGAGAGCCCGCGACGGACGCGCCGCCGAGGAGCACGGCCACGCTCCCTGCGACGACGGGCGTGAGGTCGGTCTCCGCCGAGACCTGCGGGCACAAGGCCGGCCGTCGGGCGCAGTAGCGCGCGATGTGCTCGATCAGGACCGCGTCGAGATCGCCGGCCTGCAGCGGGCGGCCGCCCCACGGATACGACGTCCATCCGTCGCCCTCGTCGCACGGGTCGAGCGCGATCCCCTCCGCGGCGAGCGCCGACGCGCGATGGCGCGCCGCGTGGCCGCTCGAGCCGAGCCCCTCGAACTTGAAGAGCCGCCCGTCCGCGACGAGCTTGCGTCGCTCCATCGCCTCGACCACGGCCGGCCAATGCTCGGCGCATGTATAGTGCAGGGGCCGCCACGCGCCGCCGGTGACGTCGATCGCCGCCGAGCGCACCGGGGCGAAGCCCCCCGACGGCGCGACCGCGCTGCGAAAGGCGCGCCAGCGCTCGCCGGCCGCCGGCGCGCGCAGGCGATCGGGATCGATCCGCCGTCCTCCGAGCAGGACGACGCGCTCGTGAGGCACGCCGGCGGCGACGATCGCCTCACCGGTCGCCAGGAAGCTCGAGCCGTTCGGGCCGGGGCCTTCGTCCACGATCACGACGGTCGCGCCGTTCCTCCGGGCCCGTGCGATCGCCTCGGACGCGTCGTGGCCGAGGGCGACGCGCCGGTGCCCCGGCGGGCCGTCGGGACGCAGCGTGAGCCGGCGCGCGATCACACCGCGCGCGCGGAGCGCGGCGGCGGTGATGGCCGACAGGGTCGTCCCGACCGAGCGCACTCCGACGACGAGGGCCTCCCGTGTGTCGACGAGCTCGTTCACGCACGCGTACGCTTGGGGGTGGAGCGCGTCTCCCGCGAACCCCTCGGGCGGGCGGATGGCGAGGCTGCGTGGCGCACGCGCGTGCGCCAACGCCTCCGCGCACACGCTCAGATCGGTGGGGCTGCCCATCGCGACGGCGGCGAGCGCGTCGGTGGCCTGGGACACCGCGGCCTCGAGGGGATCGGCGGCGTCGGCCAGCGCGGCTTCGAGCTCGCCGGCGGTCACGAGGGCGTCGATCGCAGCCCGGCGCTTGCCCTCGGACGCCTGCAGTCGGCGGATTTCGCTGAGCGATCGCTCGAGCGCGCGGAGAAGGGAGCCACCGTGCGCGAGCTGTTTGCGCTCGCGGTAGACCCACAAGTCGAGCGGCGACATGGGCCCGGCGGAGTGCACGCGATGGTCCGGGCGCAGCGAGCCCGAACCTTGGCGCGACCAGTGCACGTCGAACAATCGCTGCAGCGAGCGGGCCTCAGCGGGCGATCCGTCGCAGCGGGCCGAATGCAGATCGCCGTCGCGCGGTCGCTCCCCCGCGATGGAGCGAAAGATCGTTGTTCAGCGAGTTCTCGAGGTCGATTCACCGAGACTTCGGTCTGCGCGAGTGCACCGCTCGAGGCGAAACGCCACAGCCTACGTCTCCTACACCGGTTCACACTGAGCTGCAGCGCACGGGCGCGCGTTCGTGACACGCCGCGACGCTCCGCGGCATGCGGAGTGCACCACGCGAGGCGTCCGCGAGAGCTCCAACCGAGCGATGCGCGGGGGGAATTGTCCACAAGATGTCCGCTGCCCGCAGAGGTGGCGGCGGCGCAGTCGTTCTTTGCTCACGGAGTCGCGAACAATGTCGAAGAAAGTCCTCATCACGGGGGGTGCCGGGTTCATCGGCTCGCACCTCGCCGACGAGCTGCTCGCCCATGGTCATACGGTTCGAGCGCTCGACAACCTCACGCCGCGGGTCCACCTCGGCGGTGAGCGTCCCTCGTACCTCGATCCGCAGGTCGAGCTGATCGTCGGTGACGTGCGCGACGGTGCGCTCGTCGAGCAGGCGCTCGAGGGAATGGACGTCGTCTTTCATCTGGCCGCCGCGGTCGGCGCTGGCGAGAGCGTGTTCGAGGTCGATCGTTGCATGTCGGCCAACAACGTCGGCACCGCGGTGCTGATGGATCGCCTGGTTCGGTCCTCGGTGGAGCGTCTCATCCTCGGGTCGAGCGTGTGTGTCTACGGTGAGGGTCTGTATCGCGACTCGTTCGGCTCACCCACCGAGATCCCGCGCCGTCGTCCGGACCAGCTGCGCCGTGGCGCGTGGGAGCCGACGTGCAACGGCGATCGCCTCACGCCGGTCGCGACGCCGGAGTCGAAGACGCCGTCCATCGAGGGCTCGGTCTACGCGGGCTCGAAGTACGACCAGGAGCGGATGTGCCTGCGCTTCGGGCGTGCGTTCGGGATCCCGACCATGGCGCTCCGTTTCTTCAACGTGTTCGGGACGCGCCAGTCGCTCTCGAACCCGTACAGCGGAGACCTCGCGCGGTTCGCGTCGCGCATCCTCGCAGGGCGTCGCCCGCTCCTGCCCGAGGACGGCGGGCAGCTCCGTGACTTCGTCGACGTCCGCGAGGTCGCGTCGGCGTGTCGCCGCGCGATGACCGCCGACACCCGTCACGCGGTGATCAACGTCGGCAGCGGGCGCGCCACGTCGATGTCCGAGATTGCGCACCGGATGGCCGTCGTCGCGGGAGGCTCGACGTTCGGCTCCGAGGTCTCCGGGCGCTACCAGATCGGCGACGTGAGGCACTGCTTCGCCGACGTCAGCCGCGCGGAGCAGGCGCTCGGCCATCGCGCCGAGGGGCACCTCGACGCCGGGCTCCTCGAGCTGCTCGACTGGGTCGCCCGACAGACGCAGACGACGCTGAAGAAGACCTCACCGGCGTACGTGCAGCTCGAGCTGGGGCTCGCGTCATGAGCGCCGTCGTCAGCAAGGACATGTCGTCGGCGCAGGTCGGCCCGGGCATCGCCTCGACCGGCCCGCTGTCGAGCGTCGGCCGCCGCCGTACGCGCGCGCTCCTCGAGCCCGAGATCGCTCACCTCCAGCTCATGGCCGACGAGGACGAGGAGCTCGACACGAAGGCGATCTCCCGGGAGTTCCCGACCGTCGCCGTCACGCGCCCCGCCTACGTCGGTCCGGCTCCGAGCAGCGCGCGGAGCCCCGCCGATCGGCCTGCCGCCCACGACCTCGTCATCGACGACTTCGCCTGGCGCGGGGCGTTCGACTTCCGCCGCCTCGACGAGGCCGTGGAGAACGCGCGGCCGCTCCGCCGCCTCGCCGTTCGAGGCAACGACGCGGTCGGCGTCGCGCTCGAGGTGCTGGCGCGCTACCAGCGGCTCGTCGCGCGCCGGAACGAGGCGTCCTCGGTCTCGCTGTTCGACGCGGTCCTGGAGGCGCACGCGGCGCTCTACGACCTCACGCAGCCGCTCCATCGCGCCGACTTCGAGCACGCGCTCGACACGTGGCAGTGGATGATCCGCATCGCGCCGGACGTCGGCGTCGGCCCGCAGATCGCCGCGCTCTTGCACGACATCGACCGCATCGAAGGCGACTCGCACGATCGGATCGAGCACCGTGCCCACCGCGTGCTCGACGATCCGCAGGCCAGGCGCGGCGGCGAACGCGCCCTCGCGATCCTCCGCGGTCTCGGCGTGGCCGAGGCGGACGCGCTGCGCGTGCGCGATCTCGTCGGCGGCCACGTGCAGGGGGAGCCCGACGCGTCCGTCCTCGACGACGCCGACGCGCTCTCGTTCCTCTCGCTGATGAGCTCGCGCTACGCGGACTACTTCGGCCTCGCGCAGACGCGCCGAAAGGTGGCGTTCACGCTCGGTCGACTCGGGCCGGTCGCGCGCGCGAAGGTCGCGCTCTTCCGACTCAGGCCGGACGTCGATCGATTGCTCCAACCGGGGTGATCGTCGGCGGCCGCCGGACGACGACGATCTCGACCTCGTGGCATCGCCCGGCGTCGGGCAGGCTTGCGAGCGCGGCGCCTGTCCGGGCGCGCTCGGGCGGCGCTTCTCGCCGCTTCGTGATCGTCACCAGCGTCTCGCGCGCGGGCAGCCTTCGCCGGAGGCCGACCTATGATCAACGGACCAGAGAGCATCGATGACGCCGGCCCTCGCGCCGGCGAGCGTGTGACGAGCACGAGCTCGCCTCACTGACTTCCTCCACCGCGATCGTGGCTTCTGATTTCCTCGGGCCACAAAGGCCGAGCCTCGCGCGGCGCGTCCGCCGGCGCATGGTCGCCGTCAGCCGACTTCCGGTCGCCGACTACATCGTCCACCTCGAGCGGAAGCCCCGATGAGCCTCGCGCAGCTCTTCAACCTGCTGCTCATCAACGTGACGTCGTTCTTCCGCGATCCGGCTGCGTGGCAAGCGCTCGCTGGGCGGCTCCCGGCGATCGTCGGCCCGCATGCGGACACGCCGATTCGCGCCTGGAGCGCCGGCTGCTCCTCCGGCGAGGAGCCGTACACGCTCGCGATGGCTCCTCTGCGAGGCGCTCGGCGAGGACGTCTCTCTCGCGCCGCGTGAAGATCTACGCCACCGACATCGACGAAGAAATTCTCGCGCTCGCGCGGCTCGCGACGTACTCTGCCGGCGGCGCTCGAGTCCGTTCCGGCGCCGCTCGTGGAGAGGTACTTCACGCTTCCGGCTCCGACTTCTCGTCTTCTCAGGAAGGACCTCCGCCGCGACGTCGTCTTCGGACGCCACGAGATCTCTCTCACCGACGCGCCGATCCCGCGCGTCGACGCGTCCTCGTCTGCAGGAACCTCCTCATGTAAATTTCAACGCGGAGACGCAGGAGCGCCTCCTCGAGCGCTCCAGTTCGCGTCCAATCCGGGCGGCGTCCTGTTCCTCGGGAAGGCGGAGATGCTCCTCTCGCATCGGAAGATCTTCTCGCCGGTCGACCCAGCCTGCCCTTCACGCGCGTCCCGCCGTCGGTGGACGCGCGCGCGCCGGCGGACGGCGGGTCGGCGCGCGCAAATGCGCCAGCGGTCGGCTTCCCGCCGGGAGTGACGGCGCCGAGCCGCGATCCCGCGGACGCCTGCGCGCGAGCGGCTCCGCGCGATGCCTGGAGTCCGCCGGGCCGATCGCGCAGATCGTCGTCGACTCCGCGGGGCGCCTCGTGGTCGCGAGCCAGAAGGCGGCGCAGCTCTTCTCGCTGGGCGCGCACGAGGTCGGGCGCTCGCTCTCGGAGCTGACGTTCGGCTCGGCCGACCTGCACGCGTGCTTCGAGCGCGCGCGGCTAGAGCGTCGGGCCGTGCAGCTGAAGGAGGTCGAGCGAGTCCTCGCGAGCGGCGAGAAGCTGTACCTCGACGTCGACGTCACGCCGATGCCCTCGGGCGCCGCGGCCCTCGCCGGCGCGCAGATCACGTTCCTCGACGTCACCCAGGCGCGCCGCCTGCGCCTCGAGCTCCGGCGCGCGAACCTCGAGCTCGAGGCCGCTCACGAGGAGCTGCGCGCGACGCGGCTCGAGCTCCGTGGCTTGACCGAGGAGCTGCAGGCCGCGAACGAGGAGCTCGAGACGACGAACGAGGAGCTGCAGTCGACGAACGAAGAGCTCGAGTCTATGAACGAGGAGCTCGAGTCGACGAACGAGGAGCTGCAGACCATCAACGAGGAGCTCCGCCAGCGCGGGACGGAGCTGAACGAGACGCACGCGCTGTTCGGCGCGGTGCTCGGGAGCATGCACGTGGGCGTGGCCGTGTTGGATCGAGAGCTCCGCGTCTTCACGTGGAGCTCCAGGATGAGCGAGCTCGTGGGCGTCCGAGCGCGCGACGCCGCCGGCAAGCACTTCGCGAGCCTCGAGGGGCCGCTGGCGCTCCGCGAAATCGCGGCATCTCTCCGCGCCGCGCTCGAGGAGCGCGAGGAGAGCACGCGGACTATTGACGGCGAGGGCCCGCACGGCGATGCCTTGAAGCTCGAGGTCCGTGTGTCCCCGCTTCGAGGCGACGGCATGCGGGGGGTGATCGTCCTCGTGGGGGAGGTGAGCTGATGTCGCTGCGAATCCGTCGTCGGGGAGCGGACGCGTTCGTCGATCGGGTCGAGTCGTTCGCGCTGTCGATGAGGACGGGAGAGGAGCGCACGGCGAAGCTCCTCGGACCGAAGTCCGGGCTCGAGCAGGATCCCGCGATCCTTCGAGAGGCGCTCGACACCCTGCGGCTTCAGCACGAGGAGCTCCTCGTCGCGGAGGAGGAGCTCCGCGCGCAGCTCGACGAGCTCGGCCGCATGGGCCTGCGCCTCGAGGCCGAGCGCGAGCGCTACGCCGACCTCTTCGAGCGGGCGCCGGACGCCTACCTCGTTTCGGATCGCTTCGGCGTCGTCCGCGACGCCAACGCCGCCGCGGTGCAGCTCTTCTGCTTAGAGATGCGGTTCTTGCGCGGCAAGCCGATCTCGGCGTTCGTCGATCCGGGAGAGGTCCGGGCGATGAACGACGCGCTCGACGCCCTCGAGCGCGGGACGACGCGCCTGCTCGAGCTCGCGCTCCGTCCGCGCGGCGGGGGAGAGCTCCACGTCGTCGCCCACGTGTCGCTCACGTCTCGCGGGCAGCGCCTCCTCTGGACGCTGCGCCCCGCCGCGCGTCCGCCGTCTGCGGAGGGCGGTGAGGCCACGCAGGATCTGGCGCGCGCGCTCCGCGACAAGGACGAGCTGCTCAGCCGCGAGCGGCGGACGCGCGAGGAGCTCGAGCGCGCGAACCGCGCCAAGGACCGCTTCATCGCCGTCCTCTCGCACGACCTCCGCGCGCCGCTCAACGCGATCCTCGGCTGGACGCAGCTCTTGCGCCGCGAGGTGCTCGATCAGTCGGCCCGCAACCGCGCGTTCGAGACGATCGAGCGAAACGCACGGACTCAGGCGAACCTCATCGAGGAGCTGCTCGACATCTCGCGGATGGCGGCGGATCGGATCCAGCTGGCGCTCGCGCCGGTGGACGTCGGCGGGCTCGCGCAGCGGGTCGTCGAGGGCGCGACGCCCCGCGCGACCGAGCTCGGGCTCTCGCTCTCGTTCGCCGTGGAGCCCGACCTCGTCGTCATCGCCGACCGCCAGCGGCTCGAGCAGGTGCTGATGAACCTGCTCTCGAACGCGCTCAAGTACACGCCCGCCGGCGGGAGCATCGTCGTCGAGGCACGGCGCGACGGTGCGCACGTGCGGCTCGTCGTCCGGGACACCGGCAAGGGGATAGCGCCCGAGCTCATCGGGCACGTCTTCGAGATGTACACGCAGGAGCGCAACTACGCCTCGGCGCGGAGCGGGCTCGGGCTTGGGCTCTACATCGTGAAGCAGCTCGTCGAGCTCCAGGACGGGAAGGTCACGGTCGAGAGCGGCGGCGAGGGGCAGGGCGCGATCTTCACGGTCCTCTTGCCGCTGCGCGAGGAGCTCGTCGCGGCGCCGAGCGAGCACGTCGTGGATCCGGGCCACAACCTGCGCGACCTCCGGGTGCTCGTCGTCGACGACGAGGAAGACTCGCGCGAGCTCATGGCGACGATCCTCCGTCGCGCCGGCGCCGATGTGGCGTGCGCCGCCGGCAGCCGCGCCGCGCTCGAGCTGTTCGGTCGCTGGACGCCCGACGTCGTCGTGAGCGATCTCGCCATGCCCGGCGGGGACGGATGCGAGCTCGTCAGCGAGATCCGCAAGCGCGACTCGTCGATCGCGGCGCTGGCCGTCAGCGGCTTCACGGCCGATCGCGACACCGACCGCGCCCTCGCGGCGGGCTTCGACGTGCACGTCGGCAAGCCTATCGACGCGGCGGAGCTCGTCGAGGCCGTGCACGAGGCTGCGCGTCTGCGTCATCACTGACTCTCCGCGGGGCTTCGCCGCGGCCTCCGGCACCCCGCATGCACCGTGGGCGAGCGCGCGCGCGCCACGCCTCGAGCGCGCGGCGGAGCCCACGATGAAGGCGGCAAACCACGAGAACGAGACGCGACGCTCGCGCGAGAGCGAGCGCCGGCGCGGCCGAGAGGCCCCGAGCGAGCGCGAGCACACGCTCGGGCTGGACGAGACCGTCGACGCCGCGGGGCGAGATTCGTTCCCCGCGAGCGATCCGCCGTGCTGGTCGCCCACCCACCTCGGCGCGCCGGCGGCGACGCCGCGGCGGGACCCGGAGATGTTCTACGACGTCGTCCAGCGCATCCGCGACGACGTGCGGCTCTTCAGCGAGGTGATCGGCGAGCGCAACGATCGCTCGTCCGCGGCGCTGCGCAATCTGGCTCGCGCGGCGGACGCGATCGAGGATCGGTTCCGCGACGCGGGAGCTCCGGTGAGGCGCCGCCGGGTCGACGCGGCCGCGTGGAACGTCGAGGCGGTGCTGCGCGGCGAGCGGATCCCGGAGGAGAGCGTCGTCGTCGGCGCGCACTACGACACGGCGCGGGGCTCTCCGGGCGCGGACGACAACGCGAGCGGCGTCGCGATGCTGCTCGCGCTCGCGCACGCGCTGTCGTCGCGCCGGCTCCACCGCACCGTGAGGCTCGTCGCGTTCGCCGCGGAGGAGGCGCCGCACACCGGGACGGAGGCGACCGGCAGCCGGCGCTACCTCGAGGACCTCCGCCGCGAGGGGCCGCGCGTGACCGCGATGATCGACGTCGAGGCCGTCGGCGTCTACGTCCCGGAGCCGCGCCGCTGGCCGTTTCGGCTCGTCCGACTCCTGACGTCGGACGTCGCGTTCGTCGGCGATCGAGAGACGCGCTGGCTCCTCGAGCGCGCGAAGCGGGTGTTCGACTCCGCCGAGGCGGACGTCCGGAGCGCGATCGTGACTCATCCGTTCTTCTTCACGCCGCTTCGCGTCCAGTCGCATCACGCCTTCGCGCGGCAGGGCATCCCGGCGTTCATGGTGACGGACACCGGACCGCTGCGGTCGCTCGACTACCACCGCGCGACCGACACGGCGGATCGGCTCGACTACGACCGCCTCGGGCGCACGAGCGTCGCGCTCTTGCGCGTCGTCGCCGAGCTGGCGGGGTGCGCCCGGGAGGAGCCGTAGCGGCGGTCGGGCCGTGGCGGGGTGAGCCGGAGCGTCGCTTGCACGGCGGCGCGCCATGGACCTCATCCTGTCGAGGACACTGCTGCGGCGCGCGCCGCGCGCCGCGCCGCGCGACCGCCACGCCGCGAAGGTCGAGCGGATCGCGCAGACGCTCGGGCGCCTCGAGCGCGGGCCGGTCTCGCTGAAGAAGAGGGCGGTCGCGCACCAGGTCCCCAAGCGCGGAGACAAGCGCCGCCACGACACGAAGGTCGACGTCTCCGATCTCGACGAGATCCTCGAGATCGACCCGATCGCGCGGACATGCGTCGCCGAGCCGGGGGTCACGTTCGTTGATCTCCTCGCGGCGACGATGGCGCACGGCCTCGTGCCGATCATCGTCCCCGAGCTCGAGACGATCACCGTCGGCGGCGCCGTGTCGGGCTGCTCGCTGGAGTCCGCGTCGTTCCGTCATGGCGGCTTCCACGACACCTGCCTCGAGTACGAGGTCATCACGACCGACGGCGCGGTGCTTCGTTGCACGCCGAGCAACGAGCATCGCCTTGTCTTCGAGATGATGCACGGCTCGTTCGGGACGCTCGGCGTCCTGTCGAAGCTCCGGTTCCGGCTCGTGCCGGCGAAGCCGTACGTCAAGGTGACCTACGACACGTACCCGACCCTCCGCGAGTACACGGCCGCGATCCGTCGCTACGCCGCGGCGGAGGACGTCGACTTCATCGACGGCATCATCCACGGCCCCGACAAGTACGTCCTCAGCATCGGGAGGTTCGTCGACGCCGCACCGTACACCCACCGGTACGACTGGGTGCGGGTCTACTGGAAGAGCACGGGGACGCGGGTCGAGGACTACCTCCGGACGCGCGACTACTTCTTCCGGTACGACCGTGGCGTCACGAACGTGCAGCCGAGCTCCTTCATCGGGCGGCTCCTCTTCGGCAAGCTCCTGAGCTCGTCGCGCCTGCTTCGGCTCGCGGACGTCCTCCACCGCTTCCTCTCGGCCGACCGGCCGAACGTCACGGTCGATCTGTTCCTGCCGATCGCCGAGCTCGAGTCGTTCATGCGGTGGTACCGCTCTGCGATCGACCACTTCCCGCTCTGGTGCGTCCCGTACCGCCGCGTCCGATATTACGAGTGGCTCGCGCCCGACTACTTCGACGGTGTCGACGACGAGCTGTTCGTCGACATCGCGATCTACGGCCTCGCGCAGCCGCCGGGCCGCAACTACTACAAGGAGATCGAGGACGAGCTGCCGAAGGTGAAGGGGATCAAGACGCTCATCTCGCACAACTTCTACGACGAGGCGACGTTCTGGTCGATCTGGAACAAGGAGAGCTACGACGCAGCGAAGGCGATCACGGATCCGAAGAACCTGCTCCGCGACGTGTACACGAAGACCTGCCGCGCGGCGCGAGGGCTCTGACGGCGGCCGGTGAGGCGCGCGGACGAAGGGCTCCGCGTACACGACTCGGCGCGCTCGTACGAAGGACTCCGCGTACACGACGCGCCGCGCGCGGTCGCTACTCCGGGGCGCCCGCGCTGGCGCTACGCCGGGGCGTCCGCGCTGGCGGGGGCGCGGCGGAGCGCGAAGAGCGCCGCGCCGTAGGGCCCGAGCGTCGCGCCCTCGCGCGGGCCGGAGGCGACCAGGACCTGCGCGCCCTCGGGTGGCGTGAACGGGATCGCGCCCGGGCCGAAGTTGACGACGAGGCGCCGCTCGTCGCCTCCGCTCGTCCGGCTCACATCGAGGAGGTCGCCGCCCCGCGCGATCGCCGTGAGGTCGCCGTCGCGGCAAGGCCGCGAGAGCACCGGATCGCTCCGGCGGAGCTGGAGCATCGCGCGATGGAGGTCGAGGACGCGCGCGCGATCGGCGGCGGTCGCCTCCTCCCAGCGGAGGCGCGAGGCCTCGAACGTCGACGGGGCCTCGGGATCGGGGATCCGCGCTCGGCGAGCTGGATCGGCGAACGCGGCGAACGCGGCGAACTCCTCGCGCCGCCCGCGCGAGACGGCCGCCCCGAGCTCGCCCTCGTGGGCCGTGAAGTAGAGGAAGGGCGTCGACGCCGCCCACTCCTGCCCCATGAAGAGCAGCGGGATCGACGGGACGAAGAGCGCGAGCATCACCGCGGCGGCGTAGGCGTCGCGGCTGCAGAGCTCCGAGAGGCGCTCGCCGAGCGCGCGGTTTCCGACCTGATCGTGGTTCTGGACGCAGGTGACGAGGCGCTCGCGCGCGATCCCCGTCGCCGGTTTGCCGCGCGGACGCCCGCGCCAAGGCGCGTAGGGCTGCCCGTCGAAAGTCCAGCCTCGCTGGATGCTCGAGGCGAGGGCGCGCACGCTCGGCTCGTACGCTCCATAGTAGCCGTCGCGCTCGCCGGTCACGAGCGCGTGCAGCTGGTGGTGGAAGTCGTCGGCCCAGACGGCGTCGGCGCCGAGCTCGTCGAGGACGTCCGGCTCGTTCCGCTCGTCCTCGAAGAACACGAGCCGCCCTCGCGCGTGGGCCAGATCGGCGAGCTCACGGAGGATGTGGCGCGGCGAGCTGTCGTGGATGGCGTGCGTCGCGTCGAGGCGGAGGGCGTCGACGCCGAGCTCGTCGAGCCATCGCTGCGCGCTCCCGAGGACGAGCTGGCGCATCGGCTCCCAGGTGAAGTCCGGCGCGTCGCCCCAAGGCGTGGAGACCTTCGACGTGAAGTACTCCGGCGCGTAGCGCGCCAGGTAGTTCCCCGACGGGCCGAAGTGGTTGTAGACGACGTCGAGGACGACCGCGAGGCCGCGCGCGTGCGCCCCGTCGACGAGCGCGGCGAGGTCCTCGGGCGTGCCGTAGGTCGCGTGCGGCGCGTAGAGCGCGACGCCGTCGTAGCCCCAGCCGCGCGCGCCGTCGAACGCGGCGATCGGGAGCAGCTCGATCGCCGTCGCCCCGAGATCGACGACGTGATCGAGCCGCGCGAGCGCGCCGCGGAAGGTGCCCTCCGGCGAGAAGGCGCCGACGTGCAGCTCGTAGATCGACCAGCGGTGCAGCGGCGGCGGCGCGGCGAGGGGAGGGCGCCGGGGCACCGCGGTGACGCGCGCCGGCCCGTGGACGCCGCGCGGGAGGAAGCGCGCGTACGGATCCGGAGTGGGCTCGCCGTCGAGGGCGAAGTCGTAGAGCGCGCCCGCGAGGACGCCGTCGAGCCGGAGCTCGAAGCGCGTCGCGTCGCGCTGCACGAGCGGCAAGGCGCGTGTCGGGCGCGCGTGTTCGTCGAACAGACGCACGGCGACGGATCGGGGCTTCGTCGCGAGCGCGACGAAGGTCGTGCCGCGCGCGTCGCAGTGGGCGCCGGGCGGCAGGGCTCGGGCAGAGGGAGGCGCCGTCATCGGATCGATGCTCTCGCTCCATGCCGCGCGGAAGGCGAGCCGATCCGATGCCTCAGCTCGACGTGGCGCGCCACGTCGACGAGGTCGGCCGCGCGTGCGCGACGCCGTCGCCCTTGCGCGATGGCCGCGCGATCGGCGCCTCGAGCTCGACCCCGGCCGCCGCCGCGGCGCGGAGGAGCGCGGCCGGATCGCGGGTCGACGGGCTCCAGCGCTCGGCGTCGCCGCTCTGCGAGACCGGGGACGGGTGGATCAGGCCGAGCGCGGCGAGCTCGCGGAGCTGCGCGCGGAGCGCGGCGAGATCGAGCTCGAGGGAGTCGGCGATGTCCGCATCGGTGAAGTCGATCGGCCCCGCGAGCAGCGAGAGGACGCGCGCGACCGTCCCGCCCGGCGGCAGCTCGAGGGCGTGCTCCGAGCCGAGCGCCGCGTTCACGCTCGCAGCTCGGTGCGGCACCTTGAGCCGCGTCCTCACCGCGCGCGGCCCCTCGACGCCGTCGAGGACCATCCCGGCGACGAGCCGCCACGCGGCGTGGTCGATCGGTCGCCGCTCGCTCTCCCATCCGGCGATCGTCTCGGGCGTGACGCCGAGGATCTGCGCGAGCTCTCCGCGTTCGACGCCAGCGGCCTTGCGGATCCAGCGGAAGGTCTCGTCGGAGATCGGGCCGCGCCGCGCGAGCTCTCCGGCGACGGCGCGCTCGAACGCCAGCATGAGCGACGACGGGACGTAGACGTCGCCGCAACCGGCGCAGCTCTCGACGTCCGCGGTCGCTGTGAACGTCGTCCCCGCGACGGTCCGGCGGAACGAGTGCTTCGCCGGCGCCTTGTTCGATTCACCGCACCTGCATGTCATGCGTGACCTCGCGCGGCCCGGTGCACCCGGTATGCCGGACAGAATGCGGGCGCGAATCGGGGCGAGCGTGAACGGCCGTTGGCCTTCGATCGATGTGGCGGTCCGGTGCGGGGCCGCCGCGCCAGTCCGGCGGCGCTCGCGCTTGCGGGGGCCGATCGGCTCTGCCGCCGCGCAGCGCCGTCCGCCCGAGAGCGAGCTGAGCCGTTGCCCGACCGAGCGTCCCACCGCCGCGCTTGCATCCGTCGGCGGCGCC
>JAHBWA010000201.1 GCA_019637195.1 Labilithrix sp. | reverse complement strand
ACCTCGTCCCAGCCGGCCTGATCCACCTCGTGGACCTTGCGCGCGATCTTCGGGGGCGCGGTCCGCCCGAGCTTCGAGAGCGTGAGCGTGGTCGCGGCGTCCGTCGACGGCGCGTCGAGCTCGAGCAGCGTGATCGTGAGCTCGCGATCCGGGTCCTGGAAGGCGAGCCCGCCGTCGACGTCGCGGAGCCACCACCCGGCCGGGATCTCGAGCTTCGCGCCGCTCTTCAGCGTCTTCGCGGTCTCGGCCGTCAGGGCGACGAACTCCGTCTCCTGGGCCTTCGCGTCCCGGTCGCGGGCCGCCTGCGCCGCGTCGCGCGCGCTCGGAGACGCGGGCGCGGGCGCGTCTCCGCCACAGGCGAGGCCGCCGCTCACGGCCGTGAGGGCGAGCGACGCCAGGCAAAGGGGGCGGAGTCCGCGGAGCACGCTGCTTTTCATGCGCGGGAGCATACCCATTTGCGGCGAGCATCGCCGCTCCTGTCGATCGCCGAGGAGCGAACGCGCTGCTCGCGGAGCATCGAGGACGCCGCCGCTCGCGGAGCATCGAGGACACCGCCGCTCGCGGAGCATCGAGGACGCCGCCGCTCGCGGGGCATCGAGGACGCCGCCGCTCGCGGAGCATCGAAACCGCCGCCGCTCGCTCCCCGGCAGATCGTCCACCGGATCAGCGTGCTCGTCCGGCTTCGATCGCGGCGAGCCGCTCCTCGGCTTCCCGGAGTCGAGCCTCGGCCTTCTGTCTGGCGTCGGCCTCTCTCTCCCGATCGGCTTCGGCCTTTTGCCTGGCGCCGGCCTCTCTCGCGCGCGCCTCGGGCTCCGTCGGGTACAGGTGGCGGCCCTCGGGGTCCTCGGCGAGTCGGACGCACGCCGGGAGCTCGTCGACGGGGGCGACGAGGAGGTGGGCGTCGAGCGTCAGACAGGGCGTGCGCTCGCCGGCGACGGCGCGCTCGACGAGGTCGCCGTCGATGCGATCCCAGACGCGGAGGCGCGAGCCTGGCTCGGCGTCGGCGTGGAAGACGACGAGCTCGCTCACGCCGAGCGCGCGGTAGCGCAGGAGCTTCTCCTCGAAGGCCCAACGCTCGGGAGCGTCGCTCGGCGACAAGATCTCGAAGGCGAGCTCGGGCGCGCCGCGCTCCCAGGTCTTCCACGAGTCGAAGGTGTGCTGTGGCACGCCGAGCTTGACGGCGCCGTCGGGCGCGAGCTTGCGCTCGGGGTTCGCGGCGTCGAAATAGACGAAGGCGTCGCACGAGACGGTGTGCTCGTCGCCGGCGGCGGCGCGCAGGATCTCGTAGAGCGCCTTGCACATGAGGAAGTGACGACCGCTCTGGCCCATGCGCTGGGACTCCGGCTCGCTCGCGGGGAAGTCGAGCGGCACGACGGGCCGGACATGCTGGAGCGAGCGAGCACGCAGCGTGGTCACGGCGGGGAGTGTAGCGCGAGAGGTTCGTGCAGCCACGCGGCAGGCGTGAGCACGGCCCGTACCGAGAGCGCGGCCGTGATCTTTCGCGGCGTTGCCCGGCGCAGACGCTGGCCCGGGCCGGATCGAGCCGGCCACGGGCCGGGCGGGGCGCTGCCCGGCCGTCACCGGCGAGCGTCCGGGCCGTCACCGGCGAGCGCCGTCGCCGGCGAGCGCTGCCGGGCCGTCGCCGGCGAGCGATTCGGCCCATCGCCTGCGGCGGTCGACGGTCGACGGTCGATCGCCAGCGCGTCCTCGGCACCGGCGATCGTGTAGGATCACCGCGTAGAAGACGGTTTCGCGGGGATCGGGCCGAGGACGGGGATGCGCCTCACGTACAGGATGGCGGTGAATCTGTTCGAGGCGGCGGAGGGCATCGGGTCCGCCGCGAGGAGCTCGTCGGTCCGCTCGGGCTCGACGCCGCGGCGCTCGTCGATCCGCGAATCGGGATCGAGTGGGAGACGCTCGTCGTGCTCCTCGATCGGCTCTTCGAGCTGGTGGGGGCGACGTGGAGCGTGTTCGCGACGTCGGCCGCAAGATGGCTGGCGCGCCGTCCTTCGCGTTCATCCAGCGGATCGCCAAGTCCGTCGTCTCGTTGCGATCGGTCTACCTCGCCGGCGAGCGTTGGGTCGCGGCGGCGAACGTGCCCCACCCGATCCTGCAGACGACCTTCCCGGTCGACGATCGGCTGCGCTTTCGCTGTTCGATCCCGGAGGCGTACGCGCCGAGCGCGCCGTACCTTCACATCTTCGAGGGATTGTTCGCAGGGACGCGCAAAGAAGAGCGCAAATTCGACGACGCCGCGACGCCGGCCGGGCGCGGTCGGCTACCATCGCCCGAGAATGCGCGTCCGCCTCGATCGCTACGAGAGCGCGAACCGGTCGATGGTGACCCGGACGACGATCCTCTTCGTCCTCGGCGGCATCGGCGCCGTCGTCGCGGCGCTCGGGCTCTTCCTGGGGCTGGCGATGATCGCGATGCCCGACAAGGACGAGGGCGACGGCCTCTGGGCGCGGCGGGGCGGCATCTTTCTCTCCCTGTTCCTCGGCGTCGTCCCGGCGACCGTGAGCGCGCTCTTCATCGGCTACGGCGCGCGGCAGCGAGGCAGGTTTCGCCGGCTCGGGGAGCTCGCCGCGGTGGCTCGTCAGGGCGGCGGCGTGCTCACGCCGCACGACGTGGCGCGCGGGCTCGGCACGACCCCCCAGCTCGCCGAGCGCCTGATCGTCGACGCCGCCACGCAAGGGCTGATCGAGCACGAGGCGCCGGTCGAGGCCTCGGCGCCGCCGCACGTCATCGTCCCCGCCGCGGGCGCCGGCGCGGCGCACACCCCGACCGTCGCGCGCTCCGGACCGAGGCCGATCGCCTCCGCGTCGGTCGTCGTCGGCCCCGGCGCGGTCCTCGGCGAGACGTACCGCATCGAGGCGCCGCTCGGCCGCGGCGGGATGGGTGAGGTCTTCGCGGCGCGCCATCTCCGCACCGGGCGGCGCTACGCCGTGAAGGTGGTGCTCGGGGGCGCGCGCGCCGACGAGGCCGCCTTCCGGCGCTTCGAGCGCGAGGCGACGGCCGCCAGCGCGCTCGGGCACCCCGGGATCGTCCAGGTCCACGACTTCAACGTCACGAGCTCCGGCGTCTTCTACCTCGTGATGGATCTGCTCGAGGGCGAGACCCTCGAGGCGCGGCTCGAGCGAGGGCCGCTCCCGTGGCCGGAGGCGCAGAGGCTCATGCTCGAGCTCTGCTCGGCGCTCGCCAGCGCGCACGATCACGGCCTCATCCACCGTGACATCAAGCCGAGCAACGTCTTCCTCGCGCGCGCGGCCGGGGCGGCGGAGCGGGGCGTGCTGGTCGATTTCGGGCTCGTGAAGGCGCTCGACGACTCCGCGTCGCACGTCACGGGTACGGGCGCGGTGCTCGGCACGCCGATGTACATGTCGCCGGAGCAGGCGCGCGGCGAGCCGCTCGACGTGCGCTCGGACCTCTACAGCCTCGCCGCGGTCCTCTTCGAGGTCGTCACCGGCTCGCCGCCGTTCGTCGAGCGCACGCTGGCCGCCGTCTACGCGCGCCTGCTCAAGGAGCCCGCGCCGCAGGCCTCGCGCGTGACCTCGCGGCGCCTCCCGCGCGCGCTCGACGACTTCCTCGCGCGCGCCCTGGCGAAGGATCGTCGTGACCGCTACCCCGACGCCCGCGCGATGAGCGAGGCGATCGGCGCGATCGTCGAGGACGGGCCGGCGACGGAGCGGATGGCGAGCGGCTGACGCGCTCGCGGGTGCGCTCGTACGCAGCGGGGCTCAGCGCTTCGAGTCGGGGCGGAGCGCGCGCAACGTCAGGGCGACGACCTTGTCGGCGAAGGCGGCGTCGAGCGGAGCGGTGCGCAGCAGCCAGCGATGAAAGACGGGGCCGAAGAGGAGCTCGGCCGCGATCTCGAGATCGACGCCGCGGCGGACCTGACCGGCCCGCTGGGCGCTCTTCAGGCGCTCTACGGTGGCGCGCATCTGCGGCCCGAGGAGCACGTCGACGAGCTGCTTCGCGAGGGTCGCGTCGCTCTGGATCTCGGCGGCCATCGCGCGGAAGACCGCGTCGAAGCGCGGCTCGAGCAGCTCCGCCACCGTGGCGCGGAGGACCTCCTCGAGGTCCCGCGCGAGGTTCCCGGTGTCGGGGAGGCGGGGCGAGCCGCTCGCGTCGGCGGAGAGGGCGAGGAACGCCTCGAAGACGACGGCCCCCTTCGAGGGCCACCAGCGGTAGATCGTCTGCTTGCCGACGCCGGCGTGCGCGGCGATCCCCTCGACGGTCAAGCGCGCGTAGCCGACGCGGAGGACGAGCGCGCGCGCGGCGTTCAGGATCGACTCCCGCGCCTCGGCGTTGCGGCGCGAGGGATCGGGGGCGGGGCGGGACACCATGGGCCGAGTCTAGCGCGTGGCGAGACGATCCGTCTCGTCGAGCTTGACGGCGCGAGGGATGGGTGCGAAACCTAGCGCAAGACGAGACGGTCCGTCTCGTCTTGCAAGTGGTCGCGACGCGCGGTCGCGCCTCGAAGACGCGTCCGTCGTTCGCCAGGAAAGGTCGCCATGTCGTCATCCTCGTCTCAGGCTCCCTCGCGCGTGTGGCTCGTCACCGGAGCGGGTCGCGGCCTCGGCCGCGCGTTCGTCGAAGCCGCGCTCGGAGCGGGCGACCGGGTGGTGGCGACGTTGCGACAGCCGCCCGCGCTCGATGATCTCGCGAAGGACCACCCCGCGACGCTCCGCGCGCTGGCGCTCGACGTGCGGGAGCGCGCCGCCGTCTTCGCGACCGTCGAGCGCGCGGCGGCGCTCTTCGGTCGGCTCGACGTCGTGGTCAACAACGCGGGGTACGGCCTCGTCGGGACCGTCGAGGAGGTGACCGAGCTCGACGCGCGTGAACAGATGGAGACGAACTTCTTCGGCGCGCTCTGGGTGACGCAGGCCGTCTTGCCGGTCTTCCGCGCGCAGCGCTCGGGTCACGTCGTGCAGGTCTCGTCGGTGGGCGGCGTCGGCACGATGCCCGCCTTCGGGCTGTACAACGCGAGCAAGTGGGCGCTCGAGGGGTTCAGCGAGGCGCTCGCGGCGGAGGTCGCCGAGCTCGGCATCCGCGTGACCATCGCCGAGCTCGGCGGGTTCGCGACCGACTGGGCGTGGAGCAGCATGCGCTTCGCCGAGGGCCTGGCCGCTTACGACGGCCTTCGCGAGCGCACGTTCGGCACGCCGCGCCTGCCCTGGGACATGAGCCAGAAGGCGAGCGACGAGAGCGCCGATCCCGCCGAGGCCGCCCGCGCGCTCGTCGCGCACGTCGCGAGCGGCGCGGCTGCACCTCTTCGTCTGCTCGTCGGCGCGGACGCCCCGGGACACGTCGCGGCGGCGCTCGCGGCGCGGCGCGACGACTACCGAAAGAACGCGGCCTTCGTCTGGCCCGCGTGACGGCGCGCCCTCGCGGGGGCACGCGCTGCGACCGAGGCGTCAGGTCGGCGCACGCGGGCCCGCGCGACGGAGCGCTCGCCCGAGGCGCGCTCGTCTACGGCGGCTCGCCCGCGGTCGTCGCGCTCGGCGTCTGCTCCTGCGTCACCCCCGCGTCCGCGCCGGCGGCCTCGTCCGGGACCTCGTCGGCAGCGGGCGCCGAGAGGCTGGCGTCGTCGCGGCTCGGCGCCTCGCCCGCGGTCGGGTCTTCGTCCGCGGTCGCCGGGAGGTCGGCGTCGTCGATCTCTTCGACCGTGACGCGGGGCAGCCAGCGCTTCACGTCGCCGTGGTGACGGAGCCGATCCATCCACATGATGCGGCCCTTGGCGCCCGGCGAGATCTCGATCGTCGGCGTGACGTCGTCCCGCCTCGGCGCGCAGCCGCCGAGCGCGATCGCCGTGAGGATGCAGACGCAGGAGCGCACGGTTCGTAGACCCCGATCTTCCGCCGACCTTGGGTCGCGCGCAAGCCGCGCGCCGCGGCGGGGTGCGATCGGGCATACTCCGCGCGTGCAGCTCGATCCGCGAGCCACCGCCGAGTTCGCCAACGCCGTCGCCCGTGCGCTCGGGCTGTCGGACGCGACGGGCGCGCCGCTCGCGTTCGACGAGCCGCGGACGCCGCGCGCGCTCGACGCTCTGCGGCTGCGGCTCGGCACGGCGCTGGACGGGCGCCGTCCGTCCAAGCACGCCCCTTCGATCGGCGAGGTCCTCGGCGCGCTCGTGTCGAGTCGTGAGGCCGTCGGTCGTCGCGCCTGGCCCGCTCGGCCCGCCCCGGGCTCGCGCTCGAGGCACGGGACGCAGCGGGCGCTCGCGGAGCTCGTCGAGCTCGTCGCGCAGGGAAGCTTCGAGCGAACGAAGCGGGCCGAGCGCGGTCGCGTCCTCGCCGAGCTGCTCCTCGTGTTCGACCTCGAGTCGCTCCTCTCGCCGCCGGTCGAGCCGACCCGCGACGCCGAGGAGGCGCTGCGGCGCGTCCGGAGGGCGCTCGCCGCCCGCGCTTGAGCGCGACCGCACGCCCGAGATCGCGCCTGGCGGGCGCCGCGGCGGGGCTCGCGCCGGGCGTGCACGTCGCCCGGGGTCGACCGGTTCGACGCGGGCAGCGCCCTCGCCGCCTCGAAGCTCGGGCCTCGCGAGGAGGTTCTCAGGTCGGGCGCGAGCTGGTAGTCCCCGGACGTGACCCGCGTTCGTTCGATCGCCGCCGGCAGGCCGCCGAGCGGCAGCCCCACGAGCAGCGGCTGGCCCGTCGTCGCGGCGAGGCACGCCGGAGGCGACGATCCGGCTCCCTGTCGAACGCCCGTCACGCACGACTTCGCGGTCGTCGCGTTTCATACGGGTGGGCGGTCGCGCGTGGAGCTGAAGGGCGAGTGGAGCCTCCGCGAGGGCGACGTCCTCCTCGTGCCCGCGGGCGCGCCGCATCGCGCGCTGGAGCGTCGTCGCCCGCGGTTCTGGGGGCTCGCGTTCTGTGTGCCGTGCTTCGCCGCGCACGGCGTCGCGCCGCTCCTCGAGCCGTTCGAGCGCGTGCGCGACGGCGCCTCGCCGGTCATCCGGATCCCCGCCGAGCGCCAGACCCACCTCGAGGGGCTCTTCGCCGAGCTCGAGAGGATCGGCGACGAGCCGCGTACGCCGAGCGACACGCGCGACGCCGTGCAGCGGAGCCTGCTCACGCTGATCCTCGCCGAGGTCGATCGCGCGTCGCGTCCGGGCGCGGGGCCCCGAGGCGCGGGGGGCGGCGTCGTCGCCGACGCGCTCCGTTTCATCGAGCGAAACTGCCTCGGGCGCCTCACCTTGAGCGACGTCGCCGCCGCGGTCGGGCGCAGTCCGACGTACGTGACCAGCGCCCTCACGCGGAGCACGGGGCAGAGCGCGGTGCAGTGGATCGTGACCGGGCGCATGGCCGAGGCGCGGCGACTGCTGCTCCACTCCGACGAGCGGATCGACATCATCGCCGAGCGCGTCGGCTACGCGGACGTGACGCACTTCATCCGGATGTTCCGCCGCGAGAACGGCGCCACGCCCGCCGCGTGGCGAGCTGGGCAGCTGCGAGGCTCCGGCGACCGACGCGCCGCCCGCGCGCCCGAGCCCCACGATCACGCGGGCGACGTCGGCTCGCGCGACGTGTGAAGAGGCGGCCGCGCGTCTCCGCCGCTCACCCGAGCGCGCCGCTGGAGGCGAGCTCCATCGTGAGCTCGACGTTGATCATCGCCGCCGCCTGGGTGCCGGCCGTCGCCGCCGCGATGGCCGCCTGCATCCTCGTCGTCAGGTCGCCGGCGGCGTAGACGCCCGGGACGCTGGTCTCGCGCTTCATCGGATCGATCTGGACGTACCCGTCGCCGTCGAGCGCGACGCCCATCGCGCGGACGAGGTCGATCTGCCGCTGCGGGGGATGCGCGAAGAGGGCGTCGCAGGGCACACGGGCGCCGCCGGCGAGCTCCACGGCTTCGAGCCGCTCATCGCGCGCGACGAGCCGCGCGATCGCGGAGGTCTCGAGGCGGACGCCGGCGGTCTCGAGCGTGGCGCGGGACTCTGCTGGCACCTCGAAGGCGCCCCCCGTGAAGACGACGACGTCGCGCGTCCACCCTCGCGCCTGGAGCGCGAAGGGGAGCAGGTGCGCGGAGTCCGCGGCGCGAGCGAGGTAGCCCCAGCGGCGGTCGCGCATCTCCCAGCCGTGGCAGTACGGGCACTGGAAGATCGAGCGTCCCCAGAGCTCGCGGAAGCCGTCGAACGGGAGCATCTCGTCGATCATCCCGGTGCACAGCAGGACGCGCCGCGCCTCGACGACGCCGGACGCGAGCTCTACACGGAACGCCCCGCGCGGCCCGGAGATGGACTCGACGCGGACGTCCCGCGCCTCCACGTTCGGGTAGCGCTCGAGCTGCTTCCGGGCGATCTGCCGAAACTCGTCCGGTGGCGTCCCGTCTCGCGTGACGAAGTTGTGAACGCGCTCCGCGGCGGCGTTGCGCCGGGGGCCCGCGTCGCAGATGAGGACGCGCTTGCGTGCCCGCCCGAGGGCGAGCGATGCCGAGAGGCCGGCGGGGCCGCCTCCCACGATGACGACGTCGTATGACATGTTGGATCTCCTCGCTGACGTGGCGTCCTGCTCTGGCTTGTTGCCGCGCACCGACCTGCAGCCCGGCGCGACCACGGCGGCGCCGAGCGCCGTGGCCGCGTAGAGCCAGCCGCGTCGCGTGAGGCGCGGCGCGCCCGGCTCGTTCGCCATGCCTCATTCGTAACGCCCCGCGACGAGCTCCGGGAGGGCGCGGCTTTCGACGCGATCGGCGAGGTCTTCGATCGGAGGGAGGCCCACGCGCCCGGGCGCGCCATGGGGGCCGCGTCTCCGCCCGCGCGCGGCTGCGTGCTCGCTTCCGCTCCCGCGATCGCGTAGGAAGCGCCGATGAAGCTCACGGAGCTCGCCTCGTTCGATGTCGTCCACGCGCAGCTCTCCTGGCCGTGGACCGCGCTGGCCGCCGGCGGCTGCCGCCTCGCCTTCGCCTCGTCGAGCGACCGGGTCGCGTCCCGCGCGATCGACGGAGACGGCGTCGTCGCGGGTCCGAGCTTCACGCTCCCGGCCGATCTGCACCTGCCGGCCGAGCCGCCGAAGCCCGACGCCCGCCGTGACGTGAGGCCGGGCGTCCACGGGTTCTCGCTCGACGATCGCGGTCAGCGCCTCGCCGTGGTCGGCAACGCCGCGCTTCGCAGCGTGCTCGTGACCCTCGGGCCCGACGGCGAGCTCCGGCGCTCCGCCGTGGACGAGCTCGCGGGGCCAGGCTTCGTCGCGCAGGCCGTCGCGTTCGATCGAAGCGGCGCGAGGCTCTGGGTCTCCGCAGACAGCGAGAGCGAGACCGCGGTCGTCCTCGTCGACGCCGACTCGCACGCCCTCGTCGGCGTCGTGAAGAGCCCGGCGCTCCCGCAGCCGGCGCTGCACGAGCTCCACCTCCACCCGCACGAGCCGGCGCTGCTCTTGCTCGCCGCCTGCGGGCCCGACGGGACGTTCGCCCGCGTCGTTCGCTGCGTCGACGATCGCCTCGCCGCGACGTGGACGTCGCTCGACGGAGGGGCCGTCCCCGCGGGCATGCTCGGCTTCTCCGCCGACGGCGCGCGCGTCTACCTCGCCGAGGCCGACGAGCTGCGCACCCACGCGTGGCCCGGCCTGAAGGAGCTGTCGTCGGTGGAGCTCGCGGACGACTTCGTCTCGAGCTACTCCGGCGCGATCCTCGGCGGCCACGTGCTGGTCGACGGGCAGGACGCGGAGACGAACGAGGACGCCGTCATGGCGTTCGAGCCCACGGCGACGAAGGGGCGGCTCGTGCTGCCGCCCGTGCCGAGCGGCATGTGGGCGGGGCGGCTCGGCGCCGACCTGCTCGTCACCGTCGAGGCGAAGGGCGATCCCGCGCGCGGTCGCGTGGTGCGCGTCGAGCTCGAGCCGCGCGGGCCAGGATCGCCCGCGGCCGCCGCAGGGGACGCGTGAACGGGCGCGCCGCGCTGCGCGGGAGCGCGGCTCAGCGTCGAGCGCCCAGTCCTAATCGAGGAACACGACGCGCTCGTTGCACGGCTTGGCGTTCTCGTCGGTCTTGAGGCCGGCGATGCGCATCGGGTCGGCGTCGAGCGCCTTGAGCTCGCGGCGGATCTTCTGGACGATCAGCTCGTCGAGCTTCCCGCTCGAGTAGTTCGTGTGGGTCCCGCCGCAGCTCGAGGCGGGATCGCCGCCGCCGGTGGACTCGGGGCCGGCGCCGCCGCGGAGGACGAACATGTTCGTGCCGCCGGTGTACTGCGCCATCTGGCGGAAGACGACCTGTCCGAGCGCGTCCATCCCCGACGCCGCCACGGTGAAGAGCTGGATGCCGCGATGCGAAGCCGTCTTCATGTCGTTCGCGTAGTCGGGGCCGTCCTGGTAGTCGAGGTGCGGCGGCGCGTCGGCGATGACGAACGCCATCCTCGCCACCGAGCGATCGCTCCAGGCGAGCTCGGTCATCGCGGTGTGGAGGCCGGCGTTCATGTCCTCGGGCATGTCGCCGCCGCCGCTCGCGTTGATCGTGCTCACGCGCTGGGCGAAGCCGGCGAGATCGGTCGCGAACGGGTAGACCTTGGTGACGAACGCGTCCTGGCGATCCTTGTACTCGACGAGGCCGACGCGCACCGTCGTCTGTTCGGTCGAGAGCACCTTCGCGACCTTCTGGATCGTGGCCTTCACGGCGGTGATCTCCTCGGACATCGAGCCGGTCGTGTCGAGGATGAACGCGAGGTCGACCACGCGCGTGCCGAGCGGGGCGCGCTCCGTCGCGAGCTTCAGGTCGACGAGGCCGTCCTGGCCGTCGAAGGTCGCGAAGGTCGCGTCCGCCGAGCCCTCGGCGCACGTCGCCGTCGCGCTGAGCTTGTCGCCGGTCAGCCCTTCGGCGTGCGGAAAGAGGATCGCGCGGCCGGAGGCGGTCGTCACGAACGACGCGCTGGCCTGGCGCGCGTCGCGCACCGTGACCTTGCAGCGCGGCACGCCGTGGCCGTTCTTGTCGCGCACGACGATGAACCGGCGATCGTTCAGGTTCATGCGGCGGTGGCCCGTCGGCGAGCTCGCGAGGAAGCGCTGGAACTCGCGGAAGTTCGCGTTGTCGTCCCACTCGCCGGCCTTCACGCCCGCGAACTGGTTCGAGACGCCGAACGCGCCGCCCGGCATCGGCCGCGCGTCGTCGGCGCTCCACGGATCGCCCTTGGAGTCGACCGCGCGTCCCGCCTTCGCTACCGCTCGCGGCGCGCTCGGCTTGCGCGGGCGAGCCTCCTCGTCTTTATCCTTCGCGCCGTCCATCGCCGGGGGCGGCGGGACGGCGGTGGCGGCCGGCATCGGCGCGGTCGCGACGGCCACTGGCGGCACCGCGGCGGGCGCGGCCACACCGTCGGTCGGGCCGTAGGCGCTCGCGGCCGGCGGAGGCGCGGCTGGCTCGTCCGCGTGGGCGACGGCGGAGGCCGGCTGGTTGCCGCGCGGCGCGACGCTCGCTTCCTGAGCCGAGCGCTTCGAGCAACCTACCGTCCCGCCCGCGAGGAGCACGCACGACAAGGCAGGGATCCCGAGCGCTGCGAGCCGAACGACCGTCTTCATTCCTCGTCCTCCGTGGATGGATCCGTCGCGACAGGCCGAGCTCGAGGCCCGACCGTCGCCCTGACCCGGACCTCTGACGCACGACCAGCGTTTTCGATCTCTCCTGGCGTTGATACGGTGCGGATGTGGAGCGTCCCGTCCTCGGGGGTCGGTACGAGCTCGGGCCGGCGATCGGCTCCGGCGGCTTCGGGACCGTCTTTCGGGCGTGGGACCGGCGCATGGGCGTGGACGTCGCGGTGAAGCTGGTCCTGCCCGGGCTCGGCTCCGATGTGGCAGCTCAGCGCCTGCGGCGGGAGGGGGAGCTCCTCCGGCGTGTCATGTCGCGGCATGTCGCTCAGGTCCACGACACCGGCGACGACGAGAACGGCGCGTGGCTCGTGACCGAGCTGGTCGAGGGGGCGCCGCTCACCGTGCCCACGCTCGGCCGTCCGCTCTTGCCGCACGAGGTGCTCCGCGTGGCTCGCGGCTTGCTCGAGGGGCTCGCCGCGGTGCACGCTGCCGGGATCGTGCACGGCGACGTCAAGCCGTCGAACGTGCTCGTCCCGCTCGGCGACAAGGCCCTCGACGGAGCGAAGCTCGTCGACTTCGGTCTCGCGCGTATCGTCTCGCGGTCCGAGGTCGCCGCGTCGATCGGCGCGCCGATGACGCGCCAGGGCTCGGTCCTCGGGACCGCGCGCTACATGGCGCCCGAGGTCCTGTCCGGCGGCGAGCCGACGGCGCGCTCGGATCTCTACGCAGCCGGCCTCGTGCTCTTCGAGCTGCTCGACGACGGGCCGCTCTTCCCGAACGGCGACGGTCGCGCGCAGCTGCGCGCCCGGGTGGCCGACGATCCGGCGCTGCGCGCGCGCGTCCCCGAGCCGCTGTCCGACGTCCTCGAGCGGATGCTCGCGCGCGATCCGGCCGCGCGCTGGCCGGACGCCGGCGCGGCGCACGAGGCCGTGGTCGATCTCGACACGGCGCCCGTGTCGATCGTGCGCAGCGAGGAGAGCTTCCTTCCCGGCGCGCGCGCGAGCGCCGCGCCGAGCAAGCCGGCCTCCTCGCCGTCGGCGGCGCGGGTCGTGGCCGGGCCTGCCCACCGCTCGACGAATCCGCCCGTCCACCGCTCGACGACCCCGCCCGGATCGCTCCGTCCTGCGTCGGAGTCGCGACCGCGGTCGCCCTCCGGCGCGCCGCCGGCGCGGCTCACGACCCTCCCGGCGGACGGCGTCGTCGCGCTGCGTGAGACGCTCCGGCACCTCGATCTCCCGATGCTCGACGCGCTCGCGCGCAGGGAGCGAGGCAACCCCGCGGGACGTATCGCGCGCGCCGTGGCGCTCGCGCTCCGCCTCGAGCTCGACGCCGCGGCGCTCATCCTCGAGCCGCTCGCGCTGCAGAGCGACGTCGCGCGCGCGATCGGCGCGGCCGTGCTGGCCCCGCGCGCCCGGAGGGTGACGCGCGCCCGCGTCGACTCCGATCGCGAAGACCGCTGGGTCGAGACCATCGACGCGGAGCTGGGCGCGATGCTCGTGGCGCTCGCGGCGGCGCTCGGCGCTCCGGAGGACGCGGCGCGCGACGCCGAGCGCTGCGCCCGCGCGCTAGCGCGCCTCGATGAGGCTTCGGCGAAGGAGGGGCTCCCGCTGGTCGCGGACGCCACGCGGACGACGCTCCGGATCGCCCTCGCCGCCGCCCGCATGCGGCGGGGGGAGCTCGATCGCGCCGTCGCGTTCGACCTCGTCGCGCCGCTCCTCGCCGGGAGCGAGGCCCGCGCCGACGCGCCGCTCCACGCGATCGTGCGTGGCCTCTCCGCCGCGGCGCTCGCCCCCGACGCGCCGCGGGCGCTCGCCGAGCTCGAGCGCGCCGAGCGGATCGCCGCCGACACCGGCACGACGCTCCTCGACGCGGCGACCGCCACGGCGCTCGGGCTCGTGCACGCCGGAGGCTCGTCGCGCGACGAGCGAGGGCTCGTCACGCTCGAGCGCGCGGGGACGCTCCTCGCCCACGGCGACGCCCCCAGCCTCGAGCACGAAGCCGAGCATGCTCGCGCGACGTTGCTCTTCGGTCTGGGGCGATGGACGGACGCCGTCGCTCACCTCCGCGCGGCGCGCGAGGCGGCGCACGCCGAGCGCGCAAGCGAGCTCGAGGTGGCTTCGGCCAGCCTCGAGGTCCTCGCCGAGCTGGCGACCGGCGATCTCCACGCGGCCTACGAGTCCGCCGCCATCCTCGGAGACGCACGGCTCGCCGCGGTGAAGGGACGGACTGCCGCGCTCGCGTGGATCGCGCGCTCCCTCGCGTCGCTGTCCGCGTCCGATCGCGAAGGCGCCGAGGACGCGCTCACGGAGGCCGAGGCGCGCGTCCGCGACGCCGACCAAGCGTGGCCCGACGTCCAGGTCCTCGTCGAGGTGCTCGGGATCGTCTTCGACGCGGCCCGCGGGGCGCTGCCGGACATCGCCGGCCCCGCCGCGAGCCTCGAGCGCTTCGCGGAGGAGCTCGGCTTCGACGGCTTCTTCTGGCTCGATCTCCTCGAGGCGATCGTCGTGCGCATGACCGACTTCGAGGCGTCCGCCAAGATGTCGGCCGCGCTCGCTCGCCTCCGCCCCGTCGTCGGCCGCGAGAGCCGCCTCGCGCGTGAGCGTCCCACCGACGCGCCTCCGAGCGTCGTGCTCTGATCCGAAGCCGCACGATCGCCGGGCGCGCGGAGGGTCGGCTCTCCGCTCGAGGAGCACGATCCGCTGCCGTCCGCGCGGGGCTACGGTCCGGCGTCGCCGTCGGCGCTGCACGCCGACGCGGGGCATTCGCTCGCCTGGACGCAGGCTCCGAAGAGGAGGAGCGCCGCCGTCGCCTCGCCGCCGAAGGCCTCCGTCGAGCAGGCGGTCGTCGCCGCGCCGGACTCGAGGCACCGGACGAGATCGAGCGCGCGCTCGCGGCACGCGCACTCGGCCTGGCAGCTCGCGGTCTCGCTCGGGCACGCCTGCGCGATGCAGGCGACGCAGGCCCCCACCGTCGCGCCCGCGTCGCCGATCGCGGCGTCCGGTGTGGCGGGGGCGACGATCTGTGCGTCGGCGCATTCTGCAACGGACGCGTCGGCCTCGCGGTAGCCGTCGGTGCTCCCGGTCACGAGGACACAACCGAGCGACGTGACGACCGCGCCGGTCACGAGCAGAGCCGCCGCGCGGCGCATCAGAAGCTACCCGTCAGGACCGCGCCCCCGCTCCCGGCGCCGACGCCGACCTTCGCGCCGTCGGCTCGGCTCGACATGAGGAGGAGCACGCCGCCGCCCGCGGCGGCGGCCGCGACGACCCACGCGCCGGCGTTCCAGGGCCCGAGGTCCCGCAGCCGGTCGTTCGCGCGGAGCCCTCGGAGTTGCAGACGCGATCCGGTCCGCAGCCGTCGCTCCTCACGCCGTCCTCGTGCAGCATCATCACCGACGTCCCCGCCGCGATCGCGGCGGCGTGGGCGCCGACGGCGACGAGGACCCAGCCGGCCGTGCGCGCGCTGCTCCGCGTCGGGGCGCTCGCGCGCGGCGGCGGGGTCGGGCTCGCGGCCGGCTGCGCTGTCGGGCCGCCGCATCCTGCCGCGCCGGCGAGCGTCAGCGCACAGAGCAGCGTCGCGCGGAGGGTGTCGCCGGGTCTCGTCGCCATCGAGGATCCCTTTACCTTATCCGCGGAGCGGATGGGGCGCCGTCGGCCACGCCGTGCTATCTCGCTCGGTGACATGTCTGGCGAGCACATCGGGATCACGGGCTACGACAGCTTCCACTTCGTCGTGGAGAACCTCGAGCGCAGTCGCAAGTTCTACGCGGAGCGCTTCGACTTCAAGGAGGTCGCCCGCGCGGGTGACGATCTCGTGTCGCGCGGCGGACAACAGTCGATCGTGCTCGGCGCGGGCGACGTCCGCGTCTGCGTTTCGACGCCCCTCCACCAGCAGTCGAAGGCGTCGCGCTACTTG
>JAHBWA010000200.1 GCA_019637195.1 Labilithrix sp. | reverse complement strand
CTGCAGCGTGGCGAGCGGGGCGACGCGGATCAGGTTGCCCGAGCGCACCATGCCGAGGCCCTTGGCCTGGAGCACGACGTCGAGCGCCTGATCCCACGGGACGTTTCGCATGCGGATCGTCACGTTGCCGGACACGTCGTCCGCGGTGACGATGTTCACGCGCCCGACGTCCGCGAGCAGACGCAGGATGTTGTGGATGTCGGCGTCCTTGAGGTCGAGGTCGATGCGCCGGCCGGTGTAGCCGCGCGCCTGCGCGTTGAGCGTCGCGGTGAAGCCCGCGGCCTCGCTGCCCGAAGACACCTCGATCTTCGGCTCGTCGCCGAGGATGGACGTCTCGACCTTGGGGCCGGCGCCGCCGTCGCTCTCGCGCGCGACCGTCACCGACCTCCGCACCGGCGCCTTCGGGCCGGTCTTGGCGAGCGCCGCGTCGAACGACCAGACGAGGTCCTTGCCGTCGACCGAGATGGTGCCCTGGCTCGGGCCTTCGGCGCCCTTGTCGATCTCGACGAACGTGGCGTCCGCCTTGTCGTCGTAGAACGTCGTCACGCTCTTGATGACGCCCTTGCCCTGCGAGACGTCGAGCGTCCGCGCGAGCGGCTTGGCGAGGGCGGTCTTCTTCAGCTCGAGCCGGACGCGGCCGGAGGGGCTGGTGGAGAGCGCGTAGGCGGGCATCTCGCTCGTCGAGATGACGATGCGGTCGCAGCCCGTCGAGCAAGGCGCCTTCGCGCGCTCGTAGCGGACGTCGACGAGCTCCGCCCCGGCGGGCCGCGCCTCGGCGTCGGCGGGCGCGGCGCTCGCGGGCGCGGTCGTCGCGGCTGGAGTGAGCGTCACCTTGAGCGACGTCCCCTCGGGGCGCACTCGGTAGGCCGCCTGCTTCGTCAGGTTGATGCTCAGACGCGTCATCTGACCGGCCCCGGTCTTGAACGCCTGGGTCATCACCCCGCCGACGACGCCGACCGCGCTCGTGATCGCCGGTTTGACGCCGATCACGTCCGAGTTCGAGATGTCGACGACGAGACGTTTTCCGCCGTTCTCGACGCGCACGTTGAACGTGGGCGCGTCCGTCCCGACGACTTCGATCTCCGCTGCGCCGCTCTCTGCATCGGTCGTCCGGACCTTGACGTCCTGGACGTGGTTGGGCGCTACGTCGGCCCACGCGAACGTGGTCGACAGCAGGATCGCCTGCGCCCCGATGAGCTGCAGCACTCGCTTCTGAATCGAGCCCCTCTTCCGCATGGCTCTATTGGCTCCCTCGGAGCGTCGGCCACACTCGCCGACACGACTCCGCGGAACCAAACGTAGAACGCGGCGATCGGAACATGCCAATTTGTGGCAGACGTTTCTCGGTCCGCGGATCCACGACCGGCCATTCGCTGCCCGCGCCCGCGCCCCTGCCCGACCGCGACCTCCGTCCCCCGCTCGGCCTCGACGCCGTACGAGGACGGCCGCGGAGCGCGCCGCCCGACCTCGCGGGGCCGCCCGCGCTGCGAGGCTCGTGACGCCCCGCCCGCTGGGGCTCCTCCTACCCGCGCGATCCCGGCGCTCGCTCGAGGCCTCGAACGGCGAGGCCCCCTCGCTCCGACCCGGCTGCGCGGGCGCGGCGCGCTCGGAGGCTCGGCGCGGCGAGCCCTCGCGGCCGCCGCTCCCACGCCCGAGCCCCTCAGAGCCGGTCGCGCGGCTGCTCGGACTCGGTGCGCAGCGCGATCACGCGCGACGCCGGCGGGATCCCGGGCTGCGCCGGATCCTCGCGAGTGAAGACGATGTCCCCGTCGCGCACCTTGTTGACGCGCCAGTTGATCTGGTAGTCGGTGCCGTTCGCGCCGCCGATGTGGACGACCTCCGGCCGGCCGACCCAGTCGCCTCGCTTGATGACCCAGCCCTTGCCGGCGGGATCGACGACCATCGCGCGCGGGTACTCCCCGCCGGTGACGATCGCGACGAGCTTCAGCTCGTCGAGCGAAAACTGCGAGAGGATGACCTCCTTCTGCACGTTCGCGACCTTCTTCACCTCGGGTCCGATCACCGAGACGTAGGTCCGGAACGGGTCGCGGTTGCGGTCGCTCTCGGCGAAGTCGTTCTCCGCGAACTCCATCTTCGGCAGGGCCGGGAGCGCGGGCCCTTGGGCGGCGCCGGAGTCGGCGCCGGCGTCGGCGACCGCCGGTCGGGTCGATCCCGTGTTGGCGGCCTCGAGCGCTTTGTCGGGCGTGCAGGCCGCGGCGCCCAGCGCGAGCGCGGCTGCGGCGGCCTGGAAAGCGAGCGTCTTCATCAGCGACCTCCTCCGGGCTTCCCGGGCGTGGCCGGCGCGGCGCCCGGCTTCAGCAAGTGGAACGTGGTCGCCAGACAGGTGGCCTTGAGCACGACGTCCTCACCCTCGATCTTCGGATCGCCGAGCTCGAGGTTCTCCATGTTGATGATGCGGTCCTGCTTGCCGACCTCGTAGATGAACTTCGCGATCTGGTGGAACCGGCCGCTGATCTGCAGCTTCATCGGGACCTTCGCGTAGAAGGTCTGCGGGACCTCGTCCATCGGCGACCACGCCTTGAGGTCGATGCCGCTGATGTTCGACACGGCCTGGAGGGCCGAGAGGAACGTGGCGGCCTCGGTGTCGGTCGGGAGCACCTTGTTCAGCTCGCGCTGCTTCTGCTGACGCATCGCGAGCTCGTCGCGGTCCGCGAAGTAGCTGGCCTGCGACTGCTTCACCTTCGACAGCTCGGTCTCGAGCTCGGACGTCCGCGAGCGCTCGCGATCCGTCCGCGCGGCGACGTCGGTGTGGAGCAAGACGTAGTAGGCGACTCCGAGTAGCACGCAGAAGAGCGTGCCGACGCCGATCTTCCCGACGATGGGGAGGCGGTTCAGGCTGAGCGACGCCATTTCAGTACCTCACCTTCGCGCTCATCTCGAACTTCACGAGCTCGAGCTTCGTCGTCGCGTCGACCGCCTTGCTCGCGGGTAGGAGCCTGACGTCGTAGAAGTAGTCGCTGAGTGAGAGCCGCCGGAGGAACTCGGACACGTCCTCGGCGTCACGCGCGAAGCCGGAGAGCTTCACGCTGCGGTCGTTCTCCTTGAACCCGGAGAGCCAGAGGCGGCGCGGATCCCAGCTCGCGTTCGGCACCGCGCTCGGGTTGTCGCGCTTCAGCTGCTCGAGCTTGTCGCGATCGACCGTGGGACCGCGTCCGGGCGTCATCATGCGCGAGAGCTCCAGCATCGTCGCCGTCGGGCCGGTCCGCGCGCCCTGGAGCTTCTGGATCGCCTCCTCGCGGTCGCGCAGCTCCTTGAGCTGGGTCTTTATGGTCGCGTGCTGCGCGATCTCGCGCTTGATGTTGTCGACGTTCCCCGTCAGCTCCGTGTTGTGCTTCTGCACCTGGGTGAGCTGGTCCTGCTTCGTCTTGTAGACGAAAAGCAGGACGATGACCTCGAGGAGCACCGCGCCGAGCACGAACGCGAGCCAGACCTGGCTCTCGCCGCCGCCGACGACGTCGGCCGGCGCGCCCGCCTCGCCGCGACGGCGGAGCTGCTTCTTCTGCGGTAGTAGGTTGATGCGAATCATGACCGGCGCTCCTTGTCACAACGGAGGCTCAGGCCGAGCGCGACGACGAGCTGCGCCGCCCGGAGGCGCATGTCCTGCTCGTTGACGAACTTCGGGTCGACGCCGAGCGTCGCCATCGGGTCGAACACCTGGACCGGCACGTGCGCCCGCTTCTCGATCGACTGGCAGAGCGGCGCGAGGTACGCGCTGCCGCCGGAGACGAAGATGCGGCTGATCTCGGTCTCGCCGCTCGTCGCGAGGTAGAAGTCGAGGCTCCGCTGGATCTCACCCGCGAGGCCGTCGCACGCCGACTGGATGATCTGGTGGACCTCCTGCGGGACGATGTCCGTCGGGCCGCCGCCGCACTTGTAGGCCTCGGCCTGCTCGAACGGGACGTTGCACTGCTTCTGGATCTCCTCGGTGATCGAGTTACCCGCGTTCGTGATCTCGCGCGTGAAGGCCGACACGCCGCGCGACACGATGTTGAGCGAGGAGACCGCCGCGCCGACGTTCAAGAGGGCGATCGTCCCGTCCTCCGGCAGGCCGTGCTGGTACTCGAAGATGTTCTGGATCGTGAAGGCGTTGATGTCGACGATGACGGGCTTGAGCTTCGCCTCGCGGACGATCGCCGCGTAGTCGTTGATCTCGTCCTTCTTCGCCGCCACGAGGAGCAGATCCATCTGCGCGGCCTCGGGGCGGCGACGGAGGACCTCGTAGTCGATCGACATGACCTTGATGTCGAACGGGATGTGCTGCTCGGCCTCCCAGCCGATCTGCTCTTCGAGCTCCTCGTTGGTCATCATCGGCACCGTGATCTTTCGCACGATGACCGACTGACCGTAGACGCCGATGGCGACGTCCTTCTGGGAGATCTTTTGATCGTGGAAGATCCGGAGCAGCGACTCGACGACCGCGCCGGAGTTCATGACGTGACCGTCGATGATCGCCTGCGCAGGCAAGGGCGCGAACCCGTACCGCACGACCTGGAGTTTCTTTCGCGACTCTTTGAGCTGCACGACCTTGATCGCGCTGGCTCCGATGTCGACGCCGACCAGGTTTTTACCTTCGCCGAGCATGGTTCGGCACAAAGTGTGACAGCCCGCGTAGGCAGCCGTCAAAAAGTCGGTGTCTGCTCGCGCTCATTTTGCGGAGACGAGCGCGCACAAGGTGTCTCAGGTGCGCGCGAGCTTCATTAAGCGCGGCTGCTCGGCGCGTCGCTCGGCGCGCGACGCGAAGCGGCCTCGACCCGCTCGTCGACCGCGCGCGCACCGCCGGCCGAACGCGCGCCGCGCGAGCCGTCGAGCGCGCCGGCGGCGGCGGAGCGCGCGCGGACGGGCGCCATGTTATCGACCGCAAAAGCGTTCAATTTTCATTAGATACAACCACATCCGATCGACTATTGTCGCGGAGAGGAGATGGAGTAAGGACGTCGCTCATGCGGAACGGCCTGACGTCGCTCGCGTCGATTGTCGCTCTCGGGGGCGCGCTCCTCCTCTGCTCGTCCACCGCCGACGCGGACGTGCAGCACACGATCGGCAAGGGTCACACGATCCAGGCGATCGCCAACCGCTACCGCGTGACGCCCAAGTCGATCATCGAGGCCAACCGCCTGACGGAGCGCGACGTCAAGCGGCTCAAGATCGGCGACGTGCTCACGATCCCCAAGGTCGATCCGCCGAAGGACGCGAAGGGCAAAGACAAGGACAAGGACGGCAAGGCCAAGCCGGGCGCCAAGCCGGCCCCCAAGCCGACGACGTACGCCGCGAAGGCGAAGACGCCCGGAGTGATCCACGTCAAGCGCGCCGCCTCGACGGAAGAAGTCGACCTCCGCATCAAGGACAAGGGCGGAAAGATCGCTCCGACCACGCTCAGGTCGATGGAGAAGATCATGCGCGCAGCGGGCGGCGCGAGCCACCCGATCGAGGCGCGCCTCATCTCCCTGCTCGGGATCGTCTCGAACCACTTCGGCAGCCGGAAGATCGAGGTGGTCAGCGGGTTCCGCCCCTACGCGCCGACCCAATACACGCAGCACTCGAACCACAACCACGGCAAGGCGATCGACTTTCGCGTCGTCGGCGTTCCGAACGAGATCGTGCGCGATTTCTGCCGCACGCTGAAGAACGTCGGCTGCGGCTACTACCCGAACAGCACCTTCGTCCACATGGACGTGCGTGAGACGTCCGCGTTCTGGATCGACTTCTCGAAGCCGGGCGAGCCGCCGCGCTACAACGCCGCCAACGTCGACGCCGACGAAGGCACGAGCGACGTGCACGGCGGCGACGTACTTCCGAGCGCGAACACCGCGCCGGTCGAGCCCGCCCCCGAGCCCCCGCCGGGCTCGGAGACGACGAGCGACGACGAGACGCTCCCCGCCGCGAAGCCCGCCGGCGAGGAGTAGACGCACGACGCGGCGCGCGACGCCGGAGCGGAGCCCGCGCACGACGCGGCGCGCGACGCCGGAGCGGAGCCCGCGCACGGCGCGCGGGCTCCGCGCGCTACTTCTTCTTCGGCGCGGGCGGCTCGACGGGATTCGTCGGCTCGAAGCGGAAGCCGCGCGGCAGGAGCGGCTTGCCCATCGCGTAGAGCGTCGTGTCCTCGTAGCGCGAGCGCGGGGGCGTCGACGTGCCGGCACGCGCGATCACGCCGTGCCCGCCGGCGCCGCGATCGAGCAGGACCGCCCGCGCGCAGCCCGCCTTCACCAGCACCGCCGCGACGTCGCCCACGTCGCGCCCTCGCGCCACGAGGACGCGGCCCGCCGGCGTGATCCCGAGCGCCACCGGCGCCCGGCCGTGCGGGGTGCGGGCGCCTTCGCGGGCGACGCCGTCGTCGAGCAGGAGCGGCAGCTCGACCGCGTCGCCGCTCGGCGGGACCGAGGCACCTTCCTTCGACGGGACGATCGAGATCGCGCCGTCCTCCGACACGAGGAGCGCCGCCGTGGCCGCGTCCGTCCCTAGCGGGATCGCGATCTGCCCGTCGACGGCGAGCCCTCGCGGGTGGCGCGGCTCGCTCGTCCCGAGCGAGAGCGCGAACAGCACGCGATGCGCGTCGTCGTCCGAGAGCTCGGAGCCGCGCGGCGGGGACGCCTTCGCCACCGGCGCGGCCGGCTCGTCGTCGTCGTCGCGGCGGGCCTCGCGCGCCTTCTCCTTGTCGGGCTCGTTCGTCCCCGCGCGGGCGCGGAACGACGCGCGGCCCGGCTCGATCTCGAGCAGCTCGACGTCGCCCGAGCGCCCGCGCCAGAGGCCGGCCATCCACGCCGGCGCCGGCTGCGCGCCGGGATCGGGCTCCCACGCGACGTCCTCGAGCGGCAGCGCCGGCCGCGGGTCGCGGAGCATCATGTAGAAGAAGTCCTTGGGCGCGTAGAGGAGATAGCGATCGGTGTCGATCTCCATCTCCCTCGTCAGGAGCTCGCTCTTGTACTGGCGACCCTTGAACTCGGTGATGTTGGTGTACATGAACCCCGTGTGGTGCGGGTTCATGTCGAGGTGCATCCCGTAGACGCACCCGGCCATCTGCATCGCCTTGCCGAGGCTCGTCGCGCTCGTGTCGTCGCCCCAGGCGTACATCATGTGGCCTGCGTTGGTGACGCAGATGCCCGAGCGCTCCGTCTGCATGCTGGTGCCCGGCAGGACGAAGCCCCACTGCCAGCGGCCCTGCGGGTTGACCTTGTCGTGATCGACCAGCGGATCGAGGTTCTGGCGGAAGCTCTGGATGTCGGCCGCCGCCACGTCGTGGATCCCGCCGACGGTCGCGTTCGTCCCCCACGAGCCCATTCCGACGCGGCCGTCCTTCGTGAGGATCACGGTCGCCGCGCCGGCGACCGGCGGGAGCAGCACGCGCTTGTTCAGCATCATGCCGTAGTTGCCGTGCTCGGTCTTGAAGCCGCCGTTGAAGGCCGCCGCGATGCGCGTGTAGACCGCCGGATCGCGCGGGACGCGCCCGGTGCCCGGCGGTCCGGTGAGCGGCTTCGGGTCCTCGCTCCCCGCCTCCATCCCGACCTCGAGCTGGCGCATGTCCATCGCGACGAGCAGGACCTTCGCGTAGGGGCGCTCCTCGTCCGGTCGCACGAAGGTCTCGTAGAACGGCGACGGCGGCGCCTCGCCGTCGGCGGGCGCGGGGAGCGTCCTCACCCAGGGCTGCTTCGGCGTCTTCCACTCGCCCTCTCCGGCCTCCGGCGTCTTCCACATCGAGCGGATCGGCGGCGGCGGCCAGTGACCGAGATCGACCGAGGCCTGCGAGGTGTCGAGAATCGCCGCCGGCGCCAGCCCCTCGGGCTCCTTCGCCAGCGCGTCCTTGCCGCTCGTCACCTTGAAGAGCGTCTGCCTCATCGTGTCGCGCGTGGCGAACGCGCGCTCCTCGAGCCACGCGATCGGCGCCGGGCCGATCCACGAGACCGCGCGCACGGTGTCCACGGCCCAGTGGACGAGGCGCTTCGGCAGGTGCTTGCCGGCGTCGGCGCGCATCTGCTCGCCGCTCGCGAGCTCGCCGGACTTCAAATCGAGGCGCGCGCTGCGCGTCGGCCGGAGCGCGCGCTCGTCGTCGGCGAGATCGATCGCCAGCGCGTCGTCCTCCGCGAGGAGCGTGAGCCCGACGCGGTGAGCGGGCAGCTCGAAGGTCACGTCGACGCGACCTACCCCGGCGCCCGAGCCGGTCTGCTGCAGGTTCGTGACCCAGGCCATCGCCTTGTCGGCGGGCTTCGTCGCCTGGCTCTGGCTCCCCTCGCCCGCGAGATCGAGCGCCGTGACGGCCTGCTCCTTCCCATACGACCACGTCGCGTAGGCCGCGCGTTCGCCGGAGACCACGAGCGCGTGGTCGTCGCCGAGCGGCGTCGACGTGAGGTTGTACGCTCCGGCGACGCCGAGCGGGCGGCCCTCGGGGGAGAGGCGGACGCGCGCGCGGTAGACGTCACGCGGAGCGCCCGGGCCTGCGCTGCCGAGGAAGAGCACGAACCGGCCGAGCGCGAGGTCGACGACGACGCCGCGCGACGGCTCCCAGCGCACGTCCTTCGCCTCGACGGCGGCGCCGCTCGCCTCGGCGAGCATCGCCTCCAGCTGGGCGAGCTCGTCCGCGGACGAGGCCGACGTCCGGCCGGAGACGAACGACGCGGCGACGCCGACGAGGGCGAGCGCGACGACGAGCGGCCCGCGCCGCTTGAGCTCGGATAGTACCGTCGGCGCGACGCGAGAGCGCTGCGCCTCGACGAGCATCGAACGAGGAGGCGTGGACGACTTGAAGGACGAGGGCGGCACGGCAGACTTTCGCTCGCCAGGGCTCGTGCCAACAACGGTCGGCGATGTCAAGGTTGCGGCTTAAGACGGCGCTAGCGCCGCCGTACAGAGTCGTGAGCAGGTCGGCGAGACCGAGGCTAAGGTAGAGAGAGCGCCGTCGTGGGCGACGTGGACTCAGGGGTCGGGGGATGTTGATTTTCGGCAGTGGGATGAGCACGAATTCTTCCGCGGCCGCGGCAGCGCGGGACGCGGCGGCGCAGGCTCGTGAGGCGCTCGGCGGCCACCCGCCGAAGCTCGCGATCGTGTTCGGGTCCGTGAGCTACCCGGACATCGCGAGCGCCCCGCGCGTGGTGCGAGAGGTCGTCGGCGACGTCCCGATCATCGGAGGCTCGGCCGCGGCGCGCGTGCTCGGCCCGCGAGGCATCGCCGCCCGCGGCGTCACCGTCGTCTTGCTCGGCGGCGACGACATCGAGGTCGCGACGCGCACGGTCGAGCTCGGCGGGCCCCAGCTCGTCGAGGTCGTCCCCGCCGCGCGGGCGATCGCCGAGGCCGCCGACGCCGCCGCCGCTCGCGGTCTCGAGCACTGCGTGTGCCTCGTCCTGGCGCCGGCGATCCGCGTCGACGGAGAGGCGCTCGTCGCCGCCATCCGCAAGGGCGCGGGCCCGCGGGCGCAGCTCGCCGGCGGGCTGACGGGCGACGACATGACGGAGGACCGTCCGAGCCTCTTCGTCGGCGACGAGCTCCGCGGCGATCACGCGTCGCTCGCGGGGATCTTCACGCGCAAGCGCGCCGGCATCGCGGCGCGTCACGGCCTGCGCGCCGTCGGTCCGCCCCGGACGGTCACGCGCGCGGAGGGACAGAGCCTCTACGAGCTCGACGGCCGTCCCGCCGCCGAGGTGTGGGTCGAAGACGCCCGCCTCGCCGGAGCGACGCCTCCGAAGGAGCCCAAGGAGCTCGCGGCATACCTGGCCGATCGCTACGAGCTCGGCATCGCCGACTCGGGCAGCAGCGGACGGGAGGGCGGTGAGCTCGTCGCCCGGGCCCCGTGGGAGGTCCGGCCCGACGGCGTCGTCCGCCTTTCCGCGTCGATCGGGGAGGGGCGGCGCGTCCAGATCCTCCACGCGGGGCGCAAGGACCTCCTCCGCGCGTCCACCAACGCCGCCGCCGAGGCCGTCCTCCGCGCCGACGGCCCGGTCGCCGGCGCGCTCGTTCTCTCCTGCACGGGGCGGCTCGCGACGCTCGGCGAGGAGTTCACCGAGGAGGCCGCGCTCATCCGCGAGCGGGTCGGCGCGCCCGTCGGTGGCGCGTGCGTCTTCGGCGAGATCGCGAAGAGCGAGCGCGACATCGATGCGTTCTTCAACACGACCACGGTGGTCGTCGCCTTCAGCGCCTGAGCGCCGACACGTTCCGGCGCGCCCGGCCCGCCGAATGCCGGGCGCGTCGACGCGCGCGCCGTCAGCCCACGAGCGCCGCCATGTCGGCGGGGAGCTCCGAGCTGACGTCGAACGCGAGGGCGGGGTCGCCGCCGCCGTCGTAGGTCACGCGCGACGCGTGGAGCGCGTGGCGACCGATCCCCGCGCCGAAGGCCGTCTCCGCGGTCCCCGCGTCCTCCGCCGCGCCCGCGCCCTCGGCGGCGCCTCCGTAAAGCGCGTCGCCGGCGAGGGGGTGGCCGATCGACGCGAAGTGCGCGCGGAGCTGGTGGCGCACGGCGCGCGCGGCGGTCGCCCGCACGAGCGCCCACGGTCCGCTGCAGCGCACCACCGTGAAGCGCGTGAGCGCCGGTCGCGGCGCGTAGCGCATGACGTCGCGCGGGTGGACGCACGGGTACACGCGCTTCTTGTCCTTCGGGTGGTTCGCGATCGGATGCTCGATCGTCCCGTCGTCCGGCAGGCCCTCCGACGCGCAGACGAGGAGGTACTCCTTCGCGATCCGCTCGCTCTGCAAAGCTTCGCGCAGCGTCTCGAACGCGGCGGCGGTCCGCGCGACGACGACGAGCCCGGACGTGTCCGTGTCGAGGCGGTGAACGACCCCCGGCTCGCGCGGCGAGTAGCCCACGCTCGCGAGCTCGGGGAAGCGCCCGACGAGCGCGTTCGCGAGGGAGCCGGTCTCCTCGGAGCGCTGCACGACGGTCGGCTGGCCGGCAGGCTTGTCGACGACGAGCACGGCAGCGCTCTCGTGCCGGATCGTGAGCGGCGCGTCGGGCTCGGGGACGGCGCCGCCCTCGGCGGACTTCACCGCGACGTCTTCGAGCGCGATGACGTCACCCGCCTGCACCACGCCGCCCTTCGCGAGCACGCGGCCGTTCACCCGCACCTCGCCGCCCTCGATCGCGCGCTTCACCCGCGCGCGCGAGGCGCCCTCGACGAGCGCGACGATCGCCTTGTCCAGGCGCGCGCCTCCCAGCTCCTCCGTGACCGTGACTTCGACCTTCGCCATCTGGGGCCGCAGCTTAGTCCAGCCGCCCCGCGGGCGAAGGGGCAAACTCCGCGCGCGATTCGCCCTCCCGGCGCGGGTGCGGTAAGCACGAGGGACGGATCCGAGCGTGGCCACCTGCGTCCAATGCAAAAGCCCCCTCTCCGAAGGAGCCGCCGTGTGCCCCTCCTGCCGGAGCCTGCAGCCCTCCCGCGGAACGAGCCGCGGCCAGCTGGCGCCCGGCGTCCAGATCGACCGCGGCTACGGGCGGATCGTGGTCGACGCCAAGCTCGGATCGGGCGCGATGGGCACCGTCTACCGCGCCTGGCTCTTCTACGACCCCAAGGGGCCGAAGGGCGGCGCCGATCCGCTGCCGCTGGCGCTGAAACAGCTCCACCCCCGCGCGATGGTGCAGGCAGAGCTCCGGGCGTTCTTCCAGAACGAGGCCGAAGCGCTCCGCCTCCTCGAGCATCCCAACGTCGTCCGCTTCCACGAGCTGTTCAGCTGGAGCCCGACCCTGCCGGGCGGCTCCGGCGCCGACGTGCACGGCCCGGCGCCGTCCATGGTGGCGTCGTCAGGACCGATCGTGCCGCCGATCCTCGCGATGGAGCTCGTCGACGGCGACACGCTCGAGGACGTCATCGCGCGCAACGTCTCCCGCGCGCGCCTCGCGGGCCCCGGCGCGTTCCCCGGCCTCCGCCCGGACCGAGCCTGGTACTACCTCCAGCAGGTGCTCGGCGCGCTCGCCGCGGGTCACGCCCTCGGCATCGTCCACCGCGACGTGAAGCCTTCGAACATCCTGATCCGCCGCGACGGCATCGTGAAGATGACCGACTATGGGATCGCGCACCTCGTCCGCCCGACGCACGGCGAGCGTCCCCCGTCACCGCAAGAGCTGGCGCCGGGGACGGGCGCGTACATGTCGCCGGAGCAGGTGCTCGGTCGCGAGCTCGACGGACGAAGCGACCTGTACTCCGCGGGCGTCGTCCTCTACGAGACCATCGCCGGCCGTCCGCCGTTCCTCCCGAGCGAGAAGAGCGAGTTCACGCTCCGCATGGACCAGGTCGAGACGCCGCCGCCGTCGATCCGCCGGTTCGTCCCTCAGGCGAGCCCGGCCGTCGAGCAGGTCTTCATGCGCGCGCTCGCCAAGGATCCGCGCGCACGCTTCGGCAGCACGATCGAGATGGGCGAGGCGTTCCGGACGGCCTTCGGCATCCCGAGCACGCCCGAGTGGCGCGCCCTCGGCGAGTTCGCCCACGTCGCCAAGGCTGGCCCCGCGGAAGAGCCCGAGCGCGCCCAGAAGCTCGCGACCCTCCGCCAGATCGTGGCGCAAGCCTTCCGCACGCAGCCGATGCCCGCCCGCCCGCAGCGGCCGCCGCGCGGCTGACCGCCCAGCAGCGAAGGGCCGCAGCGCCGCAGCGACAACGCCCCGCGGCCGCGATCGTGCTCGCGCTCGTGCGCGCGGCGGTCGACAAGGCGGGCGCGACTTGTAAAATTGCCCCATGGGGAAGGGTGCGGAAGACCTGCGAGCGGTCGAGGCGGCTCGCGCGGAAGGGAGCCTCACGCCGGCGCCCGCGAACGAGCGCGTGACGCTGACGCGTCACCTCGCGCCGGACGATCTCGCGGAGATCGTCGAGCACGTCTGGATCGCGCGCTGGGACCTCGACGATCGCGCGCACGTCGAGCAGGAGGTCTTGCCCTTCCCGTGCGTCAACGTCGTGTTCGGCGACCACCGACCAGGGGTCCACGGCCCCGTAACGTCGCGCTTCGTCGCGCACCTCTCCGGCGCGGGCAGCGTCGTGGGGATCAAGTTCCGACCGGCCGGCTTCCGCGCGCTCCTGCGCCCCGGAATCGAGCCCGTCCAGCTCGTCGATCGTCCGTTCGCCGTGAGCCGGGCCCTGGCCGCAGAGGTCGAGGCGGCGGCGCTCGACGCGGCCCTCGCCGCCGCGGACACCGACGCGGCGAAGGTCGACCTCGTCACGCGCTTCGTGCGCGAGGTGCACCCGGGCGTCGACGACGACGATCGCGAGGTCAACGCCGTGGGCGATCTCGCGCGGCGCGATCCGACGCTCACGCGGGTCGCGTGGCTGGCCGAGCACGCCGGGCGCCCGGTGCGCGCGCTCGAGCGCCTCTTTCGCTCGCGGATCGGGGTCTCGCCGAAGTGGGTCATCCGGCGCTTCCGCGTCCAGGAGGCCGCCGCGCGCCTGGCGAAGGGGATCCGGGTCGACCTCGCCGCGCTCGCCCAGCTCCTCGGGTATTGCGATCAATCGCGCCTCATTCACGACTTCCGCTCGCAGGTCGGCCGCACGCCGGCGCGGCACATGGCCCACTGCGCGGCGCGCGCCTGAGCGCGGGCGAGAGCTCCCTTCCCCGACCGTCGAGGACGCCGGCGCGTCGCCGAGCGCGACGCGGTGACGGCGACCGGACGCGTCGCCGGCGCTCAGCGCCGCCGCGCCCCCTCGGGCAGGAGCGGATCGTCCGTCGTCTCGCCGCAGCGGGACGCGGAGGGTCCTGGCTCGCCGCCGCGGAAGGAGGCGTCGAAGCTCGCGAAGCGCCGGCGCATGACCGCGATCGCCTCCGGGTTCTCGTCGATGAGCACGACGTCGCGTCCCCAGCGCGCGCCGGCTTCGCCGAAGCTGCCGCTGCCGGCGAAGAAGTCGAGCAAGCGATCGCCCGGGCGTGAGTGGACACGGACGATGCGCGTCAGCACGCCGAGCGGCTTCTGCGTCGGGTAACCGGTCTTTTCCCTGCCGTTCGGGCTCACGATCGTGTGCCACCACGAGTCCGTCGGGGTCTTGCCGCGAGCCGCCTTCTCCGCGCCGACCAGCGAGGGTGCCATGTACGGGATCCGATCGATCTCGTCGAAGTTGAAGCAGTAGTCGCTCGGGCTCTTCGCGTACCAGAGGATCGTGTCGTGCTTCGGCGACCAGCGGTTCGTCGCTCGCGCGCCGTAGTCGTAAGACCAGATGATCTCGTTGATGAAGCTCTCGCGCCCGAAGATCTCGTCGAGCAAGACCTTCGCGTAGTGAACCTCGCGGTAGTCGAGGTGCAGGAAGAAGCTGCCCGTCGGCTTGAGGAGGCGGTGGGCTTGCTCGAGCCTCGGCGCGAGAAACTGGAGGTAGTCGTCGAAGCGATCGGCGAACGCGCTCGAGCCGAGCACGGTCGTCCGGTAGCGCCGGCCGTGGAAGCCGACCCGATCGCCGGCGTCGTCGCGCTCCGTCTTGATCCGCGTCCGCGCCTGACTGCGCCCCGTGTTGAACGGGGGATCGACGTAGATGAGGTCGAACGTGCCAGCCTCGAAGCTCGTCAGCACGGGCAAGTTGTCGCCCGCGATGACCTCGATCCGCCCCGGCGCGGGCGACGGCGTGCGTGGCGCTGGCGCGCGTGGCGACGGCGTGCGTGGCGCTGGCGCGCGTGGCGACGGTGCGCGGCGCGACGACGGCGTTCGCGACTCCGACGGCGTCGACGTGCTCGCGAAGACGTAGCGCGTCCCGCGGCGCTCCGCGGTGACGTAGGTGCCGCCGAGGGGCTCGCCGCTCTTGGCCGCCTGGCGGATCCGCGCGAGCGCGGCGGCGGCGTCGCGCTCACGCGCGAGGAGCGGGAGGAGGTCGGCCTCGCTGAAGCGGCGCGCGTCGCTGCGCGTCGCACCTGCGAGGGAGGCGACGAGCTCCTCCAGCGTGCGCTCGCTCCCGCTCTGACTCATGACGGCATTCCGCTCGGCAAGTGGCTCGACAGCACGACGGTCGAGGCCGCCGGCGGCGTCTACCAATGCTGCATCCGACCACCGTTGTCCAGCGGCCCTCTCCGCCCCTCGACGAACGCAGAGGCTCGACGAACGCAGAGAAATGCGGGGTGACCGATCAGCGCGGCGACGGGAGCACCCACGAGGTCCCGCCGAGGCGCGCGGGCTCGGCGGCGAGATCCACCGTGGGATCGATCAGGCGCGCCGGCGGCCTGCCGTTCAGCGTGACGACGACGTCGGCGGTCACCCGCGGGCGCGGCTCCCCGCGCTGCTCGGCCTCGTCCGCGACCATCCGGGCGAACGCGCGGACCATGTCGGGCTGCGTCGACATCATCTTCACCTGGAACGGCGTGAGGAACGCGCGCGCGCGGACCTCGCGCGAGGCGCCCGTCCGCGGATCGGTCGCGGTGAGCTCCGCCGAGCCGGCCTTCTCGATCAACATCACGCGCCAGGAGAAGCGGTAGCCGTCCTCCGTCCAGAGGACGTCGCCGGGGTAGAGGTGGCTCCGGAGCGGGAACAGGACGTGAAAGACCGCCCACGTCAGCGCGAGCGCGAGC
>JAHBWA010000020.1 GCA_019637195.1 Labilithrix sp. | reverse complement strand
ACTCGTCATCGGCAGGTTGGACGTGCCGCTCGTGAGAAAATTCGCATCTTTCGTCTGCAGTCGCCCACTTCACGCGGCCCACGATTCTCAGGCCGCCGCGCACACAACCGATCTCCGCGGTAGGAAGTCTGGTGCACCGCCTTCAACGCGCCGCGGTTCCGGTCGAGGATCCGGCTCATCGTGGCGAGTTCCGCGCTGCGCGGATGGTCGCTCCGCGCAGCGAGGGGAAGTTGTGCATGGTAGACTTGCCGCATCGGGGTCTCGGACTCCGTTTTTCAGGGAGGTTTGGCGATTTCCCCGAGAAACGGCCGAGACCCCGGCCTTATTTCCATGGCGCGCGGCTGCGATTACTCGTTTATTATTCCGCAGTTGGGCGTTCCCGGACGGGAACTAGCTAGCTAGTTGACTTTGCTTCGTCCCTCTACTCGCTCACGAGCACGACCGCGAGCGTGACGTTTGCTCGTCGCCCCGACAAGGCAGCCGCCAGCCCCCGCCGGAGGCAGCACGTGGCGGCGAACCAAATCCCGCCAGGCCTTCGGAGGCCGGTAGTCGAGCCCGCTCTGCGTACTGTCGGTGCTGCAGCCGACGCCCCACAGCTCGATAGACGTTGCGGTTGACCTCGATGCGCGACACGCCAAAGTCGGGAGCCGCGCCTGGTGTCCAGGGAACCGGATGCAGTTCACACCGGGCGCCCCTCGACTAAGACGAGCGCGAGACCGAGTATTGGAACAGCCGCAGTTCCATCGCATCTGCCCTCCGCCATTGAAGGCTCTGATCCTCCTCGAGATGGAGGAGCGGTTGCGGACCGGTATCAGAAGCAGAATTCCGGGACCGGGCAGTTTCTCGGGGGGTTATTGTTCTCCTTGGCGTGAATCTCCCAAGGATTATTATTGTATCCCATGGTCATTGCACCATCAAACAGATTCTTACCATACAGCACCGACAGCCCAGCACCGATAGCACCAGCATGGAGCAGCCATGCGACATATGTTAACTGATACACAGGACCGAATACCCGACTCGTTAGCGTGTGCTCCTTCTCGTGGCTCAATGTCCCGGTAGAAGCCATGTCCACGCTGCCGGAAATCACATTACCCTGCGTATGCGCGTATCTCCTCCCGCCAATCTGCAACGCATCCATAATACCGCCCGCGTACACATGATGATTCTGATCTTTGCTCCAATTCTCGCTATAGCTATCTTTACCTGACCCGATACCGTAACCGATATTGACGAGATTCCAGCCGCTTCCAAGGGTCGTCCCGACGAGCCCCCATGAAGAGTCCACAGCGAGCGCAGCGAACCCGCTTCCGTCCGACCAGTTGTAGATTCCTCGAGCCCCGCCCAGCCCTCCGTTGATCGCGCCGCCTACGGTGAGGACATGCCGCAAGGCGGCATGTCCTTGGAGGGCCAGACCTGTCGTCATCCCCGAGAGGGCGCCGCCGAAGTACCCGGTAAGGATCCCTTCGGTCGACCGGACGAGCGTATCGCCAAACTTCTCCCCCTTCTGCCCAGAGTAGTAAGCAGCCGACGCACCACCGACGCCGATGCCGATGGCCCCTCCGTACAGTGAGCCCGTAACCATGGCGCCCGCTCGCGCTCCGTCGGTCGCCGCGATTCCCGCGCCCGCGCCGGAGGCCACGGATGCGAGGCCCGCCGTGGCCAGTCCCGCATACGCACCCATGAACACCGAGGCGGCAAATCCACCCCAGTCGAAGGTCTGCCCGCTGACCGCGGCGCCGGTCCCGTAGGCAGCGCCACCGACGACCGCTCCGACGGCCATACCCACTAGGGCGACGGTGAGCGGATCCAGGCCAGTCGGGTCGATCGCCACATACGTCCGCCCGTGCACGTAGGCATAGAGGTTCAGGTCCGCCTCTCCCGGCTCGTGGAGCGCCAGCGGGTCCGGGGTCGTCCAGCGATTGAGGTAGGGCGAGTAGTATCGCGCCCCGAAGTAGCCGAGTCCGACCTCAATATCCTCTTCTTTGCCCGTAAATCGATAGTCGTCTCGATACGCGTTCCACCGCTCCGGGCGATAGTCGCTCTCGACGGCACCGTACGCCTGATACCGAGTCGCCTCCACGAGTTCACTGGTCGCCTGATCGACGACGAAGCTCGAGGATCCCAAATGGTCGGGAATCTCGAAGAGCACGTGCATGTGGCCGCTGCTGAGCGTCGGCAGGTCTTCCTCCGCGTAGTAGAGGCGCGCGAGCCGCATACCGTTCGCAAACAGATACGGCGCCTCCGTCGCATGGGTCCTCTCGTAGTCGCCTCCAATGAACCGAGCCCTCCGGAGCTCCAGCGATGCGAAGACATACACCGTGTGCAGCTCGTCGGTCGTCGACGTATCGACGGCGGTCTTCCTGACGCGTTGCCCGTCGGCTCCATACGCGTACCGGAGCTCCGCGACGGCCACACCCGTCGGCAGCGGATCGGTTGCTGCGCCGGGTGCCGACAGGTCCCAGCGTCGAGCGCGCGCGAGGAGGCCGACTTCGTCCCACTCGTATGCGAAGCGCTGAGAGCAGACTGCACCGGTTGGGAGGCACGGACCGCTGCGCCTGAGCGCGAGGCTAACGAGATTTCCCGCGTCGTCGTATGCCGCACTGAGGTCGCCGCCCCGTATCCCGCTCGTCTGCGCCTGCTTCAGCTGATACGGTCCTGCGTTGGCGGGTCCGTTGGTGATCGTTCCGAGGGAGCGATCGTAGAATCCGTGTTGATCGTCGTCTGTGGCGATCGTGTTGCCGACCGCGTCGTAGGTGAAGGTTTGCTCGGCAACCCGCTTCGCAAACGAGACGTGGGGGCTGGGCTGCGTCCGCTGCCCGGAGGTGTCGGTGATCTCCGCGAGGTATGGAGAGACCCAGTCGTCGTCCCCGAGGTACTCCACCCGGTTTAGCCGATACAGATCGTCGTAGTGAAGGCGTCGCGTACTCGGCTTGAACGATGTCGGCCAAGCCGACGGATCTCGAAGATCGGCAATCTCGGTCGGGTTGCCGACCACGTCGTAGGCGTAGCTGTAGTGCTCGAGCTCCGTCTGGAAGACCGAGGGACCGGCCCCAGGGTCCGGCGCAGGCGTGTACGCCGGCGGACTCGTCGTCCAAAGCGCCGGCGCCCCACGATACGTGACGACGGAGGCGAGGCGCTGTCGCTCATCGTACTCGAACTCGGTCGTCGTCTGGGCAACGTCGCCAAACGTCGTGTGCTCGATGCGTCCGTCGGCATGGCGCGCCACGCTGGTCACCAGGGGACCGTAGCTCCCGCCGACGCTCTCGACGGTGCCTCGCTTCGAGTATGCCGTCGTCACCAGGCTGGTCCCACTCGTACCGAGGAGCGCCGGCACGTCCGCGCCGGTGGACTCCGCGGTCGGACGATCGGCACCGTCGTACGCGGTCGTCCTCACGAACCAGTGCGGCGTGTAGCGGTCGGCGAGTATGCTCTCCGTGACGCCGGGCTTCGCGATTCTGTGCGCGACTGTGCTCGGGCGTCCGCGACCGTCGTAGTGGAATACGGTCTTCGCTCCACGATCGCTGATCGAAGCCACGTGGTCGGCGTTTGCACCGAGCATCGGAGGAGAGCCCGGGAAGCTCGGAATGCTCGCAGTGTCGGGGTCTGCGCCGTCGTGACGGACGAGGACCTCCAGCCCATCTCCCTTCACGAACACGGGCCACGGCGCCGCTGGATCGATCTGCAGGTCGGGCGCCGAATAGTCGCCGTGCTCTTCGCGACATGGCGAGTAGTCCTCGCCCAGCGGGCGTCCGTCCGCGAGGTAAAAGTAGTTGACCCCGCAGCCTCGTGGATCGCTCGTCCCGACGAGCTGGCCGAGGCGATCGTAGGCGTACCGCCACGCCTTCATCGCATTGGCATCGGTGATCGTCGACGGGCTAAAACCCTTCGTGGTGTTTGGTTCGGCGTTAAGAACGATCCTCCCGAAGGAGTCGTACCGCATCCAGCGGACCACATCCGTCGAGCCCGGACGGGACCGCGTGATGACCTCTGGCTCTCCGGTCGGCAGGAAGGTCGTCACCGTCTCGTGCAGCTCGATCTGCGCGCCTACGCGGGCGCGCTGGATCACGCTGAAGCGACGACCATGTCCGTCGACTCGGACCGTAGAAGGCGTCCCGAAATGCGGACTCGTCTGCTCGAGGTCGGCGGCATCCCATGAGTCTGTCGAGCTGGCGTGATGCACATTTCGATGCGTGATCACGTCGTCGAACGCGGCTTCCACGACGCGCCCGAACGCGTCGTACTTGGAGAGCTTCACGTGAAGATCATCCGGCCGCCCATAGGCCCCCTGTTCAACATAGAGCGCCGGATCGCCTCCGAAGTAATTCTCATATGCCCGTCGAACCGCCCCCTTCGCGTCGTAGTCCACCTCCCCGGTGACGATCCATTTCCCGTCCTCGGCTTGGACGATCTTGGAGAGCGTACGGTCGAGACCGTCGATGAACGACCACGACTCGGCGAAGCTCGCCACTGCCGCTGTCGCGCCGTCTTGGATCCTCTCGCGCACGCGAGCCACCGGCGTGAACCCGTCCGTCGGAAGGTGATACTCGACGATCATCGACGGGACCGGCGACGGCATGCCGATCACAGTCGGATCAGGGCGCCGGATCTCCGTCACCCGTCCGAACCCGTCGTAGCTCGCGGTCGACATGCGGCCCCCGTGATCGACGAGGCTCGTGATGACGCCGAGACCGCGGTCGTATCCCGCCGACGAAGTCAGCTCGTAGCTCCCACAAGCGCTGGGCCCCGTCCCTCCGTAGCCGGTGCCAGTGCTCCCCTGGACGATGAGCTGGGCGAACGCATCATCCATGACGACGCGACTGCAATGGCCGGCCGGGCCCCAGGTCTCGATGACCGAGCCGAAAACGTCATGGTCGACGCTGTACGTGTCGTACCAGCCGTCGCCGATCGCGTTGGCAGGTGATGGCGCGATCGCCCTTCCGCTCGTCTCATGGAAGCGGTCGAGCGGCAGGGTGCCGGTCACCTGAATCCGCTCCGAGATCGCCAGTCCCCGCACGTCATAGTCATGCGCGATCCGCTTTCGGAGCACGAGCGGCGTGCGCTCGCCCCGAACCCAGGACTCCGAAGTGCGCCAGAGCCAGCCCGACGGATCGTCCGCGATGCGGAGCGGCGTCGTGTGCGTAACGATGGTCTCGTCTGCCGCGCCGCATCCCTCGACACAACCGTGGTCGTACCGATCGACGGCGTTTCCGAAGCGGTCGATGTTGGTGCTTCTCCGAATGCGCACTCGGCCGGAGCTTCGGAGCCGGAGGTCCCGCTTGGGGTCCGCTCGGACCACCCCAGCCGAGGGCTCGACCTCCACGTCGGCGAGCAACACCGAAGAAGCTGCCTGGACGAACGGCGACGTCTCATACCGATACGCATCCGTGGCCGACGCGAACGCGTGGCGTACTCGGCGCCCGTCCAGTCCGTCGTAGAGGTGGCGCAGGCGATACGTGGTGTGCTCGGTCGACTGGTAGATACTTCCCGTCTCGTCGAGCTGTTCGCCGAGGACCGGCAATCCCTTCAGCGCTTCCCTTGGATTGTCCTGCCAGCGCTCGCTGCATGCACCCGGCGTCTCCGGCTCCTCCGCGCAATCACCGAGCAGGAACGTCGCCTCCGCGACGGACGTCGGGCTGTTGGTGTCGCCCAACGTCCTCGTGCGGACCGTCCGGAACCCACGAAACGCGCGCTGCCGGCCGTCGTAGACCGGATTCCGATAAGTGTACTCGGTGACGTACGTCCCTGCCGCCCGCCCGACGCGCTCCAGGTTGTCACGGCGAGTCACGCGCGCGAGCACGTGGGCGACGGTAGGGGCCTTGCTCGTCCACGGGTCGCTCGCTGCCTCGGCGGCGAGCATCTGTTCCGCCGCCGTCGCGTACTCCAGGTCCGTGGTCCCTCCGAGGCCGTTGTCGATCTTCGTAAGGAGCCATGGGCGGAGACCGCCCGCGAGGTCGATGTATTTGTAGGCGAACCCATCGCCCCACAAGATGTCGGGCGTGCCGGAGCCGTCGATGTCGGTGATGCGAACGCGATTCGCGATCGAGGAGTTCGGCGGTGCGTTCTCGATGACGTGGCGGTCGGTCCACCCCGTGCCGTCGACGTTTAGGTGGATGTCGATCGCATTGAACCGGACCCGGAGGAGGTCGGCGAGACCGTCTCCGTTGACATCGTCGAGGAGGAGCGGGTCGTCGCCGAAGCTCGCGGAGACCGGACTGTCGTTCATGGGGACGTGCTGGTCCTGACCGAAGCTCCCGGCCGGGCACCCTGCCGGATCTCCCGTGCCCCAGAAGCCGTTCCCACGCCCCGGCCAGTAGCGGATGTCGCCGTGACGGACACGCACGATGTCGGGGAAGCCGTCGCCGTTCATGTCGGCGATGCGGACGTCCGGATCGCTGAAGCGAACCGGGAGTGCGCTCCACGGGATGCAGCTCGTGAGCGGCTCGTTCGAGACGTCTGCAGTGCTCGCGCCGGTCCGCGAAGCATGGCCGTATTGACCGTCGCCGCCCGGATAGCGGCCGAGGGAGAGGAACGTTTGGACCTCCGTAGCGGCCGTGTAGACCACGTCAACGAGGCCGTCAGCGTTCACATCCATGAGGCGGAGGTCGGCGTGGCGACCGGCGAAGTCGATCTTCGGGTCCTGCTGCGACGCCGTGGTCACGACGCGCCCCTGCCATGCCCAGGTTCCGTCGGGCTTCCGCGCCGGCGTGTAGACCGAATACGTCTTCACCAGCGGCATGTGAAGGAGGTTGACCGTACCGTCACCGTCCACGTCGTGGCTCGAGAGATTCGGATTGTTGAATCGGATGACGTTGGCGTCGGCGCCGAGGACACCTTCCACGGCCATCGTCTGGACCGCCGCAAACCCGGCCCGCCGGTTGAAGAAGATGCCGTGATTGCCACCGTACTGCGCCGGGTCCGTCACGACGATGTCCGGGAGCCCGTCGGAGTCGATGTCCGCAAGCTCGGTCAGCGTCTCGTGGATCGAGTGTGGCGGGCTCGCGCTCATCGTGCGGAGCCGCTCGTCAAAGCCTTCGTATCCCGGCAGGTCAGCACTGGCGGACGTCCCGTCGATGCGGAACGGCGCGACGTGCTGGTACCCGAAGGTCATCGCCGGAAAACGTGGACAGCTCGTCGGCGGGAGGAGGCCGGACGGACCGCTCTCTCCGACCGGCTGCACGCAGCGGCCCTCCATCTGAACGCTGAGGAGCAACGAGACGTGTGTGTCGGGATCGTACGCGAGATGGTACCGGCGAAGCAGCCGGCGCCCGCCGTCGCCCGGCTCGAAATCGTAGCTCGTGACGTCCACGCCTTGAAGGCGCTGCGTCACCTGCGCCGCCCAGCCGCGACGATACGATGTCGTCACGTCCGGCCTGTGCTCGTAGCGCAAACGGGTATGGTGGGCATAGCTGGCGAGAGGCGCGTCTGCTGCGTTCGCCGCGGGCGGTGTATCGAAGATATCGGTGAGATAAGTCGTCCCACCAACGCTCTGATACCTGTACTGCACCAGGTTCAATGGACGCGGCACCTGCGCTCCTGACGGATTCGCTTGCCCCATGGCGTCGTACGTCCGAACAACGTGCCACGCGTAGATCCGCGAAGGCGCCGACGGATCGACCTCGAGAGCGCCTGGATCGTCAGAGCCGTCAAGCGGGACGCCCAACTCCATCGAGACGCCGTTCTTGCTTTGAACCCGCCAGGTTCGATGGTCCGGTGACCAGAAGTAGCGAAGGAACGAGCCTTCAACACGTGCGCGGAAGTACTGCCAGCCCGATGCCCACTCGGGCATCACCTCGCCCGCTTGCGCCCCCGCGCAGGTCGCCCCGGAAACGAGGCAGATGGGTACGAGTTCTTCTGTCCCCGAAACAAACCTATCCTGCTCGGGATGCCACGGTCCCCCCGGCGCCGGATCGCGATACTTTGGTCCTCCTCGATCGAGTTGACGCGAGATCGCTGATGCTCCGACTCCCCAGCCGACGCCCGCGATGCCGTGGCCGCCGCCGGAGCTGTACGAGAGTCCGAGCGACGGCTGTGCACCGCCGCGTGCCGTGGGTAGTTCGAAGGCGACTTGGTAGCGTGCGACGCCGGTAGAGAGTTCCGCAGAGAAGCTCTCGCCCATCCCTCGAAGCTTGCTCGCCCCCTGCGGCAGCGAGAGCTGGGGGCCAGCCGGAGCCCGCTTCGCGCCTACTCCGGCTCCCTGCGAAGGGCCGGGGTTGGGGCTCGCGGGTACAACCGTCGACGGGTGACTCGTGCCGCCAACGGCCAGAACGCCGCTGCGCCGCTCCTCGGTTATGGCCTTGAGGACGTCATCCCACGTAAGGCTTCCGTTCCCGCTCGAGCCTGCGCTGCCATGCTCGAGCGGGCCGAGCGGGCTCACGCCCTCGGTACGCACGGCTCCCAATGCGTCGAAGGGTAACGGCGCCGGCGATTCGCCCTGCTGACCGAGGGCGTGCCAGGACGAAGGCTGCACCTGCGCCCACTCCACGTCTAGCGGCTCCTGCGCACGGTCGTTGGCGAGCGCAGGTCTAGGGAGGAACGACGAAATGAACGCTACGAGGGTGAGCACCGATACGGGGCCCGCGCATTCCTTCATCCGGCGAGTTCTCATGGTCTCTCTCGAGAAGCGGTCAGCCCGTTCGCATGGGTGCTGCTTCATCCTGGAGTGCTTCGGGAGAGGTGCGCGTCACGGCGCGGCTCCGAACCCGGCGCGAGACCACGCGTGCAGCCTCGCGCTGTCGCTCGCGGAGATGACCCCGGCAACGATGATCACTGCTCCGATGTCCGCGTCGGCCCCATTCGTGGCGTGATATCCAGAGCTCCCCACCGTGGTCCACGCAGGGGTAGTCGATTGCGAGAGTGCGACGTCCGTGCCGAGTTGCGTTGTACCGACGTAGGCTTTCGCGAGCGGGCCGCTATGGATCCACCCGGCGAGGAGGGTATTGCCGGTGTTCAGCGCCGAGCCACGCGTGGCAAACTGAGAGGCGCCAGCATAGGAGTAGAGATCGAGGCCGTCGCCGTAGATCCCCCAGGCGGTGAATCCGGAGATGCTCGAGACCACGTTGCGGGCACATCCGAACGAAGGTCGGACCGCGGAGTTGCCCGTCCACTTGCCTACCCAGAAGACGGAGCTGCTTCCTGTCAGAGAGCGCGCGGTCCCGGAGTGCCTGTCATTCCCGGCGCCGTAGCGGATGGCGGGGACGCCCGGACGGAACGCGTCTGCGATACGCGTGGGTGTACCCGCTGCCGTATATGCCACCGAGCGGCTCTGTTCTTGCCATGCCGTAACCGTCGCGCCTGACAAGCTGAGGCCCTTGCGCGAGTCGAAGTAGCCGTCGATCCCGGGAATCTGGCTAGGATTCCACGCCTCGAGAGGAAGTGAGTTGCTCGCGCCGCCAGACGTAATGACGACCACGTCGTGGACGCCACCAGCTTTCGCCGGCATGACAAACGAGAGGCTCGTATCCGTGTTCGACGTAATCGTCGCCATCGTCCCGCCGACCATACAGGCGGTCGCGCCCCCGAGGTCCACGCCGGTGATCGTGATCGCGTCGCCACCAGCCGTGTCGGCGACCTGGTGGTCGACCGTCGCCAAGATCGGAGAAGTGGAGGCGGACGGAAGGGCGCTCTGCCCCTGCTTTACCCAGTAGCTGCTGCGAGCGAGCAGTTGGATGCGATCCAGGCGATCGAGGCGGACGTCGGGGGTGACTTCGAGTTCGAACCGATATGTGCCACCAAGCGGTCGAGAGACGAATTCGGTGCGCGCAACGCTCGCGACGTAGGGCCTCGAGAAGCCGTTGCCCGTCGGATCGAGCCACTGCTCCGCGGCGAGGGCCTTTGCTCCCTCGATACTGCCGAGCGGGACCCCCATAGACCGCCACTGCTCGTCGAAGTTGGTCACCAATGCAGGACCGACATGCGAGAGGCTGTAGCGGAGATACGCGTTCGCGTAGCAGGCATTCGGATCGGGAGCCCCTGAGCAGTTGCGCACACCGGTGCCAACGAGGTTGACAGCCAGCTGCGACCACCGGGCGTTGTGACGCTTTGCGTACGGTGCCTCCGCGATGTTCCCGGAGCGCCGGCCCCACGGGTCGAGCGAAAAGCTCACGCGAGCGCGCATCGGCTTCACGCCCCCGCAGAGCGTCGAGATCGCCGCATTGGCGGTCGGCGCGGCGAGCCCGGGGTGCTGCACCCAGCCGCTGCCGTTCGGGCACATGAATTCCCAGCCGGCGACGTCGCCGGAGAGCACGCGCTGCGGGATACCGTCGATCACGACATCGACACGCGCGTCCGGTCCCGAAACGTGGATCACCTCGTCGTCGTTCTGGGCGACGGCCGTGGGCCGCGCGACAGCATATCCGTTGACGAAGCGCTCGAGGTTGCCCACGTAGTCGATGAGGCGATTCGGGTAGATCCCGTCGCCGTCCCGCGGGACTGCGAGGAGTCCGACGGCTGCCGGTGCCGCCAGATCGTACTCGTAGATCTCGTCGGCCCAGGTCGCCGGTGCAGCGACGAACGGCTCGTCACTTCGCATCTCCGACAGGTCGACGACGAATTGCGCTTCAATCGCGCGCCGCGCCGCGACGGCGTAGCGCCGCGTGCTCTCGAGCAGCGCGCGCGCCCGCCAGATGTCATAGCTGTGATAGCGACGATACGCACCGAACTTCGTCACAAGCGTGCCGGCCGCAAGCGACCCCTCGAGCTCCGCCTTCGCCTTCGCGAGGTCCGTAGCGGCGAGTGCCTTCGCGAGGTCTGCGTCCGCTGTCTGAAGCGCGGCGGCGGCCTCGAGGACGAGCGTCGTCTGCGAGGCTAGCCATGCCCATGCCTGCTTTACCACCGCGCCGTGTCTGGCGTTCGCCGGCCCCATCGCGAGCTCTGCGCGTTCACAAGCCTGGTTCTGTGCAGTGAGCGGTCCCGCAGACCAGTGGACCCCAGACTTCGGCTTCGGTAGCTCGCCCTTCGGCGGGGGACGGAACGCCATCCTGTCGAGCGGGTAGCTGAACCCACTAAAGTAGGCATCGCTCAGCGCCTGTTCGCTGCATTCGTACGCCTGCACGGCGTTCACTTGAGCGAGCTCGGCCTCGGCAACGGCAATCTGGCTCTGGTGCGCGTGGAACCCCGTGCTCGTCTCGGAACCAGCTTGCTTCAGCTTGCGCATCGCCGTCCATTGCTGGATCAACACCTTCTGCAGCGCACCGCCCGCGTAGTCCTTGAACGCCGGCGGCGCCGCGTCGAAGACATGATCATGGACCGCTCGCGCGAGGCGCACAGTGGGCGGCAGCCCCCTGGCTCGCAGCTCCTTGGCCGCGAGGCACAGTGCGCCCGACGCGCAAACCGGGGTCGGGACGTAGCTCTGCGTCGAAAAGTCGCGCGTGCTCGTGTCGCAATCGGGCGCCGCGTCACCACATAGTGCTCTCTGCTCGAGCTGCACGATCTCGGCGGCCCTCCGCTGCGCGCTCGCGAGCACCGCATCGTCGGCCTGCTCCTTCATCACCTCGTCGATCGCATTCTTGACGGCGTTCGTTGCCTCTTCGGCCGCGTTCCGTGCGTTCCGCAGGTACATCGCTGCGGGACCCTCAGCGGTCGCTCCGGCGGAGAGGGTCGGATCGAACGGCGGGATCCAGTCGACCCGATTGTCGAAGCCGTCGTAGGCCGGTTTCGACCAGTCGTCCTCGAGCGTAGTCCATGCGCGCTCCGCGATCTGCCCGAGCACCCCGCCATACGCGATGAACTGTCCGTCGACCGGCAGGCCGACGAGCTCATTCGTACTCCCACTTCCAACCGGCCGCGATGCGATGTCCACTGCGAGCACGAGACGCTGCGCCAGCAGCTGATACTCGGTCTCGTTCCCAGCTCCACGCTTCAGGAAGACGCTGAAGGGGCGGCCCAACGTCATCGCGACACTGATCACGGACGCGCTGACCGTTGCCGTCGGAAGGTCGACACTCACATCCCATTGTTTCGCAGTCCCGAACGACGTCGGGTTCGGCAACGAGACTTCGACACGCTGCGCGGACTGAAGGAGCGTCGCACGGGTTGCGTTCTGGAAGGAACGGTAGTTCGCGTCCTTCGCGGCAGCACTCTCTATCCCGCCCTGAAACGGAACGATGACGAGCGAAGCGGGGCCGTCAAAGAATGAGTCGCCCTCGGACGCGCGGACACTGAAGTTCCATCTCGCGGTCGTACCGTCGACGGCGGCCGTTTGGATAATCGTCGGACACGCCTTCGGGACCAACGGTGGCAGGTCGAAGTCGCCACATGTCCGATAGAGGTTCTTGACGCCGGTCGTCGGCCGAACGCTCATCGAGCGGTCACCGATCGCGCTCGTGATGGTCGCGAGCACGCGAGGCACCTTCGCGAGATACGTACTCGCAATCGCAGAGCTCGCACCCGAGACGGCGTCTTCGAGGAGGTTTCGGCTCGCCGTGAGTGCACCGATTGCACCAAGTCGCTTGACGGCGTCTCCGCGACCGAACCCCTGCGAGATCGGCACGTTGAACTTGTCGAAGGAACGAGGCAGAAAGTACGGAGCGACCCACGAATATAGCGGCGAACGCTCGGCGTTCCCGAACGGAAGCACGTCGAATTCCGGGTCGAGCCGATACCATGTTCCAGCCTCGCCGGGAAGTCGCGCACTGACCTCCGCCGCACTCAGCGTGCGATGGTTCCCCGTCATGTGCGACGCCCCCTGCTGCTCGACGAGCATTGGAGGATAGAAGTTCGGGAAAATGAATCTTAGGTAGCTGGTCTCGCTGAGCCCCGGAACGATGTCGGCGAGCATTCCGACCAGCATAGTCGCGTGCGCGGGCTGAATCCCATAGGTCCGCCAAAGGAGCGAGATCCCATAGCCCGCGGCGGTCGGCATCGCGGGGTCGCCAACACGAATGATGCAGGTCGGATTGACTTTCCGACACTCCTGCGTTCGGAGCCAGGCCTCGACGAGCGACCATAGCTTCGGTGCCGTTCCCCCTATATCGATACGACGGAAGGTGAGCGCTGCCGAGCCCGGAGACGATATGTAGTCGGCATTCGACTCCTTCAAGTACAGTGCGTCTGCCCTGCGCGCGAGCGCCAGCAGATGCCGGACGTGTGGGTCCGGCGTGGGCGCGGTGGCGTACTTTTGGGATGCGCCGATCGGAGCCATCGCATTTGGCCAGCTCCACGTTCCCAGAGAGTCCTCTGTCCACGCTGTGGCCCACGGCACCGAGTTCGCTGTCGAGCTCTGAATCGCCCCGAGCAACTCCTGGTGATTTCCCACGCTCGCGAGATCCACTTCCGCCGTCGACGATGCAGTCGCCATCGGATTTCCGCCATAGAGCAGGGCGAGCAATCGCTGCCTCCAGCTCCCGGCCCCGAAGTCGGATCTCGGGTTGCTCGACGGCGTTCCGCCGCGTCCGACGCGCGCCGCCGCGCTTCGCACCAAGAGTTGCGCGAGCTCACCTGTGGTATCGACGTGCAGCTGGACGGCTGCGGCAAGGTCCAGACCCATCTTGGTCATGGGGGCCTGAGCCTCGGGCCGCTTAGACCAGTACATGAGGGTGATGAACGCCTGAAACGGGCTCGAAGGACCACCAGCGCGATCATCCGGGTTGGTGAACGTGCGCCCGAGTAGCGCGTACTGCACCATCGCGATCTGGGCGCGTTCGCGGATCACTTCGAGGAGCTGCCGCAGGTCTTCGGCGCTCAGGAAGAAGCTGTCGGCAGAGGCCACGTGCTCGCGCAGGCGCTGCGCCATGCAGAGATTGACCTCGGCGATATCGACCTCCTTCTGTCCGGCCGCGACCGCGGCCTCACGGATGGCGGGCGATGTAGCCGTCGTGAGGCCCGTGAACGAGCTCGCCTCGAGTTTGGTACCGATCGACGCGTTGCCGTGGAAGCGGACGACGGCCGTGCTGCCGGCGCCGACTCCGACATTGCACGTTGCCACCTGTCGCTGGCGCGCCCACCGCTTGATGCGGGTTGGACAGTTCGACGCCGTGCAGCCATTAATGGAGAAGGTCGACGTTGGGGGATTCAGCGAGGCAGCGGCCGGACAATCGACCGGCGTGATCTGCGTCTCGAGGTATGCGAGATAGGCGTCCGTCGCGGTCTGAGCGGCGGAGCCGACATGGGCACCACACTGCGCCCACGCGTCGGCGGCCATCAAGTCAACGACAGACCCGGCCCACCCCTTTCCACTGACGGTAGCCGGATACGGTACCGATCTTGGACCGAGCCCGAGCCCAATGGAAGTTTCCTCCACGGAGCCGGGCTGACCGTCGGTCGACGCGCCACATGCAGTGGCTGCGGCCAATGCCAGCGTCGCGACAAATGCTAGGATTCGCTTACTCATTTGGAGTCTCCGGGGAAGGCGCACCGGAAGGCATAGGCTTGTCGGCTCCGCTCACCGGCTTCGGTGTCGACGCCGTCGAGTGCCTCGACGCTGTCGATCGCCCCAGGCCGAACGCCGTAGGCAACACAGGCCGGAAACGGTGCCGCACACGCAGAGACCGGCGAGTCAGAGGACGGCGCAATAAGCTCACCTGAAGCCAGCAAGACGTCTTCGACACCAAGCGGCGATGTGCCGGCGACGTGGCGCCCGACGGCAAAGGTCTGGTCTTGGGATTCGGCGCATGGTCCGCCGATCACCGAATGGGTGACTGCGGGATGCTGCTCGCAACGCGGAAGCGTATTGCCCCACGAAAATCGCGCGACCTCGCGCCCGCGAGCGGCGGTCAACCACTGCGAGATCGTCGGCAACGCGCCGCCGACCCAGCCGCAGTAGGCCTGGGCTTGCCTCACCCCGACACAGGTCATCGGTATCGCTTCGTCTGCGTCGCTGCCCTGGGTCCGACCGGCAAGCGCATCACGCAGCCCGTCCTCGACGCCGATGCACGCGTTCTCAACGGCGCCGGAGCAAGCTCCAGCGGCGACGCACTCGTTGTACTGAGCGACCGTGACCGGCCGCTTTGCGACACGGAACGCGCCTACGTCGAGCGGCCTCCGGTCGCGAGAGATGAAGAATCCGTAGGTCGACGTTCCTTCGTTGATCGCCACCTGTTCGGGGATCTGGTCCGGTCGCGCGCGGCGCGGACCACCGCGTGCGCCGCTGCCGTCACATGCGCCGCCGCCCACTACAAGCAGTCCAGAAATCGGGAGAATGAAGATGCCCCACAACTCGGGAACCGAGATCGATCGATAAATTATCACGAATGCACTCCAGACTCCCAGCAGCCGTATGCGGGTGTCGCCGATAAATCGCGTTGCGCGCCACGATATTGGCTCGATGAGTATCTATGAATATGCCCCCGCCAAAGGCAGCGCCAACGGAGAGCAGCCTCCGCGAATGAACCGCGGGCAATCGTTCCACCGCGTCGATGTTGCGCGGGGCGATCCGCCTACCACTCCCAGCTTCAACGCCCCCCCTCCACGGTCGTCAGCATCGCGACTGCGGGGCGAACACGATGGATCACCCCGTTGCCAGCCCCTCATCCCCTGTCGACGGCACGCGGCCATCGCCAATGGTGCGCTTCGTAGCTGACGGGTGCGGAGATACGCAAGCCAAATCGTCAAAATCCGCATAAGTTCGTTTTAAATGAAGATCGGGCACGCAGATATACACAATAGATTCATGGTCTTACGTAGTTCCATTGGACAACTTGGACGTCGGCGGTTGGACCGCGACCGAACCCGGCAATGGGCGTCAGCGCTCACGGCACACCACGAGGTCGACCAGGCACCATCCCATCGCTCAGAACATCGCGCCTGTCCTGGCGCCCACGCGAGCGACGTCGCGAAGAGCGGAGCACTGCGCCCGCGACGCCCTGCACGGCGTCGAGCCGCCTCCGAAGCTCGGCTCCCGAAGATGACCGCCTGACACGTCATGTATCGGGCAGATCGAGCGGCACTGCGGACCGGGGCCAGGGGACCGCCGGCGCTGACCGCTTGGTCGGCGACTCGTTGGAGGAGATGGGTGCGAACGTCCACGAGCGCAGCACGCAGCCGCCACGCAGGGCGAGGTGCCGGGAGCGAGCAAGCGCACCGCACGCCGCACCCCCAAACATGCCGAGCACGGGCACGATCAATGACCGAGTCGCACATCCGAGCTTCGTTCTCCTCGCGGACGTCATTCTCGATCCGTCGGGAGACTCGAGGGAGATGGCTCGGAGCCCGAGCTCCTTGTTAGCGTCAGTCCCCGATGAAGTCTGCCTACGCTCTGGTCGCCACGGGCCTCGTCGCCTCCGTCCTCGTCGTCTCCGCCTGCGCGGAGTCGGCCTCCGAGATCCCGGGCGCCGAGGGGGCCGGGGAGCCCACCGAGAAGGAGTCGAGCTCGACGCTCCCGCCGCCCTCGAACCCGGGCCCGACGGACGCCGGCTCGAGCTCCTCGAGCAGCTCCAGCTCCTCGGGCTCGACGTCGAGCAGCTCGAGCTCCAGCTCCTCCTCGAGCAGCTCGGGCGGCGGTAGCATCCCCGACTGCGACCCGGCATCCGCGCTCATGAAGTTAAACGAGCTCCAGGCGCAGGCGCCCTGCGACGCGACCTGCAACCCCGCCACGCACTGCTGCTTCAACCCGCTCGGCGGCGGCGGCGGCGGGATCGACGCCGGCATCCCGGGCGGCGGCGGACTGGGCGGCATCTGCCTCTCGAACTGACCGGACGCGCACGCTCCTGACGCGCGCTCGAACGCCGCGCGCGTCAGCGCCCCGCGGTGATCGTCGCGATCACCCCGAAGTGGTCGCTCGGAAACGTCCCGTCGACGGGCTGGTCGAAGCAGACGCGCGCGTCGATCGGCTCGCCGCGCTGCGCGTCGTCCGGACCGCGGACGAAGACGTAGTCGATCCGCCGCTCCGGCTCGCGCATCGGCTCGGCGAACGGGTTCGTCTTCGAAAACGTCGCCCCGGCGGAGCCGTCGCCCGCGATCCCGAAGGCATCTGCGAAGTAGACGTACGGCCCGCCGAGCCCGGTGAGGCCCTTCATGTAGCGGATCTCGTCCGACTCCGGCTCCGCGTTGAAGTCCCCGACGACGACCGGCGGGAAGACGCCGTCGACCGGCGCGAGCCGCGCCACGGCCTCCGCGATCGCCTTGACCTGGAGGCAGCGGACGTGTCCGTGGTGGAACTTCCAGTTGAGGTGCGTGCAGAAGAACGGGATCTTCCCGAACGGCGCATCGAGCTCGGCGAAGAGGAGCGAGCGGTCCTCGTCGAAGCCCCCGTTTGGCAGCGGGAAGACCTCCGAGCGGAGGATCGGCCAGCGCGAGAGGATGGCGTTGCCCGTCGGGAAGCCGTGGTTCTCCGACGCCTTGCCCCACGCGATCGCGTAGCCGAGGCCCTCGCTCACGAGCTTGGCCTGGTCGAGCTCCGGGAAGCGGAGGACCTCCTGCAGGCCGATGACGTCCGGCGCGAGCGCGGCGAGCCCCTTCTTGATGGCCGGGAGCCGCTCCTCCCAAGGTCCGAAGCGGCTCCAGATGTTGAGCGTCGCAGCGCGAAACGTCCGCATGGCGCCCAGAGTAGCCGGCCGGAGGCGCGCGCGACCACGGAAGCGCTCCGGCCGGCGCTTCGCCCCGGGCTCACTCGGCCCGGCCGGCGCTCCGCCCCGGGCTCACTCGGCCCGGCCGGCGCTCCGCCCCGGGCTCACTCGGCCCGGCCAGTGCCGCGGCGCTATGGCCACGATCACTCGGTTCGCCGGCGCTCAGCCCGGATCACTGCACGTAGACCCACTGCTTCGGCGAGAGCGTGCGGTTGCCGCCGTCGTCGACGACGGCGATCTCGACCGAGCGCCAGCCGGCAACTGCCGTCGCGCTCACGGTCGTCGTCGCGCGGTAGACGCCCGGCGTGGTCGTCTCTGCCATCGGGTACTCGAGCGTGCCGCCGGAGAACGTCCAGATCGCGCGGACGTCGGCGACGGCGCGATCGTCGGAGGCGGCCGCCTGAAAGTCGATCGCCGCGCCCCGCGCGAGGACCGCGCGATCGGCGGGGAGCTGGACGGCCACCGTCGGCGGCGCGTCCGGCGCCGCGCCCGTCAGCGAGATCGTGACGAGGGGCGTCGAGGTCGTGTTCCCGCCGCCGTCGATCGCGTACGCGTAGAAGCTCCGCGCGCCGGTGCCCGCGAAGATCGTCCACGTGCGCCGGTTGCCGTTCACCACGCACGTCACGCCCTGCACGGAGTCGTCGCAGGCGAGCGCGCGCTGGGTCTGCTGCCAGACGAGCCGCACGTCGGCGAGCGCGGTCTCGTCCGTCGCGTCGACCGCCACGGTCACGTTCGCGTTGCCGGTCGCGCTCGCGCCGTTCGCCGGCGAGACGACGCGGACGACGGGCGGGACCTTCTCCGCCGGGTTCGTCGCGCCGCCGCTCGCCGAGCGCGCGCCGACCATCGAGAGGAGCTGCCGGTGGCTGTTCTGCGTGGCGGCGCCGCAGGTGCACGCCTCCGGCGCCTGCGCGGAGACGCCGCACGCCACGTTGGCGTCCTGGAACCGCTTCGCGGGGTTCGCGGGCGCGTACGACATGAGATCGGTCGCGAGCTGCTCGTGCGACAGCGAGAGCGTGTGGGCGAGCTCGTGGGCCACGGCCTCGCACGCGCCGGCGACGCCGCCGTAGCCCGGGCGATCGTAGACAGGCTGGAACACGAACCCGACCGCCTGCGGGACGACGCGGCAGGCGCCGAGCGGCGCGATCCCGCCGATGGCGTTGGACAGACCGAGGATGCTCGAGCCCCACGCGTTGGTGACGACGATCTCGGAGAAGGCTCCGGCCGGACGCTGGTCCGTGATCGTCACGTCGTAGCGCGCGAACTTCTCGCGGACGCAGCCGAGCAGCTCTTGCCAGCTCGCGCCCGCGTAGCCCGTCGGCGGCGCCGTCGCGGTGCGGCGGCCGTAGAAGCTGAGGACCGAGGAGACGCGCTGCCCGGCGTCGTCGACGCCCGCGGTGTACGTTCCCCCGCCCCCGTTCAGGAAGGCCACGACCGGCGCGGTGGGCGCGGCGGCGCTGGCCATCGAGCGCTCCGCCGGCGACGCGCCTCCGGCCGACGGATCCGGGACGGTCACGTCGGTCACGCCCGCGTGCTCGAGCTCGTCGTCCGGCGGCGGCTCGTCCCGCGAGGCCACCTCCAGCGCCGGCTCGTCGATCCACTCGAACGAGGACGGCGCCGGCGCCGAGCACGCGGCGACGACGAGGCTGGAGATCACGACGGCGGAGAGGGACCGGCTTCGCATGGCGGCGTGACGCTTCGCATCGAACATGCCGTGACCGGTATCACGAAGTCCCTGTAATAAAACACCACTGTTTCCACATCGCGCCGCCGCGCGCGGATTCGTCTGCCCCGCCTGCACGCGCCGCACGCGCGCACGTGGACGCGCGATCCACCCCCGACGCTCTCGCGCCTGCCGCGGAGAGGCCTCCAGGCCTCACGCGCAGGCCGCACGTCGCTCCTCGCGGAGGCCGCCAGGCCTCGACGTGGACGCGAGAGGCCCTGCGCGACGTGGACGCGAGAGGCCCTGCGCGACGTGCCGACGCCGGCGCGACGCGCGAACGCTCACGCGACGCGGGAACGCCGCGCGACTCGCGAACGGTCGCGACGCGCGACTCGCGACGCGCGAACGCTCACGCGACGCGCGAGCGCGGTGCGGGCCGGCATGGAAGCGAAAGGGCCGGCGCTCCTCGCGGAGGCCGGCCCTCGCCGTTTCAGCCGAAGGTGGCGAAGCCGCTCAGGCCTTCGCTTCCTTCTTCTCGCCCTCTTCGCCCTCGGCGTTGATGCGCATGCCGTAGAACGACCGGTAGACGAACACCAAGGACAGGCCGAAGAAGACGGCCGCGAGGACGATCGGGGTCGAGCCGCCGCCGTCCTTCATCTGCTCCGCGAGCTCGACGGCGAGGAGGCCGAAGAGCGTCGTGAACTTGATGACGGGGTTGAGCGCGACGCTCGACGTGTCCTTGAACGGATCGCCGACGGTGTCGCCGACGACGGTGGCGTCGTGCAGCGGCGTGCCCTTCGCCTTCAGCTCGACCTCGACGATCTTCTTCGCGTTGTCCCAGGCTCCGCCGGCGTTCGCCATGAAGAGCGCCTGGAAGAGGCCGAAGATCGCGATGCCGATCAGGTAGCCGATGAAGAAGTACGAGTCGTAGAACGCGAAGGCGAGCGTGCTGAAGAAGATGACGAGGAAGATGTTGAACATCCCCTTCTGCGCGTAGAGCGTGCAGATCTCGACGACCTTCTTCGAGTCCTCGATCGACGCCTTCTCGACGCCCTCGAGCTTGATGTTCGCCTTGATGAACTCGACGGCGCGGTACGCGCCCGTCGTGACGGCCTGCGTGGAGGCGCCCGTGAACCAGTAGATCACGGAGCCGCCGGCGACGAGGCCGAGCAAGAACGGCGGGTAGAGGATGGAGATCTTGTCCGTGTTCTGGCTGAAGCCGTCCGTCAGGGCGACGATGATCGCGAAGATCATCGTGGTCGCGCCGACGACGGCGGTGCCGATGAGCACGGGCTTGGCGGTCGCCTTGAAGGTGTTGCCGGCGCCGTCGTTCTCCTCGAGGTAGTGCTTCGCCTTCTCGAAGGCGGGCTCGAAGCCGAACTCCTTCTTGATGATCGACTTGATGTCCGGGATCCCCTCGATGACGGAGAGCTCGTAGACGCTCTGCGCGTTGTCCGTGACCGGTCCGTACGAGTCGACCGCGATCGTGACGGGGCCCATGCCGAGGAAGCCGAAGGCGACGAGGCCGAAGGCGAAGACCGCGGACGGGTCGAACGTGCCGACCATCATGATCTGGCCGACGCCCTCCTTGGCCACCATGTACGCGGTGCCCATGAGGAAGATGAGCACGATGCCCATCCAGTAGGCGCTGAAGTTGCCGGCGGTGAGGCCGGACAGGATGTTGAGCGACGGGCCGCCCTCCTTCGAGGAGGTGACGACCTCCTTCACGTGTCCCGACTCGGTCGACGTGAAGACCTTGATGAGCTCCGGGATGATCGCGCCGGCGGCGGTGCCGCAGGTGATGATCACGGAGAGCTTCCACCAGAGGCTCTGGTCGGTGATGCCGACCATCTGCCCCGCCTGCTGCGCCGCGGCGATCTCCTCGGCGGTCATGCCGGGGATGAGCTGCTTCGAGACGATGAAGGTCAGGATGACCGAGACGATCGACGTCAGGATGACGAGCTGCGTGAGCGGCTGCTCGAAGTTCATCTTGTCGGCCTTGGCGTGCTTGCCCTTCGCGAGCACGTCGTTGATGAAGTACGAGACGACGCTCGCGACGACCATGACGATGCGCATGACGAAGATCCAGACGAGGAGCTCGACCTGGACCGTCGGGTTCTTGACCGCGAGGAGGATGAACGAGATGAGCGCGACGCCGGTGACGCCGTAGGTCTCGAAGCCGTCGGCCGACGGACCGACCGAGTCGCCCGCGTTGTCGCCGGTGCAGTCGGCGATGACGCCCGGGTTACGCGCGTCGTCTTCCTTGATCTTGAAGACGATCTTCATGAGGTCCGACCCGATGTCGGCGATCTTCGTGAAGATGCCGCCGGCGATGCGCAGCGCCGAGGCGCCGAGCGACTCGCCGATGGCGAAGCCGATGAAGCACGGGCCCGCGTAGTCGCCGGGGATGAAGAGGAGGATGGCGAGCATCAGGATGAGCTCGACCGAGATGAGCAGCATGCCGATGCTCATGCCCGCCTTCAGCGGGATCTCGTAGCAGGGGAACGGCTTGCCCTTGAGCGCGGCGAACGCCGTGCGCGAGTTGGCGAACGTGTTCACGCGGATGCCGAACCAGGCGACGGCGCAGGAGCCCGCGATGCCGATGAGGCTGAACGCGAGGATGATGACCACCTTCATCGCCTTGCCTTCGGCGAAGTAATGCTGCGCGACGCCGAAGTAGTAGACGATGATCGCGCCGATGAACGCCTCGAGGATCAGGATGAACTTGACCTGCGTGACGAGGTACGTCTTGCAGGTCTCGTAGATCAGCTCGCTGATCTCGAGCATCGACTTGTGCACCGGCAAGTTCCGGAGCTGCGTGTAGATCATGAAGCCGAACGCCATGCCCAGCGCCGCGACGACGAGTCCGCCGTACAGCAGGGTGGATCCGGGCGTGTTGCCCATGAACTTGGCGATGGTCGGGTCGCCCAGGTTCGGGACGACGAGGTTCGCCTCGCCGCCGCCGTGATGCGGGGTCGTGCCGCCCTCCGCCGCGCCCGTCGCGTGCTGCGCGAGCGCTGTCAGTGGATAAATGAGCGTGATCAGCAACGCGCTGACTCGTAGGAGCCAGCTGGCTGCTTGCTTTCGAGACATCATGGACCGAGTCCTCTCCGAGTTTGGTGAGCTCGAGTCAGGACATGATGTGTACGCGTCCCGATCGAGCCCAGCGACTCGAGGGGTTGGCCGCCCTCCCCACGCTTCCCCCAAAGATCCGGGAGCAACGCGCGGTGACGCTTCAGCTCGCCTCGCCCCGTTTCCGCCGATTTCACGAAGAAGCCAGCGTCACAAGGTGCCGTCTCATACCATGGTCCGCGAGGCCGCGTAAACGACCGCGCGCGCCGGCGCGCCGCCGACCCGCGCGAACGTGCGCCGCGCACAGAGCCATCCCTTCGAAATCCAATCGATTTATGGCAGCGCGGGGCCGTGCTGCGGCCGCAGGCCCTCGATCGCATCGGCGGAAGAGGTCCACGCGTTTTGCCGTATCTTGGGCGGCGCGCCGCTGGGGCGCCACGAAACGAACGATGAAACGCCACCATCTCCTCTTCTCCACGATCGCCGTGGCCGCCTGCCTCGCCGGCTGCGGCGGCTCCTCCCGACCGGTTAGCTCGCCCGCCGCCGGTCAGTCGACCGAGAGCGTCTTCGAGCGCGTCTCTCCCTCCGTCGTCGCCATCCTGAACGACGACACCGCGCAGCGCGAGGAGGAGGCCAAGCAGGCCATGCGCGAGATCGGTCTCGAGCAGCACGCGCCGAAGAAGGTGGTCGACGTGTCGCTCCGCAAGGAGCCGACCCCGCACGGGACGGGCTTCCTCGTCGAGGGCGGGATGATCATCACCGCCGCGCACGTCATCCACTCGCCCGAGCAGCTGAAGATCACGACCAAGCGCGGGCAGACCGTCGACGCCAAGCTCGTGCACATCGACGAGGTCCGCGACGTCGCGCTGCTCGAGCCGCAGTCGAAGCTCGAGGGGGTGCCGCCCCTCTCGCTCGCGGAGACGAACCCGACCCCCGGCCGCCGGGTCTGGGCCCTCGGCCACACCGGCGCCGGGCTCTGGGCGCTCTCGTGGGGCGTCTCGGAGGGCATCACGTCCGGGATCGTCGAGATGCTCGGCGCGAAGCTCCTGCTCTTCGACGCCCCCGTCTACCCGGGCTTCTCCGGCGGTCCGGTGATCACCCTCGACGGCGCGGGCAAGCCCACGGTCGTCGGCGTCAACCACGCGATCCTCTTCACGGGCGGCTTGACGCCGGTCGCGTCGATCTCGAGCGCGTCGTCGATCGCGGACATCAAGGAGGTCGTCGCGAGGCGCCCTGCGGCGCTCGAGCCGAAGCTCGCCGCGTTCGCGAAGACCCACCTGACGTCGAGCCGCGCCGAGCTGTTCGTGACGAAGAACCTCTCGGTCCACAAAGACCCGCAGATGCTCACCACGGCCGCGATCATCGGCAACGAGCGCTCCATCGAGCCGGGCGTCGACGACGTCGCGCGCGTCCCCGTCGTCGCGATGCTCTTCGGCCTGCCCAAGGGCAAGCAGGACGTCACGTTCGAGCTCCTGGATCCGGACGACGCCGTCATCGAGACCGCCACCAAGCACGTGACCGTGAGCGATTTCGAGCGCGTCGCGTTCGCGACCGCCGACTTCCGCTTCGAGCCGAAGGTCTCGGGCCGTTACGACGTCCTCGCGAAGGTCGCGAACAAGGTCATCGGGCGGACGGACGTGTGGATCGAAGATCCCGACGACGACGATCAGCCGATCGACGACGAAGACCAGGACGACTTCGAGGACGGCGAGCCGCGCGTCGACGTCGTCGTCGCGTCGTACGGCCGCGACGATCCCTTCGCGCTCGGCGGGATCCGCTCGGGGTGGGTCGAGTGGCGCTACCCGCGTAGGGTCGGCTTCACGTGGTACGCCCGCGGCTCACGCGGCTGGAGCGGGACGAACGTCGCGATCAGCGCGTTCGTCCTCGACGAGGCCGGCAAGATCGTCGGGCGCGGCGTGGGCTGCGTGAACCCGGAGGTGCGCCCCGAGCGCACGTGGCAGTGCTCCGGCACGGGCGGCACGCCGCTCCTCACGAAGGAGGGCCGCTACGACGTCGTGTTCGCGATGAACGATCGCCCCATCGCCGTCTGGCCGATGGAAGCGATGGTCCGCACCTCACCGGGCGCCGGAAGCGCGCTCGACAAGTGGATGCAGGACCTCAAGAAGCAGCACACGCTGAAGAAGCACAAGCCGACGATCGCTCCGACGCCGAAGCCCAAGGCGCCCGACGCGCCGAAGACCCCCGCCAAGCCGCCGCCCAAGCCCGCGCCCACCAAGCCGTAAGCACCGCCGGCTCGCCTCGCCCACCGATTCGGGCGCGCCGAGCCGCGAGCGCCGGCCCCAGAGGGCTCGCGCCCGTCACGGACACTCGAGGTTCGTGACCAGGTCCTCGTCCGGGCCGATCCGGTTCCACTCGCCGAGGATCCGCGTGGTCAGCGCGAGGCTGTCGCCCTTCGCGTAGCTCGCGGTCCACGGCGCCGGGGTCATCTGGATCGGCGCGTGGCGTACGCCGTTGACGGTCACCTTCCCGTCGGCGCCCTTCGTCAGGCCGAGGTAGAGCACGAGCGCCGAGCGCCGGGCGAGGCCGTTCTGTCCGCTGACGAAGTTGCCGAGCGAGTAGAGGATGAAGCCCTCGCGGCCGTCGGCCGTCGTGTGCTTCTCCCACGGCTGCACCACGTGCGGGTGGCCGCCGATCACCGCCGTCGCGCCCGCGTCGAGCATGTCGCGGGCGAGCTTCTTCTCCGGCGCCGACGGCGAGTGCGCGTACTCGACGCCCCAGTGCGGCGTCACGACGACGGCGTCCACACCGGGATCGTCCTTCAGCGCGGCGATCGTCGAGAGCACCGTCTGGCGATCCTTGTAGCAGTCGAGCACCTGCTTCTTCGGATCCGGGATCCCGTTCGTCGAGTAGGTGCACGCCAGCCAGGCGATCTTGACGCCGCTGGCCTCGGTCATCGCGTGCCACGGGGCCTCGAGATCGGCGGAGCTGCGCGTGCCGGTGAACGGCATCCCCGCGCTGACGAGGTTCTCGATCGTGCGGTCGGCGCCGCGCCCGCGGCGGTCGAGCGAGTGGTTGTTCGCCGTCGACAGGACGTCGAAGCCCGCGTCCTTGAGCGCGCCGATGAGCGAGGGGTGGTAGTTGAACTGCGGGTAGCTCGAGTAGACCGCGCCGTCGAAGACGCGCCCGGGATCGCGCGCGGTGCCCGAGGCGGTGTGACCGTCGGCGCAGGGCCCCTCGAGGTTCGCGTAGGCGAGGTCGGCCCGCGCGAAGAGCGGCGCGACGCCCTTCCAGAGGCTCGAGAAGCCCTCCGGCGAGCTGTACGCTTGCCGCTGCAGCCCGGCGTGGAGGAGCACGTCCCCGACCGCCGCGATCGTCACCTTGGTGCCGGGACGGCACGCGTCGGCGAAGCGAAGCGGGCCGGTCGCAGCGGGCACGCTGAGCGGATCCTCGGTCTGCCCCGCCTCCTCTTCTTCGTCCATCTCGTCGCCCTCGTCGGCGACGGACGGGTCCGCCGCGCACCCCGCGGCGAGAGCGAGGAGGAGAGAGAAGCCAGCGAAGAGCCCTGCGCGAACGGAGAACATGCCCCGCGCTTTCGCACACCATGTGCCGAAAGATGCCCTAATGGAGCCTTCGATTTTTCAACGTGATTTCGTCCTCCTCCTCCAGTGGGAGTGGATCATTGCTGGATCGAGGACCCCACAGGGCCTGGGGCCTCGACGTCTCGATCGGCGCTAACTCCTGGAAATGGCGTGGCCGTCGTCCTGGTGTAGGTCTTGCTCGCACCAGCCGCGTGCGCGCTCGCTCCCTCCTGGCCCTCCTCCCCCTCGTCCTCTTTGCCTGCGCCGCGAACGAAGCCGACGACGACGTCCTCGACCTCGATGGCGAGCCGGCGGAGGCCGAGAGCGCGATCGTCCCCATCACGCAGCCCGACGAGACCGCGCCTGCGTCGGCGCTCGCTCCGGCGCCGCTGAAGAGCAGCGAGTCGAGCCTCATCGACGTCCGCGGCGTCGGCGACGCGGCGTGGAGCAAGACCCATGAGCGCACGGCGCTCTCCGCGGCGTTCGGCGCCGCCCTCGATCGCTTCGACGCGAGCGGCCAGTCGTACCGCGGCGATCTGTCCTTCATCAACTGGGAGACCGTCGTGGGCACCGAGTGCACGCAGTTCGGGAGCCCCTACGTGCGCGGCCGCTCCTACGCGTTCGTCTCGCGCCCCGAGAACCTCACTCAGGCCTACGAGCGCGGCTTCAATCTCGTCGCCCTGTCGAACAACCACACGCGCGACTGCCACGGCTCCACGGAGACCACCGTGCGCGGAGAGGGCGCGAGCGTCGCGATGACCGCGCGCGCGATCCACGGGCTCGGCGATCTCGAGTGGCTCACCGCCGGCGTCGCCGGGACGGGCGACGACGACTCCGCCCGCGCGCAGGTCCGGACCTTCACGATCAAGGGCCGCGAGGTCCGCGTCGCGTTCGGCAGCATCTACACCGGCCGCGCGTCGTGCCCGCGCGCCGCGTGCCTCGACGATACGCGCGCGCTCTACGAGAGCCTCCGCGACGCGCCGGCGGACCTCCGCATCCTCTCGGCCCATAGCCGGGCCGCCGCCGATCAAGACGAGCTCGTGCGCCGGAGCATCGAGTTCGTCGAGCGCTACGGCGGCGACGTCGTCTTCGGGCACGGCCCGCACGTCTGGAAGCCCGTGCGCGTCGTCAAGAAGTCGGGCGGCGGCAAGGGCGTCATCTTCGAGAGCCTCGGAAACTTCCTCCACCCGTCGCTCGCCGTCCAGAGCCGGAACTTCATCGGCCGCGCGCTCTTCGACGCCGAGACGCTGGCGCTCCGCCAGGTGCAGCTCCTCCCGGTCACGAACACTGGGATGGAGGTCCGCCCGTCGACCGCCGACGCCCGCACCATCGAGTCGAACCTCCGCTGGACGCGCATGGAAGGCAGCACGACGGCCGTCTACGCAAACGTCGCTCCCTGAGCACGCGACGCCCGCGCCCCACACGCCTCGACGAGCGCCCCGCGCGCCTCGACGAGCGCCCCGCGCGCCTCGACGAGCGCCCCGTGCCGCGCGCGCCTCGACGAGCGCCCCATGCCGCGCGCGCGACGTGCATCGAGGAACACCCGACGCGCCTCACCTCGGACGGTCGGCCGCGCCGCTCTCCTGCCGCCGGGTTCCGGGTTGGGCAACCGAGCGCGCGATCGATTCTGCCCGCGGTCAATCCGCCCCCCCAGCGCGGTTCGGCGAGTGTTGGCGGACAGAGCCAGGTCGCCTCACGGCCCCGATCGCGAAACGATCGCGTGACAGAAACGCGAGCGTGCTGCCGCCGCAGCGCCAGCGGAAGCCGCGCCAGAGCGGCCACAGCCTCGCGACCGCGCCGCCACATCAAACACGCAATCAAACACGCATCACAAATACGATTTCCAGTCACCTCATCCCACTTCAAATCAACTTATTTACTCACGAACAAGGTGTCCTCGAGCGCGAAAATCACAGAATTTCCCTACAAAATGGGCCAACTTGCGCTTCTTCGGGCTTCCTTGCGCCGCGAACTGTGGATAACTCTGTGGATAATAAAATGTTTGAGCGGGCCACTTTTCTGTTGAACGACCGGCCGCCGTACGGCATAACACCGCTCATGAAGTTCGCGGCACATCGGGCCGCGGGCTCTCGGTCGTAGAAGCCGTCTGGGCGCTGCGACTGGCATCGGTGCGAGCGGGGCAATCTGACCTCGTCGACGGCCGATCCGGTCGAGCTCGGTGGCGTGCTTGGGTCGTCAGTCCCAGGCGCGAACATCCAACGAGCCACAAAGGCGTCTGTACTCTCGAGCCTGCCACGGAACCCGCGGGTGACCGCACCGTGGCCTCGCAATGCCCATCAAGAGCACTCTCCCCAGCCTGGGGACAAAGTGTGGGCGGCGTGAGCGGGAGAGCCGGCGCGAAGGCCGGAGGTATCCATTCCTCCGCGTGACTTTCCTTCGCGTGTCGTGGCGGTGAAAGGCATCCTGGTCGCCTGGAAGGCGGCGCTCTTCGCGGGGCGTCGTCGGAACGGCAGCCTCGGTCGGTCCGTCAGCGGGCAGCGGTATCCTCCGTTGTTCGAGACGCGCCGATGACAGCGGATGTCCGAAGGCAGCCGAGGAGGGGAACGTTCGTCGGCATGCGCGCAAAAATGCGTATGCACCCGTCGCAGGCACGAGAGATCGTCGCATGCGTTCGGTGACGCGTCCTTCGCTCGGTCCTTCGACCCGTGCGCGTCAATCCTCGCTACACACCGCAGGAGCAATCCTCGGTGGCGGGGCGTTCGAGACGGCATCACGGTTGGGCAACCCCACGCGAGTGGGAGAAACCAACACTGGGGCTTTCGCGAACGGACGGAGCGCGGCTCGCCGCATGCCACCGCTTCCGCAAGGAAGGCAGCGTGGCATGTTCAAGAAAAGGAAGGAGGTCGAGGCCTCCGTCCCTGCGAGGATCCTGAGAGTCCGGGTTTGGTTGCCCGCACGTCGATCGTTAGTTGCAGAAGTCGGTAGGCGACGTCTGGTCTCGAATAGGCTCGGCAAACGCGCTCCAAAAAGAGCGGTCAGGGTCGAGTGAACAGGGACCTAGCTCGGGACGCGCGCTGGCGGGTGAGACCGTCAGCGGGGGTGTCGAGCGAAGGGACGAATCGCACGTCGGCCTCACCGCTAGAGACGGGAGAGGACCGGCGCAGGCTCAGGGTGGCGAGAGATCGTCATCCAGCGGTCGTCGCATCGCCACGAGCGGTGAGGCGGTCGCGGGACCGGGGTTGTAATGGCCACCGGATCCTACGAAGAGTCCCTACCGGCGGAAGGCATCCCGGATCATCTCGAAGCGTCGTCTTTCACGAGACGGCGTGGACGTTGGTCTCGGCGCTTTCCCCCATCCTCCGACCCGTAGCACCCCTTCGAAGAGAAGGACCTACGGCCAAGACGCAGCACCGGCGAAGGCGGGTGAGGCGGAGGGTGAACCGGGAGATCGCGACAGGGGTGTCAGAGGCTCGGTCGCATCAGCGCCGTGGGAAGAAAACGCCCACGCTCGTGGTTCCAAGCGGACACGAGAACCTGCGTTGAATGACGACCCGCCGAAGCGGTCTCGGACGTCGTGAAACGTCCGGTCCCCCGGAAAGTCGCTCGGAGCCTTATTCTCCGCGGGGCGTCCCCGCCGTGAAAGCGGCGTCAGGAACCGGGAACAGACGAGGTGCGGGTGCACGCAGTTCGAATGGGTGGCAGAAGTCGGTCGGACGCATCGCGCGTCTTCTTCACCGGGAGGTCGCAAGGCCTGTTGGTGGCTGAAAGAGGGCGCTAGCCAGGAAGAAGCCCGTAGCACCGCCTGACGCGGGGCGCGGGTGGGCAGAAGGCGAAACGGTGCGCGTGCGTGAGGTGATCCAAAAGTCTCCTCTCGCGCGACCTGCGGGTCTCGGCTTGCAGGCTCTCGACACGACAGAAGGCGTTCTCGGGCTCTTGCCCGTCTTGCCCTCACCGGCAGGGCGACGCAGGGTCCTCTGACTCGCAGGTCAACTCCACGCCAGCCTCCGGCGGCCGCAAGGTCGACGCGCTGACGCTGGACAGCGGATCGGGCGGATACGGATTCCGACTCGGCCGTGCCTGAGAGTGACGACGGGAACGTCAGAGGTCGACACGTTTCGGTGAAGGCTCTTCAAGGTCCGAGAAGGTCCACGGGGAGTCCGCATCCTCGGCGCTCGAAAAGGCGCCGGTCTCAGAGGTGCGCCGCATCGTGATCGGCTGAAGCTGACGACAGCGAATAGCTTCGTCGACCCTCCTCTTCCCTGACCACGCGAATGGCCGGGGCTGTAGTGAAGGCACCCAAGTTTCGAACGCGACGATGGCGCAGGCGGGTGAGTGGCCCCCTGACGCAACGTCCAACGGGGCGGACAGAGATCCGCAACGGAGCGCTAAGACGCTCCCCCACGGAAAGCGAACCAACACGAGGGCGACCGGGTGACCGGCTCGCCCTCGTGCCTATTTTGTCCTCGGGCGCGCAGGGACGATGACGACGACGCGGGCGGCCGAGCTGCGATCCGCGTGCGCGGCACCCCGGCCGCGCGGGCCCCGAGATCGGCCTCCGACAGCGCAGCTCGACGTCACCGGCGTCGATGGCCGATGCCCTCGATGCAGGCGCGGTGCTCCGACACGCGACTACGCGGCGCATCACCTCATTTTCGAACGGCCCGCCGAGCGTCATCCTTGGGATAGTGAAGCGCACCACCCTGAAGATGCCCCTCGTGCTCGTGGCCGACGACTACGAGGACACGCGGCGGATTTACGCCGACTACCTGCGCTTCGCCGGCTTCCGCGTCGTCGCCGTCGACGACGGCGCGCAGGCGATCGCGAAGGCGAAGGAGCTCGAGCCCGACGTCGTCGTGATGGACCTCGCGATGCCGGGCGTCGACGGATGGACCGCGACCCAGCGGCTGAAGAAGGACCCTCGCACGAAGGACATCTACGTGATGGCGGTCACCGGTTTCAGCGAGGACGAGCACCGCCTCCGCGCGTGGCGCGCGGGCTGCGACGCCTTCCTCCGCAAGCCGATCCTCCCGGCCGAGCTGGTCCGGCGGATCGTCGGTCGCCTCACCGCGCGTCCGTGCTGACGCGCCAAGCTCCGGCAGCAGCGCGGCGCCGCCGGGCTGACGCGCCAAGCTCCGGCACAGCGTGTCGCGGCCGGAGCTGATGCGCCAAGCTCCGGCAGAGCGCGGCGCTCCCGGAGCTGACGCTCCAAGCTCCGGCAGAGCGTGTCGGTCCCGCGGAGCGCGTCGCTCCCGCGCAGGACGCGCCTCGCCCCGGCGGTAGTCGATGGAAATCTCGGAAGAATGCGGCTAGGGTACCCGCGCCAATCCGATGGTCGAGCGCAGCCGCCAGGACAGCACACGCGATCTCCTCGAAGAGCTCGAGGACGGCTGGGCGACTGCTCCGTCTCCCGAGGTCGGCGCCGCGCCCGCCACGCCGAGCGCGAAGGCCGCGCCGCTCCCCGCCCCGTCCAGCCCCGACGTCGACGCGCTCGACGAGGGCTGGCTCGACGATCTCTTCCCGGGCGAGGAAGACGAGGAGGACGACGAAGAAGAGGAAGACGAGCCCGAGCCGGAGCTCCCGGACGAACGGCTCGATCCCGAAGCCTTCGCCCTCGCGAAGCAGGCACGCGAGGAGCGCGCCGCGCAGAAGAAAGAGAAGAAGCGCGTGAAGGCCGAGGCCAAGCGCGCTCGGCAGAAGGCGCGCGCCGCGGCGATGCGCCAGAAGCAGAAGGCAAAGAAGAGCCGCGCGGCGACCCCGGCGCGCCCCGGCGCGGAGCCGACGTCGAAGAAGGCGCTCGCGCGCGCGAAGCGGCGCGACGCCGAGCTCGAGCGCCTCGAGCGTCGAAAGCGCGCCGACGGCGCCGCGGCCGCGAGCGAGGACGAGGACGAGGACGACGAGCTCGCGGTGGACCGCCCCAGGCCGAAGCCGCGCGCCAAGACCACGCCCGCGGCGCCGTCTACCCCGAACACGCTGGCGTCGGTGAAGCTCCTGGCGATCGTCCTCGCGATCCTCCTTGGGCTCGCCGCGGTGGCGTTCATCCTCACGAAGTGAAGCGACGCGCCGTCGCCTGCGCTCTCGCGCTCTCGTGCGCGGTCCTCTCCGTCGGCTGCCGCCCGCGCCCCACGTCCGCCGGGTCCGGTCCGTCGCGTCACGCGGTCGCGCCGCGCTCGCCCGCGCAAGGCCGCGCGATCCGCCGGATGTGCGCCGATCTCGCGCCGGGCACCTGCGGCAAGGCGTGCCCGGCCACGCTGTCGGCGCGTGAGCACGCCGAGTGCCTGATCGCGTTCCGCTTCGCGGGCGACGCCGAGGCGCTCGAGCTCGCGCGCTCGCTCTACGCGAAGACCGGCGTGCTGCCGGGCGTCGACACCACGCGGTCGCAAGGGACCTACGCGGGGACGCGCGTCCCTACCCGCCCCGCGCTCCCGCTCGGCGACCATCGCCAGCACCTCGCCTGGCTCATCGCGAGCTTCGACCGCTACGACGCCGTCTTCACGCGGCTCGCCGCGCGAGCGCCGCGCCCGATCGACTTTCGCCTCCACCCCGACGCGTTCGTCTTCTTCAGCACCGAGACGCGCGCGTTCCCGTCGGCGTGGGGCCAGGGCGGCGTCGTCGGCTACAACCTCGAGGGCCCGCTCCACACGAACGAGCGCGACGTCCTCGAGACCGTCTTCCACGAGCTGTTCCACCTCAACGACGAGCGGCGCGGGGGCTGGTCCGCCAGCGCGCTCGGCGAGCTGTTCGAGGGCATCGTGCACCGCTGCGGCAGCGACCACGAGTGCTTCGGCGACTTCGCCCCGCACGACACGCGCGTGCCCGACGGGACGTACTACCCCTTCGACGAGCGGACGCGCGACGTCCGCGAGTACGCCGCGGAGCTCGCGCTCCGGTACTTCCGCGAGCACGAGGCCATCCTCGAGGGCGCGCCGCTCGAACCGCCGTTCAAGTGCGTGAGCGAGGACAACCGCGTCGCGTGGGAGCGGCTCGTCGAGGACTTCTTCGGCGGCCTCGATCTCGCGCGGGACTGCGCGCTCGGCCCGACGTGAACGACGGCTCCTGACGTCGTCCCGCCCCCGGGCGCGGGCGTCAGCGCCGCTTGAACCAGGGGCACTTGTCGACGAGGTTCTGCTCCGGGATGTACCTGCACTGGAAGCCGACGCGCGTCCCGTTCACGGTCCAGTCGTCGCACTCACGGACGAGCGCGTAGGACGCTTCGTCGTTCGGATCGGCGACGCGTGAGCACTCGCCGAGCGTGCGGACCGTCCACTTGTAGTGGCCCTCTTCCGTCCACTCGTGATCGATGCCGACCTTGACCTTGTCGCCGACCTTGAGCTTCTGGGCGCAGGACGCGAAGTCGGCGCCGCCGCGGACGACCTCGAGCTGTCCTCCGGGGCACTCGGAGTACGCGACCTCGACGTCGAGGACGAGCGGCTTCTTCGCCTCGTCCGTGCGCACCGTCGAGACGCGCGTGATCTCGACCGTCGTCTCGTAGTGCTTCGGGCGGTGACACGCGCTCACCGCCAACGCGGTCGCCAGCGTCGCGACGAGCGCGACGCACGACGCGCAGCGCCGCCTTCTCCGAGGACGCTCGACGCATGCGCCGACGTGCATGCTTCATCGATTACCATGGCGCTCCACGTCGAGCCCTCGAATTCTCACGCGCGGTGCGCGCCAATCGCTCCGCGGTCGAGAGACCCCACCGCGCAGCGTTCACGACCGTTGCTCCGTGCAACGTCGTAAGACGCATCGTCGACGTATGCCGCGGGTCCTCCGCGCTACTGGATCGTGACGATCGGCGACGCGACGAGGAGGTCGAGCAGGTTCGCGGTGTCGTTGGGCTCGGCCATCGCGAGATCGGTCTCGTCGGGATCGTCGCCCTCGAGATCGTGGAGCAAGGGCGGCCCGCCGGCGCTCGGGAGGATCAGCTTCCGCCCGCCGGCAACCACGCCGTACATCGTCGCCTTGCCCTCGCTGCTGGCGTGCAAGAGGAGCGGGAGCCCGCGCTGCGCCTCGGGGTCGACGTAGAAGCGCATCAGGTCGACGCCGTGGAACCCGCTCATGTTGGCGGCCGGGTCGACGAAGCGCGAGATCGTCGGCGCGATGTCGACGAGCGACGCCTGGTGCGTGACCTCGCGCGGCTCGAGGCCCGGGACACGGATCGCGAGGGGCACGCGGATGAGCGACTGCCAGAGGAACGTAGAGTGGGTCCAGAACCCGCGGTAGCCGAGCGCCTCGCCGTGGTCCGAGAGCAGAAGGACGATCGTGCGGTCGGCCAGCTTGAGCTCCTCGAGGCCTTCGATCATCGAGCGGAAGCTCTGATCGACCAGGCCGGCGACGGCGCGGTAGCGGGCGTCGGGGCGCGCGACCTCGTCGACGGGCCCCACGTGCTCGTCCTTCATCTGCCGCCAGCCGTGCAGATCGAAGTTGTAGATCCACGCGAAGAAGCGGGAGTCGCGGTGCGCGTTCATCCACGACAGCGCCGACCGCGCCACGGCGTCGCCGGTCGGCGTGTCGGCGCCGTAGCCCCAGACCTCGACGTCGGGCGAGTGATCCGGGAGCGCGACGACCTCGTCGAAGCGAAACTCCGGCAGCTGCGCCTGGAGGTAGTCGTTCGCCGACGTGGAGATGAAGAGCGCGTTGTCGAGGCCGCGCGAGCGCACCCGCTTGAGCACGCTCCCCTCGCGCTCGTCCGGCTGGCCGTCGTACCGCCCCACGAGCAGGCTGGAGAGCGCGCGCAGCGTGTCCGACGCCGTCGAATACGTCTGCGGGAAGCGGATCGACGACTTGGTGAAGAAGGACGCCGCGGGCATGACGTCGGGATCGGCCGCCGTGTCGGCGCGCAGCGTGTCGACGAAGTAGACGACGATGTTGCAGTCGGGGCAGCCCAGGCGGAGCCGCGCGGCGGACTCGGTCTGCTCGGACGTCTCGTGCTCGCCGCTCTGCCACCGCTCGATGTCGAGGCGCGCCGGCGCCGGCCCCTCGATGCGCCCCATCAGCGGCAGCGACTGGGCGTAGAGGTTCCCCGCGATCGACGGATCCGCCGTGAGGTGGCTCAGCGCGATGAAGCGGTCGCGCCGCCGGTCGGGCGAGACGAAGAAGAGCGCCGACCACGCGAAGGCGGCGGCCCCGACGAGCACCACGGGCCGGCGGCCCCACGCGACCCGGCGCGTCGCGAGCGCGACGGCCCCGCCGAAGGCGAAGAACGCGCCGATCTCGAGGGCGAGGTGCGCGCCGCTGTGGCGTCCGCGGAGCACGCGGAGGTCGAGCCAGAGCAAGCCGAGCCCGAGCGCGAGCGCGACGACGACGTGCAGCGCGACCGCAAAGCGCCGGCGCGCGCGCTCGGCGCGCCGCCGCCAGACGAGGGCCGTGACGAAGGCACCGACGACGCCGACCACCGGGACGAAGCTCGTCAGCTTGGCGAACGGACCGTGGAGCGTCACCTTCTGCAGGGCGGCGCCCACGGCCGCGGCGACCAGCGCGGCGACCACGACGTCCGAGCGACGGAAGGCGAGCCAGCGACGCGAGCCGCCGACGATCGACGACGCGGCGAGCGTCGCGGCGACGACGCTCGCCATGAGGCCCGCGCCGACCGCCACGAAGAGCGCCGAGATCGCCGCCAGGTGCCCCGACACACCGCCGTTGCCGAGCCGGTCGCGACCGACGAGGTCGACGAGCGCGATCGCCAGCGCGGCCACCGCCCCCGCCGCCGCGCCGTGGAGCACGCGGCGGACGGCTCTTACTGCACCAAACGCGAGCATCGGCCTCGTCTGCCGTTATCCCGGATGCGCGGGAGCGACAAGAGAGCCACCCTGCGAGGATCGCGTCTCGCGCTCACGACGAGCGCCCGTTCAGCGCTTCCTGAACCAGGGGCACGCCTTGGTGAGGTCGGCTTTGTCCTCGTAATTGCACTGGAACCCGACGGCGGCGCCGTTGACGCGCCAGTCGGAGCACTCGCGGATGATCTTGAACGACGCCTCGTCGTTCGGATCGGGCATGCGGGGGCATCCGGCGATGTCGAGGACGTCGAACGTGTAATGCCCCGCGGCGTCCCACCGGTGCTCGAGCTTGACCTTGACCCGGTCCCCGACCTTGAGCTTCTCCACGCAGGCGGAGAACTCGCTCCCGCCGCGTACCACGTCGGTCTGCGTCCCCGGGCAGTCGACGTAGTTGAGCTCGACGTCGGCCGAGGTCGTCCTGCCTGTCTCGTCCTTGCGAGCCGCGCTCAGGCGGGTGACCTCGACGGTCGCCTCGTACTCCTGCGAGCGGTGACAGCCGACGAGCGGAACCGCGCACGACACCGCGAGCGCGGCGACGACGGTTCGTTTCAACGAAGCGCGATGGGACATCGTCGTCATCCTCGGTCAGAGCGCGATCGCGATCGCCATGACGACGAACGTGATCGGAGCGCAGATGTACTTGGCCCAGCGGAAGATCACGTCGGTGTGGCGCTCGTCGAAGACGAACCAGATCCACGACGACACCATGTGAAGGAAGAGGCACCCGTAGACGCCCATCATCAGCTTGTCGGCTCGGGAGAGGTAGGCCGTCGCCGGGAGCTCCTGCATGAGCGCGAAGTGGAAGAGCACCGCCGCAGCGAGCATCGGCGTCGTCGCGTTGGAGCGGACCTCGAGCTCGGTGCGCGGGAACCACAGGCCCGAGAGCGAGATCATGACGATGACGAGCGCCGGGACGAAGACGGTGAAGACCGCGCTCGTCGCGAAGCGCTTCACGCCGAGCGTGAACATGAACCTCGAGTAGTAGAGATCGTCGTTGTCGAACCGGTCCGGGTAGTAGTGCGTGAGGATCCGCGCGCGGAGGAACGACGTGTCCCAGCCCGGAACGTTGAAGCCCGCGTCGAGGAACGTGTGGTCGACGTCGGGGTGCAGCGTGAGGATGTCCTGACCGTTGGAGTCGTCCTCCAGCTCGATGTCGAGCTCCTGCGTGTCGAACGGGTACGAGTGGAGATCGGGCTGGATGTGGAACGTGCCGGTGATCTTCCACATCTTGAAGGTCGGGAGATCGGCGAGGAGATCGCGCTCCTCGATCTTGCCGTTCGTCGGCTTGAGATCGATCTTCGCCGGCATCGGCTTGTCGCTCGTGAGCGACAGGTAAAAATGCGCGGTGAACGCCCCCTTCTTGATGTCGAACTCTTCGACCGTCTCGAGCAAGAGACCGACGCGCGCGTGGACGTGCGGCTTGTTCGGCGAGGCGAACGGCGACCGAAAGAGACCGTCCTCGTGGATCGGGACGCCGCCCTTGCTCGGATCGACCAGGACGGCCGTGCCGAGCTGGTCGACGGGCTCGTCGTGCTCCGTGGCCTCGGCGCTCTTCTTGTCGCTCGCGGCCACGTTGTCGCTCGCGGACGCGCCCGCCCCTTCGTGGGGGGCGGCCTTCGCCTCGGCGGCGTCCGTCGCCGGCGGCGTCGCGGTGACCTTCGCGTCCGCGGGCTTGAGCTTCGCCGCCGCCGCGGCTGCCCCGGCCCCTCGAGCGCCGCTGGGCTGCGCGCCGACCTTGTTCGCGAACGCGAACACGACGACGAGCACGAGGACGACGAGCACGAGGAGCTGGGTCCAGTCGACGCGCCGCCGAAACCGCGGCTCCCCCACCCGTTGGCCTCTGGTGTCCATCGCGGCCGACACTACCCGGCTTCGAAGGCGCTCGAACGGCTTTTTTGGCGCGTTTCGACCGGTCAAGCCGGACCGCCCACCATGTAGTCCATGGTGGTTCCGACGGACCTACCGCGCCTGCCAGCCGCCGTGAAACGAGCTCTCGCACTCCTGGCGGGCGCGCTCCGGTTCGTACGCGCTCGCGCCGGTGCCATAGAACTTGCGGACCTCACCCGTCGACAGGGTGCACGCCCCGACGACGGACGTGTTCGGGCACTCGGCGTAGACGAACGTGCCGCCGAGCTTCGAGCAGCTCGACGTGAGGAGGACCTCGTTCTGCGCGAGGTAGGCGCCGGCGTACTCGGAGCAGGTCCCGGTCGTGGAAGCGCGGTCGCAGCTACCGACGCGTCCCGGGCTCTGCGCGCGCGTCGCGCCGCCGCCGTCGTCGTCGCCGCTCGACGCGGCGGAGCGATCGCACGCGACCAGCGCAGCGACCATCGAGGTGATGCAGAGCATCGGGCGCACCATGGTCGCCATCCTAGTGCACCGACGGAAGCGAAGGGACGGGACGACGACCTCACGGCTCGACGGACTCGGCCGCCGGCTCGACGGACTCGGCCGGCTCGACGGACGGCCGGACGCGCTAGCCCCGAGCGCGCGGATCCGCGCTAGCCCCGAGCGTTGGACGACGAGCGCCCCATGACGGTCACGCCGCGGTGGATCGCCCACCATCCACCGGGCCGCCCGCGAGGCGTTCGCCGCCGCGCCGAACGACGAATAGCTTCCTGGTTTCGGCCCCCGCGCCCGAGGAGCACCTTCTCCTACAGTGGCATTAGTCGTGCAGCACCTCGCGTCGTAGGCGAGGATGTCGACGATGGTCCGGTCGGTACGAAGGACGAAGAAGCGCTCGATCCGCTCGCTCGCGGCCACCCTCGCCGCGCTCGGTCTGCTCGCCGCCGCGAACGACGCCGCCGCGTACTGCCGCTCGACGACGTGTCGATCGACCAAGGACCGCGAGTGCCCGACCGACGAGAACGGCTGCACGACCGACGGCGCCAAGCTGTTCTGGCCGACCTCGTGCATCAGCTACGCGACGAACCGCCTCGGGACGGCCGATCTCGATCCGGCCGACACGCGCGCGATCATCCGCAAGACGTTCCAGGCCTGGAGCGACGTCGACTGCCCCGACGGCACCGTCGCCGCGATGACGTTCCAGGAGCGAGAGCCCGTCTCGTGCAAGCAGAGCCAGTACAACAAGACGGGACCGAACGTGAACGTCGTGCTCTTCCAGGACAGCAACTGGAGGTACCGCGGCATCGACGGGACGCTCGCGAAGACGAGCGTCACCTACAACGACGCGACCGGCGAGATCTACGACGCGGACATCGAGGTCAACACCGCGAACAACGAGGTGACGATCACGGACGATCCCGCGAAGGTGCAGTACGACCTGCAGGCGATCCTGACCCACGAGGTCGGTCACTTCATCGGCATCGCGCACTCGCCGGATCCGGGCGCGGTCATGTTCGCGTCGTACTCGCCGGGCTCGACGACCCAGCGCGAGCTCCACCCGGACGACGTCGACGCCGTCTGCGGGATCTACCCGGAGAACGGCGGCGTCGCCTGCAACACCGAGCCGCGCAACGGCTTCAGCGGCGAGTGCGACGACCCCGAGCCGAAGGGCCTCTGCTCGGTCCAGCCTGCGAGCGGCGGGGCCTCGTACGGCGTCGCGGCGCTCGTCTTGGGCTCGGGACTTCTGGTGGCGCGCACGCGCCGCCGCAGCATATCTTCAACGACGAACTTGAGGGATGGAGGGCGGCGATGAGGCTCCGGAGTCTTTTTTTCTCGGCGGCGGCGGTGGCGTCGGTCCTGATCGCGACGCAGGGTTGCGCGCTCCTCGAGAGCACCGACAGCACGAAGGAGGACAGGCTCTGCGTGCCGGGCGCCTACGTCTTCTGTCGCTGCGCCGACCGCACCCCCGGGACCAAGCTCTGCCGGGATGACGCGAAGTCGTTCGACGCCTGCATGACCAGCGACGACGGCGAGTGCGTCGGCGGCGAGATCGACGATCCGCAGACCAACGAGCCGATCCCCGACGATCGCGATCCCGACCCCGACGACGAGGAGCCGGGGAAGGCAGGCGTCCTCGACAGCTGCCCCGGCAAGTCCACCGCCGTCCAGCCCGGGCAAGACATCAAGCTCGAGGGCGACACCTCCACCGCCACGGACGATCGCAAGGGCCGGCAGGGCGCCTGCGCCGTCGGCGCCGGCGCGAGCGATCACGTCTATCGCCTCATCCCGTCCGGGAGCGGCTCGCTCGACGTGAGGGTCCAAGGCTCGGACGGTCTCGATCCGGTCGCCTACGTCCGAACCACGTGCGACGACGAGGCCTCGCAGGTCTCGTGCGGCCCGCCGTCGGCGAACAAGTCGGCGCAGCTCAAGCTGAACGTCACGACCGGCAGGGAGTACTTCCTCATCATCGACGGCGCGTCGGCGTCGGCGGGCAAGTACGTCGCGGACCTCAAGCTCACGACGGGCTCCTTCTGCGGCGACGGCAAGGTCGACGCGAACGAGGCCTGCGACGACGGCAACAAGGTCGAGGACGACGGCTGCTCGAACAACTGCAGGAGCGTGAACGGCAACCCGACGAGCGGCGGGAGCTGCGCCGAGGGCGGCCACCCCGTCGAGGTCTGGTCGGGGCAGACGGTCACGGGCACGGGCTCGACCAACGGCTACGGCAACGCCTGGAACGCGCCGTCGCAGGCGTGCGACCCCGCCGGGAGCAACAGCTACCAGGACCACATCTACGCGGTCACGCCGCGCGCCACCGGCAACCTGGTCGTGACGCTGTCGGCGCAGTCCGGCGTTCCGCTGCCGAACCTCATGCTCTCCGCGCGCCGCACCTGCACGAGCGCGACCCCCGCGACGTCGAACATGTGCGCGAACAACGGCAGCGCCGGCGCCGGCGAGACCATGACCTTCCCCGTCACGAAGGACACGAAGGTCTGGGTCGGCGTCGACGGCGGCGGCATCACGAACAACAAGGGGGACTACGCCATCAGCTTCAGGCTGCAGTAGTCGAGAGGACCATGATCCCGGCCGCGCTCGCTCGCTCCCTGGCCTCACGCCTCCCGCGCGCCGCGCTCGCGTCGCTCGGCGTCGTGTCGCTCCTGCTCGCGTGCACGACGACCCCGAAGACGAAGGAAGACACGCTCTGCACGCCGGGCGGGTACGTCTTCTGCCGGTGCCGCGACCGGCAGGACGGCGCGAAGCTGTGCAAGGACGACGGCCAGAGCTTCGGCCCGTGCGAGCCGTGCGAGACCTACGACAACCCCGAGGGCCCCCTCCAGCCGGGGGATCCGGGACCGTCCGAGCCCGTCGATCCCGACGCCGGCGACGGTCGGGACCCGAGCGCGTCGTGCGGCGACGGCGTCGTGCAGCGCGGCGAAGACTGCGACGACGACAACACGAACGAGACCGACGGCTGCGACTCGAGCTGCAAGCTCGCCGGCGCGGCTCCGCAGAAATCGGTCGCCTGCCCTGGCCTCGACGTCCACGTCTGGGGCGGCGACCACGCGCCGACGCTCGCGGCCACGACGGTCGGCTCGGGCAACCGGAGGACGAAGACGTCGTGCGGCGCCGGCGCGGGGAGCACGCCGACGAGCGGCGCGTCGTCGGAGGATCGGGTCTTCAAGGTCACGGCTCACAAGACCGGGACGATGACCGTCGCCGTCACGGAGACGAACTACAACGCGTTCGTCTACGTCGCCGAGACGTGCCCGGTCGACAACGTCGAGTGGCTCACGTGCGCGAACAAGACCGACGGCGTCGGCAACGAGTCCGTGAGCCTGCCCGTCGACGAGGGCAAGACCTACTACGTCTTCGTGGACGGCGCGCTCCCGTCGAACCTCGACAACACGAAGCTGCGCGGGAACTTCCGGGTCACCTTCTCGATCCCCTGAGCCCGCGCGCCCGCGACGTCAGCACACGCTCGTGATCCAGGTCGGCTCGCGCCGGCGGTCGCGCGCGCGCCCCCCGCGGCGCGCCGGCGAGGCGGCGTCTCGGCCTTCGGGCGGCGCGCTTCAGTCGGGGAGGCGCCCGCTCCGGTCGCGCTCCGTCTCGGCGAGCGCGCGGTACTCGTGCGGGCAGTGCGCAGAGAAGACGCGCACGGTGCGCCCGTGCTGGCGGTAAAGCTCGCGGATCCGCTTCGCGTTCGCGCGCCGGGAGTCGTCGTCGACGGCGACCGTCGACTGGAAGCGCTGCAAGAGCGGGGGGCAGCAGTCCGGATCGTCCTTCTCGAGGTGGAAGAAGTAGCCGTCGCCGCAGTGGAGGAGCCAGTCGGGGCCCGCGGGCTCGTCGGCACGGACGGCGACCGCGGAGTGACCGCGCGTGTGCCCGGGCAGCGGGACGAGCAGCACGTCGTCGGCGACGACCTTGAGGCTCTCGAGCCCGAACCAGCTCTCGCCGCCGCCGTCATGCAGCTCCCACTTCGGACCGTGCGCGAAGTGCGCGCCGCGGTAGCGGCTCCGCTCGTTGATCGTGCCGGGGCGCATCGCGGCGGCGTGCTCGCTCCGGTGAACGTGGACCGTCGCCTCCGGGAAATCGGGGAGGCCTCCGGCGTGGTCGGCGTCGAGGTGCGTCACGACGACGTGGCGCACGTCCCGCCGGTCGAAGCCGAGGCGCTCGACCTGACGCGCGGCGGTGTCCTCCTCGCGGAGGCGGGGCCGCGCGAGGGTGACGAAGCCGGGACCGAGCCGGCGGAGCGGCGAGCGGACGTCGTCGAGGCCCATCCCCGTGTCGACGAGGACGAGGCCGTCGCGCGCCGTCTCGACGAGCATCGCGTGGACGATCAGCTCGCCTTCGTCGAGGATCGACCGGTGGCCCCCCGAGACGAGGCGGCCGCCGAAGGGGCACATCGTGCACAGGTTGAGGTGATGGATCTTCATGCGCCGTGCGGGTCCGAGCGACTCGTCGACGTTTACCACAAGCCGCCCGCCCACGGCGCGGCGCGCGCCCCGCGGAGAGGCGCTCCCGGGGAACGTTCGTCGCCTCGCCGACTTTCGCGGCGGGTCGCCCGCCGTTTCGCTAGTATCGCCGCCCCGTGAAGTTCGTAGACTCGTGCGAAGTGGACGTGGTCGCCGGAAAGGGCGGCAACGGATCCATCGCTTTCAGGCGTGAGAAGTTCGTCCCGTTCGGCGGCCCTTCGGGCGGAGACGGAGGGCGCGGCGGCGACGTCGTCTTCGTCGCCGACGAGGGCCTCTCGACGCTCCTCGACCTGACCTACGGGCGCGTCATTCGCGCTCCGAACGGCGAGCAGGGCCACGGCAAGGACATGTACGGGCGCGGCGGCGAGGACCGCGTCGTCCGCGTGCCCGTCGGCACCCAGATCCGCGATCGGGAGACCGGCGAGCTCTTGTTCGACATCTCCACGTCGCAAGCGCGGGTCGTCGTCGCGAAGGGCGGCAAGGGCGGGCGCGGGAACATCCACTTCGCGACGCCGTACGATCGCGCGCCGCGCCGCGCCGAGCCGGGCGCCGAGGGAGAGGAGAGAAAGCTCCGCCTCGAGCTCAAGGTCATGGCGGACGTGGGGCTCCTCGGCTTCCCGAACGTCGGCAAGTCCACGTTCATCCGCGCGGTGTCCCGCGCGCGCCCCAAGGTGGCCGACTATCCCTTCACGACGCTCACGCCTTCATCTCGGCGTCTGCGCATCGGCGACGAGGCGTCGTTCGTCGTCGCCGACATCCCGGGCCTCATCCCCGGCGCCGCGGAAGGCGCAGGCCTCGGCCACCGCTTCCTCAAGCACGTCGAGCGGACGCGCGCGCTGCTCCACCTCGTCACGCTCGATTTCGACGAGGGCCGCGATCCGGTCGCGGACTACGACGCGCTCATGACGGAGCTCGAACGCTTCGATCCAGAGCTCGCCGAGCGCCCGCAGATCGTCGCGATGACCAAGTCCGACCTCCCCGAGGTGCGCGAGGCCTACGAGCAGGTCCGCGCGCGCTTCGCGAAGCGCGACATCACGCTCCACCTCGTCTCCGCGGCCACGGGCGAAGGCGTCCGTGAGCTCAGCATCGCCCTCTACAAGCTCGTCACCGGGCAGAGCGAGATCGAGGACTGGGCGCGTCCGGCCCCCGCGCCGCGCGTCGCGGGCGCGGCGGACGCCGCTGACCGAGCACCGGCGAGCGAGGCCGGCGCAGGCGCGCCCGCCACGAGCGCTTCCGTCGCCGAGGACGCTGATACGACGTCGAGCGTCGCCACGAGCGCAGAGAAGACGGCCACGACGACGACGCCCGGCGTCGCCCGCGCGGCAAAGGAGGGCGCCGCAAAGAAGACGGCCGCCGCCGCCACGGCGGCTCCCGCGAAGAAGAAGGCCGCCAAGAAGACCGCCAAGAAGACGGCAGCCACCGCCAAGAAGACGGCCGCGAAGAAGCCAACCGCGAAGAAGCCCGCCGCGACCACCAAGAAGGCTGCCACGAAGAAGACGGCAGCGACCAGGACCGCCGCGAAGAAGTCGGCCGCCAAGACGTCGGCCGCAAAGAAGCCATCCGCGAAGAAGCCCGCCGCGACCGCCAAGAAAGCCGCCGCGAACAAGGCGGCAGCCTCCAAGACCGCCGCGAACAAGGCAGCAGCCTCCAAGACCGCCGCGAAGAAGGCGGCAGCCTCCAAGACCGCCGCGAAGAAGGCGGCAGCCACGAAGAAGGCACCGAGCGTCACCCGCGCGACGAAAAGGACCGCCGGAAAGACCTCGGCGAGGAAGGGCGCCGCGAAGCGGAAGAGATAGCCCGCAACCCGCCGAGCCGACGGCCGACCTCGGCAGCACGGACGAGCGCCTCGGCACCCGCCCGTCCCTGCCCCTCGCGCGGCCATGACGCGCGCATGCCTCGTGCACGCGACGTCGCCACGACGCACCTCTCCCGAACGACGGACAAGCCTCGGCGATGAGCGACAAGACCGAAGAGCCGACCCCAAAGCGGATCCGGAAGGCGCAAGAGGAGGGCAACAGCCCGCTCAGCACCTTCGCGAGCCAGTCCGTCGCGTTCCTCTGCGCCGTCGCCATCGCGCCCGCCGCCGTCGTCGCGCTCGCGACGCGGTCGGGCGGCGATCTGCGGGCGGCGATCGCGCGCGCCGGCGATCCGTCGCCGGGGCTCGACTTCGAGCCGACGGCGGCCTGCGGGGCCGTGCTCGCCCTCTCCATGCCGCTGCTCGCCGCCGCGGCGGTCAGCGGCGCCGTCACGTCGCTGGTGCAGACCGGCGGCGTCATCGCCACCAGGAAGCTCACGCCGAACCTCGGGAAGCTGAACCCGATCGAGGGCTTCAAGCAGCTCTTGTCCGCTCAGCGGCTCGTCGCGGTGCTCCGCGCGGGCCTCTTCGCGGCGGCCGTCGTCTGGATCGTCCACGGCGCGCTCCGCGCCAACGCAGCCGATCTCGCGCGAAGCGCCGGCAGGCTCGACGCGGCCGTCGCGCTCGCCGGCGCGATCGCGACCGACGTGGCGAAGCGATCCGCCGTGGTCGGCCTGTTCCTCGCGGTGCTCGACGTCGTCGTCACCCGCCGCTCCTGGCGCAAGAAGCTCATGATGTCGAAGGACGAGGTCAAGCGCGAGCACAAGGAGAGCGAGGGGGACCCCCAGCTGAAGGCCGCCCGCGAGCGCGCGCACCACGAGATGCTCGCGTCGGCGACCGTCGGCAACGTCAAGAACGCGAGCGTCGTCATCGTGAATCCGACCCACATCGCCTGCGCGCTCCGCTACGACAGCCCCGACCACGGCGGCAGCGACGAGGCGCCCGTCCTCGTCGCGTCCGGTCACGGGGACCTCGCGAGGCGCATCGTCGAGGCTGCGCACCAGTACGGCGTCCCCGTCCTGCGTGACGTCCCGCTCGCGCGCGCGCTCGTCGAGCTCGAGATCGGCGACGAGATCCCCGAGGCGCTCTACGAGGCGGTGGCCGAGATCCTCCGCGAGGCGTGGGAGGAGAGCCCACCCGAGCCGCGCGAGCCCTGAGGCGCGTCGGCATGGCGACCGAGCTCATCCATCGCGGCGACCTGTTCTGGATCGCGCCCGACGACGCGGACGACGCGGCGCCGAACCACGCGCATCCACACGTCGTCGTGCAGGAGGACCACTTCAACCACTCACGCGTCAGCAGCGTGATCGTCTGCGCGCTGACGTCGAACCTGCGTCGCGCGACCGAGCCCGGAAACGTCCTGCTCGACCTCGGCGAGGGGAACCTCCCCAGGCAGAGCGTCGTCGTCGTCTCGCAGATCGCCGCCGTCGCCAAGGCGCGGCTCGGTCAGCGGATCGGCGCGCTCTCGGACGCACGCGTCGAGCAGATCATCGCGGGCCTCCGCTTCCAGCAGTCGTCGTTCTTCTCACGGCCGTGAGGCGAGCGGGCCGCCGGCCTGCTCACGCCGATCCGTCGCGGAGGAGCTCCGCCTCGGCCTCGCGCGACACCGACGTGTAGAGCTTCGCGAGGAAGGCGAGGCACGCCTTCGCGCCGCGCTCGTCCGCGATCTGCCGCGCCCGGGCGAGCGCGTCCATGGCCTCGAGGAGCGCCTCCTCCGGGCGGCCAGCGCCGCTCAGCGCGACGCCGAGCGCGAGCGACGCCTGGCAGCGACGCCGATGATCGGTCGGATCGAGCTCGGCGCGCGAGCGACGGAGGACGCGGAGCGCGTCGCCGATGTCGCCACGCCCGAGCCGCGCCATGGCCCGCATGCGTTCGGTGAACGCCGGATCCTCGCCGGGAGCCCGCGGGCCATCGACCCACCGCTCGAGCGCCGCGTTGTCCGCTGCGAGGAGCGCCTCCTTCGCCAGCTCCCCCAGGCGACGCGCGATCTGGCTGCCCGGCGCGCTCGGCGGCGGCGGCGCCGACGCGGAGCCGCCGTCGGCGCGCGCGGCGGCGCCCGAACGCGCCTCTGCCCGCGCCTCCTCGGCGTGCTCGCGCAGCTCCGATTCGAGCGTCGTCTCTAGAGGCAGGCTGTCGCTCGCCGGCGCGAGCTCGTCGTTCGCCATCGTCGGCGGCTCGCTGTCCGCGGCGTGGAACGCGTCGACGTCACGATCCCCCGAGGGCGAAGCCGGCTCCCGCGCCTCCGGCGCGACGAAGAGGGCGCGCTCGACCATCGAGTCCGGCGCTCGCGGCGGTACGATGAGGGCGCGCTCGACCATCGAGTCCGGCTCGTCGGGATCGCTCGGCGACGCCGCGTCCATCCGCGCGGGCGGCGGCGCGCTCGACCGGCGCGAGCCCGCCACGGACGGCGCGCTCGACCGGCGCGAGCCCGCCACGGACGGCGCGCTCGACGGGCGCGGGCCCGCCACGGGCGGCGCTACGGACGCCTTGTGCCGAGCGGGCGGCACGGACGCGATCGCGGCGATCCGCGCCGGCCCCGTCCGCGGCGGGACCGAGGGCCGCGAGGCCGGGATCGACGCGTGCGCGGTCGACGGCGGCACGGAGCGCGGCGCCGCCCTCGCGGACGGCGGCGCGGACGGCGTGGTCGCCGGGGGAAGCGAGACCGGCGCGACGCTCGGCGCGCGCTCGAGCGCGTCGGCGAGCAACTCGAGCGCCGCCTCTTCGCACGAGGGGTCCGCGCGGCGCGCGAACGCGATGAGCTGCGTGCAGCTCGCCTCGAACCGCGCCTCCGACGCTGCGCGCGCCCCTTCGAGCAGCGCCGCCGACGCTCGACTCCCCTCACCCGCCTGCGCCGCGTGCCACGCGCCCTCCACGCGGCCGAACGCGCCCTCCTCCTGCTCGATGACGCGGGAGATCGCGAGGTGGAGCTTCTTGCGCGCGTCGTCTTCGAGCGTGTTGAAGAGCGCCTTGTGGTGCGTCCTTGCCGGGAACGCCACGCTGCGTTCACCGCCGCTCTCGGGCTCCTCCGCGATGAGCCAGCGCGCCCGCTCGAGCTGCGTGATCGTGCCGACCACGTCCATCCGCAGGCCCGCCGCCTCGAGCACGCGCGACAAGAACCCGACCTTCGCCTCCCCGCCGACCACGGCGAGGAGCGACAACAAGGCGCGCGCGGGCGCGCGCTCCGCGTTCGCGCGCTGGCGGATCCACTTCGCCGCGGTCTTGACCTCGCCGCGCCCCGCCGCGCGCGACCGCGGCGAGGCGCGCTCGCCCGACCACGCGATGTCGCCGGTCGCGATCCCGAGCGTGACCGCCTCGACGACGGCCAGCGGGTTGCCCCCTCCGAGGCGCGCCCACCGCCCGCGCGCCAGCGCGTCGAGCGCGCCGCCGGTCACGCCGACCGCGATGTCCTCCGCGCCTTCGCGCGAGACGGGCGACAGCTCGTGCTCCGCCGCCTTCGGGAGCGCCGCGAGGACCGACGGGATCGAGCTCGCGCCGTCGAGCCGCGCGACGACGCCGAGCGACGCGCTCTGGCGCACGGCCCGGACACACGCCTCGAGGGTCGCCGGATCGACGGCCTTGGCGTCGTCGATGACGAGCGCGCTGATCGCTCCGGATTGCTTCGGCCAGAGCAGCGCGGTCACGAGCCGCGCGGCCGTGTCGAGGCCCGCGCCCTTGCCGGCGAGCAGCGACTCGAGCGGTCCGGCGAGCTCGAGGAGATGCGGATTGAGCTCGCGACCGATCTCGCGGCCGAACGCTCGCCGAAGCGCCCCGAGCGGCTCGAAGCCCGAGCCGACCGGAGCGACGACGAGCGCCCGCGCCGAGCGCGACGCGATCTCACCGAGCAGGCGCGTCCCACCGACGCCGGGGTCCGCGCGCACGACGACGAGCGCTCCGGGCGCGACGGTCACGTCGGGGAAATGCCCGCGAACGAGGCGCGGCTGCATCATTCGGGTCAGGTTCTCGGCGGCGGTCCGGCGCCAAGGCTGTCGCCGATCGATCCGCGCTCCGCGTACGCGGAGCGTCCCGTCGCGCGCGATCCGCAGCCCTGAGGTCACGAGCTCTCCGGCGCGGAGCGCAGGCACGGTCTGCGCGCAGAGGATCTCCCCCGGACGCGCGAGCGCCGCGAGCGCCGACGCCGCGACGATCGGCGGCCCGGACCAGAGCAGGCCGCTCGCCAGCAGCTCCGAGCCCTCGGCCTCCACGGTGCGGATGTCGCCCTGCGCGACGCCGACCGCCCAGAGCGGCTCCTCGCCCTGCGTGTCCACGCCGAGCGTCGTCGCGATCTCGAGCAACGCCGGGAACTTCGAGGCGTCGAACGCGAAGGTCGCCTTCAGCACGTCCCACCCGACGTGCACCGCGCCGAGCGGCGCGAGGCGCGCCATGAGCGACCGGACCCGCTCGAGGAAGGCGCGGCCCGGGCCTCCGACGGCCCGGAAGCTCGCGACGACGCGCCCCTCGAGGACCGAAGGCAACGGGCCTCGATCCCTCAGACCCGGATCCGCTTCTTCAGCGCCGCGAGCTCGTCCTCGATCTCCGCGTCCTTCTTCGTGCCGGAGCCGCCGGTCAGCCCGCGCTCGAGGTCGCGGAACTTGTCCTCGAGATCGCGCTTGTCCGCAGTCCCGAGCGCCTCCTCGACCTCGGCCATCGCGAGGCCTTCCTGCTCGCGACCCTCGATCTTCTCCTCCATCTTGCGGAAGTTGTCGAAGGCGCTCGAGCCGCCGCGCGCGCCGAGCGATTCGGCGCCGCCGCCGGACCGCGCCTGCGAGGCGCGCGCCGCGATGGTCCCCTTTCGCAGCTTCAGCTCGTCGAGCTTCTGCTCCATGCGCTCGAGCTCCTCCTTCATCTTGAGCGCCGTGTCGCGCTGCTCGGTCCGCGCCTTCTCGACGGACTCGTGCTCCTGCTCGGCGCGCTTCTTCTGCTTGAGCGCCTCGCGAGCGAGCGCCTCGTCCTCGCTCTTGAGCGCGAGCTCGGCGCGCTTCTCCCATTTGTCGACGTCGGCCCTGAGGTCGTCCGCCTTCTTGCGCAGCTGCTTCTCGGCCGCGACGGCGGCGATGACGTCCTGACGCCCCGCCTTGAGCTGATCGGCCATCTCCTCGAGGTTGAGCTCGAGCAGCTTCTTGTCGTCCTCGGCCTTGTCGAGCAACGAGTTCAAGTTGCTCGAGATGACCTTGCCCATCCGATCGAAGATGCCCATCGCTCATGCCTCCGGAACCGCACGAATAAGCCGCCGCACGAAAAGGCGCCGCGCGGAGATTGTCGCCGGATATGATAACGCGCGCCGACCGAAGGTCGACATCCAACCGGGGTTCGGCCGGGTCCAAGCAAGATAGGTTCGGCCCGCCGAGCGCGCCGCGAAAAATGGCGCCACCGGCCCGCGCCGAGGGAGGAAACGATGCCCACCTGCAAAGGTTGCGACGACGAGGTCGAGACGCTCGTGTCCGTGAAGGTCGACGGCAAGGCCAAGAAGCTCTGCGAGGACTGCGCTGACCGCGCCCGCGAGAGCGACGAGATCGCCGAGCAGAGCGAGGCCGTCGTCCAGCAGATGATGGGCTTCAAGGGCCGCCGCTAGAAACGGCGCCCCCGCGGCGTGGCCCCGGACCGCCGCTACGACCCGGGCGCCGCTACGACCCGGGCGCCGCTACGACCCGGGCGCCGCTACGACCCGGACCGCCGCTACGACCCGGGACCGCGCGCCCCGGGCCGCCGCCATGAGCCGCCGCTACTTTTGCTCGCGGTTCAGGATGTGGATCGCGTGGCCGAGGCCGTTCATCGCGGCCTCCATGAAGCCCTCGCCAAGCGTCGGGTGCGGGTGGATCGTGAGGCCGATGTCCTCGAGGAACGCGTGCATCTCGAGGGCGAGCGCGCCCTCGCTGATGAGGTCGCTCGCCTCGGGACCGACGATGTGGACGCCGAGCAGCTCGTTCGTCTTCTTGTTCGCGACGACCTTGAAGAAGCCCTCGGTCTCGTTCACGGCCATCGCTCGCCCGAGCGCGGCGAACGGGAACTTGCCGACGCGGACCTCGTAGCCCTTCTCCTTCGCCTGCGCCTCGGTCAGGCCGGCGACCGCGATCTCGGGATCGGTGAAGATCGCCGCCGGGATCGCGACCCAGTCCTTCGCCGCCTTGTGGCCGGCGATGACCTCGGCGACGACCTCGCCCTCCTTCGTCGCCTTGTGGGCGAGCATCGGGTGGCCGCTCACGTCGCCGATGGCGTAGATGCCGTCGACGTTCGTCTTGCCGAGCGGATCGGTCGGGACGAAGCCACGCTCGACCTTCACGCCGAGCTCCTCGAGGCCGAGGCCGGCGCCGTTCGGGCGCATGCCGACGGCGACGAGCACGGTGTCGGTGACGAGCGTGTCGTGCTTACCGCCGCCGAGGTCGACCTTCACCGCGAGCGATCCGTCGCCGTTCTTCTCGTAGCCGGTCGCCTTCGCGTTCTTGAGGACCTTGGCGCCGCGCTTGACGAGCTTCTTCTCGACGACCGCCGTGCAGTCCGGATCGACGCCCGGGAGCAGGCCCGCCGTCGCCTCGACGACGGTGAGCTCGGAGCCGAGCTTCTGGTAGACCATGCCGAGCTCGAGGCCGATGACGCCGCCGCCGATGACGAGCATGCGCTTCGGCACGCTCGGGAGGCTCACGGCTTCCTTGGCGCCGATGACCTGCTTGCCGTCGAACTTGAACGACGGGATCTCGATCGTCGACGAGCCCGTCGCGATGACGATGGCCTTGGTGGCCTCGAGCGTCTCGGTCCCGCCCTCGTTCGTCTTGACCTCGACGGTGCGGGGGCCGGTGACGCGCGCGTTGCCCATGACGAGCTCGACGCCGTTGCCCTTGAAGAGGCCGCGGATGCCGCCGGTGAGCTTCTTGACGATGCCGCTCTTCCACTCCTGCATCTTCGTCACGTCGACGCGCACGTTGTCGGCGAAGATGCCCATCGTCGCGCCGTGGTCCTTCACCTTCTCGTAGGTGTGGCTCGCGCTGATGAGGGCCTTCGACGGGACGCATCCCCAGTTGAGGCAGACGCCGCCGACTTCTTCCTTTTCGACGCAGACGACCTTCTGCTTCAGCTGGCCGAGGCGGATCGCGCACCCGTAGCCGCCGGGGCCGCCGCCGATCACCACCACATCGTACGTTCGCTTCGCCATATCGGGGTCACTCCAGGCACGAGACGGTAAAGAAGTAGGGTCGGTTTACACGAAGCAAAGCCCGACGAGAAGCGCGGTCGGCGCGGACGACCCGCGGAGAGGCGGGTCGTGTGCGCTCGAGCTTGCCCGATGCGAAACGCGACGCCTGCGAGACGCAACGCCGCGCGTGCGCCGCCGTCAGTGGCTCGGCGCCGGCGGAACTCCGGCGAGGAGCTCGCGCTGCTCGCGGAGGTTCCACGTCGGCTCGGCGTACACGTCGTCGAACAGCGAGAGCCGCGCGGGCGGAGGTAGCTGCTCCACCTCCTTGATGACCTCGGCGATCTCCGCGCCGAGCTCGTCGTCGAGCTGCTTCTCCGAGGCGTCGTCGATCGCGCCGATCTTCCGCAGATGGCGCGCGAGGCGGTCGACCGGGTCCTTCTTTTTCCAGCTCTCGACCTCCGCGTCGGTGCGGTAGCGCGTCGGATCGTCGCTCGTCGAGTGGGCGCCGATGCGGTACGTGAGCGCCTCGACGAACGTAGGCCCCTCGCCGCGGCGCGCGCGGTCGGCCGCGCGCTCGAGGACGGCGTGCATCGCGAGCAGATCGTTTCCGTCGACGCGGACGCCCGGGATGCCGTAGGCGCGGCCCTTCACGGCGATGGTGCGGGACGCCGTCTGGCGCGCCGTCGGCACGCTGATCGACCAGTGGTTGTTCTGACAAACGATGACGACCGGAGCCTTCAGCGACGCCGCGAAGGTCATCGCAGCATGGAAGTCCGGCTGGCTCGTGGCGCCGTCGCCCGAGAAGCCGAACGCGACGGCCTCGGTCTTCGCCTGCTTCATCGCCCACGCCGCGCCGACGGCCTGCGGGATCTGCGGGCCGATGCACGACGACCAGCTCACCTGGTGCACCTGCTTGCCGGATGGGTGGCTCGGCATCTGCCGCCCCTTGAGGACGTCACCGGAGTTGCCGAAGACCTGAGCCACGAACTGGCTCAGGGGAAAACCACGCACGAGCATGACGCTCTGCTCGCGGAGCGCCGGGAAGACCCAGTCGTCGGGCCGCGCGACCAGTCCCGTGGCGATCGGGACGGCCTCTTGTCCCGTGCACGCGCCGTAGAAGCCGACGCGCCCCTGCCGCTGCAGGAGGATCATCCGCGCATCGAGCTGGCGGAGACGGCGCATGTGGCGGTACGCGAGGACGAGACGCGACGTCGGGATCTTCGGATCGGTCGCGGGGTCGGCGCTGCCGTCCTCGCGGAGGACCGTGAAGAGACCGACGTCGGGGTCGGAGTCGCGCAGGGTCGCGTGCGGCTCGTTGATCATCGCGCGCTACGGTAGTCGAACGACCGCCCCGCGTCAGCGCCGTCGCGCGCCCCCCTCCCCCGGCGCCCTTTATTGCGGCGCCTGCGGCTGAGCCGGGATCAGCAGGCTGCCCGCGTCCTCTCCGGCGAGGTACGGCGGCAACGGCCGCCGGCGCAGCGGCCGGCGCCGCCCGCCGCCGTCCCACGAGACATGCACCGGCCGCGCGTCGCTCGCCGCTTCCGCGGGCTGCGCGGACGGCGCGGGCTCGGGCTTGGCTTCGCCGCACGAGCTGCAGCCTACGAGGCCGGTCAGCGACACGGCGAGCGTGAGGACCGCGCCGGCGAAGGCGCGGCGGACGTGCCCGGCTCCCTGGATGACCATCGTGCGCTCCTCTCGCGACTCGCCGCTCGCGCGCGAGCGGCGCTGGCATAGCACGACGGCGGACCACCTCCGAGGGCGACGGGTGCGTGGCACCGAGACGCGACGCGCCGGGTGCGTGGCACCGAGACGCGACGCGCCGGGTGCGTGGCACCGAGACGCGACGCCGCCGAGCGCGACGCGGCGACTGCTCCGGGGCCGAGCCCGAAGCAGCGCCCGCGAGCGCGACCGGCTGCGCGCGTCGCTACTGCGCGGCGCCGCCGGTGATGCACTGGGCCCGGACCGGCCCCTCGAACGTGAACGTCGTGCCCCGGCACGCCTCCTCGTACTTCGGCAGGTCCGCGCCGCAGTCGCGCTCGAGCGCCTTGTAGGCTGCGTCGCACGGCCCGGAGAAGATCTCCGTGACCTTGCCCAGACACTGGGTGAACCCTTCGGCCGTGTCGCACGTGTTCGCGCACGCCTCGAGACGGCACTCGGCCACGTGCTGATACGCGCGCCCGCACACCTCCTTGCCGCTGGCGATCTCGATGCACCCGCCGCGGTTGACGTCGTCGAGCTTGTTGTCCTTCGTCAGGATGGGCGTCCATTCCGCCCCTCTGCCGTCCGAGAACACACAGGCCGCGCAGCCCTCGCTGACGGTCTTCGCCCAGTCGCTGATGACGATGTCCTGGGATTGCTGGGCCGTGTTCCGGAAGTATGCCGACAGCTCACCGAGCTCTTGCGTCGTGCACGCGTTCGCGGCGCGCTTCGCGCGCGCGTACGGGAACTGCGTCATGTCGATCGCCTTCGTCTCCATGCACGACGGCGCGTCGTCGCGCCCTCTGCCAGGCTCGCGCCCCTCCGTGTCGTCTCCGCCGTCCCTCGTCTGCGTGGGCGCGGGCCCACCGTCCGAGGCGCTCCCCTTCGACTCGTCGTTCGACGAGCAACCCGCTGCCGCGGCAGCGGACACCAGCCCCGCGAGTGTCGAGACACTCGCGAGGGCGAAGATCTTCTTCATCATGTCCTTCGCCTCCTGCTGCTGTCGGCGTTCACCGCGACAGCTTTACGAAGCCAATGTGTGTGCAAGGAGCCAGCCGCCTCGAGACCGTCCGCGCTCGCCTCAGCGACGAGCTCCGCCGCTCGCCACGACCACGCGACGCTCGTCGACATCGCCACCACGCGCCCGCGCAAAGCGGGGCGCGGCCCCCGCGTGCATGAGCTGCGAGAGGGGCGCGAAGATGCCACGCGAGTCTGCCGTGGCGCGCTCGCGAGCGGGATGACGCGACGCGATCGCGCGGCGACTGCGAGCCCGCCGCGGGTCGTGATCGCCGCCGCGCGGCGACGCCCCGCCGTCGCCTCGATCCTGGTGCTCCGTCGCCCGCTTGCTTCATCGAGCGCGCTCGTCCGAGAGCGACGCTTCGGACGTCACTACGCGGGCTCATCGAGCTCGCTCGAGCGCGCTCGTCCGAGAGCGACGCTTCAGACGTCACTACGCGGGCTCATCGAGCTCGATGTCCATCGACGACCTCGTCGCGCGAAAGAGGCGCCGGGCTGCCTCGGCGAGCGTCGTCAGCCGCCGTCGGGGAGCTCGCAGAGCTGGAGCCAATCGGGCAGGTTCTGGAAGCCCGGGCCGCGGCACGCCTCTCCCGCGGGGCAGCCGCCGCGGCCGGGCTCACCCGTCGCGGCCGACGCGTCGAACGGCGGGTTCGAGTTCGGCGTGAGGCACGTCATCCGGCAGAAGCGCGCGCCGGCAGAGCCCACGCAGATGAGGCCGTCCGCGCAGTCGTTGCCGAACTCACACGGCTGGCGGTTCGCGACGCCGTTCGAGCCGATGCAGCCCGCGGTGCCGACCTTGTCCTCGACGAGGCAGACCTGGCCCGGCTTGCAAGGCTCGACGCCGAACGGCTTGCAGCGCTCGCGGTAGGAGCACACGCGGTGCACCTCGCTCGACTCGACGAAGAGGGTGAGATCGCACTGCCCCCCGATCCCCTCGGGATCGCTCTGCCCGCACGCGCCGTGGTCGCCCTCGCAGCAGGCGGGCGTGCAGCGCGCCGTCGTCGGACCGCCCTCGACGCACGGATCGCCAACGCAGCTCAGCCCCGGGAGGCACGGGTTGTCGTTGCCTGGGCAGCAGCCGCGCCCGATCGGGAGCAGCTGACTCGGCTGCACCGGTACGCACTGCGTGGTGAGCTCGCCGCTCGCCGCGCGCGCGACGACGCACTCCTGGGCGCGCTCCTTGTCGTCGTTCGGGCAGTCCTGCACGACGAGATCGCACGGCCCGCGCACCGCCGTGCATCCCCCCTCGCGCGTCGTCGCGCCGTCGGGGAGCCCCGGCGAGCCGTCGGCCTTCGCTCCGTCGTCGGAGGCGTCGTCGCCAGCGCCCGACGCGTCGGCGATGTCGGCGCCGTCCGAAGAGCAGCCGGCGACGGCGAGCGCCGCGAGCCAACCGGCGGAGAGCAGAACTGCGAGAACGCCACGAAGTCTCATCGGCCGTCTCCTCCGGAAGCATGCCGCCGGTGTCCCCGGCGCGCTCGTGCATTCCTCTCGCCTCGCCCCGCACGGGCCCCCTGGCCCGCCGGGTCGCGCCTCCGCCGCGCTTGTCCGTCGCGACGCGGACTCGCCGCCGCTCGTCGGAAGCCGAACGCGCGGCTCAGCGCCCGCCGGCGTCGAGCAGGATGTCGGCGTGGTTGACCGGATCGCGGACCAGGATCGGGCGTGTGCCCGCGTCGGTGTGCTTCGTGACGGTCAGCACCGTGGACGGGACGGGCGGGCTCGCCGACTCCTTCTTGTCCTCGACGCAGGAGCCGCAGCCGCTCAGAAACACGACCGAGGCGACGATCATCCGGTTCATCGTTGGCTCGAGCTCCGAAAATGCGAAACGGCTGCTCCAGGTTGGACCCGGAGCAGCCGTCGTCGATGTCAGCGAATCAGCCGCCGTCGCCGGCGTCAGCCTGACCGCCACCGGTCACGCACTGCGACTTGATCGGGGCGTCGAACGTCCACGCCGTGTTCTTGCAGGCCGTGAGCGCGCCCTGGAGGTTGTTCCCGCACTCCTTCTGGACCGCGGTGATCGTCGCGGAGCAGGGACCCTGGTAGATCGCGTCCTGGTCCTGGATGCAGGCGGTGAACTCCTCCTGCGTCTTGCAGTCGACGAGGCACGCGTCGATGCGGCACGCGGTGTACTGCTGGAACGCGCGGCCGCAGGACTCCTTGCCGGTCGCGATCTCGTAGCAGCCGCCCTGGTTGACGGTGTCGATCTTGTCGTCCTTCGTGATGATCGGGCCCCAGGTGTCACCCGTGCCGTCGGAGAAGATGCACTTGGCGCAGTCGTCGCTGACTTCCTTCGACCACTCGCTGACCTTGACGTCCTCGTTCGCGTCGACCTTGGCCTTGAAGTAGGCGGTCAGCGTGGTCTGCTCGTCGGAGGTGCACGCGCCGGGCGACTTGAGCGCGGTCTTGTACGGCTCGCCCGACATGTCGACCGGGTCCTTCGTGAGGCAGGTCGGATCCGGCTCCGGCTCCTCGTCCGGGGGCGCCGCATCCTTCTTCGCGCCCGTGTCGGGGCTGCCCGCGTCGGTCGGGCTGTCCTCGACCACGGTCTCCGAGCAGCCGGCCGCGCCAACGGCAGACACGATGCCCGCGAGGGCCGTGACACTTGCAAGAGCGAACAACTTCTTAACCATGTCCGTCGCCTCCTACTGCTTTCGCGGTCGTCATCGCCGCCAAGCCAAAACAGTTCTTATTCAGTTCAGGGTTCTGAGCCGCGGCGATGATCGACGAGCCCAGGAGTCTTTTGCTTCGATTCCGCCGAAGCGGGGGTTCAGAAGCGCGCGCACGCTACCTTCGGGTTTCAAGTCCGTCAAGGGTTAGTGCGGAGCTATGACAATCCGTTCCGACCGATAACTTCCTAACGGAAGACGAGCGCTTGGCACGTCGAGACACCGCTCCCGCGGTCCCTCGGGACCTGCCGCGAGCGTTCGCCTTCCCGACGGCATCCAGCGATGGGAACGTGAGTTCATTTCGCTGAAATGCCGACTACTTGTGTTCTCTCGCCTGGAGCTTTCCGTTCGGTCGGCTCCGTCAACTCCATCCGACGCGGACGCGTCACTGAAACGTCTGACGTCGGCCACCGAAAGAACACGCACGCCCGGTCTGCAGTCGTCGACCTCCTTCATGCAGGGGCGTCTTACGGAAGTGCAACCGTCGTGCCCACACACCGGCACACGCACACCCTCTCCTGCCTTCGGCGCAGGCACGATGCGGACGGTGCAGCGGCCGAGACCCGCCGCGCGCTCAGAGGTACATGCGGATGCCGTGATCCGGCTGGATCGTGCCGATCTCGAGCGCGGCCGCGCGCGAGGACGTCGTGACCGTCTCGCCGTCGGGCAGCCGGAGCTCGAGCCGCGCGCGCGCCAGCTTGGTGTTGAGGCAGTGGGTGATCGGACCGCTGGGGTTCGCGTAGTGCAGGCCTACGATGTCGTCGTTCTCGGCCGCGACGTCGCAGGCGACGTGGAGCCCTCCGTGATCGCCGGTCATCTCCCAGCGGCGGAGCGAAATCGATCCGCGGTTGTGCGTCAGCGCGCGGACGCTCGACAGGTCCCAGCTCTTGCCGCGCCAGCGCACGAAGGCGGCCGTCGCCATCGGTGAGAGCAGCGGACCGACGCGCACGCGCGCGCTCATCGCCTCGAACGCGAGCCCCTCGACGTCCCACGCGTTGCAGTGGGTCCACGCGTAGAGCTCCGCGTTGCCCTTCCCCCAGTTGTGGCCGAGCATCGCCGGCCACCCGCCGATCTCCCAGACGTCGACGTCTCCGCCGCCTCGATCGACGCGCAGCTCCCCGGACGTCCGCGCGTCGGAGACGGGCGTGACGAGCTTGGAGAACGGCGGCAGGCCGTCCCGGTACATCGCGCGGGACGGGAAATGGACGATCGGCTCCGCGAGCGACGGGCCGATCGCGAGGTCCCAAGAGAGGGCACCGCGGCCGCTCGCCAGCGCGCCGCGCGCCCGAGAGCGAGAGAGAGCGCAGCCGTCGACCTCGACGTCGAGCGCGTCCCCCGCGAAGCGCGCCACCTCGAGGGCGACGGTCGATTTGACCGCGACGTGGCCGCGGTGGCGATCGAACGCGATCGCCCAGGCCTCCGCCACCGGGGCGAGCGGAGGGCGCGCGAAGATCGTGCAGCGCACCCAGAGGGCGCGCCGGCCGTCCGGCTCGTTCGCTTTCAAGAACCAGCTCTCGACGTGTCCCTTGCTCGCGTCCGCGCGATAGCGCACGCCGACGAGCCCCGGCAGCGCCGTCGCCCGCGCGCTCACGGGCGCGATCCTCGAGACGCGCCGCCGCCCGCGCCCGGCGCGCCGCCGCCGGACGCCCCGCCCGCGTCGTCGACGGCGTCCGCGCCTGCGTCGTCTACGCCGCCGCCCGCGGGCTCGTCCGCGGACGTCGCGCGCGACGCGTCGAGCCGCTCGAGCGCCTCGCGCGTGAGCTCGGGCTCGACCGCTTGCGCCGTGAGGCGCGCGATGAGGTCCCTCGCCTCGGCCATCCTCGCGCGCCCCGCGGCGACGACGGCGCCCGAGAGCACCTCGCGTCGCGTCGAACCGAGCTCGCTCAGGATCTCCTTCTTGGCGCGGTCATGCCCCATCCGCGCCAGCGCGATCCGCGCATGGAAGGGGCACGTGTCACGGATGAAGCGCATCGCGCCCCACGCGCGGCGCTCGAGGTGCGTGGCGAGGTCGGTGAAGCCGAGCTCGCCCGCCAGCTCCACCGCGGCGCGCTCGTCCTCCTTCTCCGCGGCCTGCCCGCCGATCTTCTCCCCGCGGACGACGCGACGAACGATCTCGTGTCCGCGCTCGTCGCCCGATTTCGCGAGGAGGATCGCCGCCACGAGCACGACGTGACTCCGAGCGCCCGAGACCTCGCCGGGCGCGCCGGCGTCCGCCACGAGCGCACGGGCGCGCGCGAGCAGCCGCCCGTCGGGTGCCGTGCCTTCGTCGAGCCGCTCCTCGGCGACGCGCAGCGCGATGTGCACGATGGCCTCGTCCGCGTCGCTCGCCGCCTCGAACAACGCGTCGTCGACCTCGGAGGCGTCGAGCCCGCCGGCGCGGTCCGCCACGCGCGCGAACGCGATGATCGACTGGTAGCGGACCTCGGGCCGGGCGTCCTTCAGCGCGCGGCGCAGCCGAGGGAGCGCGCAGCGGTCGCCGATCTCGCCGAGCGCGTTGATCGCCATCTGGCGCACGTATGCGGCGTCGTCCTCCACCGCGACGAGCAACCCCTTGACCCCCTCGGTCGCCTCGAGATCGCCGAGCGCCACGGCCACCGCCGCGCGCACGCGCGGGACCTCGTCGGTGAGGCGCTCGACGAGCAGCGGGATCGCGCGCGCGCGCACGCCCTCGTCGGCGCGCGCGTGGCGGACGAGATCGGCGACGGCGGCCACGCGCACGTCGGGCTTCGCGCTCCCGAGGTCGCGCACGCTCGCCTCGAGGTTCCGTGGCAAGAGCGGCGGACCGAGCATGCCGGCCTCCTTACTTCCGCCGGCGCCGGCGCGCAAAGGTCGGGTCGAACGCGCGTCCCGCGGCCATGAGGCTCACGCTCGTGACGAAGACGGCCGCTGCGCCGACGAGGAGCACGTGCGGCGCGCGGAGCATCGCCGAGACCCCCTGGTCGAGCACGACACCCAGGGAGATGCCGTCGCGCGCTCCGAACCCGACGAACGACAGCGCCGCCTCGCTCACCACGACGGCAGCGGCAGCGGCGCCGAGCTGCACCGCGACGACGCCGAGCAGGTTCGGCACGAGGTGCCGGACCACCACCCGCGTCGGGGTGACGCCGATCGCGCGCGCGGCCTCGACGAACGCCTGGTCTCGGAGGACGCGCGTCTGCGCGAGCGCGAGGCGCGCGAAAGGCGCCCACGCGGTCAGCACGAAGACGAGCCCGAGGTGCACGCGCGACGGCGAGCGCACGGCCGAGAGGACGACGAGCGCGAGGAGGAACGTCGGGAACGCCTGCACGAGATCGCACGCCCGCGCCACCGCGCGCTCGAAGCGCCCGCGACGGACCGCGGCGCCCGCGCCGAGCGGGCAGCCGACGACGAAGCCGACGAGCGCGACGCACGCGGCGAGCAGCACGGCCCGGAGGCTCGCGTGCGCGACGAGCGCCAAGAGATCGACGCCGCCCTCGCCGCAGCCGAGCGGGTGCGCCCACGACGGCGACGCCCACGACAGCTCCGGCTCGAGACGCGACGGCGAGCGCGCGCCCGCGACGACCAGCGCCGCGGCGCCGAGCACGATCGCGAGCGGCACGGCGCGGATCTCCGGCCTCGCTCCGCCGCCGGCGCCATCCTTGGAAGACCGGGGGCCGCCGACGGAGCCCGCGCGCGCCGTCATCGCCTCACCCGCGGATCGACGGCCGCGTGGAGCGCCGCCGCCAGCTGCTGCGCGCCGACGAAGAGCGCGCCCGAGAACACCACCGCCGCCTCGAGCACCGGCAGATCGCGCGACGCGTACGCCTCGAGGATCAGCGTGCCGAGGCCGCGACGCTCGAACAGGCGCTCGAGGACGACGGCGCCGCCGAGGAGCGCGCCGAGCTGCGTCCCCACCACCGTCACGATCGGTCCGATCGACGCCGGGAGCGCGTGGAGCCAGAGGACGCGCGCGTTGCTCCCGCCCTTCGCGCGGGCGACGCCGAGGAACTGCGCGCGCGCCACGTCGTCGAGCGCCGCGCGCGAGACCCGCGCGACGTGGGCCGCGAGCGGCAGCGCGAGCAGCCCGCTCGCGAAGAAGAGCCCGCCCGCGCCGGCCTCGGGATCCCCCGGCAGCGGCACGACGCGGAGGCGCGCGGCGAGCGCGAACGTGAGCACCGGCGCGAACGCGAGCAGCGGCGTCGCCGCGAGGGCCGTCGCGACGCGGTCCACCCAGCCGCGCCGCGGGCCGAGCCACGGCCCAGCGCCGAGGACCGCCGCAGAGATCCCGAGCGCCGCCCCGAGCAGCACCGCCAGCGACGCGAGCGACGCGGTGGGCCCGACGGCGTCGAGCACGCGGTCGAGCGCCGGAGAGCCCGGCCGCCGGACCGACTCGCCGAGGTCGAGCGTCGCGAGGCCGCGAACGAAACGTGCGTATTGCATCCATATCGGCTCGTCGAGGTGGAGCTTCGCGCGGAGCACCGCCCGCTCCACCTCGCTCGACTGATCGCCCAAGACGAGCGCCGCGGGATCTCCGGGAAGGAGGCGGAGCGCGAGGAAGACGAGCGTCGCCAGCGCGAGCACGACGAGCGCCGCCTCGCCGGCGCGCCCGACCACCACGCGGGCGACACGCATCACGACGGCCCGCATCTCGCCGGCCCGGGTCTCGCCGGCCGGCATCTCGCCGGCCCGGGTCGCTTCGGCCCGCGCCTCGCCGGCCCGCTCGCGTCCGCCCGGCGGAGCGTCACGCCGTCCGCCGCGGGCCAACTCAGCCTCCGTCGGTGGAGCCAGCGTCCGGCGTGCCTTCGTCCGGGAAGAGCGGAGGCGCGCCGCCGTCGAGCCTCGGGGCCGACGCGTCGATCGGGCCCACCGGCGGCGCCGTCGCTCCGCAGACCGGCGCCTTCGGCGTCTCGAGCGCGGCGCCCGCGTCCTGACCCTCGAGCGGGAGCGGGAGGCAGGAGCGCCTGCTCTGGTTGTCGTCGAGGATGATCGCGTTCCACGGGTACGTGCGCGGGTCCGCGCAGACGTAGCCGCCGCGGCAGTCGCCGTTCGACTCGCACACCGCCGCGCAGAACGAACGGGCCACACGCGAGCCGAACGGCCCCGAGCGATCGTCGTAGCCGCAGCCCGGCAGCGCGCTGTTGAAGAGCACGCACGACGCCTCGTCCGCGCACGAGTTGCCCTGGCAGTTGAGCTGCGTGCAGTAGCCGCCGGGCTGGGAGGTGTCGCACAGGCGGTCGCCGCGGATCGAGCAGTCCGTCGAGACCTGACACTTGTCGCCTATCTCCGGCGTGCAGCCGGCCGCCGCCGACAGGAGCGCGAGCGCGCCGGCGACGCGGGCGAGCGCGGTCCGCCGCGGCGAGCGGAGGGGCGAAGCGTCGGCGAGGGGGCGCGTGAGAGACAAGCGAAGAAGCCGAGTGCATAGCCCTGTTTGCCGTTTGACATCAAGGGCGCACGACCGTAAAGAAGCCGGCATGGCGACCCACATCACCGCAGACTGCATCAACTGCGGCGCTTGCGAGCCCGAGTGTCCCAACGAGGCCATCAGCGAGGGTGACGAGATCTACGTCATCGACCCCGAGCTCTGCACCGAGTGCGTCGGCTTCTACGATCACGAGGCTTGTCAGGCGGTGTGTCCCGTCGAGTGCTGCTTGCCCGATCCGAACCATGTCGAGGACGAGGCCGCGCTGATCCAGCGCGCCGTCCAGCTGCACCCCGACGACGCGGAGCTCAAGGGCCGCGCCGACGAGAACAACTACCCCTCGCGGTTCCGCAAGTAGAGCGCGGGCGGGAGCGCGGTGTCGTTCCGCGCACGGCGCGCGCTCCCTCCGGCCCTGGCCGCGCTCGCCGCGGCGACGATCGGCTGCGGCGGTGGCTCGCCGCTCCTGCACCCTGCTCGCACGCTGAGCAGCGGCGACGTCCGCGCGGCGGGGGGCGTCAGCGCCCACGTCGTGCCCGGCTCCCTCGGCGAGGACCTCCGCCGCGCGCGTGAAATCGTCGCGCGCGACACCACGGGCACGGCCTCACCCGGCGAGCCCGGGACCAACCCCGACTACGCGAAGGGCGCGCTCGTCGCGGCCGCGGTCGCGCCGGGGCTCGCGCCGTTCGTCGGCGCGCGCGTCGGCGTCGGCAACGCGTTCGAGGGCGGGCTCGCGTACACGGGGCGCGGCGTGCGCGTCGACATGCGCCGCTCCTTCGACGACGGTCCCTACTCGCTCTCGGTCGGGCTCGGCGCCTCCGCCGCGCTCTACGGGCGGCAGCAGGGCGGCGATCTCCCCAACGTCGACCTGGGATCGCTCCACGGCTACGGCGCCGACGTCCCGGTGCTCTTCGGCTGGCAGAGCCTGAGCGGCCTCTACTCCGTGTGGGCGGGCCCGCGCGCCGGATTCGAGTGGGTGGCGGTCGAGCGGCTCACGAGCGAGCCGAGGGACATGACCCTCGCCCCGCCGCAGATCCGGCTCGAGGCGACGCGCTGGCACGCCGGCGGGGTCGTCGGCGTCGCGACCGGCTTCAACCACGTCCACGTCGCGCTCGAGGCCGGCGTCGCGTACCAGATCGTCAACGGCACCTACAACGCGAACGACGTCGGCGTCCGCGGGCTCACCGTCACGCCGGCGACCGCCGTGTGGTGGACGTTCTGACGACACCGTCGAGCGCCGCCCACGCCACCTCTGCGGCGCGCGCCGACGCCGCGACGTGATTCGCGCGCCACTCGGCGCGGCCTTCGACGCCGACGCGGTTGGCGACGCCGAGGGTGATCGCGCAGCGGATGGGCGCGTCGTCCGCGGACGCGAGCCGGGACGCGCGCGCCACCGCGTAAGCCTCGAGGTGCTCGACCTCCCCGAGCGAGGCGAGCGTCGCCGCGAGGGCGTCGTCCGTCGTGACGCCGAGCGTGTTCGCGATCGTCGCCGCGCGCGCCCCCGCAGCGACCAGCGCGTCCCGCATTCCGGGATCGAGGTCGATCGCCTCCGACGCGAACGGGATCGCCGCCCGCCCCTCGGCGATCGCGGCGTCGACCAGCCGCACGCTCGTCCCCGCCACCACGTCGCCGATCGCGATCCCGGACGACGGCGCGGCGCCGCACGTGCCGACGAAGACGACGAGCGCGGGCGCGCGCGAGACGATGCGACGCGTCAGCCCAGCGGCCGCGTCGACGAGCCCGATCCCGATCGGCGCGACGTCGAGATCGACGGCGAGGTCGGGCGCGCCTCGGACAAGCTCCTGGAATCGCTCGAGCTCTGGCCCCCACGCTGCGACGACGAGGACGCGCGGGCGGGAAGGGGCGACGGTGGCAGCCATGGTCCTCGCGAGTTGGTTGATGAAGAGGTCCGCGCGGGGTTGCAGGGAAGCGGGCCGCCGTTTACTCTACAGATGTTTATGCGTGTCCCCCTCCTCCTGATCGGCGCCGCCTCGAGCTCGGCCCTCGTCGCCTGCGTGGGCGCCGCTCCCGAGCCCGTGGGGAACGATCCGACGAGCTCGACGGCCACGGCCATCGTCGTCGTCGAGCGGACGGTCGGACCGGGCGACGCCGTCCGCGGCGACGCCGTCATCGCGCGCTTCGTCCGCGTCCGTCAGGGCGCGGTCGACGATCCGGCGCTCCGCATCGCGGGCGTCGCCGAGGACATCCCCGCGCCGGGCACGTGCGCCGCGCCGAGCGAGAGCGACGGCGTCATCCAGGGCCGCGGCGTCGAGCTGCTCGACGTCGGGCAGGTCGTCCTCACCGGTGAGAGCTCGAAGAGCACCGTCCTCTTGCCGCGCTCGATGCCCGATCCCGCGGGCGTCGTGTCGGGCGTCTTCTATTCGTCGCGCTCGTCGGACGTGTTCGCCGCAGGCTCGGGCGTGTCGCTCCGCGCGAGCGGCGGCGCGGACCTGCTCGAGGGCTTCTCCGTCTCGGTGACGGCGCCCCGCGAGGTCGGAGACGTGTCCGTCGCCTCGGTCGCCGGCGGGCTCGACGTCTCGTGGGATGCGGCGGAGGCCAGCGAGCACGACCTGGTCTACGTCGACATCCTCTCGCCGGCTCCGCGCGTCGTCATGCGGTGCACCAGCACCGACGACGGACACCTGCTCGTGCCCCACGGCGCGCTCGTCGGCGTCGACGAAGGGCAGCTCGCCGTGCACCGCCTCCACAAGGAGAGCTTCAAGGCCAAGGGCATCGAGCCGGGCGAGGTCCGCTTCGACGTCGCGAAGGTCGTCACCTTCCGCCGCTGATGTCGGCGGCTCGGCTCTGGCTCCTCGGCGCATTCGCACTCGCGGCGGCGAGCGCTCCTGGTCTCGCGCGCGGCGAAGAAGGAGCCACGCCGAAGAAGTCGGCCTCGCCAGGCAAGCCCGCCGCGAAGACCGCCAAGCGCACCGCCCCCGCGACCTCGAAGCGCGCGGCCGCCAAGCCGCGGACGGTCGCGGCGTCGCGCGCGTGGCACACTCCGACGCCCGGCAAGTCCGCGCCCGTCGACGACGCGGGGCGTCCGATGCTCACGCTCCAGGCGCTGAACATGCCCGAGCACGTCACGCTCGCGGCGAGCCGCGAGACCGGCGGCTTCTCGGCGGAGGACCTCGACCGCGCCGCTCATCTCCTGCGCGATCCACGGAGTGGCAACGAGCACCCGATCGATCCGCGGCTGCTCGATCTCGTCTACCGCGTGGCGGTCCGGTTCTCGGCGCACGAGGTCCGGATCATCTCCGGGTACCGCACGCCGCGTCACGGCCGCCACTCGAACCACGCCAAGGGCCGCGCGATCGATCTCGTGGTGCCCGGCGCGAGCGACGAAGACGTCGCGCGCTTCGCCCGCGAGCAAGGCTTCGTCGGCGTCGGCGTCTACCCGACGAGCGGCTTCGTCCACCTCGACGTCCGCGACCGCTCGTACTTCTGGGTGGACTCGAGCGGACCGGGCAAGCGAAGCCGCACGCGCGGCATCCTCGCCGACCTCGCGACGAAGAGCGACGCGCGCGCCGTCGCGCGCGGCGAGCACGGCGTCGGCCCGTTCGCGATCGCGACCGACGTGGACGGCGCGCTCGCGGCCGCGCGCAAGGAGAACGAAGCGCTCGCGGCGCGCGGCTCGGCGAGCGACACCGCCGCGACGGGCGACGACGACGACGACGACGACGTCGACGACGAAGCCGCCGACGCGCCGTAGCCCGGCCGCCGCGCCGACGTCGACGACGACGACGAAGCCGCCGACGCGCCGTAGCCCGGCCGCCGCGCCGTAGTAGACTCGACGCGTGGATCCGGACGTCGCGCGGCTCGTACGCGAGGAGCGGCTGCTCGAAGCCGCCGAGCTCGCGAGCTCGAGGGGCGACGCGCGCACGGCCAGCGCCATCTTCGAGCGCGCGTGCGACTTCGAACGCGCCGCGGAGCACGCGCTCCGCGCGGACGACTGGGCACGCGCGCTCCCGCTCGCGCTCGAGGGCCGTTCGGAGGCGATGGCCGAGCTCGCCCTGCCGAAGCTCGTCGCGGACGCCGCCCAGGCCGAGCGCGTCGCCTTCCACCTCGAGCGACGCGGCGACCACGGCTGGGCGGCGCGCCTGCTCGAGGGGATCGGCAAGAGGACCGAGGCCGCGCGCGCCTACGAGCGGGCCGGCGAGGCGATCAAGGCCGCCGCGCTCCTCGAGGCCACGGGCGACGTCATCGGGGCGTCGAAGGTGCTCGAGGCTCAGCTCCGTCGCGAGCCGAGGAAGGGCGCGCTGCTCGTCGCGCTCGGGGGGCTCCTGCAGCGCTACGGCAAGACCGACGCGGCCGTCCGCATGCTGCAGCGGGTCGCGGCCGACGCGCCGGAGCGGCGCGCCGCGCTCACCGCGCTCGTCCCCGCCCTCGACCGGCTCGGCCTCGCGCAGGCCCGCGTCGAAGCCGAGGCCGAGCTCGGCGCGCTCGGCGGCCCGATCGGTGCGGACACCGTCGAGCCGCAGGCGGCCTCCGTGCGAGCGCGGCTCTTCGGGCGCTACGAGATCGTGCGCGAGGTCGCGGCCGTCCCCGCACGCGCGCGTCATCGAGTGCGTCGACGGCGTCCGCGGCGAGCGCGTCGCGGTGAAGATCTTCGCCGGCTACGACGCGCGCGGCGCCGGCCGCGACGCCCTCGCGCGGTTCGAGCGCGAGGTCCGGGCGCTCGGCACGCTCGACCACCCGAACATCGTCCCGCTGCGCGACTACCTCCCCGAGGGCCCCGCGCTCGTCCTCGAGTGGATGGGCCGCGGTACGCTCGAGCACATGCTCGCGACCGAGCCGCTCGCGCCGGCGCGCGCCGTCGAGATCGCGATCGCGGTCCTCTCCGCTCTGGGCGAGGCGCACCGCCTCGGCATCATCCATCGCGACATCAAGCCCGCGAACGTGCTGTTCGACGACGCCGGCGTGACGCGGCTCGGTGACTTCGGCGTCGCCCACCTGAGCGATCTCTCCGCGACCGCGACCGCCGGCGTGATCGGCACGCTCGGCTACATGAGCCCCGAGCAGCGCGAGGGCCGCCCGGCGAGCGTGAAGAGCGACTTGTTCGGCGTCGGCGCGATCCTGTGGGAGATGCTCACCGGTGAGCGTCCCTCGGGGGCACCTCGCGCGGGGCTCACTGCGCCGCCGGGCTCGACGCTCCGCTCGGAGACCGGCGTGGACGAGCCGCCGCCGTCGAGCGCCGGCGGCGAAGGGCTCGTGCGTCCGAGCGGGGCGCATCGGGACCTCGACGCGCGCCACGACGCCGTCGTCTTCTCGCTCGTCGCGGACGATCCGGACGAGCGCCCGCTCGACACGTTCGCCGCGCGCAAGGCGCTCGCGTCGCTCCCGTGGCCGAGCAGCGTCGAGCGCGTCGCCGTACCCCGCCGGACAGAGAAGCCCCCGAGCGAGCGTCCCTCGGCCGTCCGCCTCCTCGCCGAGGACGACGGCCCGGAGGTCGACCAGTGGCTCGGGCGCCGCGTCGTGAGCTTCCCGCTCGATCCGCCGACGCTCGCGCGTGCGTCGGCCTTCGCGCGCGCGGACCACCCGGCTCTCCAGCTCGTCTTGCGCGTCGACCGGGCGACCCGCACCGTCTGGCTCGCCGCGACGCGCGGCGAGCCGATCGCCGGGCCGCCGACGCCGGAGCAAGCCGCGACGCTCCGCGAGGCGCTCGACCGCCTCCACGAGCTCGGCGAGGCCCACGGGGCCATCGACCCCGCGCACGTGCTCGTCGACGATTCGGGAACGGTGACGCTCGCGTTCGCGCCGCCGCCAGCGAAGTCCGCGACGTTCGACCTCGACCGGCTGGCGCTCGCCCGCCTCGGATCCGGCTAAAACTTGCGCTCCGGCGCGAGCCGTGGAGGATGGAGACATGGCTCCCGGCATCCGAGTCCCCCTCGCGGCAACCCTCGTCCTGCTCGCGGCGGCCTGCGGCGAGTCGACCCCGACGCCGAAGTCCGCGAGCGCCGCCGCGGCGCCGAGCGCCGAGCCCGCGCGCCCTCCGCCCGCGCCCGTCACCGAGCTCAAGCGCGCCGCGATCAAGGACACGATCGCGCAGGGCCTCGGCGTCTTCCTCCAGAACGTCACTGTCGAAGACTGGCCCGTCATGCACGACGGCAAGTTCCACGGCTTCAAGATCCGCTCGATCAACGCGGACTGGGGCGTCGACCTCCAGCCCGGGGACGTCGTCACGCGCATCAACGGCATCGTCCCCGAGCACCCCGAGGAGGCCGACGCTGCGCTCCGCGCGCTCGAGAAGGCGTCGGCCCTCAAGGTGGACTTCGAGCGTGACGGCAAGGCGAAGACGCTCGAGCTGCCGATCGTCGACTGACCCACGGCGGCGGAGCGCGCCCCGACGCGAGCGCACCCGTCCCCGCTCCTCGGAGCGCACCGCGCGGCGCCCCCACCCGTCCCCGCTACTCGGAGCTCGCTGCGCGGCGAGCGCCCCCGCACCCGCGCGCTACTCGGAGCGCGCCGTAACCGCGTCGTACACGCGGCGGTGCACCTCGTCGACGCTGCCCGTTCCATCGACGATGACCACGCGATCGTTCGGCATGTGCCGCGCGAGCTCGCGATAGAAGACGGCGAGCGCGCGCTGGACCTCGTTCTGCTCGTAGAGCTGCGCGGACTCGCCGCGCACCTCGCGGCGTGTCGCCGCGAGCTCGGAGGGGACGTCGAGGACGATCGTGAGGTCGGGCCGGAGCGCGTGCTTGTTGAGCTGCCGGATCCACTCGACCGCGGCCTCGCCTCCTCGTCCGCTCGAGACGCTCTGGTAGGCGAGGCTCGACGCGTCGTAGCGATCGGAGACGACGACGCCGCCCTGCGCGAGGAACGGCTCGATCTCCGACTCCACGTGGTCCATGCGATCCGCGGCGAACAGGAGCGCCATCGTCGTCCAGCCCGGCGCGCGCCCGCTGGGGACGACGATGCGCCCCGTCAGCACCTGACGGACGAGCGCGCCGATCGGCCCGTCGCTCGGCTCGCGCGTGACCTTGACCGGCGTCTTCGGCGTCTCCGCGCGCAGGCGCTCGACGAGCCGCGCCGTCTGCGTGGTCGTCCCCGCGCCGTCGATGCCCTCGAGCACGATGAACCGCCCGGATCGCTTCTCCATGAGCGGAGCGCATAACGCAGCTCCCGCCGGACGTCATCACGGAGCAGGTCCGTCCGCGACGCGGCGGCCGCGCGCCGATTGTCGCCGCGATTCCGCGGGCTCAGGCGCCCGGAGGCTCGTCCTCCCCGAGGACCACGTTGTCGATGAGCCGCGTCGCCCCGACGCGGCAGGCCACGGCGACGAGGACGCGCTCGGAGACGGTCGCCTCGTCGGGGAGCGGCGCGATCGCGTCCGGATCCGCGACCGCGACGTAGTCGATCGACGTCGCGACCGGCTCGACGTCGGCGAGCGCGAGCCGGCGCAGCTCCCCTGCGCGGCGCTCGCCGCCGGAGAACGCGCGCGCGGCGGCCGCGAGGCCGCGCGACAGGCCGAGCGCCCGCGCGCGCTCGGCCGGCGAGAGGTACGCGTTGCGCGAGCTCATCGCGAGCCCGTCGGGCTCGCGGACGATCGGGTGACCGACCACCTCGACCGGGAAGAAGAGATCGCGCGCCATCCGGCGGATGACCGCGAGCTGCTGGTAGTCCTTCTTCCCGAAGACGGCCACCGACGGCCCTACGAGCGCGAAGAGCTTCGCGACGATCGTGGTGACGCCCTCGAAGTGCCCCGGACGGTGCGGACCGCAGAGGTGGGCGGTGAGCTCGTCCACCCGGACGCGCGTGCGCTCGCCGCGGACGTACATCGCGTCGGGCTCGGGCGCGAAGACGACGTCGACGCCATCGAGCTTCGCGACGTCACCCGCGAGATCGCGGGGATAACGGGCGAGATCCTCGTTCGGCCCGAACTGCGTCGGGTTGACGAAGATCGAGCAGACGACGAAGGTCGCGCGCCGCCGGGCCTCCCGCGCGAGAGCGAGATGCCCCTCGTGGAGCGCGCCCATCGTGGGGACGAAGCCCACCGTGAGCCCGCGCGCGCGCGCCGCATCGCACGCCTCCCTCACCTCGGACGGTCCCTTCAGCACCATGGCGCTCGGCATCGAGGGACATGCTAGACATGACGCTTCCGATGCGTCGAGAACCGTCCTCGCTGGCTCGCCTGGTCCTTGGGTCGTTCCTCGCCGGCGCCACGGCGCTGGTCGCGGGCGGCGGCTGCGGGAGCCGCGGACCGCTCGACGAGGCGACCAACGTGACCCTGGACGCGGCGCCCGAGGCGGAGCCCGCGCCGCTCGACGCGGCCCCCGAGGCCGAGCCGCCGCGCGACGCCGGCCGGGAGGCCGGGCCGGTCGCGTGCGGGATCTGCGTCATCCGAACGTGCGGTGACACGATCCTCTCCTGCATCCAGTCCGAGAGCTGCCGCGCCGTCTTTCAGTGCGTCGCGAGCACGTGCCTCGGCGGCGGCGGTGGCCTCGACCCGATGTGCCTCTTCCAGTGTGCCGGGCAGGACCCCGCCGGCGCGCTCGGCGTCCTGTCCGTCTTCCAGTGCATCACCGGTCAGTGTGGCGCGGACTGCGGCTCGCTCCTGGGCGGGCTCGGCGGGCTCGGCGGGAGCAGCGGCGGCGGGAGCAGCGGCGGCGGGAGCAGCGGCGGCGGGAGCAGCGGAAACGGCGCTCCCGCGGAGCTCTCGCCCGAGGCGTTCGAGGCGCTCTTTTCTCCGTGGCCCGAGCTGTTCACGCCGATTCGACACGAGGGCGCCGGCGCGCCGCCGAGCGTCCCCGGTCACCCCGGTCGGCCCTGAGCGTGGCCGCGGGAGTTGACGAACCCCGCTCGTCTGCGCGACCTTCGCCTCCATGACGCGGGTGGGTTCATCGCGCTCGGCTGCGCGCAGGTGCGCCGTCGTGCTCGGCGCCGTCCTCTGCGCGAGCGCCGCGCACGCGCAGGTGCCCGGAGAGGAGATCGCGCGGCGCGCGTTCGAAGAGGGCGTCGCGCTCGAGAAGACGGGCGACTTCGCCGCGGCGCTCGCGAAGTTCAAGGAGTCCGAGCAGATCAAGGCGACGCTCGGGAACCGCTACCACAAGGCCTACTGCCTCGAGATGACCGGCAAGCTGGCCGCCGCGCTGATCGAGTACGAGGTCGTCGACAGGTCCGCGCGCGAGACCAGCAAGGCCGAGCTCGTCGAGGCCGCGTCGGCTCGAGCCGCTCCGCGCCGGGTCCCAGGCTCGTGCTCAGGCTCGTCGCGCCGGCGCCGGACGGGGCCGAGGTCGCCCTCGACGGCGCGCCGATCGCCCTCCTCGACGGCAAGGCGTTCCGGATCGATCGGGCGACCACGTCATCACGGCGCGCGCGCCGGATCACATTTGCGCGTTCACGAAGCGGCTCACAACCGGTGAGCACGACCACGGCCGTGGACGTCGCTGCACAAGGCCAGCGCGCCGGCGATACGGACGCGGAACTTTAACCGCTTCAGCGAGCCGCCGCGCGAAGAGCGGGGCGTTCACGCGCGCTCCCCATCGCCACACAACCGGCGCGGTGGCCCTCGCCGGCGGCGGCATCGTCCGCATTCCTCCTCGCCGGCAGCGCGCGGGCGGCCTCGAGAAGACGTGCGCGGCGAAGCGCAAGCTGAGACGACAAGTCGACGACGCGCACACATCGACGCCCTCGCGCTCGGGGCCTTCGTCGGCGCCGCGGGGCTCGCGGCGCTCTCGGTCGTCCTGTGGACCTCGTCCTCGAGCACGGAGTCGCCCGCGACGGCTCCCCACCAAGGCGAGCGCGCGTGATCATGCGCTCCTCGTGGCTCGGCCTGGAGGGCCGCGCTTCAGTCGCTGCTGGCTCGTCCTCGCGTGGCCGCGGCCGCGGCCGCTCGCCGCGAGCGCGCTCTTCAGGCGGTCGCCTGCGTCGATCTCTCCACTCGACCGACTTCGTCACGCTCTGCGCGCTCGGCGCCGACGCCTGCGCGACCGAGGGCGACGCCGACGCCGACGCCGACGCCCCGACGGACGCCTGCCCCCGACGGCGCTTCGCCCGTCGATTTCTGCGCGCTCACCTCCGATGAGACGCTACGCGCTCGCGGAGCGCGCTGCGCATCCTCGGCGTGCCTCGGCACCCTCCGGCCGGACGCACGTTCGGCGCGTGCATGATCCGCGCGCTCGCGGCCTGCGACTGCGCGTTCAACCCAGGCGCTTCGCCCGCGCGGCGCGACCGCCGCTCTGGCGGTGCCTGTCGACCGTCGCCTCGATGCGACGACCTCACTCTGTGTCTTCGGCACCCGGGCGCAAATCGTGCCGGGCCGACCCGGCGCCACGACATCGTACACCGCTTGCAACCTCGCCAGCGGCTCCGTCGTGGTCGAGTGCGGCGCGGCCGCGCTCCCCTCGGGATGTCGGCGTGCGCGACCCGCGAACGCAGGCGATGCGGGAGGATCGACTCGTCGAACGCCCGTTGCGTAGTGCGCGGCCCGACCTGCACGGGCGAGCCGCGGTGCGAGGGCACCGCGGTCGTCTGCAGGTCGGCGGGCGGGGTCGACGCGAACGGGGGCGTCGACTGCGCGGCTACGGTGACGGTCGCTGCGCGGCCGACGACGCCGGGATCGTCGCGTGCACGCGCCCTCGGCGGACGCCGGGCGTGCACGGAGGGCGGCTGGCGCCGCGGTCTTGATGCAATGGACGGCACGTTCGCCGAGCTGCGTCGGCGGCGCGCGGTGAGGATCATTGCGGCGCGATCGACCAGAAATGCAACGCGGCGGGCGTCAGCCAGCGATCCGTGACGGCGTGCAGAGACGAAACATCGCCGGAGCCGCGTGCTCGACGACAGAAGACGCGTGCATGGGGCGCGCTCCGGAGCTGCGTGCGGGCAAGGTCTTCCAGCTCGCATGCGCCGACGTGCCTGGCCTCGCCGCGTGTGCCCCAGTTGGACAGCCGACCCGCGACCTGCACCGTGGCCGCGCAGGCCCGCGCACGTAGCCGGCACACGCCAGCCGACGCTTGCGCCGAGTGCCCCTACCCGCGCTGAGCGCGGGTACCAGGAGCCGCCGCTGCAGTTGGAGCTCTCGAGCTGCGCCTTCTGGAGCGCCTCGAGCGCCTTCTTCGTCGTCGTCCGTGTCCGAGCTGCCTTTCCCGCTCTTCTTCGCGGTCTTCTTCGGCGCCGGCTCGTCGTCCGGAGGCGGGGCCCGCGCGGGGATGAGGCACCGGCGTCGCCGTGGGAGTCGCCATCGCGTCTTCCAGCCACCCGTCGCGGCGGGACGCGGGGTGGGGCTCGCGACCGGCGCGGCCGCCTTCGCCACCGGCGCGGCCACCGGCGCGGGCGCCGCGGCGGCGGGCATCGCGGGCGCGGCGTCCGGAACCGCGACCGGCGCGAACGCGACGCCGAGCGGCGCAGGAGCCGCGGGCGTGGTGACGACCGGCGCGACCGCGACGGCCACCGCCGGCTCGGACGCGCCGGGCTCCGCGACGGGAGGGGCCGCGACGGAAGCTCACTTTCGATCAGGCCCGGAGGCGGCGCCTCGGGGCTCGCGGCCGGCGCGTCGCCGACCGGAGCGCTGACCGCGCTCGTCGTGGTCGCTCCGGCCCCTTGCTCGGGCGCAGCGGGCGGCGCGACGGCGTGCGGTTGCGCGCCCGCGCCCTTGGGGGCGCGCGACGGATCGACGAACGACGCCGTCGTGTCGGCGACCGAGTCGTTGCCCTGCATCACCGCCACCGCCGCGACGCCGACGAACAGCCCGCACGCGAGCAGTGCGACCGCCCAGGACGCCGCCGGACGGCCCGACACTTTGTGCGCGGAGGTCACCGCCGTCGCCGGCGGATCCGCGTGCGGCGCCTGCGGCGTCATGAAGTGCGCAGGCACGGACGCCGACATCGCGACGCCCGGCACGCTCGCCGACGCGCTCGGCACGTGGCCGTAGCCCATCTGCGCCGGGTAGCCACCCGACACGGAGGCCGGCGCCATCGGCGGCATGCTGTAGCCCGCGTGCGCATTGCTGCTCGGCGGCGGCGCGAAGCTCGGCGGCGGACGATGCGTCGGAGGTCCCTCGAACAGCGCGCGCGCGCTCGGGGCGACCACCGGCGCGGGCGCCGGCGGCATCGTGCGATCGTACACGGGCGCCGCGGGCACCTGCGGCTGCAAGCCCATGAACGGCGTGTGCGGCGAGCCGGCGACGATGTCGAAGTCCGCGCTGTCCTCGAGCAGGTCGGCCGGCGGTCCCGGCACGAGCTGATCGCGACGGCTCGAACGCGCCGACTCGAGCGTCGCCTTGATCACCGCCGCCGGCGAGATCGACGCCGGCGCCGACTGCGGGCCCACGCTGCGCTTCGATCGCCTGACGATCTTCGGCGCTCCGCGGACGACGGTGCGGCCGTCCTCGTCCTCCTCGTCCTCATCCATCAAGTGCTGCGACGACGCCGGCGGCGGACGCATGCTCGCGGGCGGCGGACGCACGCTCACCGGACGCGAGCGCGGCGGCGGCGGCATCGTCGGCGGGCGGCCCGCGGCGGGGAGCGGGTTCGGCATCGGGAGGCTGGGCCCCGTCACCGAGCGCGCGATGAGCGTCGTCATCTCGTCCTCGCCCGCGGACGGCGCCGGCCGACGCATCGCCGCGGACGACGGAGGCGGAGGGAGGCTCCGCTTCACGTGCGAGACCGGGTTCCCCCCTTCGCTGACCGGCGACTGAACGAGATCGTCCTTCGTGATGACCTCATTGTCATCACCTCGTCCAGGGCGCTTCGTGAAGGGCAGCATGATCCTCCGCAGATCCTGTTGGTCTCTTGATCCATGCAGACGCTAGACCAGAGACAGCCGAGTGTTCTTCGAAAGTATCACTTCGTTCGCCGTTGAAAAACGATTGTTCTTCGAGGCGGTAGGTATCTTCCGCACATGGCTTACTGCAGCCCCACGGGAAAGAACCACCCCGGCGGGTCCTGGTCGGTGCCCGATCGGGGGGTCCATTGATCCACCCCATGATCTGCTCTCGAGGAGCCTCCACGACACCGATTTGCGCATCGGGGTGGAGGCCGTCGCGACGCACCCGCCGCGCGGGCTCGCGTCCCACGGTTGCACAACCGCCGGCGAGGTCCCGCGCGTGCGGCGCCCGCCTCCTCAGCGAGCGAAGACGATCACGAGGCCGCCGCCGACGACGAGCGCGGCGATGCCGACGACCACCGCGATGAGCCACGGGGGACGCCCGCCGCCGTCGAGCCCCGGGATCCCCGCGGGCACGTCGTCGTGCCGGCTCGCGTGCGGCTGCGCCGCCTGCTGCCCGTGCATGTACGGATGCACCGGCGCGGGCGGGGGGGCGTAGGGCGCGCCGCCCTGTCGCTGGGCGGAGCTGCCCGAGGCCTGCGGCTGCGCGGGCGCCGCCATCGGGCTCGTCCCGCTCGGCCCCGCCGCGGGTGAGGCGAAGGGATCCGCGGCCGCCTCGAGCGCGGCGCCGGCCGGCTTGGCCGCGGGCGCGCGCGTGCGCCCCTCGGCGACGAGCCGCTGGAGCTCCGACTGCGAGGTCGTCGCCCAGGAGCGGTGATCGCCCTCGAGGCCGTACGCACGCCCGACGGCCGTAGCGAAATCGCCGACCGACTTGGTGCGGATGTTCGGGTTCTTCGCGAGCGCGAGCTCCATGACGTCGTCCATCGCCGGGGCGATGGGGAACTTCGCCCCCGCGCTCTTCGCGCTCGGCGGGTCGGGATCCTTCGTGAGGATCGACAGGAGGATCGACGGCCCGTTGTTGCCGGTGAACGGGACGGTGCCCGTCATGCACTCGTAGGTGATCGCGGCGAGCGCGAAGACGTCCGCGCGCGCGTCGAGCGTGTCGAGCCCCTGCGCCTGCTCCGGCGCCATGTAGTACGGCGAGCCGATCGTCGTGCCGAGGACGGTGAGCTTCTTCGCGTCCTTGTTCTTGTCCTTGACCGATCCGAAGTCGAGGATCTTGACGACGTCACCCTCGCGCGTGCCGCACAAGAACAGGTTGTCCGGCTTGAGGTCGCGGTGGACGATCTGCCGGGCGTGAGCGGCGTCGAGCCCGATGGCGACGTGCGAGAGCATCCGGATGATCCGCTCGGGCGAGATCATCTTCTCGCGCTTGAGCACGAAGCGGAGCTCCTCGCCGTCGAGGAACTCCATGACGAGGAGCCAGACGCCCTGGACCGGGTCGCGCTGGAAGTCGAGCACCTTGACGATGTGATCGTGCGGGAGCGAGCTCGAGATCCCGTACTCGCGCTTGAAGCGCTCGAGGCTCACCTCGTCCTTCGCGACGTCGGCGTGGAGCACCTTCACCGCGATGCGGGTCTGCGTCTGCTGGTCGATGCCCTCGTAGACGCGCCCCATCCCGCCGTCGGCGACGACGCGGCGGATCTCGTAGCGGTCACAGAGCTTCGTGCCGAGCCGCGGATCGTCTCCCGCCGCGACCGGCACCATGCTCGCGGACTGCAGCGCGCTCCCGTCCGCCGGGCAGAAGCCCGCGTCGTCGGGGAAGACGCGCATGCATGTGGGGCAGCTCTTCATGGGGGCCGGGCGCAGCGCCCGTCAGTCGACCTTCGTGGCTTCTTGTGGCGGCGCGAAGTAGATGATCCGGTTGCACGACGGGCACTGCTCGATGAGCGGCTCGCGGCGCAGGCGGTGGTAGAGCTGCGGCGGCAGCGCCATGTTGCAGCGGTTGCAGGTGCCGTCGGAGGTCTGAGCGATCGCCGTCCCGCGGCGACCGCGGATCATCTCGTAGCGCCGGTAGAGGACCGGCGGGATCCGCTTGACGATGACGTCGCGCCCGCCGCCCTTGGTCGCGCGGTCGGACTCGAGCTGGGCGACCTTCGCCTGGATGTCGCCCTCCTTCGCCGCCAGCTCCTCGCTCAGCGCCTTGTGCTCGCCCTCGGTCGCCTCGACCTGGGCGCGCACCGCGGCGGTGTCGTTGTCGATCCGCTGGATCTCGTCCTCGCGGTCGCGCACGAGCTTGCGGAGCTCCTCGAGCTCACGCTGCGCCGCCTGGCTCTCGCGCTCCGTCCGCGACCGATTCAGCTTCTCGCGCGAGTGCTCGATCTGCTGGGTCATCGTCCGGATGTCGATCTGCAGCTCCTGACGCTGCTTGTCCGCCGCCCCCACGGTCGTGCGATCGGTCTGGAGTCGCTCGTCGAGCGTCTTCAAGCGCTCCTTCAGTCCGCCGAGAAGCCCCCGCTCCTCCGCGAGCTGCTCCTCGAGAGCCTTCACCTCGGCATCCATCGCCGCCAGCTCTTCCAGCGCGCGGATCTGGTCCTCGTTGCTCAACCGTGTGCTCCTTTGTCGTCGCTCGGGCCGCTCGGGCGCCCTGCCTTCGTACCGGAATGCCCGTGTGGGCCCACCTGGATTCGAACCAGGACAAGCCCGGTTATGAGCCGGGAGCTCTGACCGATTGAGCTATGGGCCCTTCTCGCTCGATGCGGACGCGCTACCGCCGCGCCTGCCGACTTCGGTCGTCGTCGAGTCACGGCGGAAAACCTAGTCGAACGCGCGGCGGGGGGGAAGAGGCACGTGGCGTGCCGCATCGTCTTGACGTGTTTTGCGGCGCTGCGTTGCTCGCCGGCCGCGTCGACGGCGAGACGGTTCGTCGCGGGCGCTCGGCGGACGACCTCCCCCGACGCGGCCAATCACCTGGCGGCCGCGTCCGCGCCGACCGCGGCCCCGCTCGGACACACGAAGCGTCGCAGCTCGGGCCGTCGGCCCTCGCGCGCCTCCCCCTCCTCCGGCGCCGCGCCGACGAGCGCATAGAGGACATCAGGGGGATGGGCCGCGACCACGCGCGCGCCGTCGAGCGACGGCTCGGGCGCGCTCCGCCCCGACGCGACGAGCCCCGACGCGAGCGGCGTGATGTGCGTCCGCTCGGACGTGTCGGTCCACGCGAGCCACCGCGCGTCGGAAGGCGCCGAGCCCGTCGGGACGATCTCCGCGAGCGCCTGCCCGACGCCGCCGTCGACGACGTCGGACGACTCGACGCCCTCCCCCTTGTCGCGGAGGAGGTGCCGCACGATCCGCGCGCCGGCACCCTCCGCGCCCGAGAGCTCGTCCTGCACCATCACGACGAGCTCCGAGCCGTGGAGCGCGAGCTCGAAGGAAGCGGCCCGCCCCTTCTCCGACGTGACGCGTCGGACCGGCCCTGCGGCCTCGCCCGCGGGCCCGAGCGCCACGACCTCGACCCAGCGAAACGCGCGCTTCTCCCCCGGCGCCTCGACCGCGTACGCGTCGTCTTCGGAGCGCCGCGCGAGCCACCCGAGCCAGAATCCGCCGCCGGGCCGGGCGACGAGCCGCGGCGACTCGGCGTCCGACGACTCGGGCGACGCCACGCGGCGGGTCTCCGAGCCCAGCGCCTGCACCTTGACGAAGCCGCGCCCCTCGAAGGCGGGCTTGCCGCCGTCACCGCTCGCCGCGAACGGAGCGTCCTCGTCCCACGCCGCGAGGCCGGCCGCGCCGCTCCACGCGACGTCGAAGGCGGTCGACTCGTCGGCCTGCTGGGCGATCCTCGCCTCGACCTTGCCGAGCGCGTTCGCCTCGAGCCGCGCGACGAAGAGCTCGCGGGACCTCGCGCCCGCGTCGCTCCCGTGACGCGCGAAGAACGAGACGTACGGCGTCGCGCCGTTCCATCGCGGCGACGGCGGCGGATCGTCGCCGAGCGGTGGCCCGACGTCGACGACGCTCGAGGTCGCGAGGTCGAGCGAGGCGCGCATCACCGAGGCGACCCGCTTCCCGCCGACGGCTCGGTGGAGGCCGAGCAAGAGGCCGCTGTCGCCGATCGCGACGTCCCCGACGACGACGTCCTCGCCCGGGATGGCGAGACGGTGCGCCTCGCCGCGGCAGCGCGGCAGCGACTCCGCGACGACGGGCGGAGGGGACGACGATGACGAGGACGACGGCGCTCCGCCGCCGACGTCACCCTTCCCGCAGGCGCCGCACGCCGCGAGGCCCGTGCACCATGCAGCGACCGCGAGCCCCGCCCTCGACATCGCTCAGGCCTTCGCCGCGACGGCCGGACGGCCCGCGGGCTCGTCCGCTTCGAGGAAGCCGTCGACGACCTCGAGCGCGAGCTCGTAGCGCTCGAGCGGCGGCATGATGTACGCGCCGGCGACGCGCGAGCGCACGGCGCCGAGCATCTCCCGCGCGATCGCGACGCCCTCCTTGCGCGCGGCCGCGCCGGTGCCGGCCTTGCGCATCCGCTCGCGCACGGCCTCCGGCACCTGCATGCCGGGGACCTCGTTGTGGAGGAACTCGGCGTTCCGGTAGCTCGCGAGCGGCAAGAGACCGACGAGCACCGGCAGGCCGAGCGGCGCGATGTCGTCCAGGAACCTCTCGAGCACGGCGGGATCGTAGACCGGCTGGGTCATCACGATCTCCGCGCCTGCCTGCTTCTTCTGCGCGAGGCGCGCGAGCTCGCGCTCGTAGTTGAGCGCCGCGGGCTCGGCGCCGGTCGCGAGGACGAAGCGGGTCGCGCCCCCGAGCGGCTTGCCGCCCGGATCGATGCCGTGGTTCAGGCGCGCGGCGAGCTTGAGGATGCCGATCGAGTCGAGGTCGTAGACCGCCGACGCGTCGGGGAAGTCGCCCATCTTCGGCGGATCGCCGGTGATGATGACGAGGTTCTTCACGCCGAGCTCGTGCGCCCCGAGCAGGTGCGCGAGCGTGCCGAGCAGGTTCCGGTCGCGCCCGCAGACGTGGAGGATGGTCTCCATCCCGCAGTGCTCCTGGACGCGCATCGCCATCGCCAGGTTGCCCATGCGCGACTGGGCGCGCGCGCCGTCGGCGATGTTGATCACGTCGACGCCGCCGGCCTTCAACATCTTCGCCGCCCCGATCGCCTTCGCGAGATCGAGGCCGACGGGCGGGTTGACCTCGACCGAGACGACGAACCGCCCGCGCGCGATCTTGCCCGCGAGATCGCTCCGCTCGGCGAACGCCGCCGCGCTCGGGGCGTGCGCGTCCGGCGGGTCGGCCGACCACGCCTCGAAGGCGTCGCGAGAACGGAGCTCGACGCTGTCGGAGCCCGGCCCCTGCGCCTCCTCCGCCGCGCTCCGCTCCGCGGCGCTCGCCATCCGCGCGGCCGCCGCGATCCGGCGGACGTGGTCGGGCGTGGTGCCGCAGCAGCCGCCGACGAGCTTCACGCCGAGCTTGAACATCCGGCGCGCGTAGACGCCGAAGTACTCCGACGTGGAGACGTAGACGAGGCGCTCGTCGACGCGGCGCGGGAGGCCCGCGTTCGGGACCGCCCAGACGGGGATGCCCAGCTCGAGCATCGGCGTGATCGCCTCGAGGACGTTCATCGGACCGTCGCAGCAGTTCACGCCGACGACGCTCGCGCCCCACTCGCGCATCAGGCGGCTGATCTCGGCGGACGACGTGCCGTCGGCCATGCGGCTGCGCTCGTCGACGGACGCCGACGCGATGACCGGGAGCTTGCCGCCGGTCGCCGCGACCGCGCCTTCGATCGCGATGCGGAGCTCGTTGGTCTGGCGAAACGTCTCGACGACGATGCCGTCGACGCCCGAGCCGACGAGGACCTTCGCCTGCGCGTGGAGCGCCTCGCGCACCTTCGATAGATCGTCGGGGAGCGCGTCGCCGAGGAAGTAGCCCGACGGTCCGACGGCCCCCACCACGAACGCCTTCGCTCCCGCGGCCTCGCGCGCGACCTTCACCGCGGCCTCGTTGAGCTCCGTCACCTTGGCGCCGAGGCCGTATTTCTCGAGGCGCATCGCGTTCGCGCCGAACGTGTTCGTCTCGAGGACCTGCGCGCCCGCGCGGACGTAGTCCTCGTGGACCTTGCGGATCACGTCCGGCTTCGAGACGCAGAGCTCCTCGAGGCAGGCGTTGTGGAGGATCCCGCGCTCGAAGAGCTGCGAGCCCATCGCGCCGTCGACGACGAGCGGACCTCCGGCGAGGGCTTCGAGCAACGTTGCCATGCTGCGGGAAGTAGCGCGCTCCGCGAGAGAAACGCAAGCGGGGATCCGAGCCCGACCCGCGAGCGTGCTCGCGCGCGCTCGGCTCGTCCGTGGCGTCGGGCGGAGGCGCGGCGCTCCCCCCGCGAGCGACGGCTCCGGCTCGGGAGGCGACGCTCCCGATGCCAGGCGCGAGCGCGCCGTATATAGTCGTTGCGGATGGCCGATCCCTCGCCGCTGGCGGAGCTTGCACGCGCGCTGCCCGACGTCCGCTCGAGCGACGACGCGGCCGACCGGGTCGCCTACGCGCGCGACCTGTGGCCGCGCCATCACCTCGCGGTGCGAGCCGGCAACGTCGCCGAGCACCGACCCGCCGGCGTCGTCTGGCCCACGTCGACCGAAGAGGTCGCGCGCATCGTCCGCTGGGCCCACGACACCGGCACGCCCGTCGTCCCGTTCGGCGCGGGCAGCGGCGTGTGCGCCGGCGTGCTCCCGAACGAGCGCATGATCGTGCTCGATCTCAAACGCATGGCGCGCTGGCGCGAGCTCGACGAGCGCGCGCGCACGCTCGACGTCGAAGCCGGGCACATGGGTCTGCCGCTCGAGGAGGACCTGAACCGACGCGGCCTCTCGCTCGGCCATTTCCCCTCGTCCATCCTCTGCAGCACCGTCGGCGGCTGGATCGCCGCGAGGAGCGCCGGGCAGTGCTCCGGCAAGTACGGCAAGATCGAGGACATGGTGCTCGCCCTCGAGTGCGTGACGGGCACCGGGGAGATCGTCACGCTCCGCCACCGCACGAGCGGGCCGAACCTCATCCCGCTCGTCGTCGGTAGCGAGGGCACGCTCGCGGTCGTGACGAGCGCGAAGCTCCGCCTGCACCCGAAGCCCGAGGCGCGCGCCTTCGCGGCCTTCTCCTTCCCCACGACCGAGCACGGCTGGGAGGCGATGCGCGCGATGTTCCAGGCCGGCCTCCGGCCCGCCGTCGCGCGCCTCTACGACCCGTTCGACGCGATGCTCGCGCGGCGCGGCGCCGTGAAGAAGGACGGCGCGGACTCCGGTGGGACGCCCGGCCTCGGCGCCGCCGCGCTCCGCAAGCTGCTCCGAAACCCCGGCGCGATCAACGAGCTGCTCGAGGGCTCGTTCGGCAGCGCCGTGTTCGGCGGCGCGCTGCTCGTCGTCATCTTCGAAGGTGACGCCGGGGGCGGCGCGACCGAGGGGCCCGACGCCGATCTCGCGGCGGCGCGGCGCATCCTCGAGCCGATGAAGGCGCGCTGGCTGGGCGAGGGCCCCGCGCAGAAGTGGCTGCTCCACCGCTACTCGGTGAGCTACCGGCAGGCGCCGGTGTTCGCCGCCGGTCTCTTCTCCGACACGATGGAGGTCGCCGCGCCGTGGTCGAAGCTCGGCGCGCTCTACGACGGCGTCCGGCGCGCGCTCGGCGCCCACGTCTTCGTCATGGCGCACATGAGCCACGCGTACCCCGACGGCTGCTGCATCTACTTCTCGTTCGCGGGGACCGCCGGCCCGGCCGAGCCGGGGCGCGAGGGGTGGGACGCGCGCTGCGAGTCGACCTACGACCGCGCGTGGCGGGCGGCGCTCGCGGCCGCGGTCGAGGCGGGCGGCACGCTCGCGCACCACCACGGCGCGGGCCGCTCCAAGGCGCCGCGCCTCTCGAGCGAGCTCGGCGACGCCGGCGTCGCGACCGTGAAGGCGCTGATGCGCGCCTTCGACCCGCGGGGCATCCTGAACCCCGGCAACCTGATCCCGGACGCGCCGACGCCGTACGTCGACGACGCCCACCCGAAGCCGGTGACCGCATGAGCTTCGAGATCGATCGCGCGAGCCTCCTCGTCCGCGTCCCGGGCGCAGCGACCCTGACGTCGATCGAGCGCGCCCTCGAGCGCGCCGACCTCACCCTCGGGATCGCCGCGACCGATCTCGCCGTGGGCGACTGGCTCGCCGCGGGCGCGCCGGGCGCGGCGAGCGCGTTCGCCGATCCGGCCGATCACCTCGTCGCGGGCCTCACCGCGACGCTGACGGACGGCTCCGCGACGATCGAGGTCCGCCCCGCGCCGCGGCGCGCCGTCGGCCCCGATCTCGTGGCGCTGTTCGTCGGCTGTCACGAGCGCTTCGCGTCGATCGATCACGTCTGGCTGCGCGTCCACCCGCGGGGCGCGCGCCGCGTCGCGCTCTCGACCGAGCACCTCGATCTCGATCCGCCGGTGTCGCCCGACGAGGCCGCGCTGCTCGACGCGATCGCGCGCGAGCTGACGCGCTGACGCTCGCGGCGAGGCTCCGCGAGCCGTGACGACCCGGCGCGCCGTGGCGGGCACGTCCGCCGGCTCGCCGAGTCGTCACGAGCCTGCGCCCGGGGGCGAGGACGTGCGCCGTCGCGCCGAGTCGTGACGAGCCTCCCCGGCGGGGCGAGCGCGTGCGCCGTCGCGCCCGCAGAGGGCGATAACGCCGCGAGACCGCGTCGTCGCGGGCCGGAACGCGAGGTGAAGAGGGACGCGTGAGCTGCTCTCCCCTGCCCTCATCACTCGACGGTGAGGCCGGAGGAGCGTCGCAGGGTGCTCCCATGAAAAGGCCGCTCTCGTCTCTCCGGACCACGATCGGGCGCGCCCTCTTCGCGGCCGCGCCGCTGTGGCTCGCGTCCTGCGGAGGCGACGGCGTCGACTGCGAGATCGACGCCGTCTTCACCGACCATCAAGCGTCCGAGATCCGTCGGGCCGCCGACGACTGGAACCGCTTCACCACGCGCGAGGTGACCTTCGCGCCGCAAGGTGAAGGCGACTGGCTCATCCTGCGGGCCTCGGTGACCGAGAACCGCCTCGGCTACGCCCAGCGAAAGCGGCGCCTCATCCGCATCAACCCCGTGACGCCGGACGATCAGGTCTACGCCGTCGCGCTCCACGAGCTCGGACACGCGCTCGGCCTCGGCCACGTGAAGCAGGGCGTGATGGACCCCGAGCGCCAGACGATCCTGTTCAGCGCGGAGGACATGGCCGAGTGCCGCCGCGTCGGCGCCTGCCCGGACTGACGAGCGCGGCGCTCGCGATCACCCCTCGTCGGGCTCCGACCGCCGACGCCCAGCGCGGCAGCGGCGGGCCGCGCCGGCCGCTCAGTGGCCCGCGAAGGCCTTCGCCTTCGGGCGGGCGTTCCAGACGCGCGCCGAGAGCGCGAGGCCGATCACCGCCGCGGGGATCATGACCGCGGGCCACGTCCACCAGTTCGCCGCGTCGCCCTGCAGCTCCTTGCTGGGGAGCACCCGGCCGAGCACGAGCGCCTCGAGGGCCGTGCCGAGGTAGACGCAGCCGTCGATGATGCCGACGACGATGCCGACGTTCTTCTTGCCGCCGAAGTCCATGCTCGCGGTCCCGGAGAGCATCCCGTGGACGCCGATGATCGCGAGCGTCATCCCGACGACGACCCAGCCGATGGCGCCGGTCGAGAGCGCGGGGAACATGAGCAGCGCCCCGACGAGCATCACCGCGTAGAGCACGCCCGCGACGGGGCCGCGGCGCGAGCCGAACACGCGATCGGAGATGAGCCCCGCGACGACGCCGCCCGTGATCCCCGCCATGCAGTTCAGCATGCCCCAGTGGTCGTGCACGAACTCGCGCGGGAGCGCGGCGATGGCCTGCGCGGCGTCGGGCGCGGCGGCCGCGGCCTTCTTCATCATCGGCGACGCCGCGCGATGCGTCTCCTCCGCGAACGTCTGGTAATATTGGAGGATCGCGTTGCGGAGGTAGCCGCTGCAGAACTCGATCGCCGCGATCGTGATGATCGCCGGGTTCTTCACCATCTTCAGCGCGACCTGGGCGAGCGGCAGGCGAGGGCCGTCGTCGCCCGACGAGGCGTCGCCGAGATCGAAGTCGCGGTGCCCCGCCTCGCCCGGCGTGTCCCGCACGAGGAGCACGTCGAGCAGCGCGAAGACCGCGAGGATCGCCGCGGGGATGAAGAAGACCCACTCGACGCTGGCCCGCTCGACGATGAACTTGCACCAGTCGAACGCGAAGTATAGGCCGAGCGAGATCAGGATGCCGAAGATGCCGCCGAAGGTGCCGCGCTCGCGGAGGTGGAACCACGCCGAGTTCACCTTGACGATGGCGACCGCGCCGAAGCTCTGGAAGTACATGTTGGCGGCGTAGAGGAAGCTCAGGATCGGGACGAGCCCGGCCTGCGCCTCCTTCGGGACGGCGCCGTCCTGCATCGCGCGCATGACGACGAAGCCCATCGCGCAGTTGGCGAGGAGCGAGCCGGTCGCGGAGAGGATGATCGTCTTCTTCCCGCCGAGCCTGTCCGTCAGCGGCCCGTTGACGAGGAACGCGACGCCGTACGTCAGCGTCCCCCAGAAGTAGATGTTCGAGAACTGCGCCTTGTCGAAGACGATGTTCGTGCAGACGCGCAGGTTGTAGCGCCCCATGTAGAGGAACGCGTACGTCAGGCCGACCGGGAACCAGTTGGCGAAGCGGCGGCGGAGGAACGCCGGCGAGTGTCCGAGGTCGACGCGCGGGAGGCGTCCGACGATGACGACTATCAGCGCGAGGAGCGCGATGATCGGGAGGAGCTCCGAGAGCCAGCCGGGCATGGGCCTCGGGTCATACCATGACTGAGGCGCCCGAGGCCGAGGCGCCGCGCGTCACACGAGCGTCACCGTCGAGCTCGGTCCGCCCGCGGTCGTCCTGCCGCTCCGAGGCCACGCGCCGGGCTACTGCGAGAGGAACGCGATCGCCGCCTCGCGCGCGTCGTCCGGGAGCGAGCGCATCATCACCGGCGGCATCCGCAGGCGGTTCGCCGACCCCATCCTCAGGCGCGCGATCGCGAGGTCCTTCTCGGCGCGCGTCATCGAGTCGAGGCGCGTCACGTCGAACTTCGCGCGGGAGATCGTCTGATCGAGCTTCGGGTGGTGGCACTGGGCGCAGGTCTGCACGAGGACCTCGCGGCCGGTGGCGCCGGCCTTGGGGAGGAACGCCATCGCCTCGAGCGCGTCGTCGAGGAAGACCCGGCGGATGTCGGGGATGTCCGCGACCTGGCCCGCCATGAACTTCTTGTACTCGTCGGTCGCGTACTGGAGCTTGTCCGGATCGGTCACCTTCACGTCGTGGTACGGCACCGGGATGGCGCCGCCGGTGAACGCGCGCGCGAAGAGCGCGTCCCACGTCGAGCTCTGGCCGCGCGGCGTGTTGATCTCGGGCTGGAGGGACGACGAGCTCTTGATCTCGTCCTCGATCGCCCGCGAGTTGAAGGCGTTCGGCTGGTTCTGGAAGCCCTGCCCCTTGACGAGATCCTCGAGCGCGCGGCCGTCGGACTTCTGGATCAGCGCCGCCGGGATGCCGCCGTAGTCCTCCTGCTCGCCGTGCGCGCGGAAGTAGTCCTGGAGGAGGGTGATGCCGCCGGGTCGGTCGCTGCGGAACCAGTGGGTCCACGGGTCCTCGAGCTCCTGCATGCGGAGGATCGTCCGCGACGAGGGCCCGTCGGGCTGGTGGCAGTGACGGCAATCGACGAGCGTGTTCTTCAGGTCTTCGTCGTCGTAGACGCTGAAGCCCTTCCAGTCCTTCTCGATCGCCGGCGTGAGCAGATCCGCGTTCTTGCAGGTGTGGGTCAGCTCGCAGGCCACGTCGAACTTGAACAGGTAGAAGGTGATCTTGCCGACCTGCCCGTTCGGCGGCCGCGCCTGCTCCGCGGCGATCTCGATGAACGGCTCGCCGCGCACGAAGGTCATCACGACGAACGCGGGGATCCGCGTCGGCTGGCCGGCGGGCGCGGAGAAGATGAACGTGCGCGGGTTGATCGCCGAGACGCCGCGCGCGACGAGGGAGCTCGAGTGGGCGAGGAGCGCGAAGCCGGGGTTGTTGTTCGAGCCGTTCGTGCCCTGACGATCCGTCCGCTTGAAGTCGAGACCGAGCGCGAGCTGGAGCTCGCTGATGTTCGTGATCGGCCGCTTCTCCCTGCAGATCGCGTTCGTGACCGCGTTGAAGTTCGGGTTCCCCTCGACCATGTCGCCGGCGCGCCGGCACAGCGCGTCGTTCTGCGCGGTGCCGTGCAAGAGGCCTTCGAGCGGGTCGGGGATGCCCTCCTTCTCCTTCACGCGCGGATCGTTGAAGTCGGGGAGCTCGGCGCCGGTCTCCGGATCCGTCTGCGTGCGGACCGCTCCTTTGCGCGGGCGGCGGGTCGCCTCCTCGGAGGAGCACGCGGCAGCGAGCGTCGCAGTCGAGAGGACCAGGCCAAGGAGCAGAGCAGAGCGAGTCATCGCTCGAGTATACGAGCAACGACGGTGCCGAGTCGCGACCGAGGCGGCGCCCGCCCGCCGACCGTGGGAGGACGCGACGGCCCGCAGCCGGTCGACCACCTCGCGCGGAAAAATCGCGCGACGCGCGAATGCCCGGTCGTATCGCGGGTGAAGGCGCCGATGACGTCCGATGTGGGCAGCCCGCCGCGATGGCGGAAACATGATCCAGCAAGAGAGGGGCTCGGTCAGCGCGATCGAATCGATCGTACGCGGGCGAGCTTACGTTGTCGTACCAGCGCATTTCCGCGCGATCTGCCTCCCCCGGACCTCGGGCCCGCGATGCGGTGCGATGGACCCGAAGATGCATCTGACTCAGCCGACACGGGAGCAAGCCACCTTCCCCCGCTGGAGGCCGAATCAAATGACCGCTCGTCTTCGCACTCACCACATGGTGCTCATCGGACTCGGCAGCGCCCTCGCGGCCGTCACGGCTTGTAGCGCTCCCGAGGTTGCCCGCGAAGAAGTCGACGCGAAGAAGACCACCCAGGCTTCGAGCGTGGTCGTCGAGATCCTCGACGTCAACGGCACGAGCCTCGGGTCCTGCTCCGGCACGC
>JAHBWA010000002.1 GCA_019637195.1 Labilithrix sp. | reverse complement strand
GGCGCGGCACGGTGACGTCTCTCTCCGGCCGCTTCCCGCCGTCCCGGTCGGCGGCGCCGGCGACGGCTCAGCTCAAGACGCCCCCGCCCAAGCTCCCGTCCGACGGAAAAGGGAGTCAGCCGTTTTACCGATCTCCGTGGCTTTGGGGCGCCGTGGGCGCCGCCGTGCTCCTCGGCGGCTTCTTTTTCTTCGCGACACAGGACACGAGCGACGACCCGATCCATCTTCAGATGCGCGTCCCTCGCTGAGGTCGAGAGGCCGACTCCGCCGGAACAGCTCCGGCATCGAACCGCTCACGATGTCCCGCTGGTCCCGCCTCCTGCTCGCGCTCCTGACCGCGCTCGCGCTGAGCTTCGGGAGCCTGAATGCGTCGGCCAGGCCGACCGAGATCGGCGACCTCCCCGCCGGTGCGCCGGGGACGCACGACGCACACGGTCCGCCGCTCGTCGTCCCGCACGACGTCCCCGTCATCCTGCCGACGGCGCGCGTGGCGATCCCGCCCGTGCCGCCTTCGTACGTCACGAAGGACCTCGGCTGGCTCGAGCTGTCGTACCCGCCGGAGGCCGACGAGCGCGTCGCCTCGCTCATCCAGGACGCCGACGCCATCAAGGCCGAGCTCACGAGCGCGCTGGGGCAGCCGGTCCTCACGCGCGTCACCGTGCGCGTCGCGCCGACGGTGTCGGACATGGCGCGCCTCGCGCCGGTCGACGCGCCGCCGCCCGGATACGCGAGCGGCGTCGCGTACCACGGCCTTCACCTCGTCCTGCTCAGCATGTTGCAGCCGCGCGGGGCGGAGGCGGTGGACCTCGACGAGGTCTTCCGGCACGAGCTCGCGCACGTCGCGCTCGAAGACGCCGTCCAGGGCAAGCACGTCCCCGTCTGGTTCAACGAGGGCCTCGCGATCTCGCTCTCCGGCGAGCGCGCGGCCGCGCGGATGCAGACCCTCTGGAGCGCGACGCTCTCGGGCACGCTCATCCCGCTGTCGGATCTCGATCGCAGCTTCCCGCGCGACAACTTCGAGGTGAGCATCGCGTACGCCGAGAGCGCCGACTTCATGCGGTTCCTCACCCGCAAGTCGGACCGGCTCCGCTTCGCCGCGATGATCGGCCGCGTGCGCGAGGGCCAGGCCTTCGACCGTGCGGTCGCCGAGGCGTACGGGAGCGATCTGCGTCGCCTCGAGCTCGAGTGGCGCGGGGATCTCGAGCGCCGCTTCTCCGTCATCCCCGTCCTCACGGGCGGCGGTCTCATCTGGGTGCTCGTCGTCGGCGCGCTGGTCGCCGCCTACGTCCGTCGCCGTCGCCGCTCGAGAGCGATCCTCGATCGCTGGGCGCGCGAGGAGGCCATCGAAGACGCGCGCATCGCCGCCAAGCTCGCCGCCGAGCGCGCTGGGGCCTCCGAGGCCGGCGGTCCGTTCCTCCCGGTCTCCACGCACGTCGCGACGGCGACCAGCGTCTCGGTCAAGATCGAGCGCAACGGCGGCTGGCACACGCTCCACTGATCCTGCGCTTCGGTCGGCGCCGAGCCGGTCGAGGCGAAGCGGCCCGACACCGCGATCGAGGTCGTCTTGACGGCCGGGCGCGCCGACGGCTCAGCGCGGCTCGATGCGGGGGCAGCCGGCGATGATGCGGACGTCGAGGACGTCGCCGCTCTTGACGCGCTCGCACGCGGTGCCGACGAGCGTGACGGTCTTGCCGGAGATCGTCCAGCCGTTGACGGGCTCGTACGGGAGCACGGCGTCGTCCATGTAGACGTTGACGAGCGACGCGTCCGCCGGCGCCTCCTTGAGGTCGAAGGTGCACGTCCCGGTGATCTTGGCGGCCACCTTCTTGAGCGCGGCGAGCATCACGTCCTCGCTCGCGGCGTTCACGGCGAAGTAGCGCGGGCTCGTCGGGAGCGCGGTGCCGCCCGCGGTCGCCATCTCGTCGAGGAGCGACGCGTAGGCGTCCGCGCCGGGCAGCCCTACGACGTACACCGGGATGCCGCTCGCTCGGAGCGCTCCGATCGCGCCGAGCGTCGACGCGGCGTCGGTGCAGTTCTCGCGGTACCCGTCGGGGGGCTCGCAGCAGTTGCGCGGGCCTTCGCGGGGACACCCGGGCCAGCCCTCGACGTTGAGCTGACACGTGTCGTGGCCGCAGCTGGCGCCCGGGTTGCAGTTCGGCGCGCCGTCGGTGGCGAGGATGACGAACGCGCGCCGCGGGACGTTGGCGAGGCGCGCGCGGACGACGTCGAGCGTCGGTCCGGTCGGCGTCCCGCCGTTCGGCGCCCCGCGCGTCGCGTGGATGAGCGCCGTCGTCGTCGGGCCGTCGACGCCGGACGACGGCGCGTCGCCGGGCCGGACGTCCATGATCTCGGCGCCCGGTGCGCAGACGTCCGAGGTGCTCGGGTCAGGGAACATCGCGGCGCCGAAGTCGGCGCGCGGTCCGAGGCTGCGCATGATCTTGGCGACCGTGAGGCGGACCTTGTTCCACTTGTTGGCGACGCTCATGCTGCCCGAGCGGTCGAGCACGAAGTAGATCGTCGGAGGATCGACGAAGAGCGGGACGTCGAGGCAGTCGCACTGCGAGCCGTCCGGCTGCGAGCCGCACCCGGGCGGCGCGACGCTCCCCGCGTCCGCGTTGAAGATCTCGCCGCCGCCCCCGCCGACGCCGACCCCCGGCCCGTCGCCCGTGACCGGCGGGCGCTCGGTCCCGCAGCCCGCGCCGAGCGCGATGGACAGCGCGAGCGCGATGAGCCCACTGCCGAACGTGCTCGCGCGCGCCACCCCGAAAAAGTAGCAGAACCGTGGGGAGAGGCGACATAACGGTAGCTAGTACCCCGCGTCCCGCGCTGGTTGTGCTCTCGTTACCGCGTCGCGATGTCCTCTCGTCTCAGCGCCCTCCGCGCCGTGCTCCTGGCCCTCTTGGGGCTGCTCTTCGTGGCGAGCTGGCCTGGGGCGGCGCTCCGCGCGACGGCGGTCGACCTCGTCGCGCCGGCGGTGCCGAAGGAGGTCGTCGGTCGTGACGGGATCCTCGACGTCGTCGTCCGCGTGAGGGACGGCGAGGGCGGTCCGCTCCTCGTCCCGCCCGCGGGGGCGCGCGTCCGCGCGTTCGCGATCCTCGACGGCCGCGCTCACGCCGCGGGCGAGGCCGAGACCGATCGCGAGGGCCGCGCGACCCTCCGCGATCTCCCGCAGGCCGAGCACTGGCTCGTCGCCGAGGCGCCGGGCCGCTCCCGCGCCTCGCAGATGGTGGTCATCGTGGCCGGCGCGCGGCGGCTCGACCTCGAGCTCGGCCCCGAGCACACGCTCGACGTCGAGGTGAAGGACGAGGCGGGCGCGCCGATGGTCGGCGCGGAGATCGAGGTCCGCGGACCCGATCCGTTTCCCGTCGGCGCGCGCACGGGAGCGGGCGGTCGCGCGCGCGTGGGGCGGCTCGGCCAGGGCCCGTACACGGTGAGCGCGCGCGCGCCCGGCTTCGAGGAGGCGACGCGGCGCCGCGTGCCCGAGGGGACGCCGCTCGTCCTGGTCCTCGGCAAGCAAGGCGCGCTGGTCGTCGAGGTCGTCGGCGAGGACGGCGCGCCGGCGCCCGCGTCGCGCGTCCTCGTCGGCTCGGCCGGCCTCGGCGCGGTGCGCGTCACGGAGACCGGCAAGGACGGTACGGTGCGGATCGCCGGGCTCGACAGCGGGAGCTACGCGCTCCGCGCCGTGAACGCTGCGCGCGTCTCGCCGATCGAGGTCGGCGTCATCCTCGCGAAGGGGGAAGAGCGGACCGTACGGCTCGCGCTCGAGCCGGGCGTGATGGTCACCGCGCACGTCGTCGACGCGGCGACCGACGAAGATCTGCGCGACGCGCGGGTGACGCTCGCCGAGGGCGGCCTCTCGCCCTTCCCGAGCGACGGCGTCACCGACAAACGCGGGCGCGTCGTGCTCGGCCCGATCGCGCGCGGCGCTGCGACGCTCTCGGCGCGCGCCGAGGGCTTCGTCCCGAAGGCGGCGGTGTCCCTCGACGAGGCGGCGTCGTCCGAGGTGAAGATCGCGCTCGCGCGCGGGGGCGTCCTCGTCGGCAAGGTGAGCGACGCGCGCGGCTACGCCGTCGACGGCGCGACGATCCGCGTCGTCGGCACCGATCTCGAGGGCATGCCGATCGACGAGGATCCTTCGCGCTGGTCGTTCCGCGAGGCCCATTTCACCGCGCAGCTCAAGGGGCCCTCGCCGCTCGTCCCGGCGGGCGAGCTCGGCGTGATGCCCGGCCCGGTGCCCAAGATCCCGCACGGCCCGCTCGTCGGGCTCTCGTTCGGCCCGAGCCCGACCGCGGCGGCGACCGGCGCGTCTCGCGCCGAGCCGTGGGTCACCGGCCGCGACGGCACGTTCCGAGCGTCGCCGATCACGCCGGGCCGCGTCCGCGCGCTCGTGCATCATCCGCAGTACGTCGAGGCGATGAGCGAGATCGTCGTGCTCGAGTCGAACAAGGAGGCGCGGGTCGAGGTGGTGCTCCAGCGCGGGGGCAACCTCGAGGGCCGCGTCGTCGACGCGCGCGGTCGGCCCGTCTCCGGCGCGCACGTCACGGCCCTCGCGACGCGCGGCTCGCTCGAGCACATGACGCGGAGCGGGACCGACGGCTCGTTCGCGTTCGCCGCGCTGCCGGAGGCCGTGACGATCCTGGTGGCGCGCGACGAGGATCCGACGACGATCGTGGCGCGCGTCGAGGTGTCGGTCCCCGAGGCCGGGAAGAAGGCGGTCGAGATCGCGCTCCCCGAGCCGCGCCCGGCGCTGCCGGTGCGCGTGACCGATCCTCGCGGTGACGGGATCGAGGCCGCGCAGATCTCGGCGGTGAGCCTCGAGCCGGGCGAGGCCCTGCGCGTGACCGCGTTCAGCGACGCGCGCGGGCGGGCGGCGCTCGCGGGGGCGCGGGGGATCGCCGCGCGCGTCGAGGTCCACGCGCCGGGGCGGGCCGCGCGCATCGTGGTCACCACGCCAGGGCTGCCCGAGCTCGTCGTGACGCTCGCGCAGGCGGAGAGCCTGACCGGCGAGGTCACGACGCGCCGCCGCGAGCCGCTCTCCGGCGCGGAGGTGACGCTCCAGACCGAGGCCGGCGTCCGCCACGCGCGCGCGAACCGCGACGGCGCCTTTTCGTTCGGTGACGTCGCGCCGGGGCCCGCGCGGGTCCGCGTGCGCATGGTCGGGCGCGCGCCCGCCGAGCGCGCCGTCGTGATCGAGGACCGCGGCGGCCGCCGGCCGACCGAGGTGCCGCGCTTCGAGCTCGCCGACGAGGGCGTCGTCGAGGGCGTCGTCGTCGACGGGCGCGGCGATCCGATCCCCGGCGCGCGCGTGGCCAAGGACGCCGTGCCGACGTACCTGCCGGTCGGCGCCGCGCCGGTCGGCATGGCCGTGACCGACGGCAAGGGGCGCTTCCGCCTCGGCGAGCTCGGCGAGGGGAGCGTCACGCTCGAGGCGTACGCCGCGGACCTTGGGCGCGCGCGCCGCGCCGACGTGACCGTCCGCGCCGGACGGACGACGAGCGACGTGAAGCTCGTCATCGCGCGCGGCGAGGCGGCCTCGAAGGAGCCGATCGCCACGGGCGGCGTCGCGATCACGCTCGGCGAGACCGCCGCCGGCCTCGAGGGGCCGGAGATCGTGGTCGTCGCCGTCTCGGAGGGCAGCGAGGCCGAGCGCGGCGGCCTCGTCGCGGGCGACGTCCTCACCGAGGTCGGCGGCGCCAAGGTCGGGTCGATCGCCGAGGCGCGCGCGCGCCTCTCCGGCCCGGTGCACGACGACGTCGTCGTGCGCGTCCGCCGCGGAGAGCGCGATGTCCCGCTCCGCATCGCGCGCGAGGCCGTGCGTCGCTGATCGGCGCCCGCGCCGGGGCGCCGCGTCGCGGATCGGGCCCGCGTGTCTCGGGCGCCGCCGGGCGCCGGCGAGACCTACGGGACTTTCTTGAAGGTGATCGAGCGCTGGGCGTCGATCTTCCACACCATCATGTCGGCCTTCTCGTTGAACGTGAAGGTCTCCGCGCTGCCGTCGCGGTCGGTGTGGATGACCAGCGTCGTCGCGTCTTCCTTGTCGACCGTGTAGGTCGCCGCCGGGTTGCGTCCCGCGGGGGTCTGGATGGCGATCTGGTTGCCTTGCGCGATGATCTCGGTGTTCGTGGCGAACGCGTTCGCCGACACCAGCGCCGTGTCGGGCACCCCTTCGGCCTTCTGGCCCTTCCAGCGCCCCTCGAGCTTCTGTGAGCCCGGGTGCTTGCAACCCGCCGTGGCGGCGAGAGCGAGGAGCGACGCCACGAGCGTGGCAGCAAGGACGAGCTTGCGCATGGGGAACAAAACCGCCGCCGGTCGAGACGACAAGCGCGCCGGGTCGACAGCGTACCGCAAGCCGCGCGGCGAGGGGGATGATCCTGCGCGGTTCCGGTGAACGAGGCCCACGCCCTGGGCCAAGGCCCACGCCCTGGGCTAAGACACTGGAGCGTGGACCAGGGCGCCCTCCTCCAGGACCCGTTCGGGCTCTCGGGCACGCTGCTCGACGGGCAGTACCGGGTCGACGAGGTCGTCGGCGAGGGCGGCTTCGGGGTCGTCTATCGCGGCCGGCACCTGTCGCTGGACCAGCCGATCGCCATCAAGGTCCTGAAGGGGCTCGACGGCGGCGACGTCCGGATCAACGCGCTCGTCCTCGAGAAGTTCCGCGCCGAGGCGCGGCTGCTCTACACGCTCTCGCAGTCGTCGCTCCACATCGTCCGCGCGCTCGACTTCGGCGCGGCGACGATGCCCTCGGGGGCCTGGGCGCCGTTCATGGTCCTCGAGTGGCTCGAAGGACGCTCGCTCGCCGAAGATCTGGCCGAGCGGCAGCGACGAGGGGCGCGCGGGAGATCGCTCGACGAGGCGCTCGCCATCATCGAGCCCATCGTCGACGGCCTCGCCGCCGCGCACCAGCAGAAGGTGGCGCACCGCGACGTCAAGCCCGCGAACGTCTTCCTCCTCGCGTCGCCGCCGGGCCGGCCCGGGCCGCAGCTGAAGGTCCTCGACTTCGGGATCGCCAAGATCATGCAGGACGGCGAGTCCGTCGGGACGAAGGGGACGTTCGCGTCGTTCACCTGGCTCTACGCGGCGCCGGAGCAGCTCGAGCCGCGGCGGGGCGCGACGGGGCTCGCGACGGACGTCTACGCGCTCGCGCTCGTCCTCACCGAGCTCCTCACCGATCGAAGCCCGATCGACGATCGCGACGTCGTGGGGATCATGAAGGCCGCGACCGATCCCGATCGTCGGCCCACACCGCGCTCGCGCGGCGCCAACGTCCCCGACGAGATCGAGGCGGTCTGCCAGCGTGCGCTCGCGCTCGATCCCGAGAGTCGGTTCCCGTCGGTCATGGAGCTCTGGGACGCGCTCGTCGCGGCGCGGACGAGCGCGTCGGCCGGATCGACGATGAAGCCGCCCGCGGTCGCTCCTCACGGCGCCGCGACGGCCCTGCTGACGCCGCTCTCGCGCGCGAGCGCGAGCGTGGGGGCGATCGCGGCGAGCCCGCCGATCGGCACGCGTCCACCCGGGCAGCTCGCGCCATCCGCGCTCTTCGCGAGCCCGCCGCCGGGCACGTCGCCGCCGGCGAGCCCGCCGCCGGGCACGTCGCCGCCGGCGAGCCCGCCACGCGTGGTCGCGCCGTACGCGGCGAGCCCGCCGCCGGGATCGTTGCCGCCCGGACAGCGGCCGCGCCGGAACCCCGCCCGCGCCGACGGATCGAGCCCGGTCGTCGTGGTGACGATCATCCTCTTCGTCCTGACGGTGCTGTTCGCGTTCTCGTACGCGGCTATCCAGGGCGCGTGCAACCGGGCGGCTCCCCCGCACGCGTCGGGCTAGGAGTCGCCGGCGTCGAGCTCGGCCGCGAGCAGGACGTCGCGCATGTGCTCCGGGATACGGAGGAGCTTGTGCGTGTCGTCGATGCAGCCGAGGCGCGTCCAGCCTTCGGCGATCGCGGTCGCGCCGCGGCGGATGACGTACGCGAACTTCATCGACACCGCGCGCAGCTCGGCGAGCGTGGTCTCGACGACGAGGAGATCGTCGAAGCGCGAGGGGGCCTTGTAGCTCACGTGCGCCTCGACCACGGGGAGGTGGACGCCCCGGCTCGCCCACTCGGCGTACGTGACGCCGCGGCGGCGGAGCCACTCGACGCGGCCCGCCTCGAAGTACACGAGGTACGAGCCGTGGTGGACGATGCCCATGAGGTCGGTCTCGCAGAAGCGGACGCGCAGATCCATGGCGCTCGTGCTCTTCCGCGGATCGATCTCGGCGAAGGTCGCGCTCACGCCTCGCGCTTAGCACACCGCGCGGTAAGCTGGGGGCGCCGTGCGCCGTCACCTCCCCGTCCTCTCGAACGATCCGCCGCCGACGCCCGCCGGCGCTGGAGGCTCCGCGGACCCGGGCGGCGAGGGTGAGGACGAGACGCGGCCCCCCTGGCACTGGGCCGGCTTCGGGACGGTCGCGATCTTCGCCGGCTGGCTCCCGCTCGCGTACGTCGCGGGAGCGGTCTCGGCGCGCGTCATGGCGGCCCGCTTCGGCGAGGACGCGTCGCGCGACGCGATCGATCTCGCGCTCTCCGCGATGTCCGCAGGCGAACGCGCGCGCCTGATGGCGACGGTCGCGCTCCCCAGCGTGCTCGGGCTCGCGCTCGCGGCGTTCGGCGGTGGCGTGGTCGTCGGGCGCTTCGGCTCGGGCGCGCAGCCCGCGCGCGTGGCCGCGGTGTCGGGGGCGATGACCGCGCTCGTCGCGAGCGCGATCGCGTGGGGGGGCTTCACGGTCGCGACGCTCGTGGCCGCGGCGGTGACCTTCGGCGTCGCCGTGGGCTTCGCGGCCTGGGGCGGGCGCTTCGGCGCTTCGCGGCGGCCCCGCCCGCCCGGCGGCTCCGGCGCCGTATCCGACCGGACCGAGGCAGATTCCGGCGGCGGTTGAGGGCCACGAGGCGCGAGGAGCTCGGCGCGAGCGGCTACGGCGCGCGCGCCGCTCTGCACGCCGTCGGCCCGCGCGGCGCGAAGAGCCGGCGCGAGCGGCTACGGCGCGCGCGCGTCGTCGTGCTATCCCCTCGAGCGGATGTTCTGCCTCCGCGCCTCGACCGACGCTGCCTGGGCGACGAGCGCCGTCATGGACCTCGACGCGGTGCTGATCGACCACGCGCACTGCGAGATGAAGGCCGCCACGAACGCGCTCTCGCTGGTGGTCCGTCACTCGAGCGATCTCGGCCTCGTCCGCGCGCTCACCGACATCGCGCGCGAGGAGCTCGAGCACTTCCAGCGGGTGGTCGACTTCCTCGAGGCGCGCGGGCTCCGCCTCGGACCGCCACCGGTCGACGACTACGCCGCCGAGCTCCGCCGGGCGATGAACGCGCTCCCCGCGACGGAGCTGCCGCTCGTCGTCGACCGCCTGCTCGTCGGCGCGCTCATCGAGGCGCGCTCGTGCGAGCGCTTCAAGCTCCTCATCGCTGCGCTGCCCTCGAGCTGCCCCGCGGACCTCCGCGCGTTCTACGAGGAGCTGTTCGCCTGCGAGGCGCGTCACTACCGCGACTACGTCGATCTCGCCTCGAGCGCGGCGGGCTCGCTCGCGGACCTCGTCGAGCCGCGCCTCGAGCGCCTGGCCGAGGCCGAGGCGCGCATCGTGCGCTCGCTCGCGGAGCGCTCCGCGCGCGGGACGGTGCACGGATGACGATCGAGGGGCCGATCGATCCCTCCGCGGTCGATCGCCGCGTCGCGGACGCTGCGCGCGCCGTCGAGCGGGGGCGCGCAGAGCTCGCGACGCGGGAGGGCCGCGAGGAGGCTCGCGCGCGCGACGTCTTCGGTCCGCTGCGCGACGTCGCCGGTCAGTCGATGTTCGCGGCGCTCCGCGCGCTCGAACCCGGTCCGCTCCACGCGCCGCATCGCGACGCGCTCCTCCGCTGGGTCCACGAGCTCTTGCAGGTCCGCGTCGCGTGGGAGCTCGGCCTCGACGAGGCCGACGCGCTCCACGCGCCGGATCCGGCGCTCGCGTCGCCGAGGGCGCGCGATCGCGCGCTCGCGAGCGACCGGGGGCCCGTCCTCGACGAGGGGCCCGCCGCGACCTTCGACGAGGCGCGCCGCGCGTTGATCGAGGCGCCGAGCGCGAACGCCGCCGACGTCGCGCTCGGGCGCCTGGCCGAGCTCGCCGCGCCCGTCGCCGCCGTGCGCAAGGAGCTCCGCGCGCGTCGCTTCGAGGCTGCCCGACGGCTCGGGCTCGACCACCCGTGGGCGCTCGCGACGGATCGAGGCGCCTCCGATCTCGAGGCGCTCGCGCGCGCAGTCCTCGACGCCACCGAGCCGCTCGCCCGCGAGCTCCACAAGGACGCCCGGCGTCGCGGCGCGCCCGTCCGCGCGGGGACGCCGGCGGGGAGCGCCGCCGCGTTCGTCGCCGACGGGTTCGCGCGGGACGCCGAGGAGGGCTGGCCGGCTCGCCTCGGCGCGCGCTGGCTCGAGGACGTCTTCCGCGAGCTCGCTCCCCGCGCGCCGCGCGTGGCGAAGCTCCCGACGGCGCGCGGGGGCGCGAGCTTCCTCCGCGCGGCCCACCAGTGGGGCTTCGCCCTCCGCCTCGGCGCGGTCGCTCGCTCGCTCCCGTTCGCGCTCGCGCGGGATCCGTATCCGGTCGAGGCGTTCGTCGTCGGCGGCGCGCTCGCCGCCGCGGTCGCGGGGCGCCCGTTCGCGAAGCGCAAGCTCGGCTTGCCCGCGCGCGGCGCCGACGCGCACGCTCGCGCCCTCGCGCGGGTCCTCTTCGCGACGCTGCGCACGAGCGCCGCGACGCTCCTCGCGGGCGTGCGCGATCCGGTCCGCGAAGACGAGCTCGAGGAGCTGACCGCGCGTCTCTTCGGCGCTCCGCTCCCGCGCGACCTCGCCGCGGCGTGGGCGCTCGGCGGCTTCGCGGGGAGCGCGCGCGTCGACGCGCCGGCGCGCTTCGTCGCGGCGGTCCGCACCCACGGTGTCGCTCGCGGCCTGGTCGATCGGTTCGACGAGGACTGGTTCGACAACCCGCGCGCGGGGGCGCACCTCGCGAGCATCGGGGCGGGCCCCCCCTGGCAGGGGGACGTGCCGGACGCGGAGGTCACCCGCGACATCGCACGGAGCTTCGAGGAGGCGCTCGGTTGAGGACCGCCGCACGGCGAGGTCTTGCCGTGGCGGTGCTGGTCGGGGCGGCCTCCGTGATGTCTGCGCTCGCGCTCGCCGCGCCTCCGCGGTCCGCGCCCAGCGGTAAGCCGAGCTCGACCCCGCCGGCGAAGGGCGCACCGGCCAAGCCGAGCGCGCCGCCGTCCGCCAGGTCTCCTGGGGCTCCGCCGGCGAAGGCGTCTTCCAAGCCCGCCCGTCGGACCGCTCCTGCGCCGAAGCGGCCACCGCCGCCGCCGCCGCCCCCTCCGCCGCTCGCGATCCTGCCGAGCGTCGCGCGCGTGAAGCTGACGACCCACGGCAAGGTCGTCGCCGTCGTCGAGGACGTCAACCTCCCGCGCGGCGAGTGGAAGGGCGAGGCGCTCCGCTTCCACGTCGCCTTCGGGGCGCCCGGCCCGCGCGCGATCGACGCGCGCCTGATCTCCGTCGGGGACGGCGAGCTCGAGCCGCCGGACGACGACGACGGCGAAGCCGTGGCGATCGAGCGCGTGTCGCGGCGCCCGCGTGACGCCCACGCCCTGCTCGGGCGCGAGACGATGGCCGGGATCGTCGTGAGCCTCGACGCCGAGGCGCTCTCCCGCGCGTTCGCGCGCGGCAACATGGCGGCGCTCCGGATCCGCGCGCTCGTCGACGCGGCCGAGGACGCCTCCGGCGCGGCGTCCGTCGTGGTCCGCCTCGGCGCTTCGCGCGGCACGCCGCTCACGCTCGGTCGCCTCGTCGCGACCGCGGCGTCCTCCGCGGCGCCGCTCGCCCGCGTCGAGGCGAAGCTCTGCGGTCCGGACGCCGACGCCCACCTGCTCGCGGTCCGCCTCCTGCCGCGGCCGCCGGACGCCTCTCGCGCGGAGACGATCGCGCCGGTGCTCGCGGTCCGCCACGCGACCGACGATCTCTGCGTGCGTCTCTGGAGCGATCCGCCGACCCGCTAGAAGCCGTCGCCCGAGTCGCCGCCGCCGCCGCCGGTCGCGCCGTTCGAGTCGATGAAGAAGCGGAGCCCCACAGAGATCATGGTCGACGGGTGGTCGGCGACGACGTCGCGACGCCCGCCGACCTCGATCGAGAATCGACGATCGACGTAGCCGGCGCCGAGGCCGACCGCGTGCGTCCTCATCCCTGCGTCGTAGCGGTAGCCCGCGCGCAGCGGGATGCGATCGGCGAGGAGGATCTCCGCGCCGGCCATCATGCGCATCCGCGCGCTGCCGAACGTCGTGAAGTCGACGAGCGTGTTCGCCTCCGCCGAGACGGTCCGGTTCGACCAGCCGAGCCCGCCGGCGACGGCGACGGGCAAGAGGCTCGTCCCGGGCGCTGTGAGGTTGCGCCCGCTGATCGCGAAGCGAAGCTGCTCGGTGATCGCGATCGCGGCGCCGGCGTCGAACGTGAACTCGTTGACGATGGGCTCGGACGAGGTCCCGTCCGACGCGAGGCTCGCGCCGAACGGTCCGCGGGCCGTGCCCTGGTTCACGCGCATGTAGCGGCCGGTCATGCCGAGGTGGAAGCGATCGCCCAGCGGGTAGGCGAGCGACAGCCGGAGGTCGGTCCACTGCCGGCGGACCCCGTCGGGATCCATCTGCGACCACGTACCCCCGAAGCCGCCTGCCAGCCGGCTCGTGCTCGAGTCGACGACCGCGCCGCCGTAGCTCTGCCGCCCTGCCTCGGGGCTGAACGCGGCGAGCCCTTCGAGGTGGTAGACCCGGTAGAGCGCGAGGTTGGCCGGGTTGACGAACACGGCCGTCGTCGAGCCGCCCCACACTTGTTGCGCGCCGGCCAGCGCGACCGAGCGAGGATGCTGCACCTCGCCGAGGTCGTAGCCTTGCTCGATCGACGTCGAGGACGGCTCGGCGTGCGCGGTCGCGGTCGGCAGGGCCCCGGCGAGGGCGACGAGCCCCGAAAGGACGCGGGCGGTGAAGCGCCGTCGGAGCCCTTGTCGCGAAGTGAGTCGCACCGACGGGCACCCTAACCAAGCCCCGATGCCTCAGGACAACTTTTCGGCGAAAACGTGATCGGTTGCCCTACGCGGGTTGCCTGAAAATCACGGCAGATCGTCGACTCTTGACACCCAGAAGCGCGGCAAAACCGGCCGGCTCCAAGTGCGTCGTCCAAGCAACGCTCTGATTACGGAGAGACGTCGTGGACTTATGACGCCTCCGCGAATTTGCATGCGCACCGCCTTCATTTTGACGGCGGTTTACAAGGAATAAAGTTGAGTTGTTTAGAAGAGTTGTGGCCTTTCGAAACAATGGACATGACGAGCGTTCGCAGACGGTGCTAGCTCCATCTTTCCGTCACGGCGGGAGGTCGGCGATCAGCGCTCCGACCCTGCGGCGTGGTGCTTCGGCACTTCGGACGCAGGTGGAACTTACGGAGCACTCATCCTCGATCGTCCGTGGTGTCGGGAAGTTGCAACGTGTCCCGTCCGATCTCGGCGCCGGCCCTCGCGTCCTGCGCTGCGACCACGGACGGCATACCTTTGTCCGGAGAAGTGTTCGCCCAGATGTCGGACCTGTCCACGACCGAGCGGTCGATCTTGCGATGGCAGTGTCCACACCTCTGTGGAGAACTTGTGAGAACGGGTGGGGCCGGCCCGAGCTGACGTCCGCGACGCGGATCGACGTTTGACGGGTTGAGTTGGAACGGAAGTCAGGGCGCCGGGTAGGCGCCCAAGGGTTTTCATTCGCTGGAACGGATGGAGATGCAGCACGAATCGCTCTGGAACGAGGCTGTTGCCTTCACGCGGTCGAAGTCGCCCGCGAGCTTCGAGCAGTGGTTTTCCGGCGTTCAGTTCGACGGCATGACGGACGGCGTCGTGTCCCTCCGCGCGCGCGACGAGTTCGTCCGCGAGTGGGTCGACCAGCACTTCCTCCCCACCCTCCTCGATTACCTGCGTAGCCAAACGGGGTGGAGCATGCAGATCGCGTGGAGCGTCGGAGGCGAGCTGGAGCGGCCGGTGGCATCGTCGCGCGGGGAGCCCGCCGAGGGGCGGGCTCGTACGCTGTCGAACGGCGCGCACGCGGTCCGCGCGACCGACGACGTGGGGGCGCCTTCCGCGAACGACGAGCCGCCCGTCTCGCGCCGTCCGGTGACCGCGAAGACGAGCGCACCGCCGCTCGAGGGTCTGAACCCGAAGTACACCTTCGCGAACTTCGTCGTCGGTCCGTCCAATCAGCTCGCCCACGCGGCGGCGATCGGCGCGGCCGGCGGCGTCGGTCCTCGCCACAACCCGCTCTTTTTGTGCGGCGGCACCGGCCTCGGCAAGACGCACCTCGTCCACGCCGTGGCGCACCGCATCCGCGCGGAGCGGCCGCAGTCGCGCATCCTCTACGTCTCGGCCGAGAAGTTCGTGAACGAGTTCGTCCAGGCTCTCCAGGAGAACCGGATGAGCGAGTTCCGCAGCCGGTACCGCGAGCGCTGCGACGTCCTCCTGATCGACGACATCCAGTTCCTCGCCTCGAAGACGCAGACGCAGGAGGAGTTCTTCCACGCGTTCAACGCGCTCCACCAAGCCGACAAGCAGATCATCTTCACGAGCGACAAGTACCCCCAGCAGCTCGAGCGGATGGAAGAGCGCCTCGTCTCGCGCTTCTCCTGGGGCCTCGTCGCCGACATCCAGGGGCCCGAGCTCGAGACGCGCGTGGCCATCCTCCGCAAGAAGGCGCAGATGGAGCAGATCGACCTCGCCGACGAGGTCGTCCTCTACCTCGCTCAGACGATCCGCTCGAACGTCCGCGAGCTCGAAGGCACGCTGATCCGCCTCGCGGCGAAGTCGTCGCTCCTCGGGCGGCTGGTCGACCTCGACTTCGCGCGCCAGGAGATCGCGGCGACGACGAGCCCGCGCGCGAACGAGGCCGGCGTCGACGACATCCAGCGCGTCGTGTGCCACCACTTCAAGCTCCGCACGAGCGACCTCCTCTCGAAGGATCGCCACAAGAGCATCGCGTTCGCGCGGCACGTGGCGATGTACCTGTGCAAGCAGCGGCTCAAGTGCAGCTTCCCGGAGCTCGGTCGCGCCTTCGGCAACCGCGATCACACGACGGTCATGAGCGCGGTCCGCAAGGTCCAGCACCTCCGCACCACCGATCCCGATGTGCGCGCCCACCTCGAGGCGCTCGAGCGCAAGCTCGGCACGAACGACTAGCCTAGCACTACCTAGTCACTTTTTTCTGTTAATCCGGTGCTACTTGGGTTCCATTGCAGCGCGTGAGTCACGCGAGCGGATGGGAGAAGCGCTTCGACCGGTTCGTGCAACCGTTCCTAGACGCGTGGCGGCACAAGAAGCGGCGGCAATGGGCACCGATCTATTTGCGCGGACTGCTGCTGCCCGGCGAGCGGAAGAGCATCGAGCCACTCGCTGCGCGGGTAGCTCCTGGTCACGATCAAGAGCTTCGGCACTTCATCAGCGAGTCGGCGTGGGATCAGGCGGAGATCGAGGAAGTTCTCTGGGAGAAAGCCGACGCGATGCTCGGCGGCGACGATGCCTTCCTGATCATCGACGACACCGCGCTCCCGAAGAAGGGCGTTGAGTCTGTCGGCGTTGCGCACCAGTACTGCGGGGCGCTAGGAAAGCAGGCCAATTGCCAGAGCCTCGTATCCGCCACCCTCGCGAAGGATGACGTGCCCGTTCCTGTCGCGTTGCGGCTTTACTTGCCGGAAGCGTGGGCCAACGACAAGAAGCGACGTGCAAGGGTCGACGTCCCCGACGCGATCGAGTTCCAGCCGAAGTGGCGCATCGCCCTCGACGAGGTACGCCGACTGAAGAAGGCGGGCGTTCGATTCGGTACGGTGCTCGCCGACGCGGGCTACGGCGTGTGCGCCGACTTTCGCCGCGGTCTCAGCGAAGAGAAGTTGTTCTGGGCAGTCGGAATCATCTCGGAGCAAAAGCTTTACCCAGTGAATGCCCATACCCGGATGCCGCGCCCGGGACCGGCTGGCGGCCGCCCCCGTGTTCGCGGTCTACCCACTCATGCACGTCGAACGGCGAAGGAACTTGTCGCCCAGCGCGGAGAGAAGGCGTGGCGACGCATCTCATGGCGAGACGGAACCAAGGGTCCTCTCGAGGCGGAGTTCATCGCCGTTCGCGTGCGCGTTGCTGACGGCCCCAAGACAACGAACGGCGTTCATCTCCCGGGCGATGAGGCGTGGCTTGTCGGCGAGCGACGGCACACCGGCGAGGTGAAGTACCACCTCACGAATCACCCGCCGAATGTGGCGCTCAAAACTCTCGCCTCGGCAATCAAGGCGCGCTGGTCGTGCGAGCAAGCACACCAGCAACTGAAGGAAGAACTTGGCCTCGATCACTTCGAGGGACGTACGTGGCGCGGCTTGCATCACCACGCTCTCATGACCCTCATCTGCTTCGCCTTCCTTCAGCAGGAGCGGCTCCGCGAAAATAAACCCGCGGCGTAGCGAGGAGGGACACCGTCCGTTGACGCTCCCGGCGATCCGCCGGCAGCTGCTACTCCATCTCGCTACGCCGTGCCCGCGATGCGGCCTGAAGGTGAGGACGCTCGCACCGCCATAAAAGTGACTAGGTAGTGCTAGGGCGTGTCTCGGAACGCCGGCTCTCCCTCTCGGCCGTGCCCGCGCCCGGCGGACGCAACGAGGTGCGGGAAGCGGCCGACATGGCGTCGATGCAGACGCTCGATCACGAACGGCTCGAGTTCCTCGTGTTCGCGGACAGGGTGATCGAGGGTTCGCCGCGCTGAGCAGAGGTGCGTGATCACGTCCGAAGGATCGCGCGCAGGCATCGGTCGGTCTGCGCGACGTATCCGGCACCGAAGATCGCGACGTGGACCAACAGAAAATAGAGCTGATAGAGCGCGATGCGGTCCGCGTGTCCGGGCAAAAGTGGGAAGCTCTCCTCGTACGCATCGAACGTGCGCCGGGAAAAGCCGCCGAAAAGACGCATCATCGCGAGGTCGAGCTCGCGCGAGCCGCCGGAGACGGCAGGGTCGAAGACGCAGGGCATCCCCTGCGCGTCCGCGCATGCGTTTCCGGACCAGAGGTCGCCGTGAAGCCGAGAGGGCGGCTCGGCGTCCCCGACCAGCTCGTCCATTCGTTCAGCGACTGTGTCGATGAGCGCGCGTGTGTCTGGGTCGAGATCACAACGGCTCGCCATCGCCAGGATCCGTTCGTCGCGGTAGAAGTCCGCCCAGCGTGCGTGTGGAGTATTGCGCTGCTCGGTGAGTCCGATGAAGTTGTCGCGATCGAGACCGAACGACGGCGCGCCGCTTCGATGCAGAGTGGCGAGCGCGTGTCCGAACCTCTCGGCGGCGGCGCCGTCGAGGGGGCAGAGATCGAGGATCTCCAGGACGAGGAAGTCGGCACCACGGGCCAGCACGCTCGGCACACGGAGCGCACTTCGACCACGCAAAAACGCGAGGCCATGCTCCTCGGCGTCGACCATCGCCTGCGCGCGCCGATCGCGCGGCGCCTTCACGAACACGCGGCGCCCGTCGCAGAGCTCCACGACGCTCGCGCTCGGTGCCGACGAAGAAGCATCACGTGGTCGAGAGCCGAGGGCGTCTTCGAGCGCCTCGGCGATCGTCGCCGCGGACGCCGCGGTCACAGCCCGTGCTTCCGACGTAGGCCGGCGAGGAGCGCCGTGCACGCCTCGACGCAGATGTCGACGACCTCGTCGAACCCCTCGAGCTCGCCATAGTAGGGATCGGGCACGTCCGCGTCGCGCGGGCCGCCCTGGACGTGGGCGCGCGCGAGGGAGATCTTCGCCTTCATCGTCTCGGTCGTCGCAAGCCGAACGAGTGAGTGCACGTGAGTCCGGTCCATCGCGACGACGTAGTCGAACCGATCGAAATCGCGCGCCTTCCACTGTTGGGCGCGGCTTTCGAGGCGATAGCCACGTGTCTCGGCGGCGCGGAGGGTGCGCGGATCCGGTCGCTCTCCGACGTGCCAGTTCCCGATTCCGGCGCTCTCGACGTCGAAGGCATGGGCGAGCCCCGCCTCCGCGACGAGCTTCTTGAAGACGCCTTCGGCCGTGGGCGAGCGGCAAATGTTTCCCGAACAGACAAAGCACACTCGGACTTTCTGAGCGCTCACACCTCGGGAGGCTAGCATTGCGCGGATGGAGGCGCGGCGCCGATGGGCAACGGTGGTCGTCGTGATCGTTGCGATCGCGGCGGGCGGCGGCGGCGGCTTCTACCTCTGGAGACAAGCCACCGCGACGGATACGGATACGGGCGCAGCGCAGCACGACGGTGGTCTCGTCGGCGACGCGTCCGCGGACGCGCGGGCCGGTCGCGGTAAGTCGAAGTCAGCCAAAAAGAGAGGGCGCCCGGGCAAGCCGCGCGCGGGGGCCAGGCCGCGCCGCAGCCAAGGCGATCACGGCGAGCGCGGTGGTGGCGGAGGCGGCAACGGCAGCGACGACGACCAAGGCGATGAAGGCAACCGTGACGAAGGAACCGAGGACTTCCAGCCTCCCTTCCGCGGTCGCGGTCCGGCGGGACCGACGTACGAGGCGGCGATCGCGTCGAACGAGCAAGAGATCAGGATGGGCAGCAAGGCCGAGCCCGATCTCACCAATGCTCAGCTCGCGGGTCCGATGGACAACGGCACATTCGTCGGCGAATGCGGCGCACCCGACAGCATGAAGGTGACCGTCAAGGTCGCGATCAAGCTGGGCCGCGCCGCCGGCGTCAGCGTCTCCACGCGCCCGCCCGACCCGGACATCGCGGGCTGCATCGACCGATACGTGCGCACGTTCTCGTGGCCGTCGAACGGAAAGATGGATTCGTTCACGACGACGTACTGAGTTCCGGCGCGGGAAGTCGCGCTCGTCGAACGAAGGCGAGCTCGCGAACGACCCAATGAAACGGAGATCGCGCAGGGATGACGAGGGCGAGGCCGCTCGCGCGGAGCGGCGCGAGAGCTCGGTGTGCCTCGCGCCCTACTTGCAAACGCCCATCGCGCACTGATTCGAGACGCAATCGCCGAGCGCGCCGCAAAGCTCGCCAGGCGCGCCCAGGCACTTGTTCGCAGCCGAACACGCTCCGCCCATACAGGTCGCGTCGTCGACGCATGCGGTGCCCTGGGTCCTGAGACACTTGCCGTTGCCATTGCACCGCGCGCCGCCGACGGCGGTCGTGCAATCGACCTTCGTGCCGGTCGCGTTCTCGTACGACTCGTCCTCGTGTAGGTAAGGGAGGTTCGTGCACAGGCCCTTGGCGCCTTCGACGTTGCAGGCTTTGCATTCCCCCGTGCAGGCCTCGAGACAGCAAACGCCGTCGACGCAGAAGCCGGACGGACAGTCCTCCTTGGTCGCGCAGGCCTCTCCTAGCTTCCGATCGCAGGCGCCTTTGCCATCGCAAAGCCCGCCCGTGCATGCGGTGCCCGCGGCCTTTTGCGTCGCCGGCACTCGCTTGCCGCCTTCACATGTCTCGCTGCCGCACTCGCCGGGAGCAGGGACGTCGGTGTCGTCTGGTTGGTTCGTCGTCGTACCGTCCGGATTGCAGACGATCCGTTGGCAGTCGCCGCTCATCTGCGTTTGCGTGCACGGCGCGGGGCCGCTCGAGTCCCCGCCGGCGTCGTTCGTTGGCGTCGACGTCGAGGCTGGCGTCGGCGAATCGTCACCCCCACACGCCGCGATGAGCACGAACGGAAGCCCAAGACACGCAAGGAACGCTCGGCGCATGTTCCATGATGCCTCGGAACCCGGGTGTGGCGCCAGAGCGCCGCCTCGAGGGACATGCAGAAGCGGCGCTCGCGGAGCGGAGGTCGCGGCCCGCTCCTCGGGCGTGGGGGCGTGCAGCGGTCGGAGGGAACGGCGAGTGATATCGCCGCCGACTGCGGCGCGCGCGGCGGGCAGATCCGCGTTCCGTTCGACCGTCGCATGGATGCGTCAGTCGGTCGCTCGCGGGCAGTCGCGCGCTCGACGAGCTCGCCGCGCCGAAGCCGATGTCACGGCGTTCGCCTGCCGCTCGCGCGGTCGCCATGGTTCGTCCGCGTCGTGCTCGTCGAGCTTCTCATCGTGCCGATCGACGGCTCGAAGCGGACGTCGCCCGCGCAGGGCGGCGACGCGTCAGCATCGTACCGATGCCCACGAGCGCGAACATCGCGGCTCCGGGGAGCGTGCTCGTCGACCCCGACGGGCTCGCGCTGCAGCCCGAGTCGGCGGGGGGCGCTGCGGCTGACGCATCGACGTCCGGGGCCGGCGATCCGGCGTCGGGCGAGGGTGACGTGGTCGCGGCATGGACAGACTGCTTCACGCTCGGCGAGCTGCTGCTCGCGAAGCTCGCGTTGCCTATGTAGGTCGCGCTGATGCCTTGCGCGAGCGTCTTGGTCGAGAAGCTCGCTTTGCCGCTCGTGAGCGTCGCCTTGCCGAGCGACGTCGTTCCATCGAAGATCTCGACGTCGCCGGTGAAGCCGGTGGCCGCCGACGCGACGGTGACGCTGAACGTGACGTCGTCGCCGACGTTCGAGGGGTTGGCGGAGGAGACGAGGGTCGTCGTCGTCGCGGCCTTGTCGATGGTCAGCGAGGCGGTGCCGGTCCCCGCGGCGTACGTCGGGTCGCCGCTGTACTTCGCGGAGAGCGTGCGTGCCGGCCGCCAGCCCCGCCGTCGAGATCGACGCGACGCCGGCCACGAGCGGTTGGGTTCCGAGGCTCGTCGCGCCGTCGAGGAGCTCGATCGTGCCCGTCGGAGCTCCGCCCTGACCCTGCGCCGTATTCATCGCACCGCGCTGCTCGCAATGTCGAGAAGAACCCCGTTCGTCGCTAGGCTAACTCACGGCGCGCGCGCTTCGGTGCGCGCGACGAGCACCGGCGTGAGCGGCGCGGCCTTCGCGAAGTCGAACAGGCGCCGCGCGGCGGGGGTGGGGCGCGCGGCGAGCACCTCGATGTCCGACGGGCGCGCCGTCTGAAAGAGCAGCTCGACGACCACGGTCGAGCCGGGCGGCGCCTTGGCGATCCGGTACGTGACGGCGTCCTCGTGTCCCCAGTTGGCGTCGGCGTCGGTGCCGATCGGCGCGACGTACGCCGAGAAGCGGCTCTTTCGATCGAAGCCGACGGGGAGAAGGCGGTTGTCCTTCGCGTAGCGGAGCGCGTCGAGCGGGCGATGCGCGACCTTGCCCTGAACGTCGACGGGCACCGACTCGTAGATCTGCACGAGGTCCTCGCGATCGACGACGTCGAGATGCGGGTGGAACGTCTTCGGCTCGACCAGCGCGCCCGTCGGCGAGACGAGTCGGCCGTACGCGTCCGTCCTGCCCGACTCGAACACGACGCTCCCGTCGGGCGCGGTCACGGCGACGTGAAGGAACGCGCGACGCGAGGGATAGCCGGTCGGGAACTTGTGGCCCGACGCGTTCGAGACGACGACCACCACCTCGAGCCCCTCGCCGGCGCGGCGCACCTCGCGGGTCTCGAGCCTCGCGGCGCGGCGCAGCATCGCCTCCGCCGAGCGCGCCTGCGCCTCGTGCTCGTCCTTGGTCACGTCGGCGCCGAACCAGCTCGGATCGCTCGCGCCGAAGCGAGACAGCGCGACGTTCGCGCCGGCGAAGCCGTGCCGCCGGAAGGGCGTCCGGCGAGGGAGCCCGTCGGGCTGTTTGGCGATCGCGAGGTCGAGCGCGACGTCGTCGTCCGACGTCGCCGGCATGTGGCAGTCCTGGCACTCGGCCGCGCGCTCGCCGGGCGCGCCTTCGGTCGCGTACGCCGACACCGCCCACTCGAGGTAGGGCGTCTGCTCGGGGAAGTTCGGTCCGACGTTGCCCTTGGCGTCGCGCGGCCGCGTGATGACCGTGTGGCACGTCGCGCAGAGCGAGCTCCGCGACACGTGCGCGCCGTACGTGGGCGTGAAGTTCGTCACCGTGCGCATGAAGTTGCCGCGAGGATCTTGGTACGGCCCGTAGATGAGCCGCGCGTCCTCGATGACGAAGCCGCCCGTGAAGCTCGCGAACGTGCCGAGCTCCCTGTCGGCGATCTGGTGGCACCCGGTGCACGCGACGCCCTCACGCGCGAGGTGCGCTTCGGTCGTCGCGCCGGTGGTCAGCGTCGCGAAGCTCGGTCCGATCCCTTCACCCTCGAGCTCGACAGACGCCTCGGGGGCGTGGCAGCGCGTGCACGTCTGCTCGACCGTGAGGTTGAGGTTCGGACGAAACGCGAGCTCGTCGGCGAAGACCGCGAGGTAGTACGGGTCGCGCACCGCGAGCGCCATCGGCGAGGCCTTCCACGTGCCGACCGGCGAGACGTCTCGCCCCTTCTCGTCGCGGAGCACGCCGTCGCCCGCGGAGTGGCACTGGGCGCAGACGTCGTGCGTCGAGAACCGCGTGGTCGTGGCGTGCTGATGCGGAGGCAGCGGCGCGAGCCGCTCGCCGGCGACGTCCTCCCAGGCGGGAGGTGGTGTCGGTCGCGGGACGTCCGGCGGGGACGTGTCGCTGTCACCCGGGGCGTCGGCCGTGGAGCACGCGCCGACGACCAGCGCGCCGAGCCAGCGCGCACGCATACTTTGCGCGAGCCGCGCGAGCGTTGCGCGGACCGGTCGTGGACGAAGGACTGCCACGTGAAAGATCCTCGGCGAGGTTGCGACCGCCGACGTCCCGTCCCGAGACGTGCCGTCGGCGGGACGTGCTTAGCATGGCGCATGCCACAGGTGCGCGCACCCGCCCGCGCGCCCACGGTCCGGGCACGCGGAGTCGTCACGCGAAGCGTCCGCGCACTCGAAGCGGCCTCCGCTCACTCGAAGCGGCTGTAGAGCGGCAGCGCCGCGGCGGCGGGGAAGAACGCCATGCCCCCGGCGTAGCCGATGTCTGCGCTCGTCACGATCGTGCTCGGGATCGTCGGATCGCCGCCGGTGGTGCTCGTGACGAGCTGGTCGGGCGCGAGCCGCGCGATCTTGCCCTGGCTGTACGTGAGCCAGAGGCCGCCGCTCTCGTCGAACGCGATGCTCTCGAGGAGCGCGCCGACCGAGACGGTGATCGCTACCGACGGCAGGATCTCGCGCGACGCGCCGTCGGGCGTGAGCTCGGCCGGCGTGACCTTGTAGATCACGTTCGCGCCGAAGCTCGTCGTCCAGAGGTTGCCGTCCTTGTCGAACGCGAGCGCGTCGGGCGGCAAGGGGTTATCGTTCTCGGCCTTCGCCTTGATCTCGTAGTCGGGCACGTGCGGCTGTCCGGGCGCGAGGCTCGCGGCCGCGTAGCGCCGGAGGCTCGTGTCGTCGGAGATCCACATGTTCCCGTCCTCGTCGAACGCGACGGCGCGCGGCCCGGTCGAGCCGGTCGCGAGGTCGTCGTCGACGGGCGTGTAGTCTTTGGAGCCTCGCAGCGTCTCGGGCGAGATGCGGAGCACCTGGTTCGCGCACGGCACGGTGGCCCAGAGCGCGCCGTCGGGCGCGAAGGCGAGCGCCGCGGGGCCCGGCATGCACCCGCTGAGCCGCGGGACGATCTTGCGGTCGGCGGTCTTGTCGCCCGACCCGCCGAGATCGGCGGCGGCGAAGCGCAGGATGGGCGCGTCGGCGGTCGTGGCGCCGAGCGACCAGAGGTTGCCCTCCTTGTCGAACGCCGCCGCCTTGCCCGCGGCCGAGCCGGCGCCGCCCGCGCCCTTGGTCGCCACGGTGGCGCTCGGCGATCCGGTCGCGCCGAGGTCCGCCGCCGCGAAGCCGAGGAGCTGACTGGTCGGGCTGGTCCCGTTCGTCGACCAGAGCTTGTTGCTCGTCGCGACCGGCGCGAAGGCCACGGTCACGGTTTGGGTCTGCGTCGCTTCGAGGCAGAACGAGCTCGTGGTCGCCTCGTAGACCGTGCGCACGATCGGGTCGGGCGCCGCCGCGCGCGCCGCGGTCATCGAATACGTGCCGGCCGGCTGATCGGCGAGCGTCGCGCCGGCGGTCACCTCGACCTCGGCGCCCGACGGCGTGGTGAGCGTGAGCTTCGCGTCGAGGCCTTCGGGGAGGCCGGTCACGACGATCGCGATCGAGCCGGCGCCCTCGCTCGCGCACGCGGAGGCCTCGGCGCCGCCGTCGATCGACGCGTCGTCGTCGCCGCCCGGCGCGCCGTCGCTCGATTCGCTGCAGGCCACGTTCGTGAGCGCGCCGAGGAGCGCGAGGAGCGAGACCGACGAGACGAAGGCGAGGCGCGGAGAACTGGAGTGAGCGGGCATGCGGGTTGGACGAGATCCTCGCGGAACTCACGCGACGGCGGCTGTCCTCTATTTGCGGACGCAAACGGCTTGGCACGCCGCGCTCTCGGTCCGAGTCGGGAGTGCCGTCAGGCGCTTGATATCGTGACGTTTTTGATGCGGGCGTCGCGGATCTCGCGCGGCAGAGCCACTGGCGATCAGGCGCGCCTTGCGGCGTCCGGCCGCGGCCGTCGCCTCAGAGCGAGATCTTCCAGCTGCTCGCGTCGGCGGTGTCGAAGATCTCGACGCCCACCGCGGCGAGCTCCTTGCGGATGGCGTCGGCCTGGGCGAAGTCCTTGGCCTTGCGCGCCTCGCTCCGGGCCGCGACCTTCGCGTCGATGGCCGTCGCGTCGAGGCCTCGCAGGCGGAGCCGGCGCTCCTTGGTCCTCTTCCAGTAGGCCTCGGGGGCGGCCTGCATCAGCCCGAGCGGCGCGCAGGCGCCGGCGAGCGCGCGCACCGCCGAGGCGGCGAGCTTCCGGATCGCCTCGTGCTTCGCCGGATCCTTCTTCATCTTCGGCGCCTGCATCACGATTTCGTTGCCGGCCTTGCCGAGCTCCGCGAGCACGCTGAGCGCGACGGGCGTGTTGAGATCGCGATCGAGCGCCTCGAGCACCTTGTCCTTGGCGCCGGCGATGACCTCGGCCTGGCCCTGGAGGATGTTCGGCTCGCCCGCCTCGGCGCCGTCGGCGAGGCTCACGAGCGCGTCGCGCGTCGCGTAGAGGTAGTCCATCCGACGCTCCGCCTCGTCGAGGCCGGGGAAGGTGACGCGCCCGTCGTCGTGCTTCTCGACGTCGAACGAGAGCGGCCCGCGGTAGTGCGTGCCGAGGACGAAGTAGCGGTACCCCTCGGGATCGTTCTTCTCGAGGACGTCCTTGATGGTGACGAAGTTGCCGAGCGACTTCGCCATCTTCTCGCTGTCGATCTCGAGGAAGCCGCCGTGCATCCAGAAGCGCGCGAGCTCCTGGCCGCTGCACGCCTCGCTCTGCGCGATCTCGTTTTCGTGGTGCGGGAAGACGAGGTCCATCCCGCCGCCGTGGATGTCGATGTGCTCGCCGAGCTCCTTGAACGCCATCGCCGAGCACTCGATGTGCCACCCCGGGCGGCCCTTGCCCCACGGGCTGTCGAAGCCGAAGCCGCCGGGCCCGGCGGCCTTCCAGAGCGCGAAGTCGAGCGGGTCCTTCTTGATGTCCGCCGCGCCCTCGGCGAGGCGCTCGCTCGCGCCCGCGCGCAGGTCGTCGAGGTTCCTGCGCGAGAGCTTGCCGTAACCCGGGAAGCTGCGGACCGCGTAGTAGACGTCCTTGCCGTGCGGGGTCTCGGCGACGTAGGCGCTGCCCTTCTGGATGAGCCGCTGCGTCAGATCGACGATGCCGTCGATCGTCGTCGACACGCGCGGCATCGACGTCGGCTTCATGCAGCCGATGGCCGCGAGGTGCTCCTCGGCGAGCTCACCCATGCGCTTCGACAGCGCCAGCGGCTCTTCCCCTCGCTCCTTCGCCCTGTTGACGATCTTGTCGTCGACGTCGGTCACGTTCTGGCAATGGCTGACCTCAGACGCGCGGAGAGGAACCGTACAGCACGTCCGGGCGTCGTGTACGTCCGGCCGTGGCCGCGTGGGCGAGGTCGTAGACCGCATTAATTCACCGCAAACATAGACGTAGAGCTTCACCTTGCCCGGGGTGGCGGGGACGAAGTCCTCGATTTTCTGCGTCAGCGTGTTGTAGAGGCGCACCGGCATCGGGCCGGAGAGATTACCTCTATTTCGCGCCGCGGCGGTGCTATCTGATCCACCGATGTGGTGCGGGCTCCGGTCTCTTGGACTCGTCGTCGCTGCGGCGGTCGTCGCCGCCTGCAGCGGCGGGAAAGCGGCCGGGTCGTTCGACGGCAACGTCTACCGCAACGGCCCGATCGCCTTCCAGCTCCCGGACCCTCCGGCCGGCTGGAAGCGCATCGCCGTCGACGACGCGAGTCTCGCGTTCCGTGACGACGAGCACGGCGCCTCGGTCCTGCTCAACGCGCGCTGCCTCTCCGCCGACGACCGCACGCCGCTCGTCGCGCTCACCAACCACCTGCTCATCGGCGCGACCGAGCGTGAGTACGTGAGCCAGGACGCCGTGCCGTTCGACGGCCGCGAGGCGCTCCACACGAAGCTCAAGGCGAAGTGGGACGGAGTGCCGATGCACATCGACGTCTACGTCCTCTCGAAGGACGGCTGCGTCTACGACTTCATCTACCTCGGCGCGCCGGGCGGCTACGAGGGCGGAGCGCCCGCGTTCGACTCGTTCGTGCGAGGTTTTCGCACCCTCCACGGCTCCGGGGTCGCCGGATGAGCCGAGGGCCCGGTCCGTCCGGCCCCGAAGGGACGCGGCCGCTCGGGGCGCCGGTGGAGAGCGGACCGGAGTCGCTGCCGCCGCCGTCGGTCGGCTCGGCGCAGCGGGGCTTCTCGATCCCCCCGCCGCCGCCCGAGCCGAAGATCTGGGAGTACCACCTCGAGCGCTGGCGCCGCTTCCTCGACCACCTCGGTGAGGTGTCGCTGCTCACGGCGCGCACCACCAAATCGATGTTTCGGAGGCCCTTCGAGATCGGCTCGACCATCCAGCAGCTCGACTCCCTCGGCGTCCGCTCGATGGGCATCGTCACGGTCACGTCGGTCTTCATCGGCATGGTCATGACGATCCAGTTCGCGTTCGGCCTCCGCCGCTTCGGCGGGCTCGAGTACATTCCGCGCGTCGTCTCTCTCTCGTTCTGCCGCGAGCTCGCGCCGACGCTCACCGCGGTCATCGTCGGCGGCCGCATCGCGAGCGGAATGGCCGCCGAGGTCGGGGCGATGAACGTCACCGAGCAGGTCGACGCGATCCGAGCGCTCGGCGCGGATCCGGCGAAGAAGCTCGTCCTCCCGCGGATGCTGGCGGCGATCATCGTGATGCCGATCCTCAGCATCTACGCGCTGGCGCTCGGGATCGGCGGGGCGGTCGTCATCTGCTCGGCGCAGTTCGACATTTCGCCGACGTTCTTCATCAACTCGTCGCTCGAGTCCGTGCGCATCATGGACTTCGTCGCCGGCGTCGCGAAGACGCCGTTCTTCGGGTACATCATCGCGATCGTCGGCTGCCATTTCGGCCTGCGTACGACGGGCGGCACGGAGGGCGTCGGCCTCTCGACGACGCGCACCGTCGTCGCCGTGTCGATCGCGATCTTGATCGCGGATTTTTTGCTGACCAAGATCCTGATGTTCTTCCAGACCACATGACCGCCGCGCGCGCCAGGGCGATCGGATGGGGCCTGCTGGCGAGCCCGGCGCTCGTCATCGCGCTGCTCACGGTCGACGCCTCCGCGCGTCGCTCCGCGCGACGCGCGGAGGAGCCGGCGCTGGCGTTGGTCGCCGCGCGTCTGCCCTCGAGCGATCTGGCGCTCTCGGGCGGGGCGCGCTGGCTCCGCGCCGCGTCGCTCGAGGAGCCCGGGGCCGCGTTCGCCGACGGGCCGGCCGTCCCCGATCCGGATCCGGCGGGCGGCGCGATGGCGCCGCCGGTCGAGGTCTGGTCCGCCGTCGCGGACCGCTCGCGTCGCCCGTCCGGCGCGCCCGCTCCGGCGCCCATGCCGCCCGCCGTGCAGGGTGAAACGGGTGCGCCGCGATGAAGGGATCGCTGCTCGCGCATGCGCTCGGCGCGCTCGGCCGTCGCAAGGCGCGCTCGCTCGGGCTCGGAGGCGGCCTCGCGTTCGCCGTCGCGCTGGTCGCGGCCGTGCTCTTCCTCACCGAGTCGCTCCGCGCGGAGGCCGAGCGCGCGCGCGCCGCGCACCCGGACATCGTGGTGCAGAAGCTCGTCGGCGGTCGCCCGACGACGATCCCGGCGACCGAGCGCGCGAAGCTCGACGACATCCCGTCGGTCCGCGAGGTGGCGCCGCGCGTCTGGGGGTACATCTTCCTCCCCGCGCTCCAGGGCAACGTCACCGTCGTCGGTGCACCCCGCGGCGCCGCGCCGATCTCCGTCGCGAACGGCGTGCTCCACAGCGGGCGGGATCTCGCGCCGGGGCAGCACGAGATGATCGCGGGCGTCGAGCTCGCCCACTTTCTCGGGATGCTCCCGGGCGACGAGCTCGGGCTCCCGTCCGCGGATCCGCGCGCCCACGCGATGAAGCTCGTCGGTACGTTCCGATCGTCGCTCGATCTGTGGACGGCGGACGTGATCCTCTGCGACGAGGAGGACGCGCGCGCGCTGCTCGGCTTGCCGGAGGGCGACGCGACGGACCTCGCCGTCACGCTCGCGAACCCCGTCGAGGCGCGCGTGGTCGCCGCCACGATCGTGGAGCGGCTCCCGGGCGCGCGCGTGATCGAGCGTGATCTCCTCGAGCGCGTCTACCACCTGTCGTACGGGCGTCGCGCCGGCCTCGTCCTCGGCGCGTCGATCCCGGCCATCCTGGCGCTGCTCGTGCTGGCGTGGGATCGCGCGAGCGGCCTCGGCGGCGACGAGCGGCGCGAGATCGCGATCCTCAAGGCCGTCGGCTGGTCGACGGGCGACGTGCTCTGGGCGAAGCTCTTCGAGTCGATCCTGGTGGGAGCCCTCGGCACCGCGCTCGGGCTCCTCCTGGGCTACGCGTGGGTGTTCTGGCTCGGGGCCCCCGGGCTCCGGCCGGCGCTCGTCGGGTGGAGCGTCATGTACCCGCGCGCTTCGCTCACGCCGGTCGTCGATCTCGCGCAGCTCCTCGGCGTGACGATCGCCGTCCTCGGCCCGTTCGTGCTCCTCAGCGTCGTCCCCGCCTGGCGCGCGGCCACGGCGGACCCGCTGGAGTCGATGCGTTCGTGATACGTTGGCTCTCGTGGACCCTCGCGACTCCCGCGTCTTCACCCTGGAGGAGGTCAACGATCTCGTCCCGCAGCTCTCCGCTGCGGTGAAGCGCCAGCTCGAGCGCCGCTCGGCGATCGAGGGGCTCCTCATGCAGCTCGGGCGCGAGCTCGGCGACGTGCCGGAGCGCATCGTCCTCGATCCGGCCGATCCGACGGACGTGCGCGATCTCAAGCGCGACCTCATTCGGCGTATCGCGGAGTACCGCTCCGGATGGAAGGCCATCGAGCAGACCGGCGCCGTCTTGAAGGACGCTCGCTCCGGGCTCCTCGACTTCTACGGGACGGTCGACGGCAAGCTCGTCTGGCTGTGCTGGAAGTACGGCGAGAGCGAGGTCGCTCACTACCACGCGCTCGAGGAGGGCTTCTCCGGCCGCAGGCCCATCGCGCAGAGCATGCGCTTCCGCCTGCTGAATTAGCTCGCCCGCGGCGGCGGAGCGCGACCGGCGGCGCCCGGGCCCTCCAGCGTCCGCTCACGGCGCCGGAGCGCCGCCCGCTCACGGCGCCGGAGGCGCCGGAACCCGCCCGCCGCGCCACGCGACGGGCACCTCCGCGCCGTCCGGATCGCGCAGGGTCGATCGCTCCGCGCGAAAGGCGATCTCGACGTCGCCGCGTGTCTTCCGTCGGAACGTCACCGTGCCGAGGAGCGCTTCCCCGCTCGCGTCGAGCCCCCCGCCGCGGCCCCGCTCCGTCCACGCGACGACGAGCTCGCCGGGGAGCCCCTCGCGCGCGAGCGTCAGCGCTCGGCTCGACCATACGTCGCCGGCTCGCGCTTCGACGAGCCCGAGCTCGCCGGGCTCCCATCGGAGCCGAAACGCCGCGCCGTGGACGCTCCGCGGGATGCCTCGCGCGACGACGTCGAGCGCGACGAGCTCACCGCCCGCGCCTCCGCCGGGCTCCGCGCGTGACGCGGGCCGGTCGCGGAGCAGCACCACCGGCCCGGCGCCGGGCGCCTCGTCGGTCGCGCGATCCGCGGGGGCCGGCGGCGAAGTCTGCTTCGGCGTGTCGGAGCCGCAGCCGACGGCGAGGGCGATCGCGAGCGCGGCCGTGGCGCGTGGCCCCCGCGCCCCGCGCCCCCTCCGCGTCATCGCGCCCTCAGCTTGCCGAACTCCGCGGCGATCGCCGCGAGGTCCTCGTCGTCGATCGTGAGGTCGCCGTTCACGTCGCAACGCGGGTCGAACGTCTCGCCGACGTTCCAGAGCCCCGTCGCGGCCGTCGCGTCGTAGCGCTGCCCGACGAGCGGCGCGCAGCGGAGCACGTCGAAGCCGTCGGTCTCGCCGTCGAAGTCGAGATCGCCGTCGACGGCGGAGCGCGCGTCGACCAGGACGTCGTGCCGCGGGCTCGTCCGCACGGCGACGACCGGCGACGGAGCGGCGAGGTGGAGGCGCGACGTGCGCGGCCCGAGGTCGACCCTCTGCTTGAGCCGCGCGCCGTCGGCGAGCGCGAGCCAGAGCTCGAGCGTCATCGGTCGATCGTCGTCCTTGGTCAGCGCGACGTCGACGCCGCCGCGCCCCGGCGTGAAGCCGACGACGACGCGCGGGCGCTCCTTGCCCGTCACCCAGCGCGCGAAGAACGGCCGGAGGTCCCGCCCGCTCTCCGCGCTCGCGGTCTCCCGGAAGTCGTCGGGCCGGCACCCGACGAAGCTGCAGCGCGCGACGTAGGCGCCGAGCGCGCGGGCGAAGACCTCTTCGCCCAGGCTCACGCGCAGGTGATCGAGCGTGATGGCGGTCCGGTAGTACGCCCAGAGCGTGTAGCGGCGCGTGCGGAAGTCGCTCGGGACGTCCGTTCCAGGGAGGAGCTGAGCCGGCGGGAGATCGCCGCCGCGCGCGCGGAGATCGAGCCCCATCGGGAGGAAGCGGCGCGCGAGGTACAGATCGCGATCCTCGTCCGCGAAGCGGCGCGCGAACGTGTAGTCGAGCTCGGTGAGGGTCGCCATGCCCTCGCTCATCAGGCGGCTCTCGCTCGAGTCCGTCTCGGGCGCGACGATGCCCCAGAACAGGTGGGCGTTCTCGTGGGCCCACGTCTCCTCGTACATGAGGTCACCGGTCTCGGCATACGAGTCGGAGAGCAGCGTCATCCCGAACGTCGCGGTCCCCGGATCGCCGAGCGTCTTGGGGAGGCGCACGAGCGAGAGCCCGCGATCGAACGGGAGCTTCGAGCCGCTGAAGCGCTCCACGAAGTCGAGCGCGGGCGCCGACCACGCGACGAGGTCCCGGTCGATCGCCGTCTTCGGGCTCGGGAATACGAACGTCGTCGGCGCGGTCCGGCCGCCGACCGGCAAGAGACCGAGCCTGCCGGCGAACGCGTAGAGGCCGACGCCGCGCGAGAGCGGCCGGTCGATCGCCCACCGCGAGACCTTGGTCGATCCGTCGACGCTCTCCGACACCCGCTGGCCGGTCGCGACGACCTCGTGGTCGGCCGGGACGCGGAGCACGATGTCGCGCGTGAGCCCGTCGAACACGAAGCTGTCCGGCGCGTCGGTGTCGAAGATGTACGGGAAGATCGACTGGTGCGCGAAGTACGAGAAGTCGCCGCCCTTCGCGCAGAGGACCGCGCCGCGCTCCGCGGAGGCGCACGAGAGCGTCCCGGCGTAGGGCATCGTGATGAGCGTCTCCTCGCCGGGCGCGAGCGCCGGCTCGAGGTCGACGCGCACGACGCGCATCGGCGCGAAGACGGCTTGCGCCACGGACGTCTCGCGCCTCGTCGCCGTGATCGTCCCGGGCTCGAGCCCCGCGTCGACGGCGAAGCTGACCGACGCGAGCTTCGCGCCGGCGGCCCTCACCCGGAGCTCGAGGGTCGCGGCCGTCGCGCCGGTCGCGGGATCGAGCGTGATGTCGTGCGTCGCATGCTCGCAGTCGAGCGCGGATCCTGCGCCGTGCAGGTACGGCGGGCGAGGGATCGCGCGCTGCGGCCCTCCGGACGCGGCGCCGGTGAGCCTCGCCCGCATGCGGAGCGGCGGTCGCTCCCGCTCGACGAGCCGGTGGAGCAGGTGGCTCGAAGCGATCGCGTCGTCGTCCGGCAGGGGCGCCGCGGCCGCGACCGACGGCGCCAGCGTCAGAGCGAACGCCGAGAGTCGGAGCGATGCGCGCACCGCGGCCTCTCGAGCAATCGTCGTGCCGCGTTCGTTCCTCCGCCGACGCGTCTGCGGCTCGCGCGAGCGGCCGCACCTCGCGGACGAGCGCGGGCGACGACGGAAATACTCGGTCCACGGACCGCCGGTGCTCTAGGCTCGCGGGTCGATGTCTCGGCAGAGCTCCCCCCCCGCCGCGCCTCGTTCGCCCGTCGACCGGTCCCAGGCGGCCGCGGCGCTCGACGCGTTCCTCCGCGCCATCGGACGCGACGAGCCGGATCTCGCCGGCACCGGCGCGCGCGTCGCCGACATGTTCGTCGACGAGCTCTGCGCCGGGTACGGGGTCGACACGCGGAAGCTCGTCGAGCAGAGCGCGATCGAGACGAGCTCGCCGACGCTCGTCGTCGTCCGAGACGTGCCCGTCGTCACGACGTGCCCGCACCACCTCCTGCCGGCGCTCGGCAGCGCGACGGTCGCGTTCAAGGCGACGATGCGCGTCCTCGGGCTCGGCACGGTCGCGGCGCTCGTCGACGCCCACGCGCGGAGGCTCGCGCTCCAGGAGCGCATCGGCGAAGGCGTGGTCGACGATCTCGACGCCGTCCTGGCCCCAGAGTGGGTCGGCTGCCGCATGGTGCTCGCGCACGGCTGCATGATCGCCCGCGGCGAGCGCGCGATCGGCACGCGGGTGGAGACCGTCGCGCTGCGCGGCCCGCCCGATCGCGTCGCCGAGGCGCACGCCGCGCTCGGTGTAGGGCAGGGGGCGCGGTGATCGCGGTCGTCACGGGCGCCGGTCGGGGCATCGGCCGCGCGATCGCCCTGGAGCTCGCCGATCGAGGGTGCGACGTCGCGCTCCTGGGGCGTCGCCAGGAAGCGCTCGCCGCGGCCGCCGAGGAGATCGTTCGCCGTGGGCGGCGCGCCATCGCCATCCCCTGCGACGTCGCGCGAGCGGCCGACGTCGACGCCGCGACCTCCCGCGTGCTGGTGGAGTTCGGCGTCCCGCGCGTCGTCGTCTCGAACGCGGGCGTCGTCCACCGCACGTCGGTCCTCGACACCACCGAGGAGCAGTGGGACGAGGTGCTCGACGTCAACCTCAAGGGGGCGTTCCTCGTCACGCGGAGCTTCCTCCGCCCGATGCTCGCGGAGCGGCGCGGTCGCTTCGTCGCCCTCGGCAGCATCTCCGGGAGCATGGGCACGCCGCGGCTGAGCGCGTACTGCGCGTCGAAGTGGGGCACGGTGGGCTTCGTCAAGTCCCTCGCCGAGGAGCTCCGCGGTACGGGCCTCCAGTCGATGTGCGTGATGCCCGGCTCCGTGGACACGGATATGCTCCGGGGCAGCGGTTTCTCCCCCGCGATGACGCCCGAGGACGTCGCGCGGATCGTCGCCTGGGTCGCGCTCGACGCGCCCGACGCGATGAACGGCAGCTGCGTCGACGCCTTCGGGCCCTGAACCTCCGACCATGACTCGACTCGAAGACGAAGCCTTCGCCGACGTGCCGGTCTTCCCGCTGCCGAACGTCGTGCTCTTCCCCGAGGCGGTGCTGCCGCTCCACATCTTCGAGCCGCGCTATCGGGCGATGCTCTCGGACTGCCTCGACCACGACGGCGCGATCGTCATCGCGCAGCTCGACCGTGACGGCGTCCGCATCGCGGAGGTCGCGGCGATCGGCGTCGTCATCGAGCACCAGGCGCTGCCGGACGGGCGCTCGAACATCGTCGTCGCTGGCTCGGCGCGGGTGCGCCTGGACGAGCTCCGCGCCGAGGAGGAGCCGCGCTACCCGTACAAGCGCGCGCGCGCCCGCCGCCTGCACGAGGTCGACGTCACGGTGAACGACGCCGAGTACGCGGCGCTCCTGGCTGCCGCGACGATGTTCGTCACCGAGGTCAAGAAGCACGACGCGAGCTTCGAGCTGCGCATGCCGAAGAGCCTCCGCGCGAGCGAGTCGTCCCGGGCGCAGGCCGGGGTGCTCGCCGACATCTGCGCGTTTCAGCTGGTCGTCGACGCCGGCGCGCGGCAAGCGATCCTGGAAGAGCTCGACCCGCGCGCGCGCGTGAGGATGGTGACCGATCAGCTCGCGGTGCAGCACGGCGCGATGCTGAACGACACCAAGGGCTCGGTCCTCAATTGACGGCGGTCTCGGACGTGACGCCGCGCAAAGAGGTCGGTCGAGTCGCGCTCGCCGAGGTCCAGGAGAAGGGCCTCGTCCGGCTGTCTCATCCGCCGTTCGACGTGCTCGTCGCGTGGGTCGACGGCGAGGTCTTCGCGATCGAGGACGCGTGCAACCACGCGGGCGCGAGCCTGGCCGAGGGCTGGCTCGAGGACGACTGCGTCGTCTGCCCGATGCACGCCTACGTGTTCGAGCTCCGGACCGGGCGGCTCCAGCGCCCGAAGGGCCTCTGCGGCGATCAGCGGACCTACGACGCGGAGCTCCAGGGGGACGAGGTCGTCGTCTTCGACACCTTCAGCCTCGTCATCGGCTGAGCCCGACCTCGGCGGGGGCGTCGGCGCGCGGGCTCACGGGGTGCTCGCTCCAGTCGGGGGAGAGGGCGTACTGCACGAGGCCGAGCCCGAAGCCGACGCCGTGCGAGACGTGGAGCACGGGGAAGATCGCCGCGACGGCGGGCGCGAGCGTGACGCCGTGGCGGAGCGACACGCGCAGCGCCTCCACGACGCTCGCCGCGCCGTACGCGCCGAAGGCGAGCGGCGCGACCGGGTGCAGCGGCGGCGTCAGGAGCAGCGCCGCGCCGCCGAGCACCATCGCGAAGGGGAGCGCCGGGCGCGGGGTCGGGAAGGTCCGGTGCTTGAGCAGGGTGCGCGCCCGGCCCTTGCCGTACTTGAAGTACTGCTTCGCGAGCGCGCGCATCGAGTCGCGCGGGAAGTACTGCACGACGATCTTCCGGCTGAGGTAGACCTTGCCGCCCGAGGCGAGGATGCGCTGGTTCAGCTCGGCGTCCTCGTTGGTGATCGCGTTCGCGTCGTAGCCGCCGACGCGCTCGAACACCCGCCGGCGGAACGCGCCGAGGAAGACCGTGTCGACGAAGCCCTCGGCGTCGGCGTCACGGTAGCGCGCGCCGCCGACGGCGAGCGGGCTGTCGAGCGCAGCGCAGAGCGCGCGCTGGAACCACGTCTCGGGGATGGCGCGCTGCGCGCCGCCGACGTTGTCCGCGCCGGTCTCCTCGAGCACGGCGACGCACTGGCGGACGTAGTCCGGCGCGTAGCGCGCGTGCACGTCCATGCGGATGACGATCTCTCCGCGGGCCGCGTCGATCATCGCGTTCATCGCGGCGGCCTGGAGGCGGCGCGGGTTGTCGATGACGCGCAGGCGTCCGGGGTGCTGCGCGACCAGGTCGTCGAGGATCGCGCGCGTCCGGTCGGTGCTCATCCCGTCGCCGACGAGCACCTCGAGCGACTCGGCCGGATAGTCCTGGGCGAAGACGTCCTCGAGGCACTTCGCGATGAAGCGCTCCTCGTTGAAGCACGGGATCGCCACGGTCACGACGGGGCGCTGTTCGTTCGCCATCGCCGCGGAAAATAGCACGAGCGCGGCCCCGGAGGCGTCGCGCGCCGCCGCGCGACCTCTCCCGTGCCTCGCCGGGTTGCGTTATGGTCCGCGCATGCACTGGCGCGTGAAGGGTGCGATTCAGAAGGTCCTCGGCCGTGTCCCCGGCGGCGCGCGCGTGCACCACCTGCTCCAGCGCTACGGCGGCGGGCTCGCGAAGTTCGGGGCGGAGTGCGACACGCGGGTCGAAGACTGGCGGCTGATGGTCGGTCACCTCCGCACGTCGAAGCTCCCGATCGCCGGAGCGCGCCTCGTCGAGATCGGGACGGGGTGGTACCCGACGCTCCCCGTCTGCCTGTGGCTCGGCGGCGCGGAGCGGGTCCACACCTTCGATCTGAACCGCCACGTCCGGGAGGAGGCGACGCGCGCCCTCGTCGCGCACCTCGAGAAGCACGTCGGGACGATCGCGGAGGCGTCGGGCCTCGCCGCCTCGGACGTCGAGGCGCGCCGTCGCGAGCTCCAGCGCGCGCTCGAGCGCGGCGCGTCGATCGCGTCGGCGACGGACGGCGCGATCGACTACCGCGCGCCCGCCGACGCCGCGAAGACCTCGCTCGCGGACGGCTCGATCGACGTCGTCTTCTCGAGCAGCGTCCTCGAGCACATCCCCGGGCCCGTCATCGAGGACTGCTTCCGCGAGGCGCAGCGCATCCTCCGGCCAGGCGGCGTCGTCTTCCACTCCGTGAACTGCGGCGACCACTACGCCTACATCGACGGGGCGATCAGCCAGCTCCACTACCTCCGGTACTCGGAGTCGGCCTGGCGAAAGTGGAACAACGCCTTCCTCTACCAGAACCGCCTCCGCGCGGAGGACTTCACCCGGATGGCCGAGCGAGCGGGGTTCGCGATCGAGATCGACACCTCGCGCCCGCACCCCACCCGCTTGAAGCAGCTCGACGAGATCCGCGTCCACCCGTGGTTCGCGGAGCGCTACTCGCGCGACCAGCTGGCCATCACGAGCATCGACTTCGTCGGCCGCAAGGCGAGCTAGGGCCGCGCGTTCGTCAGCCGTCGGCCGAAAAGGCGAGCCAGGACCGCGAGCTCGTCAGTCGACGACCTCGACCTCGCTCGTCGGCATCGTCCGGTAGTTCTGGTCGATGTAGTCGACGACCTCGGTGAACCACGCGTCCATCTTGGCGCCGCCGTCGCGCGCCGAGTCCATGTAGAAGGTGCCGCGGATGCACTCGTCCTTGCCGTCGGGTGAGCGGCAGCGGCCGTCGACGTAGACGATGATGAACTTGGGCAGCCGCGTCGCGTGCGAGCGGTTCGTCGCGTTCATGAAGTTGTTGGTGAAGATCGCCACCGCCTCGAGGTCGCGCGGGTCCTGGCCGTAGCCGTGGAGCACGTAGAGGACCGGGTAGCGGACGTCGCGGGCGACGTTGTCCTTCTGCGCGTAGCCGGGCGGCAGCGACACCGAGATGGGGCCAGTGCGCTTGGTGACGGGCCCGGTGAAGAACGTCTCGCACTTCCCGAAGACCTCGCACTCGACGCCGAGCTCGTTCTTCGTGGTCGTCGCGGCGTCGTCGCGGGAGTCGATCGTCGTGCGGCGATCGGCGAGGGGCCAGCGCTGCCCGACGTAGAAGAACGCCGTCTCGAGGCGGAAGAGCAGCTGGTTCGCCTTGCCGACGTGCTGGCCGTCGCCCTGCTCGATCTGCTGCCGCGTGGCGTCGACGTCGCCGTAGCGGACGCTCGGCATGTCGGCGACGTCGGCCCAGCGGAGGAGCGCCGCCGAGAACTCGTCCGGCTTGCCGCGGACCTGACCGGGCAGCATGTCGAAGCCGTTGTAGAACGCAACCGAGCGGAGCGGCAGTCCGTTCGATCCGGCGCGGCCGAAGACCTGGCCCTTGAGGTGGCTCGCGACCGACGCGAAGTTGAACAGATCGCGGACGCCGCCGTCGGTGAGGATGTCGACGCGCTGGAGCGCGGCGTCGGTCACGGGGCCCCCGGGGATCGCCGTCGTTCGCCGCGCGAGCATGGCGTGCGGATCGTTCGCGTAGAAGTTCGTGAGGCCGGGCGCCTCGGTGTACTTGCCGTCGCCCTCGCCGGGATCGCCCGCGACGTGGCGGCTCGCCGTGTCGGGGACGCCGTCGAGGCCGACGTCTTGCCAGGGCTCGCCCGGATCCCAGCGGTGGTTGCCCTCGAGCCCGTTGGGGTTGAGGACATAGTCGTAGTCGTCCTGGTTCGGATCGGGGTTCTCCTCCGGATCGTAGCCGGGCTCGTCGGGGTTGCAGAGGCCGTCGGCCCCGCAGTCGTCGAACGGCTCGTGGCCGCTGCGGATGATCGGCTCGCCCTTGTCGCGCACGCCGTTGCCGTTGAGGTCGACGGCGAGCGCGAGGTTCACCGGCTTGGTCCCGCCGGGTACGAAGGTGTTGCGGTACGGGCTCTCGCCCTCCTGGTTGCCGTCGCAGAAGGCGATGACGGGCTTCGTCCCGTCGGGGTTGTACTCGTCGTCGAAGTAGTTCGTCTCGGCCTTCCAGAGGTTCTTCGGATCGCAGCGCCACGCCTGGCACGCGCGCTCGCGCTCGCGCTGCTTCTGCTCGTTGGGATCGCCCTTGATCGGCTCGACGGCGTAGGTGCAGTCGAGGCCGTCCGGGCCCTTCACCCACGGGTCCGTCGGCTTCGGCCCGGGCGCCATGTGGAGCAGGCCCGGCGCGGTGTTCCAGCCGTTGCCGTTGCCCATCGCGAGCGCGAGGTCCTCGAAGATCTGGATGTACTCCGAGCGCGGGAAGCGCCCGCCGTTGCCGCTGCCCGACTCGGACCACCAGTGGTCGTAGTCCATCGTGTGCGCGAGCGGCTCGTCGAGCGGGTAGCGGTTCGGCGCGTACGTCGGGCACGTTTCCCCGTCGGGGCAGAAGCCTCCGAGCGGGTATTTCTCGAGGTACCAGAGGAGCCACGTCCAGTCGCTCGGTCCGCCGAGCGGCGCGATGGCGTCGAACATGTCGTGGTGGCGCATGCCGAACACGGCCGCGCCGCCGCCGCCCATCGAGAACCCGATGACCGCGCGGTGGGTGAGCTTGCGCGTCCGGCGCTTCGAGCCGGCGCCTTCGGCGACGGCGGCCTGGTAGGTGCCGAACCAGGGCGAGGCGAACTTGAGGACGTAGTCGTCGCCGTCCGCCTCGATGCGCGCGTTGGAGACGGGGATCGGCCGTGGCGTCTTCGCGCGCGGGCCCGAGTAGAGGATCGTGAGGTGACGGAGGCGCGCGCCCGAGGGGAACGCGGCGGGGTTCACAGGGACGGCGAAGTCGATGTCGCGTCGCATCGCCTTCGTCATCGAGAGCGGCGCCCGCGCGGTGAAGGTCACGGCCGGGCCGAGCTTGCGGAGGTTCGCGTTCGGCACGTCCGCGAGCAGGTCGTCGGAGCAGGCGATCTCGGCGGGGAACGACGGCAGCGCGAACTCGTCCTCTCGAGCGAAGGCCTCGGGCCGGGCCCAGACGGCCGCCTTGGCGAGCGAGCCCTGACCGTGGAGCGCGACCTGGCTCGCGCCGAGTGTGGCCGCCGTGGCGCCGGCGGCGTCGCACGTCGGCGCGGTCGCGTCGCGCACGTCGACCGGGAGCTCGACGGTCGCGGTGTACGGGACGTCGTTGATGTCCTTGGCCTCCATCGAGGCGGTGATCGTCGTCCGGCCCGCGACGCCGCCGGTCACCAAGAAGTCGAACGTCGCGTGGCGGAGGTCGAACTTGGCCTCTCCGGGCGCGGCAGCCACCGCGGCGTTCGCCGACGCGAAGCGGGCCGTCGCCGGATCGCACGCGTCGGGCTCGATCGTGAGGCGCACCGGCCTCGTCGCGCCCGGCGCGACCACGACGTCGGGGGGATCCATCGAGAGCCGGAGCTCGCTGCGGTTGTCGCAGGTCTCACCCGGCAACAGCCGCGTCGGCGGATCGGCGGCGGGCGCAGGATCGTCCGAGCACGACGCGACGACGAGGAGGAGGAGAGAGGCGCGACCGAGCGACCGGCCGATCGAAGAGAGGCTCATGCGGGCGCCGAGGATACAGGCACGCCGGGAGCGCGCGGCTGCGGCGAACGCGGCCGTCGATCGACGGACAAAGAAAAAGCCCGCGCGAAGGGGCCGGGGGGGCAGCCACACTCCACGCGAGCGAATTCTGTATATGCGAGCCTCGTGCCACCGGTGGGTCGTCGAAAAACGTAGTGTTTTTAGTCTTGTTCACAGTTGAAATGCCGTCCGACGATGCAGTTCTGCAAGAGACATTGCAGCGGTTCTGCAATGCGCGTCCGGCGGCGATTAGCCCGTGCTTAACGGTGTCGGCGCGGCCCGACGCGCGGACGAGACGCAGTTGAGTCGTCTCGCCCGCGGTCAGCGCGCGCGATCGATCGAGCACTTGAGCGGGAAGCGGGTCTGCGCGCTCATCGCGGTCGCGAAGAGCTCGCCGGAGCGGAGCGGCGTCGCGCGCACAGCGCCCGCGCGCGTGAGCTGGGCCGCGCGCTCCTGCGATTGCCCGTCGTAGGTGCCGGCGACGCGCTCGACGCAGGCGCGCGTGCGCGTCAGCCGGAGACGCGCGAGCACGGAGCTCAGCGCTCCGCCGCCTCGAGGCACACGGATCCGGACGGACGACGACGGCATCGTCGCGTCGAGCACCCAGCCGACGAGGTCGTCGGTGCACACGTCGAGCGTGCGCCCCGCGAGATCGATGTAGCCGAGCGGCTCGGGCTCGCCGAGCGCGCCGCTCTCGAGGTCGATCGGCAGCGCCCAGCGCACGCTCGTGTTGCGATCGGCGGTCGGCGCCCCGTCGACCACGAGCGCGATCGCGCGCCCGTCGGAGCGATAGGCGAGCCTCGTGCGCGAGCTCGTCGAGGCCACGGCGCTCGCGCGCGGAACGCGGACGAGCTCGCGCGCCACGCCGCTCTCAATCTGCCAGATGACGGTCGCCGTTGAGATCGCTCCCGGGCTGGGCGAAGCGATGAACCAGCGCCCCGCGGCGCGCACCACGCCTTCGAGCTCGCCGAACGGTTCGCCGTCGGCGCGGCGAACCTCGATCGGAGCGCGCTCCGCCTCGAGCTCGAAGAGCAGGCCCTCCGCGCGGCCCGTGCGCTTGCCGACGAGGAGCGCGTGCGCGGCGTCGTCGCCCGGCGCGAGCTGGAACCCGCTGCTCGGGGTGCCGTAGCCGTAGTAGGTCGACGAGGCTCGCGTCATGTCGAGGATGATCTGCGGCGGCGGCGCGGGCAGGCTCGCGCGGACCTCGGGCCAGCCGCTGAACGGCGAGAGCCATTTGACCTGCCAGCGACCGAGCGTCTCCCACTCGCCGCTCTTCGGCCCCCAGCCGTAGACGCGCGCGAGCGCGCCGACGCTCACGTACCGCTCGGCGTGCTCGCGGACATCGACGTTGACGCCGCGCTCCGACTCGCGGAGCGCTGGCGCGGCCTGCGCGAAGAACGGCGGCAGCTCGCTGAGCCCGTTGAAGGTGGAGAGCACCGGCGGTCCGCCGAAGCCGCCGAGCCGGGCTCGGCCTTGAGGCCCCGGGTCGGCGCTCTTCGCTCGAGGCGTCGGCGCGGCGTGCGGCATCGGCGCGACCGGCTCGCACGCCAGCTGAAGCTGCGGGATCGCCGGTTGCGCGGCCGGCGATCGATGGGGCGGCGGCGGCACGACGGGCGGCGGAGACGCGCTCGGCGTTCCCCAGCCGACGCGGAGCCAGCCGTGAGCGAGGCAGCCGATCGGACCGCAGGCGCGGCGATCGACGCGCGCGGCTGGGACGAGCGGATCGGGCAGGTCGATCGCCGACCAGGTCATCCCGCCGTCGGTGGTCTCGTACCCGCGCCGCGACGCGGTCCACCCGAGCCCGTACCGCCCCGCGACGAAGGGCATCCCCGCGTCGCGGATGTACTGACCCGGAGTCGCCTTGCCGTCGAGCGCGATCTCGACGCCGAGCATCACGCCGCCGGCTTCGATCCATCCTCCGACGACGCCGGGACGGCGCTCCTCGAAGCCGTCGAGCCAGAGACCGAGGCGGAGCACGCGGCCCACGTCGCTCGTCACGCGCGGGAAGACGATCGGCAGCGTGGTCGCGCGCGCCGAGCCGCCCGCGCGATCGAGCAGCGTGATCCGGGCGGGCGTGCCGAGCCCTCGCGGCGGCGTGACGACGACGATGCGCCCGTCGGCGAGCACGACGACGCGCTCGCCGCCGACGTCGCCGCGGACGTGGATCTCGCGCCAGGTGTCGTCGTGGCCGAGGACGCAGTACGGGTGCACTTCGTTCGTCGGTGCGCGGCTCGCGTCGTCCGCGGCCTTCGGCGCGGGGGGCTCGGGTGGGGCGCCGGCGCGTGCGTCCTCCTTGGCCTTTCCGCTGGACTTCGCCGCGGGCTCCTTCGCGCGATCGAGCTCGTCCTTGCTCTTGTCCTTCTCGAGCTTCGCCGGCTCGGGTCGCGGGGGCGGCGCGGGCTCGCCGTCCTCGGCGCACGGGCCGCGCACCGCGAGCGCGCCGTTGCCCGACGACGTGACGACGCGCGGGCGGTCGAACCTCTTGAGCTCGGCGAGGCGTCCGCGGAGCGGATCGTAGGCGTAGAGGACGGTCCGGCCGCGCGGCTCGCCGCAGACGAAGCCGAACGCGCCGACGGCGCGGGGACGCGTGAGCGTGACCGGATGACAGCGCGCGGACTCGAGCGGGAACGCGTCGCGGACGAGCTCGATCAGCGCGCCGTCCGAGAGCCGCACGCGCGCGAGCGCGCCGTCCCGGGCGATCACGGCGGTCCCGTCGGTGAGCGGCCAGCCGTCTTCGATCGCGGTCGCGAGGGGACGCTTGCCGAACGTCCTCGCGGCGCCGTCCTCCTTGTCGGCGTCGCCGCGCGCCTCGCCGTCGGCGCGCGACGGAGCCACCGGCGGCGGGGGCGGCCTCAGCGACGTCGGCGGGTACATCGACGCGTGCGGCGCCGGGCGCACCGGCGTCGGCGTCAGCGCGGTCTTCGCTTCGCGCGGCGGCGCGCCGAGGCGCGCGACGCTCCCGTCGGCGCGGAGCTCGTACCAGCTCTCGGCGCGCGCGCTCTCGAACCCGCCGATCGCGAGGCTGTCGCTCGACACGACGACCTCCTTCGGCTCGATCGGGAGCTCGAGCGTCTTCCAGGTCGCTCCTGCGTCGAAGGTCGCGACGACGCCGCGCATGTCGGTGACCGCCGCCGCGCGCCAGCCGTCCGCCGCCGCGTAGCTGGTGACGAAGGGGCTCGCCGGCCACGGTCCCAGATCGAGCACCTGGCCGCTTCGGCCGTCGAGCGCGAGGACCGCGCTCTGCGACCGGAGGTACACGCGGTCGAGGCCCGGGAGGATCGCCTGGAGCGGCGAGGACGACGTGAAGATCGGCTTGGCCGGGTCGAGCCAGCGATCGGCGCGCCAGAGCGTGGTGCCGAGGACGAAGAGGTAGCCGCCGCCGAGGCGCTCGGGGAGGGCGATGGTCGTCTGCGGCGCCTGCGGAAGGCGATCCGCGGCGGCGACGATCGCGCCCTTGGGGTAGGTGACGACGCGGAGGCCGGCGGTGAGGACGCGCGATCCGCCGCCCGCCTCCGCGCCGTAGGTCATCGTCGCGTCGACGTGCTCGGGCAGGAGTCGCGCGGGGCGGAGCGTCGGATCGGCGCCGGCGCCGGGGCCCGTCGCGCGGAAGCTCCGCATCTCCGCGCTCCGCGCGCCGGAGTCCGGGCGGCCACACGCGGCGAGGAGCAGCGCGAGGACGACTACGCCGATCGCCGGTGCACGCATGGCTCTTCAGAGTAACACGCGAGCTCCGCTCTTTCTGGGGTCGGGCCCTCCGAGGAGCGCGCGGCGCGGCGCGGTGTCCGCTCCTCCTGGACGCGGGGCGCACGTGTCCCGTCCGCGGCGAGGTGGTCCGAGGCGCGAAGGTACGCTCGAGCTCGTGTGTAATGACATGTGCGTCGCGTTCGAGCGCTGCGGAGCTCGCGGAGTGTCCTCTTATCGTGCAGGCCTGGTATGGAACCGACCATGTCGAAAGCCTCCTTCGTCGTCGCCGTCGCCGGCGCGACCGGCGCCGTCGGTCGCGAGATGCTCCGAACGCTCGAGCAGCGGAGCTTCCCGATCTCGAAGCTCGTCGCGCTCGCGAGCAAGCGCAGCGCGGGGCAGAAGCTGCCGTTCGGCGGCGGCGAGATCGTCGTCGAGGAGCTGGGGCCCAAGTCGTTCGAGGGCGTCGACGTCGCGCTCTTCAGCGCGGGCGCGGGCGTGTCGCGCGAGTACGGGCCGATCGCCGCCAGGTGCGGGGCAGTCGTGATCGACAACTCGAGCGCGTGGCGGATGGATCCGGACGTCCCGCTGGTCGTGCCGGAGGTGAACATCGAGGCCGCGAAGACGCGCCCGAAGGGCATCATCGCGAACCCGAACTGCTCCACGATCCAGATGGTCGTCGCGCTGAAGCCGCTCCACGACGCGGCGCGCGTGAAGACGATCATCGTGAGCACGTACCAGGCGACGAGCGGCAAGGGACAGGCGGCGGTCGAGGACCTCTTGCAGCAGACGCGCGCGTCGCTGGCGGGCGAGACGGTGATCCCCACCGTGTTCCCCGGTCAGATGGCGTTCAACGTCCTCTGCGACTGGAAGGCCGGCGAGGGCGACTACTCCGAGGAAGAGCTGAAGATGGTGAACGAGACCCGCAAGATCCTGGGCGACGCCGCGATCGGCGTGTCTCCCACGACCGTGCGCGTCCCCGTCGTCAACGGGCACTCCGAGTCCGTCCACGTCCAGTTCCACCGAGCGATGACGGCCGAGGAGGCCAAGCAGCTCCTCCGCGGCGCCGAGGGCGTCGTGCTCATGGACGACGCCTACGCGCCCGGCAACCACCCGCAGCCGTTCTCGGCGGCGGGGACCGATCCGGTGTACGTCGGGCGCGTGCGGGACGATCTCGCGGTCGCCGGCGCGATCAAGATGTTCGTGGTCGCGGACAACCTCCGCAAGGGCGCCGCGCTGAACGCGGTTCAGATCGCGGAGAAGCTCTTCGTCGCGCGTTGAGCGCGCGTGACCGCGCGGTGCGCGTTGAGCGCGCGGTGCGCGGCGACCGCGCTGTGCGCCGAGGACTACGCCGTCGGCTGCGGCTCGTTCATGAGCGCGGCCGCGGCGCGGACGAGCGCGAGGTCCTTCACGGTCTCGCGCTCGCTCGCGGCGATCTGCTCGCGGAGCGCGAGGTCTTCGGGGATCTCGACCGAGCGCTCGTCCGCGGGCGCGCCGTCGACGGCCTCGTCGCGCGGCGAGGCGTCTGCGAACGTGTCGTCACGCTCGAGCTCGAAGCTCATCGGCGCGCTGCTGCGCGAGGCGCCGTGCACTGCCCACCACGAAGAGTCACCCACGTCGTCGAAAGGGGGTCGCATCGTGCTTACTCGTGAAGTCGCCGGCGCCTCGGAAACGGGTCACCGCCGGGCCGTCTCCACCGCGCCTCGACGACCGGCGTGCGCTATCTATTCGATAGTACATTAAAATATGCTGCCCTGCGGTCGCGCCAGACGCCGCTTGTGCACCCGAAGGGAGCGCCGATACCCTCGCGCGAACATGCACCTCCCGACATCGTCGCGCTCTTCGCTGGTCGCCCTCATGTTGTCCCTGCCTGCGGGCCTCGCGCTCGCGAGCTGCGGCGGCGCCACGCCCGGCGAGCAGGTCCGTCCGAAGGACCAGACCTTCGCGGGCGCGATGGGCGAGGCGAGCTCCGGTCCGTGCCGTGAGCCCGAGAGCGGCGCCGAGCCGCTCGTCGTCGACTGGAAGCCCGAGCAGCGCGGCGATCTCGAGGTCCTGATGAAGGACAGCGTCGCGGTCGTCGCGTACAGCTGCCAGGGCTTCAAGCTCTTGAAGGACTGCAAGGTCGACGGGAAGTACGGCTTCCTCGGCATGACCAAGAAGGAGCAGCTCGTCAGGCTCAACAACGCCGACGAGGTGAAGGCGAACTTGCCGCTCGCCGGCGCCGGCATCGCCGCCAACCTCGGCGCCGAGATGCAGCGCGGCGCGACGCTCGACGTCGCGCTCGTCATGATCGGCAAGGTGAAGACGACCTGGGGCAACGTGGCGGCCGATGAGCTCGTCGGCGAGTGTGACGGGGCCACCCACTTCGTCAAGGGCGCGACCGTCGGCGCGTTCGTCATGGAGACGGGCGCCAGAGGCGAAGCGAAGACGGCCGCGCAGCTCTTCGGCGCCGGCGGGTCAGGCGCCTCGTCGAGCACGAAGAGCGTACGCAACCAGGACGGCGACCTCGCCGACTGCGCCAAGGCGCAGCCCGACTCGGCGAAGGCGCCGGCGCAGTGCCAGGCGATCGTCCGGCTCGAGCTGAAGGGCATCCGGCCGAAGGGCGCGAAGGACGCGGCGCCCACCGAGAAGGCCGCGCCGCCGCCCGAGGCGAAGGTCGCCGACGTGGCGACGCCGGAGGCCGCCTGCCCGAAGGGCCTCGTGCTGGCCGAGGGCAAGTGCACCGATCCGAGCGCGGCGCCGGCGTTCTTGTGCAAGCCGGGCGACGCGAAGGAGTGCCTCGCGCAGTGCGACAAGGGGCACGCGGGGAGCTGCGGCGCGGCCGGCGCGCTCTTCGCGTCCGGCGGCGGAGGCGCATCGAAGGACGAGGCCAAGGCGCGCGAGCTCCTCGGCAAGGGCTGCGACGGCGACGACGTGAAGAGCTGCTCCAACCTCGGGCTGCTGCTGGTGAACGCACGCGGCGGCGCCAAGGACGCGGCCGGCGCGGTGAAGCGGTTCGAGAAGGCGTGCGGCGAAGCCGACGCGCTCGGGTGCGGGCTGCTCGGCTCCGCGTACGAGTCGGGCGACGGCGTCTCCAAGGACGAGAAGCAGGCGGTCACGTACCTGCAGAAGGGCTGCGAGGGCGGTCACGAGGCGAGCTGCGGCGTCGTCGGCAAGATGCTCCTCGAGGGGCGCGGCGCGACCAAGGACGTCGCGAAGGCGACCGACTTCCTCAAGCGGGCCTGCGACGGCGGGCAGGCGCGGAGCTGCGTCGAGCTCGGCGAGCTCTACGACGGCGGCTCGAAGGACGTGCCGAAGAACGCGGTCGCCGCGAAGCTTCTCTACCAGCGCGCGTGCTTCGGCGGCGTCGCGCGGGGCTGCACCGGCCAGGGGCGCCTCGAGCTCGGCCAGGGCGGCAACCAGGACGCCGCGAAGCGCGCGTTCGACATGGCGTGCATGCGCCTCGACGACCTAGGGTGCGCGGCGCAGAAGGTCCTCTTCGGAGGTACCCGCAACGTGATCCCGAAGGTGCCGGAGCTCATGGCGATGCAGAAGGCGTGCACCGCGGGCTCGATGCGTGACTGCGCCGCCGCCGGCACGCTCCAGGCGGCCGCCGGTCAGAAGGCGCTCGCCACGCCGTCGCTCGATCGCGCCTGCGCCGCCGGCGATCCGCTCGCGTGCGCGGTGAAGAAGAAGTAGCGTCGCTCGAGGTCAGCCGGGAGCTACCGGGACGGCGAGCGTCGAGCCGCACGGGCAGTTGCGGAACTCCAGGCGGTAGCTCGGGTCGATCCCGACGTACGGGAGATCCTTCCAGCCGTCCTCCTCGTAGGAGGCGCCGCAGCCGCGACATTGCTTCGGCCAAGCGGCGGGTTCGTCGTCGCTCTTCGTCACGCGCTCCCGAACAGCGTAGTGCACCGAACGGCCGAACGCCGAGGATTCCGCTTGCTTTCGCGCCGGCGGGCCATGGCGTCGCGGTCCGGGGCGTCGCCGGCGCGACGCCGTGGAAAAAGACGATGGAGTTGGACTGCGGCGGTGTCCCCCGTCGGCTGCGCCCGCGGCGCGGCGCCCGTGTCCGCCGCGGCAGGCGCCCGCGCCGGCGTGGGGAGCCCGGGCGTCATCCAGGGAGTCCGACGATCGGGGCCTCGAACGTCCCGCGCGCGCGGACGACGCGGGGCTCGCCGTCTCCCACGAGGATCTCCGCGGGCATCGGGTGGCTGAGGAAGCCGACCGGGCTCGCGGAGAGTCCATAAGCACCAGATTGCAGGATACACACGAGGTCGCCCACGCGCGTCTCGGGTAGCGGGACGGCGCGCCCGACGGTGTCGAGCGGCGTGCACAGAGGGCCGGTGACGACCGCGGTCATCGCCGGCGGCGCGAGCGCGCGGGCGCCGTGGACGAGCGGGTAGTCCTTCTTGATCACCTGCCCGAGGTTGCCCGACGCGGCGAGGTGGTGGTGCATGCCGCCGTCGGTCACGACGAAGGTCTTCCCGCGCGACGTCTTCACCGAGCGGACGCCGGTGACGTAGACGCCGGCCGGCCCGACGAGGAAGCGCCCCGGCTCGACGAGCAGGCGCGCGCCCGCGAGCGCAGGATCGGCGATCGCGTCATCGAGCCGCTCGGCGAGGCCTCGCCGGACCGCGGCGAGATCGAGCTCCGCGTCCTTGACGAAGTACGGGATGCCGAGGCCGCCGCCGAAGTCGAGCGACTCGAGCGGCCGGCCGAGGAGCCGGGCGAGGGCGCGGCCGAGCTCGACCGTGGCCTCCCACTGCGCGACGACCGCCTCGGCGCGGAGCATCTGGGTGCCGCCGTAGAGGTGGAGCCCCACGAGGTCGAGGTGCGGCTGACGCAGCACCAGGTGCGCCACCTCTTCGAGGCGCTCCTCGTCGAAGCCGAACGGCGTGCTCTGTCCGCCCATCTGCATCGCGCCGCCGGCCGCGCGCGGGTTTATGCGCAGCGCGACGCGGACGCGCCGGTTCGCGGTCTCCGCGAGCGCGGCGGCGAGCGCGATCTCCTCGTCGGACTCGAGGTGGATCTCGCCGATGCCGTCCGCGATGACCCGTGCGAGCTCGTCCTGGCCCTTGCCGGGCCCGGCGAAGACGATGCGATCCGGCGCGCACCCGGCGGCGCGAGCGCGGAGGTACTCGCTCGCGGACGCGATCTCGAGGCCCGTCCCCTCGCCGACGAAGACGCGCAAGACGTCGATGTTGGGGTTCGCCTTCACGGAGAAGAAGACCTCGACGCGCGCGGGGATCGCCTCGCGGAGGCGCCGGAGCTGCGCGCGCATCACGGTCGCGTCGTAGACGTAGAGCGGCGTGCCGAAGCGCTCGGCGAGCTCGCGGACGCTCACGCCGCCGAGGACGAGCTCGCCGTCGCGCGTCGCGAAGTGCTGCTCGACGAGCCGCTGCGTGAGGCCGCCGCTCGTCATCGAGGTGTCGTCCGCTCGGCGCGGAGCGCGCGGTAGTCCACCTTGCCGTTCGGCGAGCGCGGGAGCTCGGCGACGTACTCGAAGTCCTTCGGCTGCATGTGCAGCGGCAAGAGGTCGGCGCAGCGCGTCCGGAGCGCGTCGGTCGCCGGATCGGAGCCCGGCGCGGCGACGCACAGCGCGTGGACGCGCTCGCCTGCGTTCGGGTCGGGCAAGCCGATGACCGCGGCCTGCGCCAGGAGGCCGGAGGCCATCAGCACCTCCTCGACCTCGGTCGGGCTCACGCGGAAGCCCGAGCACTTGATCATCCCGTCGCGTCGGCCGACGAAGTGGAAGAAGCCGTCCTCATCCATCCGGACGACGTCGCCGGAGATGCACACGACGTCGGCGCCCTCGTCCGGGCCGACGAGCGGGTTCGGGACGAGCACCTCGCGTGTGGCGTCCGGCCGGTTCCAGTAGCCGAGCGAGACGGTGGGCCCGCGGTGCACGAGGATCCCCTCCTCGCCGGGCAGGCACGCGCGCCCGCTCTCGTGGAGCGCGAAGACCTCGGTCTCCGGGATCGCCTTGCCCATCGACGTGGGCCGCCGCGCGAGCTCCTCCGGTGGGAGGAACGTCGAGCGAAAGGCCTCGGTGAGGCCGTACATCGCGAAGATCTTCGTCGTCGGGAGGAGGCTCTGGAGCTTGCCCGAGATCTCCGGCGTCAGCGCCCCGCCGCTGTTCGTGAGGTAGCGGAGGTGCGGGAGCGTCGTCTTCTTCAGCGAGGGCGCGGAGTGCGCGAGCATCGACCAGAGCGTCGGGACGCCGGCGAGGCCGGTGATGCGCTCGGCGGCGAGCGCCCTCACGATCTCGTCGCCGAAGCGAAACGTCCGGAGCAGCGCGATCGTCGCCTCGTGCTCCACCGCGGTGATGAGCTGGTTCAGGCCGTAGTCGAAGGAGAACGGCAGCAGCGAGAGGATGCGGTCCTCGCGGCCGATCGCGAGGTACTGGCTCACGATCCGCGATCCCGCGAGCAGGTTCCGGTGCGAGAGCATGACGCCCTTCGGCCGACCGGTGCTGCCCGACGTGTAGAGCAGCGCGGCGAGATCCTCCCCGACGCACGCGGAGCGCGGCGCGCGCGCCGGCGCGGTCGCCAGCGGATGGCCCGCGAGCTCGGCGTTCGGGCCGGGGAGCAAGAGCTTGCCCTCGACGGCCGCGAGCGCGTCCGCGGCCGCGAGCGCGTCCGCGCGCGCGGCGGTCGTGACGAGGAAGCGGACCTGGCAGTCGGCGAGGATGTGGCTCACCTGGAGCGGCTTGAGCGCGGGGTGGATCGGCACGATGACCGCGCCGGCGACGCTGGCGCCGAAGATCGTCGCGGCCTCCTCCGCCGACTTCTCGAGGTAGACGGCGACGCGATCGCGCCGCCGGACGCCCCTGTCCTCCAGCCAGCCGGCGACCGCGCCGGCCCACGCGTGGAGATCTCCGTAGGTGAGCCGCCGCCCGCCGTCGACGACCGCCTCCTTCTCGGGGGCGCTCGCCGCGGCGCGCTCCAAGAGGTGATGGAGGAGGTAGAGGCTCATCGCCTCACGCGCTCCCGCCTCGCCGGGCCGCGACGAAGCGCAGGAGCGCGGCGATCGAGTCGAAGTGCTCCGGCACGAGATCGTCGTCCTCGACCTTCACCCCTAGCTCGGACGAGAGGAACTCGGCGACGTCGAGGATGCCGAGCGAGTCGATGACGCCCATGTCGAGCAAGGAGTCGTCGTCGCCCGCGCGCTTGGCGTCCGGGAACCGCTGCAGCAAGAACGCACGGACCTTCTTCTCGGCATCCACGTCAGACATCTTCGTCTCCCTCGATCATCCACCACTGACTCGGGTCGTCGATCCCGCGCAAGTCCGCCTTCGACCAGAGGACGACCCCCGGGCTGTCTTGCCTTCTCCAGAAGCCGAGCTCGAGGACCAGCCGCTCGGCGGGGCTGCCCGCGAGCACGGTGGCGGAGAGCCCGCGCCTCGCGCTCGCCCAGCCGACGCCGAGGACCGCGCCGAGCAGCGCGCGCGCCGCGCGCCGGTCTCCGGGGGCGACGAGATCGAGCACCTTGATCGTGTCGTTCTCGCCCTCGCGGTAGACGAGGTAGCCCGCGAGCCGTCCGCCCTTCGCGTACGCCGCGAGCACGTCGTGGCGCCACATCGCGTTGTCGACGAACCGCCACTTCACGTAGGCCGCGGAGCGCGCGACGCGGTAGCGGGGCGCGCTCCACTCTGCGTCGACGCGATCGAGCTCGGCGGCTGGCGGCAGCTCCGCGCGGATGTCGAAGCCGTGGCTGCGCCCGTCGATCACGCGGTCGCGCGCGCGGATGGCGAGGTGGATGCCGGCAAGCGCGACGTCGACGGCGCGCCGATCGCCGAAGCGCGCGCGGGCGAGATCGTGGACGCGGAGGCGTCGCGCGTAGCGCCGCCACGGCGCGAGCGGGCGCCGGCCGAGCCGCGTGTAGAGCGCGGTCATCGCCGGGCTCGGGTGATCGTAGCTGAGGACGTACGCGCCCTCGTCGATCGGCTGGAGCGACGCGCGGAGCAGCTTGAGCGCCGGTCCGACGGTGCGGTACGCGCGGTCGAACGCGAAATCGCTCAGGTTGAGGACGGTCTCGACGCGTCCGTCGACCACGAGCTTCTTCGGGTGTGCGGCAGAGGTCCCCACCACCTCGCCCGTCGCCGTGTCTTCGGCGACCCAGGCGAGCGACGTGCCCGCGGGGTTCTTGCGATAGAGCCAGTCGAACCGAGTCTTCGTTCCAGCCACAGAGAGGTTGCGCGCGAGCACGCCGAGGATCGCGTCGCGATCCTCCTCGAGCCTGGCAGCCCGCACTGCAACCGTCGCTCGGGCCATTCCGCGAAGGAGAATCAAACTTGCGGGGTGCGTCAACAGCTCGCGCGCGAAATGACGACTGAAACGAGCGTGACTGGAGCCGAGCCTTGTCGGCAGGAAGAGACACTTTCGGAGGTGCGCGCGGGAGCACGCAACCGACCTTCGCGCGGTCTTCAGCGCGCGCCGACGAGGCGGTCCAGGCGCGCGGCGAGCTCGCCGGCGAGGTGGTCGGCCTGGTACGGGCGGAGCCGCGAAGCGGGGAGGCGGTGGCGCGCCAGGCGTCCGTCGCGGTGGCGCGCGAGGACGTCGGCGAGCGCGGCGACGGCGTCCTCGCGCGGGCCGACCACGTGCCCCGCGCCCGCGTCTTCGATGACCGTGGCCGAGGCGCCTCCCGTGAACGCGAGGACGAAGCGGCCCGCGCTCAGGTACTCGTAGAGCTTCGCGGGGATCTGGTAGTCCTGCTCCTGCGCGAGGAGGACGAGGACGTCCGCGGTCAGCATTCGCCGGATCGCCTCCTGGTGATCGACGACGCCGTGGAGCGTGACGGCGCCGGCGAGCCCCGCCTCGTCGACCGCGCGCTCGACGGCCTCGCGCGAGTCGCATCCGCCGAGGAAGTGGACCTCGACGTCGCGCGGATCGAGCGCCTTCGACGCGACGAGCTGCGCGAGCCCCTCGAGGAACGGGCGTGGATCGCGCCCGCCGTAGATGCTCCCCACGTGCACGAACGTGAGCGGCCGCGCGCTGCGCTCGGCCGCGCGCTCGGCGGACGGGAGGTCGGCGGACGGGAGGTCGGCGGACGGGAAGTCGGCGGGATCGTAGCCGTTGACGAGGACGCCGAGCTTGTCGCGCCGAACGTCGGGGAACCGTTCGGCGTAGCCGTCGCGAGCCTCGCGGGTGGCGAAGAGGACCTCGTCAGCCTGCTCGAGAATGTGACGCTCGAAGAAGAGCTGGGCGCGCCGGACGTTGCGCGACCGCTCCTCGCGATCCTCGAAGTCGGCCCACGGATCGTGCAGGTGCGCGATCCACGGAGGGATCGTCGCGAGGCGGCGAAGCGCGAGCGCGACGAGGTGCGTGGAGTGCGACGGTCCGACGGTGAGGAGCGCGTCGTAGCGCTCGCGCGCGAGGAGCGTGCGGGTTCGTGCGATGGCCGGCGCGATCCAGCCGGAGCGCGAGTCGGGGAAGGAGAGGTAGCGCGCCACCCGCGCCAGCCGGCCGGCGCTCCGCGGAGGGGCCCAGCTGAAGGCGTCGGCCAAGGGGGACGGTGCGACCGAGGTGCGCGCTCCGTTCGCGGCCGGGGCAGCGCGCAGCCCGCGCAGCTGCTTGAGCGTGCGCGTCGCGAGCCGCAGGCCGTCGATCGGGTAGGGCCAGCGCGCGACGCGCTCGACGCGGACGCGATCGCAGACGTCGGCGTATCCGCGCGTGTCGAGCGGCGCGCCCGCCTGCTCCGCCGGGACCGTCATCACGGTGGTCTCCCAGCCGAACCGCTGGAGGTAGCGGAGAAGGCGCGCGGTCACCTTCCCGGCGATCTCGGACGAGGGCGGGAAATGCTGCGTCAGAAGGAGGAGGCGGCGGTGCTCGCGGTGCATCGTTCGAGTCGCGGACGACAGAGAGCAGGGCGGCGGGGACGAGGCAAGGATCTTCCACCGGGCGCTATTCCCGCCGCGTGACGTTCTCGGAGCATCTCGGGCGACGCGCGGCACGCACGGCCCGCGTCGCGCTCACGCCGCACGCGCGTTCGCGCGTGCACGCTCACGCGGCGTGCGAGACGAGCGCACGCGCCGTGCGGTCTGAGCTCATGCACGGGCGCGGGCTGGGCTCAGCGCGCTCGGTCGCAGAGGGCCCGACGTCGTCTCGCGCGACGTTGCGAGGCGCGACGGTCGCGCTAGAGTTCTCGCCCGTGCGGCCGACGTTCGATCGCCACCGAGCGCGGCGGCTCCCCCTTCTGGTCGGCGTCGTCCTGTCCCTGATTGGCCCTGGTTGCGGGACGCGCGCGGACGAGGCCGCGGCCTCCGACCCTGCGACGGTGCCGATCGGAGATCGCTGGATGGCCGCGCCGCTGCCGCCCGATCCGAGCCGGCGCGAGGTGACGACTCCGCCGGAGTGCGCTGGGCTCCCTGGAACGGACGACGAGCTGGAGCTCACGCCGCGGCTCGACGCCGAAGCCGAGGTCCTCGCGCGGCGTGTCGCCGGCACCTTCACCGCCGACACTCCGACCTACGAGCGGATCCGACGCGACCTCGCCTCCATCCGCGCGCGGGTCCCTGCCGTCGCGGACGTGCGCGGCGGCCGCTATGCCGGTGTCGTGTCGCTCGTGGTCGACGTCTCGACGTACGCATCGATGGACGCGGGGGACTACACAGCGTGGGACTGCCTTCACGCGCGCTACGGCTGGACGAGCCCGCGAATGCAGAGCTCGGGCAGCGTCCGCCTCGCCAGTGGAAGCGTGGTCGGTCGCTACGACATGACCGCCATCGCCGCGCTCTACGAGCAGCTCCCGGGCGTGGCGACCGCCGGGCTCACCGGGTGGCCCGACGGTCCGCGCGTCTGCGCCGAGCGCGACCCCGACGGGACCTTCCACTACGTCTTCAACGACGCCTCCGGCGACTGCCCCTCGGGATGCATGGAGCACCATCTCTACTACTTCGCCTCGGAGCCGGACGGCGCGATCACGATCAAGGGCGAGCACTCGAGCGAGCACCGTTCGGCGCTCCCCGACTGGGGGAGGCGCGTCGTGGTCGGTGGACATTGCTTCTGAAGCGCGGGCGAGCGCGCCCCGCGTCGGGCTGATCACCTCGAGCGTGTGCCGACAGGACGCCGTCTCGCGGGGTCGCGCCGCGTGATGCTGGCGACTCGCGGGGTGCGCCGCGTGATGCTGGCGATCTCGCGGGACGCGCCGCGTGATGCTGGCGACTCGCGGGGTGCGCCGCGTGATGCTGGCGACTCGCGGGACGCGCCGCGTGATGCTGGCGACTCGCGGGGCGCTTCGCATGACAACGGCAGCCAAATGGTTGCACGACGGGATGGGGTGCGCTAATGAGCAACCAGGAGGTTGCGTAAAGTGCAAATCGAGAAGACCGCGGTGCTGAAGGCGCCGCTCGCGAAGGTGTGGAAGGCGATCAGCGACTCGAAGGCGTTCGGGACGTGGTTCGGTATGACGATCGAAGGCCCCTTCGTCGCCGGGACGACGGTCCACGGCGCGATCGCGAAGACGCAGGTCGATCCGGAGATCGCCAAGCACCAGGAGCCCTACGTAGGGATCCCGTGCGAGCTCAGGATCGAGCGCGTCGAGCACGAGCGTTGCCTCTCGTTCCGCTGGCATCCCGGCGCCGAGCCGGACACGGGACCGGACGCGCCGATGACGCTCGTGACGTTCGAGCTCGAGGAGGTCGCCGGCGGCACCCGCCTCACGATCACCGAGTCGGGCTTCGACCAGCTCTCGGCCGAGCGCCGCGCCAAGGCCTTCGCCGACAACGAGGGCGGCTGGGAGGCTCAGCTCGGCCTCATCGCGAAGTACCTCGATGCGGCGTGACCGGCTCGCGGCGCTCGCGGCCTCGGCGCTCGTCTTCGCCGCGCTCGGCGACGAGCAGCGCCTCCGGCTCGTGTCGCGCCTCTGCCATGACGGACCGCTATCCATCGCGCGGCTGACCGAAGGCACCAAGGTCACGCGGCAGGCCGTGACGAAGCACCTCCGGGTGCTCGAAGCGGCCGGCCTCGCGCGGGGCGAGCGCTCCGGACGCGAGACCGTCTGGACGCTCGACCCTCGCTCGCTCGACGCGGCACGCGAGCACCTCGCGCAGATCTCGCAGCAGTGGGACCTCGCGATCGAGCGCCTCCGCGCGTTCGTGGAAGACGACGACTGATCGCTTTCGTCGCTGACGCTAGGAAGCTAGGTGAACGCGCGCGAAAGCGGTCACTGGTGAGCGCCCCGTGTCGCTTGACCGCCGGCACGTTCCGCCTAGCATCGTGGGATGCGGGGTGTCTCGGGCGTGCTCGTCGGCGTCTCCCTGCTCGCAGCCTGCGCGAGGGACGACGGCCCAGACGGCGACGAGAAGGGTGAGGTCGTCGTGCCGACACCCGGCGGCGGGTACGGCTTCGTCCCCGGGCCGAGCGTCGCCGAGCCGAGCGGCTCCGTGTTCTCCTTCGCGCCGCTCCCGTTCGACGAGGTTCCCTCGATGCTCGCGGTCGTCGGCAACAGGAGCGTGTACGCCGTGCTCGGCTCGGAGAACCGCCTCTGGCTGCGCACCGGTTCGCACTACTACGAGGGCTACCGGTGGGGGGCTGCCGCGAAGTTCGAGCGGGACGGCCCCGCGTTCACGGCGCTTCATGGCTACAGCATCCCGTACCACCCTCCGTGGCCCGTCCCCCCGCGGGTGTACGTGGCCGAGAGCGACGCGAGCTTGCGTCCGGTCACCCCGGAAGGCATCGGTGCGCCGGTCGCCTTCTGCACGTCGGCCTCGAGCTGTCGCGCTACGGCCGATGTCGTGAGCGTGATCGGTCCGACCGACGCGCGGGGCGCCGTGTGGATGCTCCGCGATCCGGAGGGCATCGCGCTCTACCTCGAGGAGTCGCCGAGCCGCTTCGTGCGGAGCGCGCTCGCGCCGCTCGCAGGCGCGAGCCGCGTGCTCGAGCTGGTCGACGATCCGCCGGGCGTCGCCATGGTGCTCCAGCGTGACGGAGCGTGGAGCCTCCTGCGCCTGACGTCCGACGCCGCGGGCGTGCGCGACGAGCTCGCGCTCCCGGATGGCTACGACTACGTGCACCTCGCTCGCGGCGAGGCGCTCGCGTACGGCGACGACGCCCCCGACGCGCTCCACGTTCTGGTGGGCGGCGCCGCCGGTGGCGAGGCCGCGCTGGCGATCGAAGACGCCGCGGTCTCTCTGGACTGGCGCTGGCGCGGCGCGCTGTCCGCCGGCGCGTCGTGGTACGGGCGCGGCTATCCGAGGTCGTCGACCGCGCCCCGCGACAGCTGCTACCTCGCGGGCACCGAGCTCGTCTGTCGGGAGCAGGTCGATCGGGAGCCGGTCCGCTTGCTCGGCCTGCGGGCGGCGCGCCACTATGGGATGCACCTGTTCGCGCTCCAGGAAGAGGGAGCAGGCTCCTATATCGCGAGAGACGTGGCCTACTACGGGCCTTCGTTCCCGTAGCCCGCACGATGACGACCGAACGCGACAAGATGCTTGCTGGGGAGCTCTATGATCCGGCGGATCCGGAGCTGGTCGCCGCGCGTGATCGTGCGCGAGACCTCTGCCAGGCGCTGAACGCGACGCGCGAGGCGGAGCGCGAGGAGCGTCGTCGCATCCTCTGTGAGCTCCTCGGCGAGGGCGGCGACACCGTCGGGATGCAGCCGCCGTTCTTCTGCGACTACGGCTCGAACATCGAGCTCGGCGAGCGCGTGTTCTTCAACTTCAACTGCGTCGTGCTCGACGTGTGCTCGGTGCGGATCGGGAGCTATTCGCTGTTCGGTCCGGCCGTTCAGATCTACACGGCCCTCCACCCGTTCGACGCCGAGCTGCGGAGGACGAAGGAGCTCGGCAAGCCCGTCGAGATCGGCTCCGACGTCTGGGTCGGCGGAGGCGCGCTCATCCTGCCCGGCGTCCGGATCGGCTCGCGCGCGGTCATCGGCGCTGGCAGCGTCGTGACACGCGACGTGCCCGAGGGTGTGTTCGCCGCCGGCAACCCCTGCCGCGTGGTCCGCGCGATCACCGAGTAGCGGGCATCGGGGAGCGAGTCCCGCGCGGCGCACCTCGCCCAGGCGCGCGCAGGCCGAGCGCATGGGCGGGGCGCGTCCATCACGGCTCGCGGTCGGCTACGGGCCGATGAGGATGATCCGCGGGACCGCGTAGGAGCCCGAGGGCGGGACGAGGGTCTGACCGACGAGCAGGAGGCGCCCCACGGCGCCTGCGGGGAGGGACGCGACGGCGCCGTCTCCCGCGGTCGCGGGGAGGTCTTGCACCGCGATCGCCATGGTGGGCGACGCAGTCGAGCAGGGGTAGGCCGATCCCTGGAACACCATCAGGCGTCCCCCCGTCAACGGAGGCACGGACCGATGGCCGACGAGGAGCCCGTCGAGCTCCATATCGAAGAGCAGCACTCCCGGGTCTGGACCGTCACCGTCGGGATCGTAGCAGACGGTGTAGAGGGGGCTCGCCCCTCCGCGGAACAGGCTCGAGAGCGCGACGCTCGCCTTCCCCGCGTCCGGCGTCGGATCCGGCCGGTCCTCGACCCAGTATCCCGTCGAGTAGTTCGAGGCGGAGCACGCCTCGTTCATCATCGGGCCGCAGACGCTCGCCGGATCGCCGGGCGGAATCGCCGTCACTCCCGCCGGCGCCGCGCCCCAGTGCGAGCCGTCCATGTCGGTCGTGATCGCCGCGCCCCACGCGATCATTCCGACGACGAGAGGCTGGATCGGCGAGCCCGCCGGCGGGCAGGCCGTGAGCGGCGCCGGATACATCCTGTACACGAGCGAATCCCTCGCCAGGCTCGTCACCGCGACGTAGGCCGAGGTCCCGCCGTAGGGGATCCCGTCCGGGAAGCCGGCTCGATCGACGGGGGTGGCCCCCGCGGCGCCGTCGACCTCGAGGCAGACGTCGACCTTCCCCGGGTAGTTCGAGATGGTGTGGGAGAAGCGCGCGAACCGCGTGATGGTCGGTGACTTCGCGACGGTCACCGTCTCGGAGACCGCTTCGGTCCTCCCGGGCGTCGTGAAGCGCAGGGTGTGAGCGCCGTCGCCGTCGATGTAGAGGTCCGTGAACGCAGCGGTACCGGTGGCGTCCGTGGTCGCCGTGAGCGTACCCCCGAGGGTGCCCGCGCCCGTCGCGAGCGCGGCGGTGACTTGGACTCCGGAGACGAGGGCCGCGACGTCGCCCGTGTCTCGAAGCTGCACGGACGGTTGCTCGAGAAAGTGCGCGCCCGACTGCGCCTCCGGCGATGGTTGGGTGGTGATCGCGAGCGATCCGGCCTCCGGTGTCTCGCCCCCGCCGTCAGTGTTGCCTCCGTCGACACCTCCGTCCTCTCCCCCGGTCGTGTTCTGGGGACCGACGGGATCGAGGCTCCCGCACGCGGCCGCGAACGCGAGCACCAAGACGACGATGGGGCGCGAAAGAACAATCTTCATGAGCATGCCCTCGGCAGTTTTCCCTGACGGAAGAGAGGTGGCCGCGAGTCGAGGCCACGGCTCACGTCAGAAGGCGATTCGGATCCCACCGCTGCTGAACACGTAGGGCATGCCCCAGCGCGCGACCGATCTACCGTCGAACCGAATCTCGATGTCGGGGACGGATACACCGAGCCCACCCGCGAGCTCGAACGCCAGGTGAGGCTGGACGAAGTAGGCCGCGGAAGCGGTCAGCGTCGGCGTGAAGCGCGTCTCTCCGTCGCGTCGCACGCGGAACAGGGGGTTCGCGAAGCCCGTCGCGCGCGTGTACGTGAGCAAGGCGGCCAAGCCGAGGGAGCCGGTCAGCGAGGTCCGCGGGACGCGCAGCTCCATATCGACCACCGGGCCGCATGCGATGGTCGAGACCTCCGCGTCGACGTCGCTCTCGTTTCCGCGGATCGTCGCCGCGACGAGCGGCGCGATGGCCATCGCGCCCGCGCCGAACACCCCGGCGACGCGGGAGCGCACCGCGACGCGCGCACCGAGCCCCACCGCGCCGGCGTCGAGGGTCGGGCCGATACCACCCGCGAACGCGAGGCGGGGCCGAGTGGGCTCGCCGCTCTGCGCCGCCGGCGCGTCGACCGATGTCGGCGCCGCCGGGGCGCCTGCCGACATCGGCGCAGCCCCCGCCGCGTCGCTCGACGCGATCGGCTGCGGCGGCGCGCTCGCGGCGGACGGCGCGGGGGCGAGCACCCGCGCGCGTACGTGCTCCGCCACCTTCACCGCGTCGACGACTTCGTCCTTGCCTTCGAGCATCAGGACCTTCGTGAGCGCCCCGCGGTCCCAGATCTCCGTGCGGCGCCGCGTGACGACGCGGACCTTCGTTCGGCTCTCCTCCGGCGCGTCGTCGGTCGCCACGTCGACGCACGCCATGCTCGACGCGAGCTCGCCCAGGACGCGATTCGCGAACGAGCTGCCGTCGCCGACCATCACCACCGCGCACGTGCCGACGGCGCCGAGAGCGAGCGCATGGATCATTTCGCCAGCGAGTCCCGCGCGACGTCGATCGACGCGCCGTTGGGGAAGCTGTCGACGTAAAAGCGCGCGCGCGCGCGAGCGAGCGCGACGTCGCCGCGCGCGCGCGCGAGCTCCACGAGTCGGCCCCAGGCCGCCTCGGCGAACGCGCCGTCGGGCGCGAGGCGCGTGTACTCGAGGAAGAGCGGCTCGGCTTCGGCGCCGCGGCGATCGTCGGCGAGCATCCGCGCGAGGAGGAACGTCGCCGTCGCGGCGTGCGCGCTGCCCGAGAACCGAGCGCGGACGGCGCGGTAAGCGCGTTCGGCGGTGTCGAAGCGCCCGGCGTGCCGCGAGGTCTCCGCCAGGCCCATCGTCTCCTCTGCGGTTCCTGAAGCGATCACGTCTTCAGCCGACGCCGGCGCCGCCCGCCGCTCCGGCGACGGCGGAGCGACGGCCGCCGGCCGCTCCGCCGAGTGACTCCCGTGCGCCGCGATGCTCGCGGTCGCAGCTGCTGCGCTCGGCGGCGAGGCGCTCGCTCGATCTCCGTTCGCGTCGGGCGACGGCGCCTCCACCGGCGTCGCCGCCGCCACCGGGCAGCTCACCTCGCTGACATCGCCCGCTCCGAGCTCGCGCGCGCCGTCCAGGCAACCGCCCGTGACGAGCACGCGTCCTTCTTGCATCGTCACGCGGAGTCTCTGCGTGGTCGGATCCCATTCGGTGTCGAAGCGGGTCCCCTTCACCTGCACGCGGTACGGTCCTGCGGCGATCGTCCAGCGATTCCCGGCGCGAGGAACGACGTGTGTGCGGATGGTGCCGCGTTCCAGCACGACCTCCGCGCCGGACGTCGTGGTCGAGGCCACGCGTATGGTCGAAGCTGCGTGGAGGTCGATCTCGCTGCCGTCCGAGAACCGCAGCGGGACCGCGCTCGTCGACGGGGCGATGGGCGCGCCGAGCTCGCCGGCGCCGTCCCCGACGGTGAACGAGAGAACGGTCCGCTCCGGCGAGCGGGGCCCGCGCAGGAAGAACAGGGCGCCGGCCGCGACGGCGAGCGCCGCGCCGGCCGCGGCCCACACGCGATGCGCGCGAGCTCGTTCGGCCGCGAGTCGCGAGGCGCGAAAGGCAGCGACTCGCTCGTCGAGCGGCGCCCGGGTCGCTTCGCGCTCGGCGAGCGCGCGGTCCAGCTCGACGCGCACCGCGGAGGTGATCTGCTCGACGTCCTCGCGCATGTTCAGGTCGCCTTTGCCCACTTGGGGCTCCGAGCGAGCCAGGTCTCGAGATCGGGGACGCCCTCGGCGTGCGCCTTGAAGAGGCGCTCCGCGGCCGCGAGCCGGCGCTTCGTGGTCGCGAGCGAGACTCCGCACGCGTCGGCCACCTCCGTGAGCTCGAGCCCTTCGACGTGCCGCAGCAAGAACGAGATCCGCTCGTCGGGCTCGAGCCGATCGACGAGCCGGTAGAACGCGTCGATCGCCGATTTCACGTCCTCGGAGGCCGCCGGCGCGTGGACCTCGGGCAGCGCCGCCGGCGCGAGGAAGATGAGCCATCGCCTGCGACGTCGGGCGCGGAGCGCCTCGCGCGCGACGAAGACGGCGACCTGGGTCACGTACCCAGGAAGGCTGTCGGGGTCGCGGAGCTTGGCGATCCGAGCGACGACGCGGATGAACACCTCTTGCGTGAGATCGTCGACGTCGAGCCGCCCGGTGATCCGGGCGATGACGCGCTCGACATGCACCGTGTAGCGGTCGAGGAGCTCGCGCTCGGCCGCCGCGTCGCGCGCTGCCAGGCCCGACACGAGCTTGCGGGCCGCCGGCGTACCGTGCTCGCTCGGCGCCGGAGGAGGAGTCTTCGTGGAGGGTCGATCGCGGGACACGGAGGCCCTAACTCGAAAGTGGCCGGAACGTCGCGCGACGGCTCATGGCCCGACACGAAGCGTCTCGTGACGCACCGAGACGAGCTCGTCGATTGCTCTCACCGCACGCACCCGGCCGCCGATCCGCGATTGGACGCCCGCTCCTCGATTGAACAGAAAACGCGAGTGCCGAGGGCCGGTCAAGCGCGATGCCGCGGCAGCTCCGCGCCCGACCTGTCCGGGGCGCCGCGATCAGCGCGGAGCCTGCCCCGGGGAGCAGGCTCCCGCGCGGCACGTCCCACGCATTCTCAAGTCGTCCGAGCGCGCGTAGGAGCAGTCCGTCTCCTCCGGCGTCGCGTCGCAGACGGTGTGGCAGGCGCACTCTGCGTTCGAGCCGCCTTGGCAGAGGAGGCAGAACGCGCTCTCCGCGATGCATGTCGTCGCGGTCGTACAGCGCAGCTCGTCGGCGCCGCACGGCTCCGTGCAGGGGCGGGCGACCCGTACTGTGTGCAAGTAGGTCGCGGTGAAGCCGTGCAACTCGACTCCGCGCTGGAATCGGACGACGGTACCGGGCGCGACCGTCAGCTCACTGCAGTCGCTGGACTTGCACGCGACACCGGGAGGAAACGGGAGCGACGGTAGCGGGGGGTCCACCAGGTTCCGCCACTCGGTCGTCTTCTCGCTGCTGAACCGCCAGGTCTCGGTGCACGGGAAGACGGGGGCCTCTCGGTCCTCCTCTTCCGTCGCCGCGGGGCACCGTTCGCGCTGGACGAACGGCGCGACCTCCAGCTCGACGGGCGCGGTGAAGCGGAGATCGCGCGTAGGGCGGAGCGCCTCGCCGTGCGCATGCGAGAGCGGGCCCTCGACGGACTCCGCGAGGGCGCCGATCAAGCGCACCACCTCCTCCGCCGTTCCGACATCGAGGGGCGGCTCGCACGCCGGGGGCAGCGTGAGCGCGACGCACGCGTCCCGTCGCGCGTCGCGCTCGACGTCTCGCGCGTCCCGCTCGCGCGAGGAGTCCTGACACGCGAGCACGACCGACAAAGCGCCGGCGCAGCATGCGCTCGCCGTGTTCCGCGCGAGGCTCATGAGCTTGTCAGGCTACTCGGAGACGACGTCGCGGTCGAGCGCGGCCCCCGCCGAGGAGACCGACCGCTCTGATGCGCGAAGCTCCGGGGCCGTCTGCCCGCGCTGCGCTCGACGTTTGCGTCGAGCGTCGTACGCTCGGCGTGATGACCCGCTTCACCGCGACAGAGCGACCGGAGTCCATGGGTACGCGCGGGAGCGGGGGACCGGCGAGGGTGGCCTGCGCGATCGGGCTCGGCCTGACTGCGGCGGTCGCTGTCGGGGGCGCGGGCTGTGGAGGCGAGGTTGCCGCGCCCGGTCCCGCCCTGGACGTCTCGACGCCGTGGCTGCTGACCCTCGACAGCGAGCGTCGCTTCGAGCTCACGGCGCATCGCGTGTACGAGGGGACGCTCCGGCAAGAGGTCCTCGACGAGACCGTCCTCGAGCCGCTCTTTCCCTCGCCGAGCGGCCGGTGGCTCGTCTACTGGACGCTTCCAGGGCGCGACGGGCCGCGCATGAAGCTCCGGCGGGTCGACGCGGCGGGCTGGTCCGAGCCGATCGCGGTGACGCTCCCGGGCGGTGTGACGCCCGGGCGCGGCGAGTGGTCCCCGACCCGCGAGCAGCTCCTCATCCAAGGCTTCGGGCTCCCGTCCGAACGCGTTCGGACGGGGGAGGTCGTTGTCGCGCGTCCGCGCCCCGACGGCTCGCTCGCGACGGTGACGCTGGCCGCGGGGGAGGCGGCCGGCGGCGCGCGCTGGGCCCCGAGCGGCGATCGCGTCGTCGTCACGCGGAGCGACGGCACGGGCCGCGCTCGAACGACCGTGTTCGCGGTCGCCGACGGTCCGGACCTGGCCGTCACGGGACACGAGATCGTCCCTCCTCCCGGGGAGGTCTTCGAGGACATCGGCAGCGCTACGCCGGGTGCCCGTTCGATCGCGCAAGGGACGGTGTCGCCGGACGGCCGCTGGATCGCGTTCGTGCTCCGGCGGGAGCACGACGGCTCGAGAGCGATCACCGCGTTCTCGACGACGGGCGAGCACTCGCCGCGCGTGCTCGACGGCTGCGTGGTCTCTTCGGCGCTCACGAGCCCGGGCGAGTGCACGCCTTACGCGTGGTCGGGGCAGAGCACGCTGCTAGTGAAGCGCCGCGCGGCCGGGGGCGGCGAGGAGCTCGACGCCTGGACACCCCCGACGGGCGCCCGCGCCTCGCTCGGCGAGGTGTCGCCGACGCTCGTCGAGACCGGACCGTTCGGGACGCTGTTCGTCGTGAAGCACGAAGCGTCGAACGCCTGCTCGATCGTGGACCTCGCCGATCCGTCGGCGCCCAAGGCGACGCGCCTCGCCGAGACCGAGCTGCCGTCGTTCCGGCGCGCGAGCGGCTCGCCTGGCGGGCGATGGCTGCTCCTGCGTCACGTCGACGAGGCGTCCAACGAGGGCTGGATCGACGCGGTCGATCTGCACGCCGGACCCGGCTGGCGGTCGCGCGAGGTCTTCCGCGGGCCGGCGGAGCTGGCCAGGGAGAGGACGCGTTGGTCGTCGGACGAGCGGGCCTTTGCGATCGGCGTACCCGCAGGCGATTCGCGCGAGCGCATCACGCGGATCCACCTCGCGACCGGCGTCGCGACCACCTTCGAGGTCGACTGGACCTACGGCGAGAGGCCGGACGTCGAGTACCTGCCGAGGGCGCCCTGGTCGCGCGTCGGCCCCGACGATCGCACCCTCGCGATCGCGCAAGAGGGCGGCCTCGCGCTCTGGCCGATGGACCGTCCGAGGGAGACGGCGGTGAAGCTCGACGGCGTGTCGGCGAGCGCTTCGGTGGAGTGGATGCCCTCGCGCTGAGGCAGCGGCGCAGCTCGAGGCATGTCGTCGGTGCATTCACGGGCTGTCGACTGGGCATTCGCTGGGCAGTCGTCGGTGCATTCACGGGCTGTCGACTGGGCATTCGCCGGGCAGTCGTCTGGGCATTCGCCGGCGTACTCGCCGGCGGCCTGGGTGGAGCGGCTTCGCGCACGTCGAGGGCCGCCGGCGCGAAGCCGGCGGCCGAGGAGCGTTCAGCGCGGTCGGTACGCGAGCTTGTAGAGGATGGCGACGATTCGGTCGACGGAGTCCACCGAACGCGCGACGCGCTCGTCGTCGAGGTACCCGGCGGCGCCCGCGATGCGAAGCCCGAGGATGACCTCGCGTCCGCTGGCCATCGCGCTCTCGAGGCGCACGGTGCGATTGCCGGCGCGCGCGGAGAGCCCTTCGCCGGCGTTGAGGCCGACGGAGTTGATGGCACGCCTCAGCTGGCGGCCGAGGTCCGGGTCCTGCCGCGCGATGACGAGGCAGTGGCGGTGGATGGTGCCGACGGTGTGAACGATGTCATCGAGGATGCGGAAGCTCATGGATCGACTCCTTGGCGGTAGCGCCGGGCGCCTCGGCCCGGCTTCACCGACCCCGAGCGCAGCTTCCGTGACGCCGGCCCACACGAGCTCGCCTCGTCCTCGCCGCCCGTCACGGGCCGGCGGCGCGGAAGGTGCGCGTCCGAGGTGAAGCCGGGCCGAGGCGTCCGGCGCGGACAGGAGCCGCGAGCAACCCGACACGCGCTTCTCCAACACCGCTCCCCCGGATCCGGACTCGGATCCGGAGTCCGGATCCGGACCCGGAACCCGGATCCGGATCCCGGATCCCGGACTCCGGATCCGGACTCCGGAACCCGGACTCGGAACCCGGACCCGGACTCGGAACCCGGACCCGGACTCGGAACCCGGACTCGGAACCCGGACCCGGACTCGGAACCCGGACTCCGGATCCCGGAGCCGGGCTCCAGATCCCGGCTCCGTCCGCTTCGTCGTTGTCGCGACGTATGTCCGGCGCGTCAGCGCGCGAGCGCGCGGAGGGCGTCGAGCCTCACCTTGCCGTTCGCGTTGCGCGGGATCTCCGCGACGAAGTGCACGCGCCGCGGGACCATGTAGCGCGGGAGCTGCTTCTTCACCGCGAGCAAAAGCGCGCTCGCGTCCGCGCTGCCGTCGGCCATGACCACCGCGGCCTCGACGGCCTGGCCGAGCGTGGGATCGTCGACCCCGAAGACGAGCGCCTCGCGCACGAGCGGAGCGGCGAGGAGGATCGCCTCGATCTCCGAGGGCCCGAAGCGGAACCCCGAGGACTTGATCATCCGCTCCGAGCGCCCGACGTACCAGAGGCAGCCGTCCGCGTCGCGGCGGACGATGTCGCCGGTGTGGAGCACGGGCTCGTCGCCGATGCGATCGCGCAGGCACGGCTCGGGTCGGAGCTTCGCCGCCGTCGCCTCGGGGGCGTTCCAGTAGCCCGCGGAGAGGAGCGCGCCGCGGTGGAGCAGCTCGCCCGGCTGGTCGACGCCGCACGGCTCGCCGTGCTCGTCGACGACGAACACGTCGACGCCGGGGATGGGGAACCCCATCGCGCCAAGTTTGTCCTCGAAGCGATCGGCGGGCAGGTAGGTCGTGCGCAGGCACTCGGTCTGCCCGTACATGAGGACGATCTTCGCGCCCGGCAGCGCGCGCGGGAGGCGCTCGAGCAGCGCGAGTGACGGGCCGTCGCCGGCGTTCGTGACGTAGCGGAGCCCGGTGAGCCGGCGGTCGGTCTTCTCCAGGAAGCCGACGAGCTGGTCCCACCCGTGAGGGACCTGCGCGATCGCCGTCGTCCCGTGCTCCTCGTGGGCCTTCACGACGTCGGCCGCGAGCATCGACTCGGGGACGACGAGGCAGCCGCCGGTGAAGCACATCGTGAGGAGCTGCGAGAGCCCGTAGCCGAAGCTCCAGCCGAGCAGCCACATCAGCCGATCGTCGGCGGTGTTCTCGAGGTACCCGGAGACGATGCGCGCGAAGTCGATCAGGTTCGCGTGCGGGTGCACGACGCCCTTCGGTGCGCCGGTCGAGCCGGACGTGTAGATGAGGATCGCCGGATCGCTAGGCGACGTCGGCTCCCGGCCGTCCCACGCGGTGGTGAGCGTCTCCCACGAGGTCGCGCCGTCCGCGGTCGCGCCGCGGACGAGCACGTTCGGCGGCCCCTTCGCGCCGAGCTGCCTCGCGCGCAGATCGTTCGTCACGAGGAAGCGCGCGCCGCTGTCGGCGAGGACGTGCGCGAGCTGCGGGAGCGTCCACTGCGGCGTCGCGCCGACCACCACGGCGCCCGCGCGTGACGCTCCGAAGAGCGCGGCGACCGCGTCGGCACCGTTCTTCAGGTCGACGACGACGCGATCGCCCGGCGCGAGCCCCGCGTCGCGTAGCCAGGCGGCCACGCGCGCGCTCTCGCGCGCGACGTCGGCGGAGCTGTACGTCCCGTCCGGCGTGACGAGCAGCGGCCGATCGGCGCCGGCGCCCAGGTGGCGCTCGAGCAGGTCGTAGAGCGTCGTCACGACGCCCCGAGCAGCTCGCGGCACAGGAGCTGGGTGGAGATGGCGGCGACGAGCGCCATGTTGTCCGTGTTCGAGAACGCGCCGCCGCCCGCGTTCGCCTTGCACTTCTTCCAGAGCGCCTGGACGCCCCCGGCGTCGAGGACGCCGGTCTTCGCGACGGCCTCGCGCGACAAGAGCTCGTCGATCTCCGGGCTCGCGCTCGGAGTGACGAACGACATCGCGTCCGGGGCGCGGTACGGCTGCTTCTTGCGCTCGACGATCTCGCGCGGCACGAGCGGCGCCGCCACGCGCTTCAGCACGTGCTTCTCGTCGAGGACTCGGAGCTTGTAGGCGTCGGGGAGGCTGTTCGCGAGGTCGACGACGTCCGGATCGAGGAACGGGAAGCGCCCCTCCACCGAGCTCGCCATGAGCATCCGATCGCCCTGCGAGCCGAGCAGGTAGGGGCCGAGCAGCGTGAGGATCTCGATGTACTGGTCCTGCGCGAGCGGCGACCACCCGGCGAGGTCGGGCGGCAGGCTCGCGCGGAGCTCGGCCACGGCGTCGGTCCCCGGCGGCGGGCGGAGATCGGGGGCGACCATGCGCTTGAGCGCGTTCGTCGTCGTCCAGCGCGTGCCGTGCGCGAAGCCGGGCTCGCGGTACGACGCGAGGTCGCGCCCGAAGAACTGCACGGCCGTCGCCCGCTGCGCCACCGGCGATCGCGCGAGATACGGGTAGAGCCGCTGCAAGAGGAGGGGGCGGAGCTTCGACTCCGGGTGGCGCGCCCAGAAGCGGCGCACGCGGCCCTCGCGGAACAGATCGTAGCCGCCGAAGATCTCGTCGGCTCCCTCTCCCGTGAGCACGACCTTCGTTCCGAGATCGGCGACGAGCTTCGAGAGGAGCAAGAGCGGCGCGGGCGCGGTCCTGAGGAGCGGGCGCTCGGCGTGGCGCACGACCGTCGGGAAGACGCGGGCGATGTCCTCGCGGGCGACCACGACCTCGTGGTGCTCGGTGCCGAGCGCGCGTGACACGGCGCGCTGGTACTCGGTCTCGTCGAACTCCGCGTCGGCGAAGCGGAGCGAGAAGGTGTGGAAGCGCTCGCCCTTCGCGCGGAGGCCGAGCGCCGAGACGAGCGAGCTGTCGAGCCCGCCCGAGAGGTAGCAGCCGACGGGCACGTCGGCGCGCAGCATGCGGAGCGCGGTCGCCTTCTCGAGCGCCGCGCGGACGGCCTCCTCGGCGTCGTCGATGGAGCCCTGGAAGCGCGGCCGGAGGTCGTGCCGGTAGAAGGCGCGCTCCGCGACGCGGCCGTCCTCGTAGACGCGCACGTGCCCGGGCGGCAGCTCGGAGACGCCGCGGAAGACGGTCCGCGGGGCGATCGCCGCCCAGAACGTGAACGTCTGGTCGAGGCCGATCGGATCGAGCCCGCGGCGGAGCGCGGGATCGGCCGCGAAGATGGCCTTCACCTCGCTCGCGAAGACGACGCGCCCGGGAGACTCCGCGTAGTAGAGCGGGTGGATGCCGACCCGGTCGCGCGCGAGCAAGAGCCGCCGGCGCTCGGCGTCCCACAGCGCGATCGCCCACTGCCCGTTGAAGCGTGACAGCGCGTCGTCGCCCCACTCGGCGAGCGCGCGGAGCACGACCTCGGTGTCGCTCTTGGTGCGGAAGACGTGGCCCGCCTTCACGAGCTCCTCGCGGAGCTCGACGTAGTTGTAGACCTCGCCGTTGAAGACGATGCCGAGCCTCCGCTCCGGCAGCTGCATCGGCTGCGCGCCGCCGGCGGGATCGATGATTGCCAGCCGGGTGTGCGCCAGGCCTGCGTCGCCGTCGACGAGGACGCCGTCGCCGTCGGGGCCTCGATGCCGGAGCGCCGCGGCCATCGCGCGGAGCGCGTCGGTCGTGGGCCGCGCCGCGCCGGGGCGAGCGGAGGCGGACGGGAGATGGACGATGCCGGCGACGCCACACATGTTCTGGTCTGCGGTTTTGGTATACTCAGCGTGTGAACGACGTCGAGGTCCAGGGGCAAATCGGAAAATTCATCGTCGAGAACTTCCTCTTCGGGGACGCCTCGGCGGCGCCTTCCGCGGACCAGCAGCTCGTACAGAGCGGCCTGGTCGACTCGACCGGGATCCTCGAGATCGTGTCGTTCCTCGAGGAGAGCTTCGGGATCCAGACCGCCGACGAGGAGCTCGCGGCGGAGAACTTCGGGTCGATCGCGTCGATCGCGAAGTTCGTCGTGAACAAGAAGAACGGGGCCTGAGGCCGGCGCCTGAGCCTCAGCGCGCCGACGCCCGGCGCTCAGATCTCGAGCGGCTTCTCGACGAGGAGCGGGCGCTCGTGCAGGTAGCGCGTCGTCGCGCGCTTCTTGTCGATGTCGCCGTAGACCCACTCGACCTGCTCGGTCGTGAGCTTCGCGGCCTTCGCGACCTCCGACGGCGGCACGCCGTTGTTCTTGCCGTAGAGGCACAGGTCCATCTCGGCGTAGGGGAGGGCGAAGTAGAACTCGTCCTGTCCCTGCGCGAGCGAGTACGTGTCGGTCGTCGGCGGGCGGCTCCGCACGGTCTCCGGCACGCCGAGCTCGGCGGCCATCGCGTAGACCTGCGTCTTGTACAGGTGCGCGATCGGCTTCACGTCGGCCGCGCCGTCGCCGTTCTTCACGAAGAATCCCTGGTCGTACTCGAGCCGGTTCGGCGTGCCGGTGCACACGTAGTGGAGCTTGTCGGCCCAGTAGTACTCGAGCGTCTTGCGGACGCGCTGCTTGAAGTTCGTCGCGGCGACGATCTGGAGGTACGGCTCCAGCGGCAGGCGGTGCTTCTCGATCGCCCCGTCCGGCCGCTCGACGACGATCGAGTAGAAGTTGTAGTCGGCGCCCGCGCGCGCGCCCGGGAGCACGATCTTCGATTTGAACCCGGGCCCGTAGTCCGGGACCACCTGCTTGATGGCCTCGTCGCGGCGCCGGTAGCAGCCGATCGCGTCGAGCGTCGTCGAGATGTCCTCGAGCACGAACGGGAAGCCGAACGTCTCGGCGACCGAACGCGAGAGCGCGAGCGTCGACTCCGACGAGTCGCGCTCGGGCATCAGGAGCCCGTGGCACTTCGTGGGCCCGAAGGCCTTGGCGCACAGCCCGGCGACGACGCTGGAGTCGATGCCGCCGGACAGGGCGATCACCGCGCCGCGCCGCTTGAGGACCTGCCCGACCTGCTTGCGCAGCGCCGCGGTGATCCGTTCGACCTCTTTCTTCGTGTCGAGCTTCAGTACGTCCGCTGAAAACGCCATCTTCTCTTTCCTTCTTCGGTCGCTTCAGGCGACCACGACTTACCGGTCGCCTCGGGCGACCACGACTTCCGAGGTCGCCTCAGGCGACCTCGACGAGCGCGGGATCGAGCGTCCCCATGCCGTAGACCTGACGGTAGTAGCGGAGAAACTTGCTGACCTTCGAGTCGGGGTTGTCGAGGTCGAGGTCGGTCTTCTTGTTGATGCTCGGCGCGCGCGCCAGAAGGTGCCGCACCGCCCACGTGTCGATGGCCACGGGGTCCGTGCCGGCGATGATCGTCTTCGTGTTCACGCAGCTCGCGGCCGAGTGGCGCGTGTCCTCGCGCGCGTCGTCGAAGCCGGCGGGCTCGTAGGCGATCCACTCCGCGACGAGGAGGATCAGGTCCGGCGCGCGCACCTCGCGCGCGAAGTGGGCGAGCGGGCCCGCCATGCGCCAGCTCGCGGTGGGGTTGCCGCGCCCGAAGTAGTGCACCGAGGCGTAGCCGCGCGCGAGCGGGTGGGTCCCGAGCGCGCCGGCGCTCATGTCGACGACGCCCATCGTCGACTTGCAGGCGCCGGTGATCCCGGTGGCGGTGTGCTCGTTCGCGGTCGTCATGTTGATCCACACGAGCTTCCGGCCGGCCGGGGCGAGGCCGCTCTCGGTGCGCCGCATGACGCCGTCCCGGAGGTCGACGACCAGCCCGGTGCGCGGTGAGGTGAAGCGCGGCCAGGTGAGGGGCGTGCGCGCCTCGTCGACCCACGAGCGCGTCAGCCGGAACGCGCGCTCGAAGTCCCAGTGGTAGCCGTCGCGCGCGTCGCCCGCCTGGATCGGCCCGCGGCCGTCGCCGCCGTAGGTGCCGTGCGCGTGGCCGCGGTCGTGCCAGTCGTCGCCGGACAGCTCGCTCGGCCCGGCGTCGACGAGCCCGACGAAGCTGACCGCGGCCTTCTGCTCGCGGAAGTGCGCGACCAGATCGCCGAGCTTGTTCCACCCGGGGACGTCGACGTTGCGCTCCGACGGGTGCGTGAACGCGCGCGCGAGCCCCGAGCCGTCGGCCAGGCGAAAATGCGTGTTCTCGAAGACGATGACCTCGCCGGTGAAGCCGGGGCGCTCGAGCACGCGCTCGACGAGCCGCTTCACGGCGGCCACGTTGGTCATCCCCTGGTTCCACCACTGCGCGCTGATCTTGACGATGACGACGTCGTCCGTCCCGACGAACCCCTCGACGCCGCCGATCTTCGCGAGGACGGCGTCGACGTTGTCGCCGGGGGAGCCGCCCTCCGCGACGCAGATGCGCGTGCGGTCCCGCGCGGGGTCGTGCGGCACGAGCGGAGGCGTCGCCGTGAACGACGCGAGCTGCGTCAGCGACGCGAGCCGCGACGTCACGCGGCGGCGCAGGCCGTAGGCGAAGGCGCCCAGGCCGAGCCCGATCCCGGCCGCGAGCGCCTTGCGTCGCGAGAGGAGTCGTCGCCGTCGCGGAGCGTCCGAGCTCATCGGCGGCAGCCTACCAGGCGCGTCGGGCGCCTCACAGCGCCTCGCGGAGCGCGTCGGCCAGGACCTGGCTGTAGAGGGCGCGCCCCGCCTCGTTCAGGTGCACGTCGTCGTCGTAGAGCTCGGGCCCGAGGCCGTCGACGTGCCTCAGGTCGATGAACTTCATCCCGGCGGCCTCGATCGCCGCGCGCCCGGCCGTGTCGATCGGGTACGCGTTGCCCTCCGCGGCCTCGAGCGTCGGGTAGGCGACGAAGCAGAGGCGCGTGCCCTCTTCGGCCGCGCGCCGCAAGAGCCGGTGCAGCGCGACGTGCGTGAGCTCCGGTCGCGCCGCGGCGCGCGGGCGCTCGTGCTTGAAGACGACGTCGTTCTGGGCGGCGGCGTATCGCTCGTAGCCGGGGATGAGCCGGAGGGTGCGCTCGCGGATGCGCGCGCGCGCCGCGTAGGTCGCCCAGGCGGACGAGACGACGAGCTCCGTCCGCTCGCCGAAGGTCGGGAGGTCGACGCGGAAGAGCTCGGGCCAGTCGCGGGGCGTCGTGAAGAACTGCGCCACGCGGCCGATCTCGATCCGGTTGCCGTCGGCGAGATCATCCTCGTAGTACGTGAGCACGACGAGGCGCGGTTTGTTGCCCGGGCGCCAGAACGTGCTCTCGAGGATGTAGTGCCAGGTGTTGATCCTCGAGGCGTCGGCGGTGAAGACGTCGGCGTCGACGGCCTCGCCCTTCGCGTCGCCGAGCCGGCTCGCGACGACGGCCGGATCCACGCCGAGGCGGGTCGCGGAGTTGCCGACGAGGGCGACGCCGCGGTCGAGCCTCGTCGCGGCCTCGGCGAAGCCCTGGAAATGCCTGAAGTCCTTCGACATCGCGAAGAGCTTCGTCCGCGTGACGACCTCGAGCGCGAGCAGGACGGCGACCACGACGAGCGCGATCCGCGCGGCCGTGCCGCGGCTCCACTCCGGGGCGTGCCGCTCGACCTCAGAACTGGAAGTAGATGAAGGCAATCGCCTGCTCCGCGCCGAAGAGGAAGATCATCGCGACGAGGTACGAGTAGAACGCGCCCTGGAGCGGCCAGGGCGCGCGGACGAGGCGGTCCAGCGCGTTCTCGCCGTCCGTGAAGAGCTCGACGACGAACAGCGCCGCGCAGTGGAAGACGATGAGGCCCGCCGCCGCGAGCGCCGCCGGCGTGAAGCGCGGATCGGTCGCGATGAGGGTGCTCATCTCCAGCACCGTTCGGAAGCTGTCCGCGCGGAAGAGGAGCCACCCGAGGCACGTCAGGTGGAACATGACGACCACCCGCACGAGCCACCGGAGCCGGTCGCTCGGCTTGGGGTCCTTGATGCGCAGGAGCCGGAAGATGCAGAGGATCGCGCCGTGGTAGAAGCCCCACGCCACGAACGTCCAGCTCGCCCCGTGCCACAGCCCGCCGAGGAGCATCGTGAGCATGAGGTTCCGGTACTCCATGAGCTTCCCGCCGCGGTTGCCGCCGAGCGGGATGTACAGGTAGTCGCGCAGCCACGACGAGAGGCTGATGTGCCAGCGTCGCCAGAAGTCGCTCGGGCTGAGCGCGACGTAGGGGTTGTGGAAGTTGATGACGAGCTCGAAGCCCAGCCACTTCGAGATGCCGCGCGCGATGCTCGAGTAGCCGGAGAAGTCGCCGTAGATCTGGAAGGCGAACGCGTAGAGCCCGACGAGCGCCTCGCCGCCGGTCATGCCGCCCGCGTCCCCGTCCTGGAAGCGGTAGAAGACCGCGTTGGCGATCGGCGCCATGTTGTCGGCGATCACCATCTTCTTGAAGAGGCCGATGAGGACGAGGACGAGGCCCTCTTCGAACGCGCCGCGCGCGAGCTTGCGCGGGCGGAGCACCTGCGGGAGCAGCGTGTGCGCCCGCATGATCGGGCCGGCGACGAGGTGCGGGAAGAAGCAGACGAAGAGCGCGAAGTCGCCGAGGTGCGTCGTCGGCTCGGTCTCCTTCCGGTAGATGTCCACCGTGTAGCTCATCGCCTGGAACGTGTAGAAGCTGATCCCCGCGGGCAGCACGATCCCGAGGACGCTCACGTTCACGTCCCGCGCGCCGAGCGCGTGCGCGAGGTCGACGAAGCTCGTGATGAAGAAGTCGCAGTACTTGAAGAAGGCGAGGATCGTGAGGTTCGCGACCATGCTGATCGCCAGGAAGACGACGCGCCTCCGCGGCTCGGGGAGCGCGTACAGGCGCGGCAGGTAGAGGCCGTAGCCCGCGCACGCGACGGCGGTGCCGAGCGGCACGTAGAAATCCGCCAGCCGGCTCGGCAGCGCGTGGAGGGCGGCGCCTCCGTCGCCGCTCTTCACCGCCTCGAACAGCGCGGGGTAGTCCACGTTCGTGCAGAGCACGAGCGCTCCGCCGACGAGGATCAAGAAGAGGCGGCGCAGGCGCCCCGCCGGGAGCTCGATCCCCGCCACCCCGAGCCCGCCGATGAAGTCGATCACCGTCGAGATGAGGATCAGAAACAGGAAGCGGTAGTCCCAGAAGCCGTAGAACACGTAGCTCGCGACGAGCATCAGCGTGTTCTGCTTCCGGTGCGGCAGCCGCCAGTAGGCGACCAGCACCGTGAAGAAGAAGATCCAGAACGAGAGCTGGTTGTAGTTCATGGGCTCGGGCCGAAGCCGGACGCGTCATGCAGCCCGCGCGCGCGGGCAACTCGCGCTCGCAGATTCGTGCGATCGGCGAGGGCGCGCAAGAGCTCCTTCGGGTGACTCGAACGTTTGCGGTCGCGTGGTATCGTTCGAGCCGATGCGTACCTTCGACGAGCTCGTATCCCTCGCGATGATCGCGTGCAGCGCGACCGTCGCCGCGGGGGGTGTCGCGGGATGCAACAAGCCGTCTCCCGCGGTCGAGGGCCCCGCGTCGGCGAGCCCGCCTCCGACCGCGTACACGCCGCCGCCTCCGCCGCGGCCCCTGGGGGCGTCCAAGCCGTCCGCGCCTCCGGCGGCGCGGGCCGTCTTCACGGGGAGCGTCGTCGTCCATCTCGAGCGGATCGCCGACGGCGGGAAGGCCGTGTCGTTCGGCGTCCCGCTCCCGCGCGCGGTCCGCGTCGACCCCAAGGCCGTCCGCGTGCGCGTCAAGGGCGCGCCGGCCAACGTCGAGGGGCTCCGAGTCAGCCCGATCCTGTTCGACTACGACGAGCTCGGCAATCCGGCGGGCCCGCGCGCGCTGCTCGTCCAGCTGCCCGCCGCGGTCATGAACAAGCCGGCGATCGACGTGGACGTCATCTGGAGCGGCGCCGGAGCCGGGGCGCCGTCCGAGGCGGCCTCACCCTACGCGCAGGTCAAGTTCGCATCTCCGGAGAACGTCGAGCTCGCGGAGCGCGCCATCGAGAAGGACAAGCACCCGATCGCGCCCTACCGGCTCGTCGTGAAGAAGGGCTACACGAAGACGCTCTTCACGGGCTGGGAGCCGACGGTGCTCGCGACGTTCCCGAGCTCGTACCTCACGGACACGCACGTCTTCAATGGCCTCCTCAGCCGCGAGGACCTCGACGCGAACGCGTCGCTCAAAGGGCTCACGTACCTCTCGGACAACCTCGGCCCCTTCGTCGACGCCGCCTTCGGGCGCGAGGGGTACCCGCTCAAGCCCGAGTCGGTGCCCGACCCCGTGACGAACTACGAGGGGTGGCTCTACGACCGCTGCGCGACGTTCTTGCTCGCGTACGCGCACCTCTCGGCGCCGCATCACCTCCGCGGCGCGCTCCGGTCGTGCTCGTACTACGGCTCGAAGATCGAGACGTCGGGGGCGCGCGCCGGGATCTTCTCGGGCAAGCCCGATCCGGACACGAAGTATTCGCACGTCCGTGGACTCTACATGTACTACGCGCTCACCGGCGACGAGGCGGCCAAGGCCGCGGCCAAGGCGATCGCCGACATGTGGCTCTCCGAGCAGACGTTCGCGCTGCCGTACCGCAAGGGCGCCGTGCGCGCCGCCGACAAGCTCTGGACCGAGCGCCTCCTCGCCGTCGACATGGAGGCGATGATCTACGGGTTTCTCCTCTTCGGAGACGCGCGCTACCTGACCGCGTTCCGCGAGCTCTTCGAGACCGCCTACCGGCACGTCACGACGAAGAACCAGGCCGAGCTCAACGCGATCACCAAGGTCCGCTTCCCGCCGCAGAACTGCTTCATCCACAGCGCCGAGCAGCACTCGGAGGGCGACGCTACGGACCCGTGGTGCTCGGGCTGGATGGCCGAGATGCTGGTCGACCCGCTCCTCCGCTACCAGGAGCTCACGGGCGATCCGCGCGTCGACGAGATCTTCGTCCGCCTCACGCGGTCGCTCCGCGACGCGGGCGCGGAGTACGTCGTCGAGGGCGAGCCGAAGGGCGATCCGTTCCTCGATCCGCACGCCTGCTTCGAGGCCGACGCGGACTTCGACGACGCGCGCCTCGTCGCCCCCGCCTACGGCTTCGGGATCGCCCCCAACGGGAAGCGCCGCACCTTCGCGGAGGGCTCGGACGTCGAGCACTGCGCCGACGCCACCGCGCTCACCGCCGCCGGGATCCGGGCGCTCAAGCGCCAGCGGGCGTTCGACGGGCCGGGCGTGGGCCCGTTCAAGACCGAGGGCGAGTCCTTCGTCGGGCTCCACCACGAGCTCAGCTACTGCGCGAAGCGGGCGTTCGGCCACTACACGCGGCCGATGCGCGATCCGCGGAAGTGGAAGAGCGACGATCTCGCCGACGGCTACGCGCGCGGCGACGACAAGGCGCAGGCCACCTGGCTCGAGCGTCAGAGCCTGGGACACCCTGTCCACGTGAGCGTCCCGTCGCGGCGGCTCTCCTGGTGGTTCAACGGATCGCTCGCGCAATTTCGCATGATCGAGGAGGCGGGCGTCGCGTTCCCGAGCGTCCGCGGGGGCGTCATCCAGTGCAAGGGCCGAAAGGCCAAGCCGCTCTGATCCTGTCGCCGGGGTGCGTGATAGCGTGCGGGACATGGCCGGCCCGGGCTTCAGCTACGAAGTCGAGAGAGTCCGTCCCGAGGACGTCCGCGACGAGCTCTTGCGGCTCTGGCGCGAGAACCTGAAGCTCGGCGTCCCTCCCGACGAGAAGTTCCGCTGGCTCTATCGGGACGCGCCGCTGCCGGCGGACAGCGTCTTCGTCCTCCGGGCGCGGAGCGCCGACGGTCGGACCGAGCTCGTCGGCGCCAACGGCGTCGCGGTCCGTCGCTTCCAGCTCGGCGCCGCGACCGGCCGCGCCGGTATCAGCGGCGATCTCGCGGTCGACGCCGCGCACCGCGGGCTCTTGCCCGCGCTCCGTCTGGTCCGGGAGGTCAACGCGTTCGCGCTCTCGGACTTCGACGTCACCTACGGCTTCCCCAACAAGAAGGCCGAAGGCGTGATGGTGCGCGGCGGCTTCCGCGTCCTCGGTAAGACCGCCCGCTATGCGCGTGTCCTTCGCCACGCGTCGTACGCCGTCCGCTTGAAGGAGCGCGAGGGCGTGCCGAAGCTGCTCCTCCGCGCCGCCGAGCACCCGGCGCTGGTCCGCGTCGGCAGCGCCGGCGTCGATCTCGCGCGACTCTCGATGAGCGCCCCGGCGGTCGCGCGGGCGCTCTCCCGCCACCGGCTCGTCTGGGAGACGCGCTTCGACGAGCGGTTCGACGGGCTCTGGGAGCGCGCGCGGGGGGAGTACGAGATCGTCGGGGAGCGGACGAGCGCGTTCCTCGCGTGGCGCTGCCCGTCTCCAGAGGTGGCCACGCTCGTGCGGAGGAGCGGGGAGCTCGCGGCGTACGCGGTCGTCGAGCGCGATCCCAGAACGCGCGCCGTCCACGTGCGCGATCTCTTCGGCCACAAGCGGGACCTCGGAGCGCTGCTCGACCTCCTCCTCCCCGCCCTGTGGCGCCGCGGAGCGGTGAGCGTCTCGCTCCGCCTCCTGGGCGCGCCGGACGTCGTGACGCTGCTCGAAGAGCGCGGGTTCGAGCGTCGCGCCGAGAGCCGGACGGCGGTGGTCCAGGCGGGTCGCGACTCGGGGGGAGACCGACTCGAGGAGTCGAAGCGCTGGCACCTCTTCGACGTCGACGAGGACACGTGAGCGCCGCCGCGGCGAGCGGCTCCGCGCGGCGGCGTCGACGAGCCCCGGGCGAGCGCGCGACGAGCCCAACACGGGCGTGGCCGACGTGAAGCGATCTCTTTACTTCAGCGTTCGGCGCGGGTAGCCCGTTGACGATGCTGCGCGCGCGGTCGGCGGGGATCTGCCTGGCGCTCACGACGCTGTCACCGGCGGCGTTCGCGCAGGGCACGCTCACCGAGACGCTCCGCGTGCAGGCGGCGTTCGCGACCGAGGGGCTCCCGCCTCCGCAGCCGCGCCGTGACGACGTCTTCGTCATGGCCACCCCCGAGCTCTCGTACCTCTGGGGAAAGCGGGATCGCGCCTTCAGCGCCACGTACGGCATCACGGGAGCGTTGCACTCGCTCGGCGGCGCCAGCGAGCTCGCGCAGCGGTTGACGCTCGCCGCGGCGTTCGACCTGACCCCGCGGACGCGGCTCCTCCTCTCGGCGTTCGCCGCCCAGAGCTCGCTCTCGAACTTCCTCATCTCGCAGCCCGCGTCGGCGACGTCGGTGACGCTGTACCCGGGGCTCGGGACGCGCCTCGTGACGTTCGGCGTCGCGCAGGGGATCTCCCACGAGCTCACGCCCCGCGTGCGCGTCGAGCAGACCGCCGACGCCAACCTCGTGACGACCATCGCGCCGTCGCCGCCGCTCGACGCCATGGTCGTCGGAGTCGGGGCCGCGATCGAGCGTATCTGGCCGCGCGACGGCCTCGGCCTCGAGACCCGCGCGACCTACGCGACGACGCAGGCGGTCCCGCCCGAGCCCGATCGTCAGTTCGCGACGATCATGCTCGGGCCGCGCTGGCGCCGCGACTGGAGCCCGTCGGTGGGCAGCCTCGTCAACGTCGGCGCCACCTCGATCTTCAGCGTCGACCCGACCGCCCCGCCGCTCCTCATGCCGAGCGCCCGCGCCTCGGTCTTCTACACGCGCGACGAGGCGACCGTCGAGTTGACCGCGTCGACGGGCGTAGCGCCGACGTTCACCGCGCAGCTCGCGCAAGCGCACCAGGTGGCGCTCCGCGGCACGACGGTCATCGATCGGCGGCGCCGTATCTCCGGGAGCGCCTCGATCGGCTACCTCAACGCGACGTTGATCGACAGCGCGAACCGCGCGAACGACGTCCGCTTCCAGGCGGGAATCGGCGACGTCGAGATCGGCTGGCAGGCGACCGCGCTCATGCGGGTCTTCGCGCGCTACCAGGTGCTGGCGCAGGTGGGCGAGGTCATCGGGGGCGTCAACCCGTCCGCGATCCGCGACGTGTTCCTCGTCGGCATGCAGATCTCCTCGCGCCCGCCGACCGTCGGCGCGGCCGCGGTGACACAGGGCGTCCCGACCTCCTTCCCGCGGCGCGTCGATCAGAGCGACGACACCGGCTTCGAGCGCGACGGCGGCCGGATGGAGACGCTCCCGGCGAACGGCGGCGAGAGCGCGCCCGGCGGCGGGACGCGGTGGATCCACACCACGCCGGCGCGACCACCGGAGGAGGTCGACGACGAGTGAGGCGACGTGGCCCGAACGCGACCCTCAGGTCAGGCCGAACACCGTGTCGAGCTTGAGCAGCTTGAGCACCGCGAGAGGCTGCTCCTTGGCGCCGACGACGACCACGTTCCCGCCGTTGGCCTTGACGCGCTTGAAGAGGGAGACGATCGCCCCGACCCCGGAGCTGTCGATGAGGTTCAGCCGCTCGATGTCGACCGTCACGCGTCGCGGGCGGTCCGCGACCACGGCGTCGATGACGGGTCGAATGTCGCGGACCGTCAGCGCATCGAGCGCGCCGTCGATCTCGAGTCGCGATTCGCCGTTCTCATCCGTCCGCACGCAGTTCATCTCGGATCTGGCCTTGTGTTGGTTCGTTTGACGAGCGAAAGGACGTTCGGCGTCCCTCCGCTATACGCCACTTCGTCGACGAGCGCGTGGATCATGTATACGCCCATGCCGCGCTCGGGCATGCTCCCGAGATCCGGCGGCTCGAGGCCGCCGAAGTCGACGGCGCGCCCGCTGTCGATGAGCCGTACGGTCATCTCCTCGGCCTTCAGCTCCGCTTCGACGTCGAGGACCCCGTTGGGTTTGTCGCGATAGCCGTGGATGACGATGTTGTTGAACGCCTCGCCGAACGCCGTGATCATCTCGTGACGGAACATCCGGTCCGTCGTGTAGACGTGACCGATCACCGTGGAGAGCAGCTCGATCGCGAGCGGCCGCTGCTGCAGAGACGCCTCGACCTGGAAGGTCATTCGCGTCACGCAGCCCCCCGCCGCACGTGTGTTCGCCGCTCTCGCCATCACGACCGCCGAAGCGGCGATCGTAACAGTGACGGCGGGACCTCACAAGGAGGTCCCCGGCCGCGCCGGGGTCAGTGCCCGCGCGAGAGCAGCATCACGATCGGTGTCTGCACGAGGATCTGCGCCTCCATCCGGATGTAGGACCAGAAGTCCTCGAGCGACGCCGCGTACGAGAGGTCATACATGAGCTTGATGCGCATGTCGTCCGCCAGCGCTCCCTCGGCCTCTTCGATGCCGAACGGGTTGGTCAGCGTCGTCTTGAGCTTCGCGACCTCGCTGTCCTCGTCCGGCGCCCCCGTGTACCCGAGCGAGACCTGCGCGAGCCCCGTGAGGCCCGGCTTGATCCCGCGTGTCCGCTCCTCGAAGAACGGGATGGCCATCGCGAGGTTGACGAGGAGCTCGGGGCGCTCGGGGCGGGGGCCGACCAGGGACATGTCCCCGCGGAGGACGTTCCAGAACTGCGGGAGCTCGTCGAGGCGGGTCGCCCGCAGGAGGCGGCCGACGCGGGTGACCCGCCGGTCGTTCTTGGTCGCGACGACCGCGCCGACGCCCTTTTCGGCGTCGACGTTCATCGTGCGGAATTTGATCATCGAGAACGTCGCCCAGCGCGGGGTGGCGTCGCCGTCCTCGATGAGCCGTCCGGCGCGCCGCTGGACGAAGAACACGGGCCCCGGTGAGTCGAGGCGGATCGCCATCGCGATCGGCACGTAGAGGGGCAGCGTCGCGGCGAGGCCGGCGGCGGACCCCACCACGTCGATGAGCCGCTTGACGAGCGCTACGTGGGGACGCACGCGGTGAGCATAGTTCAAGAGTAGCGGAAGGATCGTGCCATCCGAATGAGCGACGCCGCGGAGCCCCTCCCGGCGTTGACTTGTGGCCGGATCCAAACCAACCTTCGAGCGGTTGGGTGGGCCCCATCGGGGGGATGCGAGCCAGGATTTTCCACCGTGGTCATGGACCGAGGACACTCAGCGAGCACGCGGACCGCGCCTTATTGGTTGATCGGCGTCGAGGGCAAGGCCCGGAAGGTCCGGCTGCCCATCAACACGCCGCTCCTCGTCGGCCGCGGCGCGTCCAATCACATCGTCCTCGACGACCCGCGGATCTCCCGCCAGCAGGCGCGGTTCGCCCCGGAGCGGGACGGTACGTTCCTCTACGATCTCAGCAGCGCGAACGGCACCATCGTCAACGGCATCGGCATCACCCGCCACAGGCTCCAGCCGAACGACCTCATCCGTTTCGGTCGCTATACGTTCCGGATCGAGGAGTCGCCCGCCGGCGAATCGGTCGCCCCGTACGCCGTCGAGGCGCCGACCCTCGTGGCGACCGAGAGCGTCGCGCGCATGCTCGTCGCGCGTGAGTCCGCCGCGTCGGGCGAGCGCCAGCTCGTCGACCTGACGCAGCTCGAGGACGCGTACCAGAAGCTCGGGACGATCTACTCGTTCATGCAGACGATCGGCACGACGATCGACCGGGGAGAGCTCCTCCGCCTCATCGGGAGCAAGCTCCGCGAGGTCTTCCCGCGCGCCCGGGCCGTCGCGATCTACACGCGGAGCGCCACGCACGGGGGCGCGCTCCAGGTCGCTCACTTCTCCGGCGCCGGGATCACGTCCGACGAGCCGACCCTCCCCGACGACGTGAGCCGGGCGATGCTGACCATGCCGCGCGCCATCCTCGGCGGGGAGTCGCCGGAGTCGTCGCGGGTCGCCGGCGGCACCAACATGTTCGCGCCGATGATCGATCGGGGCGAGATCCTCGGCGTCCTCCACGTCTCGGCCGAGGAGAACCGGCCGACGTTCCTCCCGGCCGATCTCGAGCTGCTGAACGGCATGGCCGCCGCCGCCGCGATGATGCTCCAGAACGCGCGGATGCACGACGAGACGCTCCAGCGCGATCGCTTGAAGTACGATCTCGAGCTCGCGGCGCGTATCCAGAAGAGCTTCCTCCCGCGGGAGGTCATCTCGGTGGAGGGCGTCGAGCTGTTCGCCGAGTACCGCGCGGCCTACACGATCGGCGGCGACTTCTACGACGTCTTCTGGGTCGGCGAGGAGCGGCTCGCGGTCTTCATCGGCGACATCTCCGGCAAGGGCATCGCCGCGGCGCTGCTGATGGCGCGGATCTCGAGCGAGCTCCGCGTCGCGGCCCTCGCCCACGTCGAACCGACCGCGGTGCTCTCGGCGATGAACGAGGCGATCCTCTCGAGCGGGCAGCCCGAGCTCTTCTTCACGGCGATTTACTTCACGTTCGACGTGAAGACCGGGCAGGTCGTCCTCGCCAACGCCGGGCACCCGTCGCCCTATTACTGCCACTCGAACGGCTCGATCGCGCCGATCACGGACGGGGCGTCGAGCGCGATCGGCATCCTCGACGACCCGGGCTTCGAGTCCACCGCGTTCACCCTCGCTCACGGCGACTCGCTGGTGCTCTATACCGACGGGATCGTCGAGGCGGCCGACGCGCACGGCGGCCTCTTCGGGACGGAGCGGCTCGAGGCGAGCCTCAACACGATCCAGAGCACGAGCCCGCCGGAGATCGCCGACCGCATCCTCCGCAGCGTCGAGCGCTACTCGAAGGACGTCGCCAGCGACGACCTGACGCTCTTCATCTGCCACCGATCGATGGACAACCGGCCGTCGCTCCAGCCGCGCCGCCGGAGCGGAAGCATGGTCCCTCCGCCGCTCCCCGACCCGCCGACGCAGTGAGCGCCGCGGGCGTGTCTGACGGCGAGCGCTCGGGTCAGGGCAGGACGATGAGGTCGCCGCGGAGGACGACGAGGTTCTCGTTCGCGTACTCGCTCGAGGTCGCGCGCCGGAGGTCGATCGGGATGCGCCGCGCCGGGGTGCCGCGGATGATGTAGAGCTCGTTGCCGGCGAAGCGGTTCGGGCCTCCGGCCATCGCGACGGCCTCGACCGCGGTGACGTAGCTCCGCGCGGTGTAGTAGCCGGGGTGCTCGGCGGCGCCGACGACGGTGAAGTAGTAGCTGTTGACCGCGGACACGCCGACCGAGACGACGACCTCCTCGTCGCGGAGGTAGTCGGCGAGCCGGGTGACGACCTCCTTCTGGATCTCGGTCGGCGTGCGGCCGGCGGCCCGGATGTCGCCGATGAGCGGGAGCGTCACGACGCCGTCGGGGCGGACCGTGACCTCCGCGGAGAGGTCCCGGTTCTTCCAGACCGAGACCGTGAGGAGATCGAGCGGACCGACCTGGAACTCGAGCCCGCGCGGATCGGGCTCAGCCTTGTAGTTGTACGTCGGTGCGGCGGCCCCGCAACCCATGACCAGAGCGGCGCAAACGATCGGAAGCACGCGGAGCGACATGGCAGGGCGGACGATAGCATCGTTGCTGCGAACGCTCACGGGGGAGCGAACGCGCGGCCGCCGACCACGTGTTATGCTCGCCCGAGGCCAGGATGAACTCGCAGCCGAGCACTCGCGATCAGATCGAGCGCGCCATGAGCCTCCTCAAGCGGAGCCCCGCGTTCTGGCGTCGCGCGCTCGTCGTGCTCGTGCTCGGCGTCATCGCGTCGGTGCCTTACGTCTTCACGCGCCCTCGCTCGTACCGCTCCGAGACCGTGATCATGTACCAGGAGGCGATGCGGTCGGCGGACCTGACGGGCGGCGAGAGCTCGAGCGAGAGCGCGCGTCGCGTCGGGGCGCGGCTGCGCGAGGTGCTCCTCTCGCGCGCGAGCCTCGAGCCGATCATCGTCGACCTCGGGCTCTTCACGAAGCCGGGCGGGAAGCTCGGTCGCGGGGAGCTCATCGAGGCCGTCGACGACATGCGCAGGCAGATCACCTTCCGCGCGCGCGAGGGCGACACGTTCGAGATCTCGTACGTCGGCGCCACGCCGGCGGAGGCGCAAGAGGTCACGCGGCGCCTCGGCGACTGCATCGTGCAGGAGGCGGCGTCGCGGCGGTCCGAGAACGCCAAGACGCTCAAGGAGTTCCTCGACGCCGAGAGCGAGCGCAACAAGGCCGACCTGAGGCAGAAGGAGGCCGCGCTCGCGCAGTTCGTCGCCCTGAACCCGGTGCTCGCCGCGCGCCTCCAGGGCGCGCCGACCGCGCCGCAGCCCGGCACGAACGCTCCGGCGACGCCGACGTCGAGCGATCCGGTGCTCGCGTCGCTCGAGTCGCGCGCCGCGCGGATCGAGCGCCAGCTCCGGGCGCGGGCGGACAACACGCCCGCGCCCGCGCCCGCGCCGCGGCCCACGTTCGTCCCGCCTCCGGACGGGCCGGAGCTCGTCGCCGCCCGCCGGGACCTCGCAGACAAGCTCGCGCGCTACACCGACAAGCACCCGGACGTCGCCGCCGCGCGCGCGCGGCTTCGCGTCGCCGAGGCCCAGCAGGCGGCGACCAACCAAGCCGCGGCCGACGCGTTCGCGGCGCAGCAGGCGCGCGTCGCCGCCGTCGAGACCGATCCTCCTCCGCCGAAGAACGCGAGCGACGAGGCCGCGCTCCGCAAGGAGCTCGAGAACCTCCAGGGCATGATCGCGAACCGACGCGCGGTGCTGCGCGGCGCGACGGCGGGAGACGCCGGCGCGGGCCTCGCGACGGCGCCCGCTGTCTCGAGCGATCCGGAGGTCGCGCTCGAGGTCGAGTTCCGCCGGCTCACGCGCGAGGTCAACGAGGGGCGCGAGCGGCAGCACCAGCTCGACGAGAAGCTCTTCAAGGCGTCGATCACCGCGAGCTCGGTGATGAACGACCGGAACATCCAGGTCTCCGTCCTCGACCCGGCGTACCTCCCGCACGCGCCGATCTCGCGCTCCCGCACGACGCTGCTCGCCGGCTTGCTCGCGCTCTGCTTCGCGCTGGCGATCGGCACGGCCATCGGCTCCGCCGTCATCGACGACCGGATCTACGACCGCGTCGACGTCGAGCGGATCGACGTGCTCCCGGTCCTCGGTGTCATCCCGCGCGCGGCGCTGCCGCCGGCGAAGGACCGCCCGAGCTGACGCGTCACCAGAGCTCGCGCCGCGCGAGACCGGCGACGGCGAGCTTCATACGGAGCTCCGGGACGCCGACGTCGAGGCTCATCCCGATGCGACGGACGTCGAACGGATTCATCTGCTCGGGCACGTTGATCCCGCCGTAGTTGGAGAACGCGCAGCGGTAGCCCGCCTCGCGGGCGCATCGGATCGTCGTCGCCGAGAACGTCTTCTGATTGCCGACGGGGTAGGCGAGCGTCTCGGCCGAGAGCAACCCCTCCTTCAGGCGAGCCCGCGACTCCTCGCATTCCCGCTTCTGGTCCGCCGCGGACATGTTCGCGAGGATGCCGTGGCTGTGTGTGTGCGAGCCGATCGCCATCCCGCCGCGCTCCATCTCGCGCGCCTCCTCCCAGGACATGAACTGGCGGTCGTTCACCTCGGCGGGTAGCCGGAGCTCGCAGGCCTCCTCGACGGCTGCGAGGTAGCGCGCGAGGTCGAGCTCGGGACCGCCGCGCGTGTAGGCCCGGATGACGGCGCGGATCGCCGGCTCCGGATCGCGCTGGTCGACGCGCACCGTGAGCTCGGTCGGGTAGGTCAGACGCAGCTCGGGCTTTCCCGCGCTCCGCACGGCCCACGCGATCTGGTCCCACCACGGGATGTAGCGCGTGCCGAGGTAGTGGGTCGGCGCGAAGAACGTCGCGCGGAGGCCGTGCGACGCGAGGATGGGGAAGGCGTGGTCGTAGTTGTCGCGGTATGCGTCGTCGAAGGTGACGGCGACGCGCAGGTGACGGAGCTTCCGTGGATTCACGATGACGTCGGTGAGCTCGTCCGGATCGAGCACCGCGTGGCGCTTCTTGAGCATCCCCATCTGCTCGTCGAACTGCTCGGGGGTCGCCTCGATGACCCCGGTGTCGTAGCGGTGCCCCTCCGGCTTCGAGATCCGGTGGTAGATGAGGACCGCGAGCGCGGGGCGCGACCCGATGCGCTCCAGCACGGAGGTGAGCTTGAGCCGTGCTGCGAGGGTCGACGCCGCCTGCCGCTTGTTCATGGGTGAGCGCTCGGAGTCATCGTCCGCGACGGCCCTCGGGCTGTCAATCGCCCGCGCGGGCGCGTTCGGCCTGGTTGTCCGCGGCAAAGCCGGCTACACGAAACGGGCCGCGAGGGATGGTCACGTGAGCGGGCTCCGCGTCCTCGTCATAACGAAGATTTTTCCGAACGCGGCCGAGCCGACGGCGGCGTCGTTCAACCGTCAGCAGATCGCGGCGCTCGCCCGCCTCTGCGCCGTCGAGGTGCTGGCGACGATCCCCTGGTACCCGGGCGCGGGTCTGCTCAAGGGGCGCTCGAGCGCCGGCGCCCTCACGGCCGTCCCGAGGCGTGACGTCATCGACGGCCTCTCGGTCCGTCATCCGCGCACGCTCTTCATCCCGCGCGTCGCCCACGGGCTCTGGGCCGGCCTCTACGCGGCGTCGCTCGCGCCGCTCGTGCTCGGTTACCGCGGCGAGGTCGACGTCGTGCTCGGCGCCTGGGCGTACCCGGACGGCGCCGCGTCGGTCGCGCTCGCCGCGATGCTCGGCGTGCCCGCCGTCGTGAAGCTCCACGGGAGCGACATGAACATGATCGCGAAGCTTCCGGGGCCGCGCCGCATGCTCCGCTGGTCGCTCCCGCGCGCGCGCCGCGTCGTGGCGGTGAGCCGCGGCCTCGCCGACGAGGCCCGCGCGCTCGGCGTGCCCGACGAGCGCTTGGCGCTCGTGCGTAACGGCGTCGACGCCGCGCTGTTTCATCCCCGCTCGCGCAGCGAGGCGCGGCGCGAGCTCGGGTTGCCGGAGGACCGGCGCCTCGCGCTCTACGTCGGCAACTTCAAGGAGACGAAGGGCGTGCTGGATCTCGCGGCGGCGTTCGAGTCGCTCGCCGCCGCGCACGAGGACGTCGATCTCGCGATGATCGGCGAGGGTCCGTCGCGCGCCGCGCTCGACCGCGTCGCCGCCCGGTGGTCCGGGCGGATGACCGCGCGCGGCGCGCGCCCGCTCGCCGAGATCGCCACCTGGATGGCGGCGTGCGATGTGCTCGTCCTGCCGAGCTGGGCGGAGGGCACGCCGAACGTCGTCCTCGAGGCCCTGGCCTCGGGGCGCCGCGTCGTGGCCACCAAGGTGGGCGGGACGCCCGATCTCGTCACCGAGCCGGCGCTGGGTGAGCTCGTGCCCCCGCGGGACGTCCCCGCGCTCGCCGAGGCGCTCTTTCGCGGCGCACGGCAGAGCTACGACCCCGCCGAGATCGCCGAGCGCAGCGTCGCCGTCGGGTGGGACGAGAGCGCCGCGCGGCTCCACGCGGTCCTCCGCGCGGCTTACGAGGAGCGATGACGACGGAGGCGAAGAGCCCCGAGCCGGCGGCGGAGCGGCCGTGGCGGAGGCGCGCGCGCAAGCTCGCCTCCGCGCTCATCGTCCTCCAGCTCCTGGGCGTCGCCGTGTTCCTCGGGATGATCCTCGTCGGGGAGCGATCGCGCCTCACGCTGATCGCGCTCTACCTCCCCCGGCACCCGCTGCTCGCCGGCGCGCTGGTGTGCATGCTCCTCGCGCCGTTCACGCGGCGGCGCCTGCTCGTGCCGCTGCAGCTCGGCGTGTGCCTCGTCGTCTTCTTCCCGGTCATGGGCTTCCAGATCTCGACCTCGCCCTCGAGCGAGGTCGAGCCGATACGCCTCGCCAGCTACAACGTGTTCTTCGGGCGCCTCGGGCGCGCGCAGATCGCCGACGAGATCGTCGCGATGAACGCGGACATCGTCCTCGTCCAGGCGGCCAACGGCTCGTTCGAGGAGCTGCTCCGCGAGCGCCTCCCGAAGCACACGATCCACCAAGAGGATGAGCTCGTCCTCGTCACGCGCTACCCGCTCCGCAGCGTCGAGGTCCCGCCGAAGCTCGACGAGGACACGCCCGTGATGTTCATGAAGTACGTCGTCGAGACGCCGCAGGGAGCGCTCCGCCTCTACAACGTCCACCCGTACTCACCGCGTCACGCGCTCTTCTCCGGGGAGGAGACCGCGGCCAACATCGCGACCCGCGAGGCCCAGATCCAGGCGGCGTTTCAGGCGGCGCGCACGGACGTGCCGCCGTTCATCCTGGCCGGCGACACCAACCTGCCGGTCCTCAGCTCGATCGCGCGGCGGAACGTGGGCGGCGTCACCGACGCGTTCGTCGAGGCGGGCTTCGGCTTCGGCTACACGTTCCCCGCGAAGCGACCGTGGATGCGCATCGACCGCGCCTTCGGCAGCGACGGCGTCCGGTTCCTCTCCGCGCGCGTCGGGCCGCGCGGCGCGTCGGACCACCTGCCGCTATTCGTCGAATTCGTCGTCGATCCGGCGCGCTGACGGGGCCGCGGCGCGGCGCGCCTCCGGTTGACGGCCGCAGCGCAACACCGTACGAATCTCGAGGCCGTCGAGCTCGTTTCACACGCGTGGGCAGCTCGCGTCCTCTCGGCGAGACCTATGCCCTACAAGATCCTCTGCGTCGCCGGCGCGCGCCCGAACTTCATGAAGATCGGGCCCATCCTGCGCTCGCTCGGCGCGAGCCCGCTCTTTTCGCCGAAGCTCGTCCATACGGGCCAGCACTACGACGCGAAGCTCTCGAAGATCTTCTTCGAGGACCTGCGGATCCCGCGCCCCGACATCTCGCTCGAGGTCGGCTCCGGGTCGCATGCCGTCCAGACCGCGGAGATCATGCGGCGCTTCGAGGGCGTCCTCCAGCAGGAGCAGCCCGAGGCGGTGCTCGTCGTGGGCGACGTCAACTCGACGATCGCCTGCGCGCTCGTCACCGCCAAGTTCCAGCTCGCCCAGCCGTTCACGTCGAGCTTCGGCGTGCGGCGCCGCCCGCTGATGATCCACGTGGAGGCGGGCCTCCGGAGCTTCGACGACGACATGCCGGAGGAGGTGAACCGGAAGCTGACCGACGCGATCAGCGATCTCCTCTACGTGTCGGACCCGGCGGGCATCGAGAACCTCCGCAAGGAGGGCGTCGCCGAGTCGCGCGTCGTCTTCGTCGGCAACGTCATGATCGACACGCTCCTCGCCGCGAAGGACGAGGCCATGAAGTCGCCGATCCTCGAGACGCTCGGCGTGTCCGGGCGCTACGCGCTGGTCACGCTGCACCGCCCGAGCAACGTCGACGACGTCACCGGCCTCCGCGCGCTCCTCGAGACGCTCGACCAGATCGCGCGCGAGCTTCCGATCGTCTTCCCGGTGCACCCGCGGACCCGGGCGCAGCTCGGCGCGAGCGGCTTCACGTTCGCGCCCGAGCGATGGTGCGTCACCGATCCCGTCGGCTACATGGACTTCATGAAGCTCACCGCCAGCGCGTCGGTCGTGCTGACCGACTCGGGCGGGGTCCAGGAGGAGACGACGGTCCTCGGCGTCCCTTGCATCACGCTTCGTGAGAACACCGAGCGCCCCGTGACCGTCACCGAGGGCACGAACCGGCTCGTCGGGACGAAGCGCGAGGCGATCCTCGCCGCGTTCGCGGCCGCGTCGAGCGAGAAGCGGCTGTCCGCGCCGCCGCGCTTCTGGGACGGCAAGGCGGCCGAGCGGATCACGCAGTCGCTGTCGGACGTCTTCCAGCCGAAGGTGTGATCCGGCGATGTCGCGGACCCGAGTCTACCTGACCGTCGACGTCGAGGGCGCCGAGGAGCGCGTCGTCGGTGGGAGGCTGGTGCCGGCGCAGGGCTACGACCTCCGCGTCTGGGGGCGCTTCGAGAACCAGTCGCGCGACCTCGGCGTCGGCCTCCTGATGACCGAGCTCGAGCGGTGCGGTCTCCGCGGGACGTTCTTCACGGAGGTCTTCGGCGCGCACACGTTCGGCCTGGACGGTCTCCGCGACGTCTGCGGCGAGATCCGCGCGCGCGGTCACGACGTGCAGCTGCACACCCACCCGGTCCAGCGGCGCGCGCGCTACCGGACGCTCGGCGAGGCGCCGGCGAAGGACAGCATCGCGGACTACCCGCGCGGCGAGCAGGCGAAGCTGCTCGCCGAGGGGCTCGACCTCCTCGTCGCGAGCGGCGTGCCGCGCGCCGAGCTCCTCGCCTATCGAGCGGGGCACTACGGCGCGAACAACGAGACCTGGTCGGCGATGGCGGACGTCGGGCTCGTCGTCAGCAGCAACTACAACCCGTGCTACTTCGGCAAGACGTGCAAGATGCGCTTCGCCGAGAGCGCGCCGGGGCTCTTCCTCGCCGAGGCCGGCGTCTACGAGCTGCCGATCAGCAATTTCGTCGAGGCGCGAGGCGGCTACCGGCACCTCCAGATCACGGCGGTCTCGCTCGGCGAGATGAAGAGCTACCTCCGCGAGGCGCGGCGCCTCGGTATCCGCGAGGTCACGCTGGTGACGCACTCCTTCGAGCTCTGCCACATCGACTCGGTCGAAGGGCGGCGGGGGCGCGTCAACAGCGTGAACCTGCTCCGCCTCCGCGGCCTCGCGGAGTTCCTGCGCGACAACGCGCGCGACTTCGAGGTCGAGACCGTCGGCGCGCTCGCCGCGCGCCTCGCTGGGGGCGCGCCCCGCGAGGAGACCGCCCAGGTCGAGATGCCCCGCGGCCGGCGCCGTCACAAGGCGAGGCGGCTCTTCGAACAGGCGTACAAGCGGGTCGAGGCGAAGCTGCCGCTCGCGCTCCCGGTGCTCTGAGCGTGTCCGCGGCGCCCGACAAGTCCAGGTCGCGCCTGACGACGGTGCTCAACGTCGTCGTCTCGCAGACGAACACGGCCATCGTGATGGCCGGCTCGTTCATCGTGACGCCGGCGATCCTCCACGGCCTCGGCGACGCGGCGTACGGCGGCTGGCTCCTCATCAACTCGCTCATCAGCTACATGCGCTTCCTCGATCTGGGGACGTCGGCCGGGACGGTGAAGTTCGGGGCGGGCGCGCACGAGCGCGGCGACTGGAAGGACCTCGCGCGGGTGCTCGACACGTCGGCGGCCGTCTTCGGCGTCCTCGGGCTCATCGCGCTCGCCGGGACGCTCGCGATGGCGTGGACCGTGCCGCGGCTCTACCCCAACGTCGCGGCCGGCGAGACGGTCGCGATCCTGACGCTCGGCGGGGCGATCGCCCTCGATCTCACCTTCCGCTCGTTCTCGGCGACGATCCGGATGAGGTCGCTGCACTTCGTCCACGACGCCATCGAGATCGTCTCCTACGCGATCTTCAAGCTCGGGCTCGTCCTCTACTTCGCGTACACGCGCACCCTGACGTACGGGCTCCTCGCGATCCTGACGCTCGCCGAGGCCGGGATCCGCACGGTCCTCGTCGCGGCCGCGGCGCTGACGCTGGTGCCGCCGTCGCGCTCGATGAACCCGTTTCGGGCCGAGCGCGCGATGGGGCGCAAGCTCGCCGGGATGGGGATCGCGATCACGATCATCACGGTCTCGGAGGTCGTCCGGTTCCAGCTCGACGCCGCGGTGATCGGCTACTTCATGCCCGAGAGCCCGCTCGACATCTCGATCTTCGGCGTCGGGACGCGCCTCGGCAGCATCGCGTACACGGCGATCGGCGTGATCGGCTCCGTGTTGATGCCGCGGTTCTCCGGCCTCTCGGAGACAGGCGACAAGCAGGGGCTCATCAAGCTCCTCCGGAAGGCGAATCTCGTCACCGGGCTCGTCGCCTCGCTCGTCCTCGTGACGATCGGCGTCATCGGACCGCAGTTCCTCTTCCTCTGGCTGAAGAAGCCGTGGGTCGAGACCAGCGGGAAGATCCTGCTCATCATGCTGCCGGCGTACTACATCGGCGTGCTGGCCGGTCCGAGCACGAGCCTCCTCATCGGGCGCGGGAAGCTGCGCGGGCTGACGTTCCTGACGACCTGTGAGGCGCTCCTGAACCTCGTCCTCAGCGTGGTCCTCATCAAGCCGCTCGGCATCTTCGGCGTCACCCTCGGCACCGCGATCCCGCTCGTCATCTTCCACGGCGTCGCGTTCCCCTGGCTGCTGAAGAAGGAGATCGGCGTGACGCCGGGCGACTACGTCCGGATGAACGCGCGCGCCGTGCTCCTGGGGCTCGCGTTCCTCGTCGCCGTCGGGGGGCTCACCTTCGTTCCGATCCCGACGTACGGCCGCTTCATCCTGCTCGGGAGCCTGTGCGTGCTCGTCTTCACGGTCCTCGCCCTCGTGTTCATCCCGGAGGCGCGCGCCGAGCTGCGCGAGCGTCTCGAGAAGCGCCGGCGGCGGTCTGCCCCCGACGAGACCTGATACCATCCGCGCGACGTGACCGGGGCGGGCGGGCTTGCTGGAGGATCGAGCATGATGCGTGGAGAGAACATCGTCTGCTTCGCGAAGGACTGGAGCGAGGACCCGACGAGCAACAATCACGTGATGCGGATCCTGGCGCAGGACAACGGCGTCGTGTGGCTGAACTCGATCGCGACGCGCCAGCCGAGCTTCACGGACAAGGGCGACGTCTCCAAGATCGTCCGGAAGCTCAAGAGCTTCGCGAGGGGCCCGCAGCGCGTCGACGCGCGGCTCGACGTCTACACGCCGATCGTCCTGCCGTTCCCCCACAGCCGCCTCGCGGGGAAGGTGAACCACCAGATCCTCCGAGCCAGCGTCGGCGCCCTCCGCCGGTCGCGAGGGATGAGCGACTTCCAGCTCTGGACGTTCCTCCCGACGGCCGCGCCCTACGTCGGGCGCCTCGGCGAGTCGCTCTCCGTCTATTACGTCACCGACGAGTTCTCCCATTTCACCGCCGTCGGCCGGCAGATCGTCGACATGGAGAAGGATCTCCTCCAGCGCGCGGACGTCGTCTTCACGACCTCGAAGCCCCTGCTCGAGCGCAAGCGCCTCCACAACCCCGAGACCCACCTCGCGCTCCACGGCGTCGACCAGGCCCACTTCGCGCGCGCGCTCGATCCGGCGACCGAGGTCGCGAAGGAGATCGCGGAGCTCCCGCGGCCGATCCTCGGCTTCATCGGGCTCATCGAGGACTGGGTCGATCTCGACACGATCGCGCACCTCGCGGAGCGCCGCGCGGACTGGTCGATCGTGCTGATCGGAAAGTCGAAGGTCGATCTCTCGCGGCTCGACAAATACCCGAACGTCCACGTCCTCGGCCGCAAGCCCTACGCGTCGCTCCCCGAGTACTGCAAGGGCTTCGACGTCGCGCTCATCCCGTTCGAGGTGAACGAGCTCACCCGCAACGTCAACCCGATCAAGCTGCGCGAGTACTTCTCCGCTGGGCTGCCGTGCGTCTCGAGCCCGATGCCGGCGGTCATCGAGTACGCCGAGATCGACCGCGGCCCGCTCGCGAACGCCTGCTACGTCGCGCCGACGAAGGAGGCGTTCTACGAGGCCGTCGTGCGGGCGCTCCGCGACGACTCCCCCGAGGCGCGGGCGCGCCGCTCCGAGGCGATGAAGCTCGAGACCTGGGAGAAGAAGGTCGAAGAGCTCGGCGACGTCGTCCTCCGCGTCAAGGAGCGGAAGCGCTCGCGCGGGGCGACCGCCTGATCAGCCGCCGCCCGCCTTGAAGCGCGTGTAGACGTAGATCGCGACGAGGATGAGCACGTCGAAGACGAAGAGGCCGACGAGGTCTCTCCGCTCGAGCTTCACGGTGAACGCGGGGTCCTGCTTGCGCGCGATCCCGTAGACGGCGCCGCTCATCCCGAGCCACACCAAGAGCAGCTGCTTGAACGTGAACGAGAGGAAGAAGATCCCGACGCTCATCCCGATGAACGAGACGACGAGCGCGGTCGACAGCTCGCGGAGCCCGGGCTCGAATGTCCCCAGAGGGCGCCTCGCGACGGTGAGGGGGATCTTGATCGACGCCCACATGAGGCCCGTCCACGCGTAGAAGCCGGGCATCCCCATCTCCGCGGCGGCGAGCAGGTACGAGTTGTGCGCGGTGTGGCCCTCCATCTCCGCGAACTGCTCGAGGCCCATGCCGAAGAACGGGTGGTGGGCGACGTAGGTGACGCCGTTGTAGAGGAGCTCGGTGCGCTCTTCGGCGGAGCCCTCCGAGTCCTCGCGCCCGCCGAGGAAGAACATCGGCGCCGCCGCGAGGACGCCGACGATGAGGCCCTTCCAGCGGTAGCGGGCGAGGAAGTAGGGCGCGAAGACCGCCGCGGTCACGAGCTGGCCGCCGCGCGACTTCGAGAGGATGATCGCCCAGAGGCCGAGCCCGATGGCCGCGAGCGCGACGGGCGCCTTCAGCCAGCGACGCTTGGTCCCGATCAGCATGAGCATGAACGGGATGCAGGCGCCGATGTAGACGGAGAGCTCGTTCGGATCGGCGAGCTGCCCGCGCCATCGGACGCGGCGCACGATCGTCACCGTCTTGAAGAGGCCCTCGGCCTCGCAGGCGTACTCGACGTCGCCGCGGCCCCCGTTCCGGTAGCACTCGCTCGGGGTCTCGCACTCGCGGCCGTCCGAGTGGACGTCGTCGTTGTCGACCGAGCCGATGTCCTCGGCGTCGGGCGGGAGCTCGATGCACGTCGGGGTCTTCGAGCCCAGGTGGACCGCCACCGCCGACACGAAGACGCACATCGCGACCAACAGGACGATCAGCGCGCGGAGGCGCTCGAGCGTGCGCGTCCCGTACATGACGATCAGCATGAAGAAGGCGGAGATCACCGTCCTCAGCGTCGCCATCTTGAAGCCTTCGAAGCCGACCGCCTTTATCGACGACGTGTACGACGTGAGGATGAACGCGAGGAGGAAGACGAGCTGCGGCGAGCCGAGGTTCTTCTCCTTGCCGGTCGAGACGTCGAACGTGATGCCGACGAGCGCGAGCAGGATGCAGAGGTCGAGGAGGTGGAGCGGCTCGAGGAACGGCCAGATCTCGGCGGGTCGAATGATCGACAGGACGACCAGCACCAGCGTCGCGAAGAAAGCCACGAGATTCCTCTGCTATGCTGCCCCAAAACTCCATGGGCGCCTTGCAAAAGATCAAGGACAAGCACCTCGACCGCTGGCTCTCGGGCTGGATCCGGCGCCGCGCTCGGCGCGCGATCGAGCCCCGGTTCGAGGGGCCGCGCCACCTCCTCGTGGCCGTCTGCGATCACTACGAGCCCCTCTGGCACGACGCCGATCACGAGCGCGGCCTCGAGCGCGTCCGCGCGTGGCACGAGGGGTATCCCCGGCTCGCGGGCGAGTACCGAGACGCCGACGGCCGTCCGCCGCGGCACTCGTTCTTCTTTCCGGGCGAGCAGTACCACCCGAGCTTCCTCGACTCGCTCGCCGACCTCGTGCGCCGCGGCTTCGGCGAGGTCGAGGTTCATCTCCACCACGACGGCGACACGACCGCGTCGCTCGAGGCGCAGCTCACCGAGACGCTCGCGAACTTCGCGCGCCACGGGCACCTCTCGCGCGACGCGGACGGCCGCCTCCGCTACGCGTTCATCCACGGCAACTGGGCGCTCGCCAACGCGCGCCGCGACGGCCGCTGGTGCGGCGTCGACGAGGAGCTCCCGCTGCTCTTCCGCACCGGGTGCTACGCCGATTTCACGTTCCCGGCGGCGCCTGACGAGTGCCAGCCGAACATCGTCAACCAGATCTATTGGCCGACGGGCGATCTCTCCGCGAAGCGCTGCTACGAGTCGGGCGCGCCGGCTCGCGTCGGAGAGGTGCGCGACGATCGCCTCTTGATGATCCAGGGGCCGCTGGCGTTGACACGCCGGCCCGGGAAGCTCGCGATCCGCATCGAGGGCGCGGAGATCCGCGGAAACGATCCGGCGTCGCCCGCGCGCGTCCGGAGCTGGGTCCGGCAGGACGTCCACGTCGCGGGGCGGCCGGAGTGGGTGTTCATCAAGCTCCACACCCACGGCGCGCCCGACGCGGAGGCGCGGTCGCTCCTCGGCGACGGAGGGCACGCGCTGCATCGGACGCTGACGTCGCGTTACAACGACGGCGAGCGGTTCGTCCTCCACTACGTCACCGCGCGCGAGATGTTCAACATCGCCGTCGCGGCGATGCAGGGCCGGACGGGCGATCCGAACGCGTACCGCGACCACGTCCTGTCGCCGCCGCCCGTCGCCTCGAGCTGAGCCGGCCCGGCGCGCGGGGCTCGACCTCGCTACGTGCGGCGCGCGTCCATCGCGGTCGCGTAGGCGGTGAGGTAGCGATCGACGGCGGCGTCACGCGAGTAGATCGCGTGGGCGAACGCGCGGCCCTCCGCGCCGAGCCGCCGCGCCTCGTCCGGGCGCGATCGCAGCGCTTCGAGCTCGCGGCGGAGCGCGCCCACGTCGCCGACCGGGAAGAGGCGCCCGGAGACGTGCGGCTGGACGACCTCGGCGATGCCCCCGACGGGCGTGGAGAGGATCGGGAGCCCCGCCGCCATCGCCTCGAGGAGCGCCAGCGGCAGGCCTTCGGTCTCGGACGAGAGGACGAAGGCGTCCATCGCGGCGAGCACCGCGGGCACGTCGGAGCGCGCGCCGAGGAAGTGCACGAAGCCGCCGTTCGGCGCCCCGTCCGCGACGGCACGCAGCGCCTGCGCCTCGGGCCCGTCCCCGGCGAGCAGCAGGCGACAGCGCTCTCCGAGCAGCGGCGCGGCCGCGCGGATGAGCGTCGCTTGGTCCTTCTCCGGGACCAGCCGCCCGACGGTGCCGAACACGAACGCGTCGTCGGGCACGCCGAGCGCGGCGCGGAGGCGGCTCCGCTCGCCGGAGCTGGCGGCGAACCTGCGGAGGTCGATGCCGTTCGGGATCACGCGCAGGCGCGCCGCGTCGGTCTCGCGCTTCTCCAGGGCGACGACCGCGGTCGCGTTCGAGACGGCGACGTAGCAGTCCACGAGGCGGCCGACCTGACGGCGGAACCGGAGCTCTGCCGCGCTGCTCGGGTTCTTCCCGTGCTTGGTGTGGACGACGCCGCAGCCCGCGAGCTCTCCGGCGACCGCGCCGTAGAGCAGCGCGTGCGGGTTGTGCGTGTGGACCACGTCGATGCGCTCGGCGCGCAAGAGGCGGCGGAGGCGCATCACGAGGCCGAGGTCGTAGCCGCGTCGGCGCCGCTCGAGCGCGTGGGTGGCGATCCCGGCGCTCCGGAGCTCCCGCGCGATCGGCCCCTCGGGACCGAGCGCGACGACGATCGCCCTGCCGCCGCGCTCCTCGAGTCCCGCCGCGAGATCGAGCGCGACGCGCTCCATGCCCCCGAGCCCGAACGACGAGAGGACGTGGCAGACGCTCACGCGCGCGGCGCTCGCCTGGGGCGATTGGCGCGCGGTGGGCGCGCGTCGCTGTTGCGGCATGACCATGCGCGACTACGGTATGCTGCCTCGCGATGGACGCATATGGACGTCTTCTCGGGGGCGCGCTCCTTCCGCTGTGGGAGGGCGTCGTGCGGCGCCGGCCGACCTTGGGTCGCCTTCGTACGCTCGAGCGGACGCAGTGGTACTCGCTCGAGGATCTCCTCGCGATGCAGCACGAGGCGCTGCGCGGCCTGCTGAACCACGCGCGCCGGCACGTGCCGTACTACCGCGAGCGGCTCCGCGATCTCGACGTCGACGCGATCCGCGCGCCGGCCGACTTGCTCCGGATCCCGCTCCTCACGCGGGCGGACGCGCAGGGCTCCGCCGAGACGCGGCGATCGACGGTGCCGCCGTTCGTCGAGATCCACAAGGCGACGAGCGGGACGCTCGGGCTGCCGGTGTCCTTCGGCTACGAGATGGACTCGGAGACGTGGCGTCAGGCCGTTCGCCTCCGTGGTTACGGGTGGGCCGGGTACCGCCCCGGGGTGCGCGCGTTCCATTTCTGGGGGCCGGGCGCTCCCCAGAGGGGGCTCCGCCGCGCCAAGGTCGAGCTCGACCACGCGCTCCGGCGCGAGCGCTACTTCGATTGCACGGTCCGCTCCGCCGAGCGCCTGGATGCGGCGATCGAGGCGGTGAAGCGCTTCCGGCCCGAGGTCATCGTGTGCTTCTCGAGCGCCGGCGGGGCGCTGGCGCGTCGCGTCCTCGAGACGGGCGCGCGATCGTGGGGCACGATCCCGGTCATCTGCGGGGCCGAGGCGCTGCTCCCCTCCGACCGCGCGACGATGGAGGAGGCGTTCGGCCCTGCGGTGTTCGAGACCTACGGCTCGCGCGAAGTGATGCTGATGGCGAGCGAGTGCTCGGAGCACGACGGGCTCCACGTCCAGATGGAGAACGTGATCGTCGAGGTCGTGGTCCGCGAGGGCGACACCGTCCGGCACGCCGCGCCCGGGGAGGTCGGCGAGGTCGCGGTCACGGATCTCCACAACCGCGCGATGCCGTTCATTCGCTACCTCAACGGCGATCGCGCGGTCGCCGGCGACCTGACGCGTTGCGGTTGCCAGCGCCAGCTCCTGCGGCTGAAGTCGATCGAGGGCCGCGTGACCGCGACGCTCCGCGATCGCGCCGGTGTCCCGGTGGCGGGCCTCTTCGTCCACGCGCTCCTGGCGCACGTCGGGCACGCGTTCCGCGGGTTCCAGGCCGTTCAGCACGAGGGCGGGGCGGTGACGCTCCGCCTCGTGAAGAGCGCCACGTTCGACGATATGGCGCACCGTTACTTGCTCGACGGGTTCGAGCGGTACCTCGCGGGCGTGCCCGTCACGAGCGAGTTCCTCGACGACATCCCGCCGGGGCGAAACGGGAAGCGCCAGGTCATCCTGCAGGAGGGCTGACCCGCGCGCGACGCCGTCCAGAGCTCGGCCGCCGCCCGCCGCGCACTGGATGAGCTCGCCCCCCGAGCCTGACACGTCGCGGTGGATGTGATAGCCAAGAACGAGCCATGTCCGAGTCTCCGCCCCACGGTGGGGGGCCTCCGAAGGCGCACGAGGGGAGCGAGGCGCCGAAGACCGGCGCGTCCGATCCGCTCTTCCATCCGCCCAACCTGCGGATGCGCCAGACGGTCATGGGCCTCGCGCCGGCTCCGCATCTCGGCGGCGTGGACAAGAACCCGCTGACCGAGGCAGAGGCGCGCAAGCAGCGGGTGCTCGCGCGGATCGCCGCGATGGACTCCAAGCCTCCGCCGGGCGCCGAGACGGGGCCGCCGCCGCGGATGGTGACAGGCCCGCCGCCGCAGACGACGTCCTCCGGCTCGATCGAGCCGCTCCCGCCGCCGTACTCGGGTGCGCAGCCGCCGAAGGACTTCACGCAAACCGCGCCGTTCTGGCAGGACAACGTGGCAAGCAACAGCGGCCCGCAGAAGCGGATCATCGAAGAGACGTACATCGGCCTTCCCGCGAACGTGCCCGGGAGCCTGACAGGCGAGCCGCGCCGACCGACGTCGTCCGATCGCCGGCTCCCGGCGGCGAGCGGCTGGGACGTTCACGACGTGGAGGACGCCGAGGTCGTCCGCTCCGGATCGTCGCAGGCGTCCGTCGGAGCGACGACCGAGGTCATCGAGGCGGCGCCGAACACGGCGCGGATGCAGCACGCGGCGCAGCCGGCGGTCCCGGCGCAGCCGGCGGTCCCGCCCGCGGCGCAGCCTGCCGGCCAGCGATCGTCGGCCTATCCCGTCCCGGTGACCTCGACGACCCCGAGCGCTCCGCCGCCGGTCGCGCACGACGTGCCGGCTGCGGCGCTCGCGCTTCGTCCTCACGACCCGTACCCGATCCATTCCTTGCCGGGCCCGTACGACAGCCGACTCGTGATGATCAACGAGCCGAACTCGGATCGCGCGACGAGCTACCGGATCTTGCGCGACGCGCTCGTCGCCAAGAGCATGCCGCGCGTCCTCGCGGTGTCGAGCGGCGCCCCGAACGAGGGCAAGACCACCTGCGCGGTCAACCTCGCGCTGGCCCTCGCCGAGCAGTCGTCCACGCGCGTGCTCCTCGTCGACGCGAACTACTTCGATCCTGCGCTGGCGAAGATCTTCGCGCTCGATCGCTTCCCGTCGAGCGTCCCGGCCGAGAGCGTCTCGTGGCTCGCTCCGTACAAGCTCGTCGAGGTGAGCCCGCAGCTCCACGTCGCCGGGATCGTGAATCCTCCGGGCGCGCCGCAGGTCCGCTTCGAGCACCAGCGCTTCGAGGCGCTCATCGACCGCCTCGTGCGCGTGAGCTACGACTACATCATCATCGACACGCCGGCGCTGCGCGGGACGCCGTTCGTCAGCCAGCTCGTGTCGCTCGCCGACGCGACGCTGCTCGCGGTCCGCGCCGGCGGCTCCACCGCGCGCGACGTGCGCCGCGCCGCCGAGCAGATCCCGGGGAAGAAGGCGCTCGGGATCGCGCTCATCGACGCGCCGTAGCGCGCGTCATCGCCTCCCGCGGAGCGCGGCGAGGCGGGCGGCCGCCCGCTCGATCCGGACCGGATCACCCGCGCGGCGCGCGCGAAAGAGCAGGTTGTGCGGCGTCACCGTCGGGCCGACCAGCTCCTCGAGCTCGGTCTCGTAACCGGCGAGCTCGAGGCGGAGCTTGCGCTCCATGTCGATGAGCGACGCGCGGATGCGCTGCCGCAAGAGAGCGTCGGCTACGTACCCCTGTTCGCGAACGACCGCGTCCGCGCGCGCGAAGAAGGGGATCGCTTCGCCGTAGCAGCACGGGACGACGAAGACGAAGCGCGCCCGCGCCCGGATCGCCTGATCGATCACGTGGTCCGCCGCCGGGCCGCAGGCGTGGAGGGCGACGACCGCGTCGGGCGCCTCGGGCCAGGCGGCGGCGGCGGCGACGTCGGCGTGGCGGACGTCGATCCGGACCGGGCGCGTCAACCTCGCCGCGGCGCGAAGGCACGCCTCGACTCGGCCCGGATCGCGCTCGAGGACGGTGAGCGCCGCGATCGGGAGCAGCTCGGCGGCGACGAGGCCCACGCTGGCCTTGCCGGCGGCCGCGTCGACGAGGTGCGCGCCCTTGCGGACCCGCGCGAGGCGAGCGAGCAGCGCCGCGACCTCGCGGCTCTTCTGTTCGTCTTCCTTGCGGAGCGAGGCGCCGGCGGTCGCGATGAACAGCCGATGCACGACCGCGCGCACGTCGTCGATCGAGGAGGCCGCCACGCCGCGAAGCTACCGCCCCGCGCCGGCGAAATACAGACCGGCGCGGTCCCCTGCGTCTCTCGTCGACGAGCGACGGGCTCGGCCGGTCAGGCTCCGGTGAGCGAGGGCCCCGGTCGGTCACGCCTCGGGCGCGAGCGTCGTCTTCGTGAGCGTCGTCTCGAGCGTGTCGCCGTCGATCGTCACGTAGAGGCATCCGTCGGTGCGCGTGAGCTCGAGCCGCGCGCGCCGACCGACCTTCGCCGCGAGCGCGTCGAGGAACGACGGATCGATCGCCCAGATCTCCACGGTCTCGGCCTTGTGGACGTTCTGCCCCTCGGTCTGGCGGCGGAGCTGCGCGAGGTCGTGCGTGTAGACGGCCACGCGGGCGGCCTTCGACGCCCTGTGGAGCCGCTCGGCGGACGGCGCTCCGACGTCGATCCACCACACGAGCAGGCCCGTAGCGTCGCGGATCGCGATCGGCGCCTCGTCGGTCGAGGAGAGGCCGCCCTTGCTGAACGCGATCCCGTCCTCGTACGCGAGGCAGTAGGCGAGCGTCCGCGTGAGCATCCAGCGCGTCGTCTCCGAGGGGTGCTGCGCGACGCGGAAGTCGAGGCTCGTGTAGACCCCGCGATCGACGTCGGAGAGCGAGACCTCGAAGTGATGGACCGTCGCCGTCAGCGCCACGGGCCGGAGACTACCCGATCGCGCGCGGCCCGGCGGCCGACGATCGCGCGCGGCCCGGCGGCCGAAGGTCGCGCGCGGCCCGGTGGCCGAAGGTCGCGCGCGGCCCGGCTCACCGAGGCAGGCCGCTCCTCGCGAGCCGCCAGGCAGTTCACTCGCCGAGCTCGTCAGCTCGCGATCTCGCGGACGCCCTCGAGAAGGAGATCGATCTCCTCGGTCGTGTTGAAGACGTGCGGGCTGGCGCGGACCGTCCCCGGGAGGTGCGCGCGGTGGTGGAGCACGTGGGTGCAGTGGAAGCCCGCCGAGACGCAGACCGCGAACATGTCGCAGAGGGCGCGCGCGACGCTCTCCTGGGTCATCGCGGGCGCGTCGACCACGAAGGTGGCGAGCGCGATCCGCTTCTCGACCGGGAGGTCCTTCGCGAGGACGCGCACGCCGGGGATGTCGGCCAGGCCGTCGATGAGGTACCGGCTCATCGCGAGATCGTGCTCGCGGATCGCGTCCATCCCGACGGCGCGCATCCATTTCACCGCGGCGCCGAAGCCGATCGTCGCCTCGATCGCCGGGGTGCCGGCCTCGAACTTGAACGGCGCGTCGCGCGGGACGAAGCCGCCGACGTCGATGTCGTTGTTGAGCGAGATCATCCCGCCGCCCACCTGGTAGAGCGGGCACTTCTGGAGGAAGTCCTTCTTGCTCCAGAGGATGCCGACGCCGGACGGGCCGAACGCCTTGTGGCTCGACGCGGCGAGGAAATCGACGCCGAGGCGCGTCACGTCGAGCGGCAGGTGGGAGAGCGACTGCGCCGCGTCGAGCAGCACGGGGACGCCGCGCGCGTGGGCGATCCGCACGATCTCCTCGACCGGGGCGACGGCGCCCGTGACGTTCGAGACGTGGCCGACGGAGACGAGCTTCGTCTTCGGGGTGATGAGCGACTCGAGGGTCTCCCAGCGCGGCAGCCCGTCGTCGTCGATCGGCATCGGCACCGGCTTGCCGTGGACGCGCCAGGGGATCCAGTTGGCGTGGTGCTCGCTCGCGGGGAAGACGACCTCGTCTTCCGGGCCGAGCTCGAGGCCGTTGGCGACGAAGTTGATCGCCTCCGTCGTCCCGCGGACGAGGACGATCTCGGCGGGCGACGCGCCGATGAGCGTGGCGACCTCGCGCCGCGCGTCGTCGAAGAGGCGCGTCGCCTCCTCACCGAGCGAGTGGACGCCGCGGTGAACGTTGGCGGTGGACGACTCGTAGTAGCCGACGACCGCGTCGATGACGGCCTGAGGCTTCGGCGTCGTCGACGCGTTGTCGAGGAAGACGAGCGGGCGGCCGCCGAGCTTGCGCGCGAGCAGCGGGATCTGCGCGCGGACGCGGGAGGCTACGTGGCTGATCTGGTCCTTCATCGCTCATACTCCTTCGCATGCGTCGAAGACGCTGGAGAGGGCGAGGGGCGCTCGCCGCCGTGTCGTTCGGTACTTTCCAGTGGGCTCCGCGCCGATCGCCGTCGAGCTGCGGACCGTCACGCGCATCCCGGACAAGAGCGGCGCGAGCGCCTGCTCGACGTGCGCAGGGGACCCGCCGACGATCTCGGCCTCGACGGCGCCGGCGTCCACCTGCACGACCTGGTAGGCGCGCGGACCGGCGGCGCCGATCGCGCGGTCGACCGCGCCCGGCGTCACGAGCGCGCCGTCGGGGCGGACGAGCGCGTCGTCGACAGAGCCCTCCGCCGTGGCGATCGGCGGGACGGTCGTGAACCGGCCGTCCCGCCGCGGCTCCGCGCCCTCGCCGCGCGCGACCTGCACCAGATCGCCGAGGACGTAGCGAACGAGCGGCTGGACGTCTCGCTCGAGCGTGGTCACGACGACGAGGGCCACGTCCTCCGCGCCCGGCGTGGCGACCTTCGCCCGCAGGAGCTCGACGTGCGTCGAGAACGGGGCGTGATGCATGAGGTCGTCGCCTCCCCCGACGAAGAGCGCGCCGACCTCGCGCGCGGCGAGGACGTCGACGACGGCGCCGCGGTAGACGCGGGCGAGCGCGTCACGGTGCGCCCGCGTCGCGCGCGCTCGCGTCGTCGCGATGAAGCCGCGCACGTCGAGGCGGCGCCCGAGGACGGCGGCGTGGCGCGCGAGCACGTCGAGGTAGAACGGATCGGCGAGGAGCGCGGTCGTCTCGTGCGTCGACAGCTCGTCGAGCATCCGCGTCATCACCGGCTCGGTCCAGAACGTCGGGTCCTGGCGCGAGTTCAGGTGGAGGCGCGCGCCCTCGAGCCGGTCCTCGTAGCCCGGATCGCCCGCGCCGCAGGAGCCCGTCCCGCGCTCGGGCACCCAGAGCACCGCGTCGCGGAACGCGCCGAGCTCGCCGGCGAGCGCGGCCTGCGCGCGCGGGTGGATCGCGAGCGCGCGGCGCTCCTGGGCGCGCCACCACGCGGCGTCGAACAGGACGCGCACGCGCGCGTCCGCGCTGCCCGTGTCGACGACGGAGATCGCGCCCGACGCGAGCTCCGCCTTCGCGTCGCGCCCCTCGGGGAACCACATCTTCGGCAGCGTCGGGCGGACCCGCTCGCGCGTGAGGAGCGGCAGCCGCGCGAGCACGTCGTCGAGCGGCGCGTCGTCGGCCACGGCGCGGGCGAGATCCTGCTTCGCGTAGAAGGGGACCGAGCCGAGCGCGCGCCGGACGGCGTCGAGGGTTCGGCTCTCGTGCTCGGGATCGCGGCGAAGCGCTGCGTCGAACAGCATCGGGTGCTGCTTAGCAGGGCCCGAAAGCGTAGAGAAGACATACACCTCCGGCGCATCGCGTCACGTCGTGCGTCGTTCGCCGGCGCGCAGGTCGGAGAGTGGCGAAGAGAATCCCGGTAGGTATATTAAGCGGATATGGAGAGTGAGAGCGACTTCTTCGGCCCGTCGGCGCCCGAAGCCACGTCTGCGCCGCGCTCGTCGGTCCCGCCGAACCTCGCGCCGGGGATGCGCATCGCGAACAGGTATGAGCTCCGCCGTAAGGTCGGGTCCGGCGCGATGGGCGAGGTCTGGGCCGCGCAGCACGTGTCGCTGAAAGAGGAGGTCGCGATCAAGATCGTGCTCCGCGACGTCGCGCACGGCGACGGCTCGTCGGCCGACAGCCGCTTTCTCCTCGAGGCGCGCATCGCGTCGCAGCTCTCGCGCAAGACCCGGCACATCGTCTCGGTGACCGATCACGGTGAGGACGGTCCGCACGCGTACCTCGTGATGGAGCTGCTCGCCGGCGAGTCGCTCGACGCTCGCCTCGCGCGCACCGGACCGATGCCGCTCGAGAAGGTGGTCCCGCTCGTCTATCAGATCGCGCGAGCGCTCGCCGTCGCCCACGCCGACGGCGTCGTTCACCGCGACCTGAAGCCGTCGAACGTCTTCGTCACGGTCGACGAGGAGGGCAAGGCGCTCGTCAAGATCCTCGATTTCGGGATCGCGAAGCTCCGCGCGCCGACGCGACGGGCGGCGGTCAGCCTCGAGGACGCGAAGCACTCCACCTTGCGCGGCTTCCTCCTCGGAACGCCCGCCTACATGAGCCCGGAGCAGGCGCGAGGCAAGCCCCTCGACCATCGCGCCGACGTCTGGGCGCTCGCCGTCATCGCCTACCACCTCCTGACGGGCGAGTTCCCCTTCGACGGCGAGACGCCCGAGGAGCTCTTCGCGCGCCTGTGCTGCGTCGAGCCGACCCCCATCACCGCGTGGCGGCGGGACCTCCCGCCGATGGTCGCCGAGCTCTTCTCCCACGCGTTCGCCGAGCGGCGAGGCGAGCGCTTCCAGTCGGCGGTCGCCTTCGCGGGCGCGCTCGAGCAGGTCGACACCCTGGCGCGGAGAGCGGGCCGCGCTGCTCCGCAGCCGATGGGAGCGATCTCGATCCCGCCGCCGAGGGTGGCCGTCGCTTCGCGCGACGGCTCGCCGACCGCGCCGAGCTCGCGGCCGTCTCGGGCGATCGTCGACGGCTCGGGGCGCGCAGCAGCCATCGTCGAGAGCTCGATCATCGCCGCGGGCGTCCCTGGCGGGCGCAGGCTCTGGCCTCGGCTCCTCGCCGTCGCGCTCGCCGTGCTCTTCCTCATGGCGTCGACGCTCTCCGTGTACCTCGCGCGGGAGACCAAGCCGTCGGCCACGCTCACCACCGGCGCCACGATGGCCGGCATCGGCGCGGCAGAGGACCCGGCGAGCCGCGACGATATCCCGCCTCCCGAGCCAGCGCCGCCGGCGCTGACCCCGGCGGATCTTCCGGCGGCGTCGTCGTCTCCCAGGCCCGCGCCGCGTGCGCCAGAGGTCGTGACGACGACGGCTTCGCTCCCCGCGGACCCGCCGCCGGCCGCGGCGCCACCCCCGGCGGCGGCGCCGATCCCGCCGCCGGCGCCCGCGCGCGAGGTGAATCGCTCCGAGGTGTTCTGACGCTCAGCCGAGGCTCGCCGCCTTGCGCTTCACGCGGCGCTCGACGAGCCACATGAGCGGGATCACGATCGCGCCCAGCCCGATCGCGGTCGACGCCACGGCGGGGATGCCCTCGAGCCGGCCACCCGGCAGCTCGTGGAGCAGCTGCGCCGCCGCGAACGCCGCCACCGACGCCGCGAGGTGCTGAACGGCCGACTGCATCGACGAGAACCGCGCGCGCTCCTCCGCGCCCGGGACGCGGCTCATCAGCGTGTTGAGCGACACGTTGCGCAGGCCGCTCGCGATCATGAAGAGGATGAAGATCGCCATGATCGGCAGCGCCGGCGGGGACCGAATGAAGCCGAGGTAGATCGCCGTCGCGATCAGGAGCGTCCCGAGGGATCCGACGCGCGCCGAGCCGTTTCGATCGACCAGCCTCCCTCCGCCGCGCAGCGTGAAGAAGCTCACGACGCCTCCCGCGAGATAGAGCAGGCCGAGGCGCTCGCGCGGGTAGCTCAGGTTGCCGAGCAAGTACGCCGAGATGTTCGGGATGAGGACGAAGCCCGAGGCCATCACGAAGAAGGTCGTCATGAGCGCGACGCCGACGTCGGGGCGAAGGAGCCGGAGGATGTCCTCGCCGGCCGTCCGCGGCCGCGCGCGGGTGAGGTGTCCGGACATCCGGGGCAGCACGAGCTGCGCGAAGGTCCCGAGGACCGCGCCGAGGAGCGCCACCGCGATGAACGGCATCTTCCACGAGCCCTGGCGGGCGAGCTCGAGGCCGGCCGGGACGCCGAGCACGGACGCCACCGAGAAGGCGCCCATGACGGCGCCCATCGCCTTGCCGCGGCGCTCGATCGGGATCACGTCGGCGACGATCGAATACGAGAGCGAGGTCGCCGGCCCGCCGAACGCGCCCGCGACGACGCGCGCGAGCATGAGCGTGCCGAGCCCGTGCGCGAACGCGCCGGCGAGCGTGCCGAGCACGAGGCCGGCGAGCGTGACGCCGAGCGCCTTCTTCCGATCGAAGCGGTCGAGGAAGAACGCGCCGGCGAGCCCGGAGACGCACGCGGCGGCGGTGTAGCTGCCGCCGACGTAGCCGAGCTGCGAGAGCGGGATGCCGAGCGCCTTCGCGAAGTCAGGCCCGAGCGGCATGACGATCATGAAGTCGAGGATGTTCACGAACTGAACGGCGCCGACGCAGAAGACGATCGCGCGCTCGGATGTCGGTCGGGGGCCGGGGGCTTCGCTCGGCATGAAGCGCGACCCACGATAGCGGATCCGGCGGTCGCGCTAGAACTGGACCTTCATGCCGACCTGGAGCCACCGCGGCGCGTTCGCGCGCGCCCCGTAGGGGCGGCGGCCGACGATGTTCTCGGCGCCGAACGCGTTGCGGAGGTTCGCGTAGACGCGGAGCCAGCGGAGCGCGTTCACGTAGCCGCCGAAGTCCACCCAGACCTGCTCGTCGGTCGCGACCGCGCGCTCGAGCGGGAGGTTGCCGGCCTGCTCTCGCATCGGCGCGACGTAGTTGAACGCGGCGTTCAGCCCCGCGCGCGCGTGCTCGACGGCGGCGGTGACGTTGAGCTGGTTTCGCGGGATGTAGGGCAGCTCGTCGCCCGCGCGGACGGTGCCGTAGATCGGGTCCTGCGAGGTGAAGTCGCTCTGGAACTCGCCGTAGGTGAGCGTGTACGCGGCGGTCAGCGGGAGCCGGAGGTCGCCGAGGCGCTGCTCGTGCCCGACGAAGGCCTCGAGGCCGTAGACGCGCGCCTTGCCGGCGTCGAACTGACGATCGAAATTCGCGTTCACGCAGCCGCTCGCGAACGTGCAGGTGTCGGTCAGGTTCGAGTAGTCGTTGTAGAAGCCGATCAGCTCGGCGCGCGAAGCCCCGCGGGTGTAGCGCGCGCCCGCCTCGTAGTTGACGCTGTACTCGGGCTTGGTCAACCGATCGGCGCCCGGCGCGGGCGGGCTGAAGCCGCGGTAGACGCCCGCGAGGAGGCCGAGGCTCTGCAAGAGCTCGTAGTACGCGCCGATGCCCGGCATCACCGCGGCGACGAGGCGGTCGCTTTCTTCGTTCGAGCGGTAGTCCTCGGTGCGCGACCCGATGAACTCGACGCGCGCGCCCGGCGTGAGGGTGAGCCTCCGCCAGGTCATCGCGTCGGTCATGTGCAGCGCGATCGCGTGGGTGCTCGCGAAGTTGTCGGTCGTGGTGACGACCGACTCGCCCGCGGGGACCAGCGCGCCGTTCTGCATCAGGAACGCCGACTCCGTGTGGAGGCGCTTGATGTGGTCGTAGTGGAAGCGGAGCCCGCTCTCGAGCTTGTGCTCGACCGGGCCCGTGTTCACCGACGTCGACAGGACGCTCTGGACGCCCTGGCTCACGAAGGAGCGATCGTTCGGGCCGATGAAGAGCGTGTCGGAGGCCGAGCCGCTGTCGTTCCGGCCCGCGATCACCGCGTAGTAGCCGGAGAAGCTCGGATCGTCGGGGTTCGCGAGGACCGTCGACGCCGCGGCGCCGCCGAGGTGGTTCAGCTTCGTCCACTTGCGCTGGTAGTCGAACCGGTAGGCGCTCGTCTTGATCTGGTACGTCGAGCCCGGCCCCTCGATCGTGTGCGACGCCACGATCCCCGTCCGGTGGTTCTTCATCTGATCGAGCGAGCTCGCGGGGTAGCGGCGGTACGGGTTCGTGCGGAAGTCGGCGTCGGTCTGGCCCAGGTACGTCTCGTTCGAGACCTCGTCGGCGTACGACAGCTTGAGCTGGAGCCGGTGCTTCGTCTTTGCGTCCGGATCGATCGTGTACGCCGTCTTGATCATCCAGTCGTTGCGGGTCGACCCGGTGTCGGCGCCGTTCGGAAGCTCGGCGAAGCCCGTGTTCTGTAGGCGCACGCCCTCGACGAGGAAGCCGAGGCGGCCGTCGTTGCTGCCGAACCAGGCGTGCGCCTTGCCGTAGCCGTACTGTCCCGCCGCGAGGTCGACGGCCCCGCTCGTGCGCGTCGGGATCGGCCGGGAGACGAAGTCGATCGCGCCGCCGACGGTGTTCGGGCCGTAGGCGATGGCCGCCGGTCCCTTGACCACGCGCATCTGCGTCATGCGGGTGACGAGCGGGAAGTAGTAGCCCGCGGGCGCCGAGTAAGGCGCCGGGCCCATGAGGATCCCGTCCTCCATCAGCGTGAGCTTCTTGCTGCGGTCCGGGTTCGCGCCGCGGATACCGATGTTCGGGCGGAGCCCGACGCCATCCTCGCCGCGGATGTAGACGCCGGGGACCTGCATCAGCGTCGCGGTCGGATCGTCGTACTCGAATCGGTCGAGCTGGTCCTTCTTGATGACTTGCGCCGAGCCCGCCGTGTGCGAGAGCGCGGTGCCCGCGATGAAGACCTCGTCGGGATCGTTCGACTTCGAGGGGTCTGCAGGTGGCTCGGCCGCGCCCGGGCTCGCGGGCGGCTCGGTCGCGGCGGCAGGGGCCGGAGTCGCGCTCGGCGGGGCTTGGGCGGCGGCGCGTCGCGACGGCGCGAGGACGAGGCCCAGCGCGGCGAGGCAGGTGACGGAGAGCGGGAGAGGGCGGGAGCGAAGGCGTTTCACAGCACGGGCCGGGTGGGGGGAGGCGCTTGGTTGGGGGCGGGGAGGAGCCAGGCGGCGGGGCCGAGACCGTCGTTCATCGTCGTGAGATCGACCGTGGGGTCGATGAGCGGCGCGCCGGGGCGACCGTTGAGCGAGACCTTCGAGTCGACGCGGACCTCGACCGGGCCGAAGCCGCGCTCCTCGAAATCGCGACCGATGTGGTGCGCGAGTTGAAGCACGAGATCCGGCTGTCCGGACATCTCGTTCTCCTGGAAAGGAGTCAAATATTCGCGGGGAGGGACGTGGAAGACGCGGCCCGTCTCCTTCTGGCGAACGAGGAACGTGTTGGCGCCGCCCTTCGCCCGGACCATCACCCGCCAGGAGAAGCGCATCCCCTGCTCGTGCCAGAGGACGTTTCCCCCGTAGAGGTGGCAGCGGAGCGGCAGGAGCACCTGGACGACGCAGTAGAGCGCGCCGACGCCGAGGGCCACGCGGGAGAGCCGCGCGCGCCACGCGGACGGAGGGGGGGCCGAGGAGGTCGTGTCGGCGGGCGCGGGGACCTCGACGTCGCGCGGCGACCGACGAACCCGGGCCGCGAGCGCTCGCGGCCACCGCGGGTCGAAGAACACGAGCGCCGAGAGGCTCATGATGAGTGGGAACATCCCGATGTCGAACAGGAGTCGCGTCATCACGTGGAAGACGAGGACGACCGCGTACGCCCACGGCCGCGTCTTGCGGAGCGACAGCCACAGCACGACCGTCGTGTCGAACAGGAAGCCGAACCAGCTCATGGCGAGCGGGACGCCGCCGACGGTGAAGAGCTTCCCGAGCAGCGGCACGCTCGTGCTCGCGCCGAGCCAGATGCCGAGCGGCTGGCCGTGGAGGAGCCAGTCGCTCTGCGCCTTGGCGAGCCCCGCGAAGAAGTACACGGCGCCGACCTGTACGCGGAAGAGGATCAGCCAGGCCGTCGCGACCTCGCGATCGCTGGCGTGCCCGCCCCCGCGCCACGCGCGCCAGCGCGCGCGGAGCCAGGCGTCGACCGACCACGCGCGGTTGGCGGGCGACAGCGCGAGGAGCCAGGTGAGGAGGCCGGCGAGGTAGTAGTGGTTCAGGTACGTCGAGACGTCGATGAGCTGGATGTACGTGAGCCCGGCGGCGAACAGCGGCGCGGTGAGGCGGAACGCGAAACCCGCGGCCATCGCGAGGGCGAGGCCGACGAGGCACCAGAAGAGCGTGTGCATCCCGCCCGACGAGAGCGGCGTGGCCCACGCGAAGCCCCAGTAGTGGAAGCGAAAGCGCGGCGCGACGAGCAGCGTGTCGATCCAGCCGTACGCGAGGAACCGCTCCATCGAGACCGCGAGCGCGAGCCCGAAGAGCGCGCGGTACGCGGCGAGCCACGCGATGTCGGTCGGGCGGAGGAGCGCCGTCTCGAGACGTCGCGCGAGGGCGCCGAGCGCTTTCACCGGGCCGATGCTAGCCGGGCGGCGGGGCCCCGTGCGTTCCGGGAAGGACGAGCGTGCCGCGCCCTCGAGCGAGAGCGCGGCGGCTGGCTCAGTCGGTGTCACTGGCGGCGCTGGCGGGAAGCTTCAAGTTCAGCGGGCTCGCCGAGCCGAAGAAGCGCGTCTTCAGGAGGTCGCTGAGCGGCTTGATCGCGTTGTAGAGCTCGAGGAACTGGGCCTCCGTCGCCTGCGCGAAGGCGGGGAACGCGCCGGCCGCGGTCTCTGCCTGCACGAGCGCCGCGAGCATCTCGTTCGCGAGCTCGCCCTGACCGGCCGCGACGAGCCAGTCGTCGAAGCCGACGCCCGCGCCGTTCGCGCCGCAGCCCTGGAAGAGGGCGCGGAACGCGTGGAGGTTCGTGCGGATGTTCTCGATCTCGCGCGCGCCGAACGGCGTCTCGGCGACGTAGGCGCGCGCCTGGACGCCGGAGAGGCTGCCCAGCTTGAAGTCCTTGATCTCCTTCTCGGCGTAGAAGAGCGACCAGGCGACGACGTTCAGCGTCTCCTGCTCGCTCCCGTACCCGTCGAACGCGAGGAGCTTCTTCTCGAAGTCTTCACCTTCGGGGAGCCACACGTTGCGGATCTCGAGCGCGAGCGCGACGACGTTGTCGGCGACCGCGACGGCGTAGTCGCTCTTGGCCTTCGCGAGGTCGGCCGGCGCGAACGCGTCCCAGGCTTGCCCCGTCGCCGACGCCGGCAGGCAGACGTGATCGCTCCCCGGGTAGTAGAGGAGGTACTCGAGCGCGTAGAGGCCACGCGCGCTCGGGAGCACCGTGTCCATCCCCGCTTCCCAGCCCTTCGTCGCGATCTGCCCCTCGACCTGGCAGCGGTTGTGATCGGGCCAGGGGTGGACGAAGCTCCGGAGCCCGCGCCCGTGGTACTGGTCGACGGCGCGGCTGCCGACCGGGCCGAACTGGAAGAGCTCCATCTTGGACCACTCGTCCATCGCGTTCGACCACGCCGTGCGCGCCGCCGTGAGCTTGGCCTCGTCGGGAGCGGCGGCGTGATCGCGCACGCTGGTCCGGAGCGCGGTGGCCGCGTTCTGGAACTCGCAGGCGTGCCACGCCGCGCACTTGCTGGCCGCGGAGAGCAGCGCCGCCTTCGTGAACGGCGCGTCCGCGCCCGGCGCGGCCCCACAGTCGATGGGGCCGTCCGGGGCGGTCGCGTCGATCCCGCCGCTGCTGCTGCTGCTCGAAGACGACGTTCCCCCGCTGCTCGTCGGACCGGTCCCGGTGCCGGCGCGCGGATCGTCGGTCGAGCACGCGACCACCGCCGTGACGGCGGCGAGCGCGGCGCCCGCGATGCTGGCGAGGACGACGGGCCTGGAGGGGGAACGTGCGGTCATGGCCGGGACCTTCTTTACTGCCCGACCTTGAGCGTGGCCAGCACCGCGCGCTGCGTCGTGCCGCCGTCAGCCTGGTTCGTGCTCTGGGTGGTCGCCGCGATCTGCTTGCCGTCGGGCGAGACGGTGACCTTGAAGAAGGCGGTCGGGAAGGCGTACTCGAGGACGCCGTCGTTGCCGACGTTCGGGTCCGGCTTGCCGTCCTTGTCGGTGACGAAGATCGTCGCGTAGTCGTCGTAGACGCCGCCGTGAACGATTCGATCGTCGGGGAGGACGGCCATGTCGCGGCCGCGATCCATGAACGGGTTCGCGCCGAGGCCCGCGCTCTTGTCGCCCTCGCTCTGCCAGGCGAACGAGCCCTGGCGGCCGTAGGTCGCGTCGAGGCCGTCGGCCTTCACGCCGAAGGAGACGAGGTCGACGGCCGTGCTCGCGACGTCGAAGTTCGACACGCCGTAGCCGGTGGTCACGTAGCGGCCGTTCGACTGCCGGACGACGTTGTAGGCCTCGGCGAAGCCGGCGGGCTTGAAGGGGTTGAACTTGGTCTGGCCGGGGACGGCCGGCGTCATGCCGAAGCCGAACGCCGGGTCGGGCGTGCCGTTCGGGAGGAGGCGGATGAGGATGACGTGGTTGCCCTCGCCCGCTCCGAAGTTCGCGTAGCCCGACGACACGATGCTGCCGTCCGCGAGGACGAGGCCGCGCCGCGTGTTGTCGGCGATGGTGCCGCCTGCTGCGTTGGACGTGTACGGCGCGCCGCCGTTGAAGGCAGCGTCGAACGCCAGGGTGGTGGCGTCGACGCGCGTGATCCAGCGGTCGGCGTCCGTGCGCGCCTCGCTCGCCGGCGGGGTGCCGTGCGCGAAGACGACGATCTTCGGCGTCGCCGCGGTGCTCTTGTCGAGCCCGATGCCCCACGAGGCGTAGGTCTGCGCGTCGCCCTCGTCGTAGCCGAACCGGACGAAGACCGGGGTGTCGAACGAGAACGATCCGTCGTTGGCCTTGGTGAGCTTCACCAGGTAGACCTTGTTGGCCGAGACCGCCTGCACGACGAAGTTGCCGGCCGACACCTCGACGAGGTCGAACGACGTGCCGTCGAGGGTCGGGTGGGAGAGGACGCCGTCGGCGCCGAACGTGGCGTCCAGCGCGCCGTCCTTGAAGCGCCAGACCGCGAGCCTGCGGCCGTCGTTCGTCTGGGTGGCGCCGCTCGCGTAGATGAAGCCGTCGCTCGCGTAGATGAGGCCGTACGGGTTGAACGCGTTCGAGAACTGCGTGGTCGTCAGCGGCGTGATCGGATCGCTCGCCGCCGTCGGGGCGTCGGGCGCCGCGTCCGGGGTGGGGTTCCCGGCGTCGGTGTCCGGCGGCGTGGAGCCGCTGTCGGGTGTCTGCGAGCCGCCGTCCGGGGTGACGTTCGTGTTCGAGCCGTCGTCGTCGTCCCCACAGGCGATCACGAGCCCTGCGCTCATCGCGAGCGCCATGAAGCCAACCATCAAGCCACGCTGCTGCATCGCTGTTCCTTCCGTCGTGTCGACGAGCTGGGCCGACCGCCGTTGGTCCGCCTCTTCCGTGAGCGTCGCTGTAGCTCACCAGTCTGAAGTTGAAAACCATTTTCATCAAGAACGCCGCGTTCGAGAGGCTCTAACGATGGCTACTTGCTCGATGTAGTTTCGAAAAACGGCCCTTCGAGCGCCTTCGGAGAGGGGTTCGACGACGCTCGCGCCGCCCAGTGGGCCGTCCGGCGAGGGCGTCCGTCCGGTCGCAGGCGTATGCTCGAGGTACCGTGCGCCGCGTACCGCTCCTCCTGCTCGCCTCGGCTCTCTGCTCCTCGCTCGTGGTCGTGTTCGTCGCCTGCTCCGAGCCTGCGCCGGTGAGCCGGTTGCCGGTGACCGACGACGACGAGGGCCCCGGCACGAAGCGAAGGGACTCGGGGAAGAAGGACGACGAGGTCCCCGACGGCGCCGATCCGCCGCTCCCCGACGGCGGCAAGCCGCCGGGGCGGATCTACGCGCACGACAAGAACACGCTCTACCGGTTCGATCCGCTGGCGGGCACGCTCGTCGAGGTCGGCGTCTTCGACTGCGTGCCGCAGAACGGCGTCGGCGGCCTCGGGTCCACGAAGGAGAACGACGCGGTGATCGATCTCGCGCTCGACCGCACCGGTCAGATGTACGCGACGACCTACTGGCGCTTCATCAAGGTCGACGCGACGAGCGGCGCTTGCCAGGTGATCAAGACCGAGGCGGTCGCGAACAGGTATCCGAACTCGCTCTCGTTCGTGCCGGCCGGGACCATCGACCCGACGCAGGAGGCGCTCGTCGGCTACGCGTTCGACAACCTCGACGACGCCACGATCTACACGCGCATCGACCTCACGACGGGTGAGATGACCGACGAGGAGAACCTGAACCCCAGTCCGGCGCTCAACGGCGTCGAGTACGGCATCTCGGGCGATTTCATCTCGCTCGTCCGCGATCAGGGCAAGACCTACGCGGCGATCAAGCAGGTGACGGGCGACGCCGGCGCGGGAAACGATCTGCTCGCCGAGGTCAATCCGAAGACCGGCACGCTGATCGCGATCATCGGCGACACCGGGCAGAAGGGGTATTACGGCATGGGCTTCTGGGCCGGCAAGGCCTACGGCTTCACCGTCTCCGGCGACATCTACGAGGTCGACATCGCGACCGGCGGCTCGAAGCTGGTGCTGTCCGCGAAGGACAAGGACGGCGCGCCGATCGCCTGGTTCGGCGCCGGCGTGACGACGGACTCGCCGACGGCGCCTTGACGCGCCCAGCCCGGAGGCGCGCTCAGTAGGGCACGGCGGCGACGAAGTACACCTTGTCGATGCCCAGGCTCGCGAGGCCCCGCGCGTAGCCGACGCGGAAGGTGAACGGCAGGACGTAGCCGATCAGCGTGTCGAACCAGAGCTCGCCGCCCACGCCGGTCTTGAAGCGCGCGTCGCGGAAGACGTCGAACGCGCTGCCGTAGTCGACGAACGCGGCGCCGGTGATGCGGTTGAGGAAGAAGGGCATCGTGGAGTCGCCGCGGTCGATGTTGACGATCGGGAAGCGGTACTCGGCGTTGCCGAGCGCGTAGCTGCGGCCGGCGACGGCGACGGGCGCGTAGCCGCGGAGCGTGATCCCGCCCTGGACGAGGAGGTTCCGGACGGTGTCGATGACGGGCAGGTCGACGAACCCGCCGACGAAGAACGCGCCGCGGCCGGGGAAGCTCCCGCCGCTCGTCCCGCCGCCGGCGTGGAGCGCGAGCGAGTGGTGCTTCAGCCACGGCATCAGGAAGTACGTGGAGAAATCGCCGTTCGTCGCGAAGCCCGCGAAGTCGCTGCCGAGGACCGGATCGGTCAGGTCGAAGCTGAGGCTCAGCGCGTAGCCGCGCTCGAAGCCCACGCTCCACAGGTAGCGCTCGGCGTTCGAGAACGCGTAGGCGAAGCGGAGCGAGCTCGCGAGGCCCCGCACCGGGAAGCTCGGTGTCTCGTACGGGTCGAGCTTGTCGACGGGCATCGGCAGCTCGGCTCCCACGCGCGAGACGCTGTGCGTGACCGAGTAGCTGCGCGCGTCGAACGCCTTCGGCTGTCCGTAGGTGAGCGTCGTGGCGAAGCCGGCGGTCTCCTGGACGATCGTCGGCTTGTACTGGCCGATGCCGTAGCCCGCGCGCGGCGTGATGGAGCGATAGAGCGAGGCGCTGAAGTCGACGGGCAGCCCGAGGTACGAGTAGGCGAGGGAGCCTTGGAGCTCCGGCTTCTCGAGCTCGACTGTCGCGGTCGACGCGACCGCGTGGAGCCCCGTGATGTCGCTGCCGGCCGCGTTGACGATCACCGCCTGACCGAAGTTGCCCGGCGTGACCTCGACGCCGTAGCGGCGCGGCAAGAGCGTCCGCCACGGGCTGTAGGGCCTCGGCGTGAAGCGCCGGCTCGTGATCGCCGGCGGGATCGGGTGCGTGTCGACGTACTCGGGGGCCTCCGTGAACGCGCGCTCGTCGAGCCGCATCGCGTAGAGGTCGTAGCCGTTCTTGCCGTAGCCGACGTACGCGAGGGTCTTGCCGTCGGGCGACGGCTCCGGCGAGTACGCGCCGGTGAGGACGTTCGTGACCTGCTTCAGCGCGCCGGTCGCCAGCTCGTACGCGTAGACGTTCATGACGCCGGTGCGGTCCGAGTGGAAGTAGAGCCACCGACCGTCGGCGGAGAACGAGGGCGAGCCGTCGATCGCGCGGTCGTTCGTCACCTCGCGCGAGCTGCCGTCGCGCACGTTGACGAGGCGGACGTCGCGGTAGCCGCCGCGCTTCCAGACGCTGTACGCGACGTGGGTTCCGTCGGGAGACCAGCGTGGCGTGAACGACTGCTCGAGGAACGCCGTCGGCACGAGCGGCCTCGCGTTGGTTATGCCCGTCGGCTGGAGGTCGCCGATGTGGATCGAGCGCGTCCCCGCGTGGTTCTCGGTGAAGACGACGCGGCGGCCGTCCGGCGAGGTCGCGGGATCGGAGCGGCGCTGCGCGGGCGCGGTCAGCTGCACGCGCTTGCCGTCCGGCGGCCCGTACGCGCTCTTCTGTCCCGGCTCCATGCGCTCGAGGTCGCCGAAGAGGAAGATGTTCCGGTAGTACTCGGCGGAGCCGAACACGAGCCCGCCGTCCGGGAGGAAGCTCGAGAACGACTCGACGTTCGTCCGCGCGACCAGCTCGGCCTCGGCCTTCGGGCGGAGGCGGGTGCTCCCGTCGGCGTCGCGGACGACGTCGAGCGCGAAGAGGCCGGTGCGGTAGTGCTGGTCGTCGCGGTAATAGAGGAGGCCGCCCGCGTGCTCCGGCCAGGCGTTGTCCGGGATCCAGCGCGGGTAGCGCGCGATCTGGCCGTGGCGCGTGAGACGCACGCCCTCGCGGAGCCCCTTCTTTCGGATCTCTGCGGCCTGGGCGCCGTACTCGCGCTTCATCGAGTCGAGCCAGAGCGGGTAGAGCTCGTCGTACGTCTTGCCGGTGGCGCGGCGGATCGAGCGCTGGATGCCCCACGGGATCGGCTGACCGCCGTAGTCGTAGGCGACGTCGCGGAGCGCCTTCTCGCCGTACGTCCGCGCGATCCACTGGATGAAGTGCGAGCCGTACAGGTAAAAGAGGTTCCCCTGCGGCCAGCGGCGGACGACGTTCGTGACTTGATCGAGCGACGCCAGGTTGTTCTCGAGCACGTCGGTGCGCATGAACATGTCCCACATCGAGTTGCGCAGCCGGCCTGCGCTGGTGCGGGCGCTCTCGAAGTAGACGCCGTAGCCCTCGAGGATCCATCGCGGCTGGACCTGGTTCGGCGCCATCGTCTTGCCGAGCACCATGTTCACGAGCGCGGGGAGGCCGCGGATGTGATCGGTGTGGAGGACGTGTGTGTACTCGTGCGTGATGAGCTCGAGGTACCAGTCGTCGACGTCTCCGAGCGGCGAGAGGTCCTCGGGCGCGGTGACGAGGAGGCGAATCGCGTTGTACGGCAGCGCCGACGCCGAGCCGTTCGCGCTCTCGGAGCTGTCGACGAGGACGAGCTCGGTCTTGTCCTTGGTCGGCGTGTAGCCCATCGCCACGGTCATGTGCCCGTGGATGCTCTCGCAGGTGTTCGCGACGTGCTGCGCGACCTCCTCGAGGCCGGTGTGGTACGTGACGCGGAAGTGCTCGGTCTCGATCGTGTAGAAGCGCAGCGCGGGATCGAAGGCCGCCTCGGCGCGGCGCTCCTGCGGCAGGACCAGCGCGACGAGCGCGACGAGCGCCGCGAGCACGATCCGCGCGCCGGCTCGCCGCATCGACTCAGCCCGTGGCGAGGACCGAGCCGCGCGCGTCCTCGGCGGGGACGCAGATCGGCTCTTCGTAGTCCGGCGTGATCACGGACGCGTCGGGAGCGCGCGTGAAGACCTCGGAGACGAAGCCTTCGAGATCGATGCCGGGAAGCAAGTGGAGGCCGCGCTCGAGCGGCGCGAAGAAGGCGTCGTGGTGCGTCGGGACGACGAGCTTCGGCGACAGCGCCGAGACGAGCCGGTTGACGTAGTTCGCGGTGCCCTTGCGACCCGCGAGGCACGCGAGGAGGACGTCGGCGCGCTCGCCCTCGAGCTCGGCGTCGATGAGGTCGGCGCTGCCGTTGTGGTAGATGCTGACCCCGGGCGCGCGGACGAGCAGCCCGAACGCGCCGCCCATCCGGTAGTGCCAGATGCGCTTCGGCGGGCTCGGGGTGCCGCGCACCTCGCCGGGGAAGGGGATACGGCCGAACGCGACCCGCCCGTGACGGCTCGCGACGAAGCGGACCTCGATGTCGCCGAAGCGGACGACCGCGCCGGCGGGCGGGATCCGCACGAGCTGCTGCTCGCCGAGCCCCTCGGCGCGGCCCCACGCGCAGGTCGACGCGGAGCCGACGAGCTTTGCGCCGGAGAGCTTCGCGATCCGCGGGGCGTCGGCGATGTGGTCGTAGTGGCTGTGCCCGCAGAGGACCGCGTCGATCCGCCTTGGAGGCGACGACGCCCCTGGTCCCTCGGCGAGCACGTGCCGAGCGATCGCGAGGTCGTCCGGGACGAACGGCTTCGTGATGCGACGGAGCCCCGGACGCGTGACGAACGGGTCGATGAGGACGGTCGCCTCGCGCGACTCGACGACGAACCCGGCGGTGCCGAGCCACGAGATCCTCGCGCCCCATCCGGCGCCGCTCCCTTGCGGTCTGAGCTCGCGCTTCGGCCGGAAGCGCGGGAAGAGGCGCTCGTACAAGGGCGACATCGCGCCGGGACTATAACCCGGAACCCGCCGCGTCCGGCGCGCCCTGCGTCGGAATTCCCGGGCCGGAGGCGCGCATGGACGCTCGAGCTCGTTCGCCGCCGCGCGCGCTCTCTCGGCGTCGCGGACCAGTTGCTGCCACGTCCGAAAACGGCCAGACGTCGGGGACGACCGACGCTAAGACTGACGGCGTGACACTCGATCCGGACGCTTGCTACCGCGCGCTCGTCGCGCACGACGCTCGCTTCGACGGCGCGTTCTTCGTCGGCGTGAAGACGACCGGCGTCTACTGCCGGCCGGTGTGTCGAGCGCGCACGCCGGGGCGCGACCGCTGCGAGTTCTTCGCGCGCGCCGCGCTGGCGGAGCGCGCGGGCTTCCGGGCGTGCTTCCGCTGCCGGCCCGAGCGCGCCCCCGGGCACGCCAGCGTCGACGCGGTCTCGCGGCTCGTCGCCGTCGCCGCTCGGCGGATCGACGAGGGCGCGCTGAACGAGGGCAGCGTCGAGGAGCTCGCGGCCGCGCTCGGAGCGACCGCGCGTCACCTCCGCCGCGCGATGCGCGACGAGCTCGGCGTCGGACCGATCGAGCTGGCGCTCTCGAAGCGGATCGGGCTCGCGCGCGAGTTGCTCGTCGGGACGACGCTGCCGATCGCCGAGATCGCGTTCGCCAGCGGCTTCGCGAGCGTGCGTCGGTTCAACGACGCGTACCGCGCGAGCCAGCGGATGACGCCCTCCGAGGTCCGGAGGCCGGGCGCGTCACCGGGGCAGGGGCGGGACGCGCTGCGCGTCGTGCTCGACGCCCGGCCTCCCTTCGACGCTGGGCTCGCGTTCTCGTTCCTCCGCGCGCGCGCGGTCGCGGGGGCGGAGTCGTTCGTGGGCGAGACGTACCTGCGCGCGGCGTCGATCGGCGGGCGGACGGGCGTAGTCGCCGTCACGCCGGCGAAGGGACGCGCCGCGGTCGTCGTCGAGGTGTCGTCCTCGCTCGCGCCGTCGCTCATGGCGATCGCCGCGCGTGTCCGCCGGCTCTTCGACTCGGACGCCGACCCGGGGGCGATCGGCGCCCACCTCGCCCGCGACCCGCTCCTCCGTCCGCGCTTGCGGGCGCGACCGGGGCTCCGCGTGATGGGCGCGTTCGACCCCTTCGAGTGGGCGGTGCGCGCGGTGCTCGGCCAGCAGGTCAGCGTGCGGGCGGCGCTGACGATCGCGGGGCGGCTCGTGGCGAAGCTCGGCGTCCCGGTCGAGCGCGGAGATCGCGCGGGCGCGCCCAGCCTCGCGTGGCCCGACGCCGCCCGCCTCGCCGACGCGAGCGAGGACGCGATCGCCTCGCTCGGGCTCACCCGCGCCCGCGCGCGCACCGTCCGCGTGCTCGCGCGGGCGGTCGCCGCCGGCGCGCTCGTGCTCGACCGCGGCGCCGATCCGGCGGCGACCCGTGAGGCGCTCCTCGCGCTCCCTGGCATCGGCCCTTGGACCGCGGAGTACATGGAGATGCGCGCGCTCGGCTGGCCGGACGCGTTCCCCGCGGGCGATCTCGGCTTGCGCAAGGCGCTCGGCGGGATCTCGACGGCCGAGTGCGAAGCTCGCGCGGAGCGCTGGAGACCGTGGCGGGCCTACGCCGCGGCGCACCTTTGGATGGGACTCTCGGAGGAGACCGGATGAGCACGCGAAGCGAAGATCACGGCCGGGAGTCGACGCCTCTCTTCACGCGCATGCGGTCGCCGCTCGGGCCGCTCGTGCTCGTCGGCGCCGCGGGAGCGCACGGCCTCGACCTCCGGGGGATCTACTTCGAGGGCGCCCCGCACGCAGGCGGCGTGGTCCCGGCGGACGCGCGCGAGGACGACGAGGCGTTCGGCGAGGTGATCTCGCAGCTCTGCGCGTACTTCGACGGGACGCGGACGACGTTCGACGTCCGGCTCGCGCCGCGCGGCACGGCCTTCCAGCGCGAGGTCTGGCGCGCGCTCGCGGCCATCCCGTACGGCGAGACGAAGACCTACGCCGAGATCGCGCGGGCGATCGGCAGGCCGAGCGCCGTCCGCGCCGTCGGCGCTGCGAACGGCAAGAACCCGCTGTCGATCGTCGTGCCGTGCCATCGCGTGATCGGTCGCGACGGGACGCTCACCGGCTACGCCGGGGGGATCGACAACAAGCGACGTCTGCTCGAGCTCGAGCGCGGTGCGTCTCTCGCGTCGCGCCGCGCATCCGTCGGGTAGCGGCGTGCCGCAGCGCTCGTTTCGAGCGGCGTCGAGGATCGGGTCGAGGTAAGTTCTTCGTCGATGTTCAGGGCGAGCCCCACCGTCTATTCTCATCGCGGCGCGAGCTTCGAGCTGCCCGAGAACACGCTCGAGTCGTTCGGCCTCGCGCTCGAGCTCGGCGCGGACGCGCTCGAGACCGACGCGCACATGACGCGCGACGGGTGCATCGTCCTCTCGCACGACCCGACCGGCGAGCGCGCGGCCGGCGTGAAGCAGGCGATCTCCGACGTGACCCTCGCCGAGGTGCGCGCCTGGGACGTCGGCGCCCGCTTCGTCCCGCGCCGGCCCGGCGTCTTCCGCTCGGGCACGACGTTCCGTATGCCGACCCTGGACGCGGCGCTCGAGGCCTATCCGGACGTGCTGTTCAACGTCGACGCCAAGCAGACGGTGCCCGACATGATCCCCGCGCTCGTCCGCGCCGTGAAGCGGGCGCGCGCGGAGGACCGCGTCCGGATCGCGAGCTTCTCGTCGAAGAACCTCGAGCGCGCCCGCGCCCTCGGTTACCCCGGCGAGACGGGGCTCTCGCCCAAGGAGGTCGCGCGGGCGATGTTCGTGCCCCGCGCCGCGCTGCGCTGGCTCCGGCTGCGAGGACACGCCGCGCAGGTCCCGCGGCGCGCTTACGGCGTGGTGTTCGCGAGCCAGGCGGTGATCGATCGGCTCCACGCGCTCGGGCTACGCGTCGATTTCTGGACGATCGACGATCCGGAGGAGGCGACCCGTCTCTTCGCGATGGGCGCGGACGGCGTGATGACCGACGATCCCCGCTCGGTCTGCGCGCGCGTCGCCGCGCGCTGACGAGGCAGCGCGATTCGTAGCGGGGCGGCTCACCGCTTCGAGCGAGGGCGCGCGACCTTGGCGGAGCGGCCGGAGCGCGCGAGCTCGCGGAGCTCGGCCTGCATCGCCTGCGCGAAGATCAGGCGGACGCCCTCCATCGCGAGCGCGCGGAGGCCGGGCGCCGTCTTGGCGAGGTCCACGTCCGTGCCCTCGCCTGCGCGGGAGAGGACGAGCGCGGTCAGGTCCTTGGCGGCGCGGCCGACGTGCTTCTCGAGGACGGTCCTCGCGCGGAGCACGTCGTCGAGGTCGATCCCGGCGGCCTCGAGGCGCGCGGCGATCGACAGGAGCGCCGGGCTCGGCACGACGAAGACGTTGCCCCGGCGCTCGACGAGCTTGCCGCGGACGAGGTCGTGGAGGAGGCCCGCGCGCTTGCGGCCGGCGAGCTCGTACAGCTCGTCCTCCGTCACGGTGCAGGGCTGGTCGTTCTCCCACGGCTCCTGGAGCTGGGTGTCGAGCCCGAGCCACGCGCCGACGTCGAGCTCGCCCTTGTCGATGCGCGCGACGAGCTCGCGGATCGCCTCGATGCGGAGGCCGCGGTCCTGGAGCGAGGCGATCAGCTCGAGTCGCTCGAGGTGCGCCTTGCCGTAGAAGGCGACGCGACCGCGGATGACCGGCTTCGGGAGCACCCCCTTCGATTGGTAGAAGCGGATCGTGCGGCTCGGAACCTGCGAGAGGCTCGCGAGCTCGTCGATCGTGTGCTCGGCGTCGGCCGCGCTCGGCTCGCCGTCGGTCTCGGGCATCGGGCTAAAAGTCGTCGTGGAAGAGCGGCTCGCGGTTCCGGACGTAGCGGTAGACGAGCTGTCGTGCCTCGGGCGTGATCGCGGTGATCTGCGCGCCGAAGCCGGGCGGGGCATCGCCGCCTTGCTCGCGTGTCCACTTCACGACCGCGTTCGCTTCGAACTCGTAGCCGCCGGGGAGCGAGACCTTCAGGCGGATCGGCGTGCCCATCTTCGGCGAGACGTAGGTCGAGACGAAGAGGCCGCCGTGGTCGATGATGTCGTTGCCCGACAGGCCCTTGTAGAAGTTGGTCGGGCTGTGCGCGCCGAGGTCGGCGGTGACGAGCTGCATGTTGCCGGCCGCAGGCGGCGCGGGCACCGGCATGCTGGGCGTCGCGGGCGGGCCGGCGGGCGCGCCCGGGGAAGGTCCTTGCGGAGCCGGCTGGGCGAAGGGGTCGCGCGCGGCGAAGGGATCGCGCGCCACGTTCGGCGCGGCGTAGCCGCCGGAGGGCCCCGCGTGCGCGGCGTGCGGCTGCGGGAAGCTCGGCTGCGCGCCGCTCACGACGGGCGCCTTCGCGGCCATCCCGGCGGTCCCCCCGCGAGGCGCGCCGCCGGCGTGGGACATCCCCGCGGTCGCACCGAGGGACGCCTGCGGCGCGGGCTGAGCGTGCGGCTGCGGCGCGGGCTGCGGCTGCGGCGCGGGCTGCGGTTGCGGCGCCGGCTGCGCGTGGGCTTGCGGCGCGGGCTGCGGTTGCGGCGCCGGCTGCGCGTGATGGGCTTGCGGCCCGGCCTGTGGTGGCGGCGCGGGCTGGGCCTGCGGCGCGGGCGCCGGACCGTTGGCCATCCGGCTGAGCGCATGCACGAGCGTGAGCGACTTCGCGACGGCCTCGAGCGCGGCGGTCACGGCGGGGTGGCTGCCCGGCGCCGCCTGGAGCTGGCCGAGCGCCCCTCGGACGTGGTTCAGCGCCACGTCCGCGTGCGGCGAGAGCTGGCTCGTCCGCTCGAGCTGGTGGAGCGCGCCCATCGCCTGCGCGATCGGCGCTGCGAGGTCGACGAGGTGACTCGGTACGCTCGGGTCGGCCTGCAGGGCGTTGAGCCCGCGCGCGAGCGACTCGCGCGCCGTGCGTGACATCGAAAGGGGATCGCTCACTATCGCCTCGAAGCTGGGGTGGGCGCCCTCTGGCGCTGTCGACCGCATCGTATGCCAACCGAGTCGGTCGAAACAAACACCGCTTTCGAGGCGCGCGCATGGCGCGGGCAAAGCGCGCCGCGGGCTCGAGCGCGGCACCATGCGACAGCGCGCGCGCCTTTGTCCCGCTCGTCCGCGGGCTCGAGCAGGGGAAGGGCCCAGTCATTCCGCGTGGCCTCGGCGGCACGCGGTTCGCAGCACACCCGGGCTGGAGGAGAAATGGATCATCGATGGGACGAAGCGACCTGGCAGGATCGCGCGGCGCGCCGCGAGCGCGAGCGCTTCGGGGCGCGCCGGATCGAGCGCGACCCCGACGTCGAGCGCCGCGATCAACGGCGGCTCGCGGACCGAATGCGCGAGGTCAACCAGAGCCCCTGGTCGATCGGCCTGGCCTGGTACGACCAGCGCGACACGTACACGCGCAACGCCGAGATCGACGAGCGCGGGTACGGCTGCGGTCCGAGCATCCATCCAGAGGAAGGCAGCTTCGCGTACCACCGACAGCCTCACCCCGGCGTCATCACGGTCGACGCGAGCCACGCGTCACTCCAAGAGAAGGAGGCGTGGCCGTGGCTGGTCTACAAGGACCCCGAGTCGGATCCGTACTTCGCGCATCTCCACGCGCACGAACACCCGCGACCGAGCGTTTGGGAGCGGGTGAAGGCGGGCCTCGCGAGCGCGCTCCACGGCCGCCGCGCGGAGGGCGAGCGCTCCGACGTACGGATCCTCGACGACGTGTCCGAGGCGCTCGGGGAGCGCCCTGACCTCGACGCGTCCGACGTCGCGGTCCGCGTCGAGCGCGGTGAGGTGACGCTCGAGGGGACCGTGACCGATCTCCGCTCGAAGCGCACGGCGGAGGAGGTCACCGCGAGCGTCTCCGGCGTCCGTGCGGTCCACAACCGGCTGACGATCCGTCATGACGATCCCTCGGACGCCGACGTCGCGTTCGTCTTACCGCTCGCCCTGATGATGCCCTGACGCGCGAGAGAGGCGGTCAGTGCGCGGCGGCGCGGACGAGGTCGGCGAGGTCGCTCGTGTCGAGCTCGCGTTCCGCGTCGTCGTACTCGATCCTCCCCGCGAGCAGCTCCACCCCGCCGCCTCCGGCGCGCACGACCACGACGCCGTCGCCGCGCACGTAGGCCTCGCCCGGATCGAGCGCCTGCGGCGCGTCGCGCGTCGCTCGCGCGCGCGTGAGCGTGACCACGGTGCCGGCGATCTCCGTGAACGCCCCCGGCCACGGGCTCGCCGCGCGCACGCGCCGCGCGATGGCCTCCGCCGGATCGGACCAGCGGATCTCGAGCTGCTCGTCCTCCGGGGCCGGAGCCTCCGTCGCGAGCGCCTCGTCTTGGGCGCGCGGCGTCGGCGGCTCGCCGCGCGCGTAGGCCAGCGCCGTCTCGCGGAGGAGCGCGAGCGACGGCCGATCGAGCCGCTTCGCGAGGCGCCACGCGCTCCACTCGGGATCGATCGCGAGCCGCTTCTGGCCGAGGATCGCGCCGGTGTCGTAGTCGTCGTCGAGCACGTGGGCCGTTACGCCGGTCTCGCTGTCGCCGGAGTCGATGGCCCAGAACGTCGGATCGGGCCCGCGGTGGCGCGGCAAGAGCGACGGATGGACGCCGACCGCGCCGAGCGGCGCGGCCTCGCGGATCGCGCGCGGCACGTTCTTCGTCCAGAACCAGCTCACGACGAGGTCCGGCTTGGCCTCGCGGATCGCGCGGGCGCTCCTCGCGAGGTCCGGGACGACGGCGACGCGCTCTTCGCCGAGCAGCCTCGTCAGGCGGCGCGTGCCGATCGCACCGCGCCGGCAGATCCCGGCCCATACGATCGTGTGGCCGTCCTCCGCGAGGAGGAGCGCTGCCAGCGGCAGGCCCACGAACGCGATGCGCATGGCGTCGTCTGGCGCCGTGATCAGGTCGCGTTCGCGCTGTGGCTCGCGGCGGTCGTGCCGAGCGCGGGCGAGGGCTCCTCACCCAGCTGCTTCAGCAGCGCCTGACGCGCGGCGTGCTCGACGAGCGCCCAGAGCTGCGCGCGATCGGTGGCGCGCCCGAGGAAGCCGATGGGGATCCGGAAGCCGCCCTTGTCGCTCCGGCCGCCGCCGTAGGCCTTGCCGCGCTCGTCGTGACCGAACGCCTGCTCCAGCCACACCGCCGGATCGACGCTCGGCGAGTGCGTGCGCAGCGAGCCTTCGATGAAGCGGTCACCGACGATCCCGTAGACGACGACGGTGTCGATGTCCTCGCGGCGAATGAGGAAGTCGGCCGCCTGCGCGATCGTATCGCGCTCGCTCTCCGACACGAAGCCGACGCCCGACATCGCGAAGTTGCGGCGCACGACGAGCGCCGCGAGCGCCCGCGCGATGACGTCCATCGCGCTCGGCGCGATCAGCCGGCGCGAGAGATCCTGGAGCAGGTCGCGATCGCAGATGTCCGCGAGCTGCGCGGCCGCGCGGAAGTCCGTGGTCCGGGCGAGCGAGAAATCGTCGGTGTCGGTCGCGAGGCCGTGCATCAGCGCCGTAGCGATGCGCCGGTCGTCGTCGCTGTCGGCCGAGAGCGGACACAGCTCTTGGAGGTACTCCACGAAGATCGTGGCCGTCGCGCCCACGTCGTTTCGCATGTCGACGAAGCGCGCGCGCGGCGGGGCGTGCGCGCGGTGGTGATCGACGATCGTGAGCGGCTCGATCTGGTCGACGCCGACCATGTCGGGATCGACGTCGTGCGCGTCCACGAGGCCCACGAAGTCCGCCGGTTCGGCGAGGTCGTGGACGTTCTTCAGCTTCTTCATCTCGACGTTGAGAAGCTTCACGAGCGCGCGGTTCTCGCGGTGGCTCAGCTCGTGGCAGTAGCTGATGGTCGTCTTCGCGACCCCGAGTCGCTGCGCGATGTGCGCCTGCGCCAGCGCCGATGCGATCCCGTCGGGATCGGGGTGACCGCGCAGCGCGATGAGCAAATGCTTCCCCTTGGCCGCGCCGAGCGCCTCGGCGAAGCCGCGGGCTCGTTCTGCGCGATCGTGTTGAGGCAGCGGCAACCGACGGACCGGCTCGTTCATGGATCGCTCCTAGCGTCGCTCGTCAGGCATCCAAGTCAAGCTCGGTCGGATCGGCGACGATTGGACGCAGCTGCGTCCGGGGGCCGATTGTCCCCCGAGTCCATGCTCGAGGTCGAGTGCTACTCGCGGCGGGGAGTCCGAGCCGCCGCTCTGGCACACCGAATGCACAGCAGCCGCGCGCGACGGGATCGCTGGGGCGCGCTCCGCCGGGAAGCAAGGCGCCACCCTGGCCTCGGCCGGCGCGCGTCGGGGACCGGAGCGCGGCTGCTCCGCATGGTAGCGTCGCCGCGATGAGCCGGGCTCGCGCGATCGCACGCCTCACCGCGTCGAGGATCGTCGCGTGGCTCGGGCCGGCGCTGCCCGCGCTGCTCGTGGCGCTGCCGGCGCTCGGCGAGGTGTGGGACGCGACCGTCCGCGCGTCGTGGTCCTCGCTCGGGCGCGACCAGGGGATCTTCCAGTACGTCGCGTGGGCGGTCGGCCAAGGTGACGTCGCCTACCGCGACGTGCGCGACGTCAACGGTCCCGTCATCACGATGGTGCACCTCGGCTTCCAGCTCCTCGGCGGCGCGGACGAGCATCGCTTCCGCGTCCTCGATCTGCTCTGCACGGGAGCGTCGTTCGCCGTCGCCGGCGCGCTCGTCCCGTCGATCGCCGCGGACGACCGGCGCGTGACGACGCTCGCGCGCGCGGCCTGGGCGCTCGCCGCGTGCGTCGCGCTCGGCGCGCAGTACCTCGTCTACGGGTTCTGGGACACGGCGCAGCGCGAGAGCTTCCTCGATTGGTTCCTCCTCGTGTCGGTCGCGCTCCAGGCGACGCGCGCCGCGAGCGGCGAGCCGCGCTCGAGGACGACCGCGGCCGTGCTCGCCGCGGCGGGCTTCGGATCGTTCGTTCCTTGGCTCGGCAAGCCGACGTTCGCGCTCTTCACCGCGTCGCAGATCGTCGCGCTGCTCGTCGAGCCGGGGGAGCTTCGCGGACGCGCGCGAAGGCTCGCCTTCTTCCTCGCGGGCGGCGCGGTCGGCCTCGCGGTCCCCCTCGCGTGGGTCGCCGCGCGGGGGGACCTCGCGGCGTGGGGGCGGATCACGTTCGTCGACGTCCCCGCGATGTACCGCTTCATCTGGCCGCGTCCGGCCTCGGTCATCCTCGCGATGACGGGGTACGCGTCGCTCGCGCGCGTCGCCGTCTTCACGAGCCTGGCGCTCGTCGGCCTCATCGCGCTACGGCGTCTCCCGCGGCGGACGCTCCCCGTCGCCGCGATGCCGGTGCTCGGCCTGGCGTCGGTGCTCGTGCAGGGGAAGGGGTTTCCGTACCACTTCCACCCGGTGACGCTGGGCGTCTCGTTCGCGTGGCTCGTCGCGCTCGCGGCGCTCTGGGAGCGAGCCCTCGCGGCGCCGGTCCTGTCGATCGCGGTCGTGGGCCGGCGGCTCGCCGTCGTCGTCGCCGCGCTCCTCCTCGGCGGGCGCGCGGCGTACCTCGCCTGGTCCGCGCCGTATCCTCCCGCGCCCCCGCGGAGCGCCCGCGACGCCGCGTCGCTCGAGAGCGCCGCGCGCCTGTCGGCGTTCGACCGCATCGACTACTTCCCCCGCGCGATGCGCGACGCCGCGGAGTACGTCGCCGCCCGGACGACGCCCGACGATCGCGTCCAGACGTACGCGATGGACGCCTACCTCCTCTTCCTCGCCGGCCGCCGTAGCGCGACGCCCTACATTTACGCCTACGACCTGAACGTCGACGCCGCGCTGCACGGGAGCTTCGATCCGGGAGGCCTCACGCCGACCGACGCGGAGCGCGAGCGCATCCTCTCCCTCCGTGACGCCCACGCCGCCGATCTCGCCGCGCGCCTCGACCGTTCGCCTCCGGCCGCCTTCGTGTTCGTGGATCGCTCGCCCTTGATGACCTCGGACGACGCGGTCGCGGACTTCGCGGCGCACTGCCCCGAGGTCGCGGTCTGGCTCTCCTCGCGCTATCGCCAGACGGCCGACTTCGAGGGGATCCGCGTCTGGCTGAGAGACGACCTGGCCGCGCATGAGCCGGGGGCGTCGGGCCCGATCGAGTGAGCCTCCGCGCCCATCGCGAGCACGCGTTGGGGCGAGACGTCGCGGAGTCGTCACGAACGGACTGCGCGAGACTGGAGTAGACTGTGAGTGTCATGCCTCCGTCCGGACACGATCATCCGCCGGCGTCGTCGAGCTCGCACTCGACGCCGACTGCGCCTGCTGTCGTCCCGTCCGGAGCTCCGCCGGCCGTCGTCGCCGCGCCGCCGCCGTCCCCCCCGGGCCCGGCGAGCTCGAGCGCGGGGCCGGCGTCGGGGACCATCACGTCCGCGAGCGTTCCGCCGCCGGCTCCGGGCGAGGTGCCCGACCTCCGCTCGCCCGGGCTCTACTTGAACCGCGAGCTCTCGTGGATCGAGTTCAACGCGCGCGTCCTGGCGGAGGCCGAGAACGAAGCCGTCCCGCTGCTCGAGCGGCTGAAGTTCCACGCCATCGTCGCCTCGAACCTCGACGAGTTCTTCATGGTCCGCGTCGCGGGCCTCAAGCAGCAGCTCACCGGCGAGGTCGGCGAGCTGCCGGCCGACGGCCTGACCGCGCACGAGCAGCTCGTGAAGATCTCTGCGCGCGTGCACGAGCTCATCGGCCAGCAGATGACGGCGCTCATGGGCGGCCTCCTGCCCGCGCTCGCCACCGACGGGACCTTCGTGCTGATGAAGCCCGACACGCTCCCGTCCGAGGCGCTCGCCGCGCTCGACGAGCGCTTTCACAACGAGGTCTTCCCGATCCTCACGCCGATCGCGATCGACCCCGGCCACCCGTTCCCGCACGTCCGCAACAAGAGCTTGAACCTCGGCGTCATGTTCTCGCGCGAGGGCGAGAGCGAGCCCGGCTTCGGCGTCGTCCAGGTCCCGATGATGCTCCCGCGCCTGCTCGAGGTGCAGGGGCTGCGGGCGCCGGCGGGCCGCGCGCGGCACTCGTTCGTCCTCCTCGAGGACCTCATCGCGCGGCACGTCGGGACCATCTTCCCGGGCGTGCGCCTGAAGGGCGTCTACGTCTTCCGCGTCACGCGCAACTTCGACCTCGAGATCGACGAGGAGGAGGCGCAAGACCTCCTGCAGACGATCCAGCAGGAGCTCCGCCGGCGCGAGCGCGGCGCCGCCGTCCGCCTCGAGGTGGCCGGCGAGCCGACGCCGAACTCGCTGAACAAGCTGGTGCGCGCGCTCAAGCTCGATCCCGACCGGGACGTCTACCGGTCGCCGCTGCTCAACGTCTCCGACCTCATGGGCTGGGTGCCGCGCGAGGAGCGCCGCGACCTGCGCGACGATCCGTACAGCCCGCTCGTGGTCCCGCCGCTCCGCGACGCGGAGGACATCTTCGCGGTCATCCGCGAGGGCGACGTCTTCCTGCACCACCCCTACGAGTCGTTCGACACCATCGTCGACCTCGTCACCCGCGCGGCCGAGGATCCGGACGTCCTCGCGATCAAGCAGACGCTCTACCGCGCGGGCGGTGACTCGCCGATCGTGAAGGCGCTGGCGCGCGCAGCCGAGACCGGCAAGCAGGTCACCGCGATCGTCGAGCTGAAGGCGCGCTTCGACGAGGAGTCGAACATCCAGTGGGCGCGCACGCTCGAGCAAGCGGGCGTCCACGTCGTCTACGGCCTCCTCGGCCTGAAGACCCACGCCAAGTGCCTGCTCATCATCCGGCGCGAGCGCGGCGGCCTTCGCCGCTACGTCCACCTCGCGACGGGCAACTACAACTCCGGCACCGCTCGCCTCTACGGCGACGTCGGCCTCTTGACCGCGCGCCCGGCGCTCGGCGCCGACGCCTCCTCGCTGTTCAACCTGCTCACCGGCTACAGCGCGCCGGCGAAATGGAACTCGCTGATCGTCGCGCCGCTCGGGCTGCACGAGGCGACGCTCGGCCTCATCGCGCGTGAGACCGAGCACGCGCGGCAAGGCCGCCCTTCGCGCATCACCGCGAAGATGAACGCGCTCGTGGACGAGGACGTGATCGAGGCGCTCTACCGGGCCTCGCAGGCGGGCGTGCCCATCCAGCTCATCGTCCGCGGGATCTGCTGTCTCCGGCCGGGGGTCCCGGGCGTCAGCGACAACATCGAGGTCCGCGCGATCATCGACCGGTACCTCGAGCACGGGCGCATCTTCCACTTCGCGAACGCGGGGAAGGACGAGGTCTACATCTCGAGCGCCGACTGGATGCCGCGCAACTTCCACCGGCGCGTCGAGGTGATGACCCCGATCGACGATCCGGCGATCCGGGCGCGGCTGATCGAGATCCTCAACATCCAGTGGGCGGACAACGTCAAGTCGTGGATCCTCGGCCCGCACGGCGCCTATTCGCGCACACCGCCCGGTGCCGTCCCTCTCCGCGCCCAGCAGCGCTTCATGGAGATGACGCGCGACAAGGTGAAGGTGGCGGACCAGGCGGCGCGCCCGTCGAGCCGCTTCCACATGATGCCGACCGCGCAGCGTCAGCCGCTCGAGGGCAAGCTCCCGCGCACGCAGCGACGGCGCGTCCGCAAGGACTGAGTCGCGCGCGCGGCGCGCGTGTCCGTGGGGGGAGGCACCCCGCTCACCCCGCGAGCGGTACAGCGCGGATCAGGCGGCTTCGCGCTTGTTGATCGAGAGGTGCGGGCGCTCGTTGAACTTCGCGTGGTTGAGCAGGAGCTGCAGGCCGGCGCCGCCGTCCGAGCGGGCCTCGGCGGCCATGAGCGCGAGCACGCTCATCCAGGGCCGCGGGGACCCGGCGGCTACGAGCTTCTTGCCTCGGCGGGGGCGGTGCGGCTTCTTCACGCCAGTCCGCAATGCATGTTGCCTGCCGGCGCAGCGGCGCCGTCGGTTGCGCAATCGGCCTGCGCCGCCGCGACGGCAACCTCCCGGATCCTCTACGGCCTGTGGAGAAAACGCGCCCGTTCCGGCCGACGCCACGCCCCACCCCCCCTGGTCCGCGGGCGCTGATCGAAAAAAAGATCCAGCGCCCGCGGTATTCGCTGGGCGGGGTCAGTCGTCCCCGTCGGCGCTTTGGCTACGTCGCCGGCGGTGTGGGCTCAGCGCCCCGAGCGCGCGAGCGCGACGATCGCGTCGTGCTCGTGGACCTGCCGCGCGGGCTCGGGATCGGGGCTCGTCATCGCGGCGACCATGGCGCGCCCGACGTCGTCGACGTCGATCGCGCGCCACTTGCGGAGGCCCGCGACCAGCAGCCCGTTCGTCGCGCGGGCGAGCACGGTCGCGATCGCCTCGCCGGGGCGCGACTCGCTGCGATCTCCGAGCAAGAGGCTCGGGCGCATGACATGCAGCGCCGTGAGCGGGAGCGAGGCCAGCGCCTCCTCGAGCTCGCCCTTCGTCCTCAGGTAGAAGCTCCTCGCCTCGGCCGAGGCGCCGACGCTCGAGACCAGCGCGATCCGCTTCGCGCCGGCCGCGACGGCGAGCTCGGCGACGCGGAGCGGCAGGTCGAGGTCGATCCGCCGAAACGCCTCGCGGCTCCCGGCCTTCTTCATCGTCGAGCCGATCGCGCAGTAGAGATCGTCCGCCGGATCGACGTCGTCGGACGTCAGCTTCGAGAAGTCGACGACGCGCTCGTGGAGCTTGTCGCTCGTCGCGAGCGTCGCGCGCCGAACGAGGCAGGTCACGCGCCCGTACGCGGGCGAGTCGATCAGATGCGCGACCGCGCGGCTCCCGACGAGACCCGTGGCACCGAGGACGAGAGCGCGCCGCGACACGAGGCGGGTTTAGCGTGCTTCGAAGCTCCCAACAACGCGCCGGCCCCCAGGGCCCCGGGCGGCCCGCAGCGGGACCAGCCGGGAGGCGAAGCGCGGGGGGCGGCTCGGAGAACGCGCAGCCGCCGGAAAGGACTCTGGAGTTCTTCGATTCTGAATCACCCGGCGTCGCCGTTGCGCTCCCTCCGAGATGGGCTACATTGTCGCATATGAAGTTGTCGCTCACACCCGTCCTGGGCTTCTCCGGGGCGCCGAGCGCGGAGACGGAGCGGCCGAACGCGGCCCGGCGCGCCCGGCCGCGAGGCCGGCCGGGGACGATCGTCAACCCCGTGCGCCCCCTCACGCCGAGCAGCGCGTCCACCTCGAGCGCGGATCGGTAGACCGGGCCCGATCGACGCGTCGCCGGACCGAACGCCGCCCCGAGCCCGACGCGTCGTCCGCGAGCTCGCGCGTCACGCGAGCTGGAGGAGGTTCCAGGTGGCGTGGACGATGAACGCGGCGAGCAGGCCGCCCTCCACGTAGGCGATGCCGAACCCGATCCCGAGCAGCACGGTCTGGTACAGCGCCACCTGGTAGACGCCGAGGTGCGCGATCCCGAAGCCGATCGACGCGGCGAACACGCCGTAGGCGCGCCCGTACTTGCGCACGAGGACGTCCTGCAGCAGCCCGCGGTAGATGCGCTCTTCGGCGAACGGGAAGATCGCCGCCGTCATCAGGACGAGCGGCGTCGAAGCCCGCACCTTCGCGATGGCGCGCGCGAGCTCGGCCGATTCGGCGGCGCGCGCGAGCTTGGCCTCGGTGTCGAGGCGCTCGACGCATCGAGCGATCTCCGTGCCCAGATCGAAGAAGAGCCGGCCCGCGGTGACCGCGGCGGCCGTCAGCGCGAGGCCCGCCACGACGCCGAGGACGATGCGCGCCGGCGGGAGGCGGAGCGCCGGCGCCGGCGCGCCGGGGGCCGTGGCGCGTCGCGCGATCACCGGCGCGACCGCCGCGAACCCGATGAAGACGGCGGCCTGACCGAGCAGGCCGACGCCGAACGAACGCGTGAGGTGGAGGACCGCCGGGAGGCCCGCGGCGCACGCGACCGCCGCGGCGACGAGAGCGCCGGGAGGCTCGTCGGCGTGCGTCGCCGCGAAGAGCTGCGAGCGCGAGATCCCCAGCTTTCCCAGGAGCTCCAGCGCGACGCGCGCGCGCGACGGGACGCGCGTGACGAGGACGAGCGCCGCGCCGGCGGAGAGCGCCGCGGCGACATAGACCAGCGGATGTACGCCCGCGCCGCACAAGCGCCCAGCGACCAGACCCCAGCGGAGGGCGATCGTCGCGAGCGCGATCGCGCAGATCCCGGGGCGGCGCGGCGTCGGCCGCGTGAGCTCGAAGACGACGAAGGCGGCGAGGAGCAGGTCGATGAGGACGCGGCCGACGCCCGCGTGCCCGCCGGTCACGAGCTCGCGGTCGAGCTCGAGCAGCGTCGCCATCGGCAGCGCCGCGGCCGCCAAGAGGGCGAAGCGGAGCCGCCGGTAGCCTCGGAGGCTGGGGACTTCGATGTCGCGCGCGAGCAGATCGCGGAGCGCGTCGTTCGTCTCGACGGCCGTGGCCAGCGGCTCGAACGGGCCGGCGTCGCGAAGCGCAACGGGGGTTTCGACCTCGACGCGGATCGAGCCGCCTTCGACTAGGAGGTCCGCGGGGGCGTGGCGCTCCGCTACGCCGTCCATCCGCACGTACAGCACCCGAGCATGAGAGCACAGGCTCGGCGCGCGCGGGGGGCCGCAGCCGCTCGGAGAGTGACCCCGCGCGAGGCCGGCGGTGGTAAGAAGGAGGGGTGATCCTTGGCTTGACCCGCGGAGAGCTCGTCCTCGTCGCGTTCATCTTCGGGCTCATCTACACGGCGGGCTTCCTTCCGAAGATCGCCGCGCGCCTGGCGGGTAGGACCGACGGATCGCCGGCGAAGTCGAAGGGGGAGTGAGGGGAGGGAATGGCCGACGAGACGCATGAGGCGCGTGGAGCGTCCGGAAGCCACGAGCGCGCGCTCGCGAAGACGCCGATCGTCTTCACGACGGACGCCGCGCCGGAGGCCGAGCGGATCGCCGATACGCTGCGCACCGCCGGATACGTCGTCGTCGACGTCCCGTTGGCGGCGCTCGTCGCTCGCGTGCAGGTCGAGTCTCCGAACGTCGTGCTCGTCGACGCCGACGCGCCGGGCGCGATCGACACCATCGCGCAGCTTCGCAGGTCGCCGGGCGCGGGAGCGATCGACTTCGTCTATTTCGCGACGGGCACGGGGACCGTCAAGGACGGCGAGGACCCGCTGGCCAGCGAGGCCAGCGCGTTCTTCGTGCGCCCGGTCGACGTCGCCGGGCTCGTGCGCCGGCTCGAGGCGCTGACGGGCGGACCGTCGATCCGTCCGCGCGTGCGCCTGTCGACGCCGCCGCCGTCGTTCCCGCCGCCGCGCCTCGGCAGCGCTCCGCCGTCGCGTCCCAGCACCCCGTCGCTCCCGGCGCCTGGGCTGCGCACGCCGGGGCCGCCGCTCCCGATGAGCGTGCCGTCGCTCGCGGATCTCGTGGACCCGCCGCGCTCGCTCGCGACGTTCGGCACCGTGTCGAGCGAGCTCCAGCAGCTCCTCGCGGAGGCCGAGCTCCGGGCGGAGGTCATGCCTCACCCCGACGCGCCCGTACCGACGCCCGAGGAAGAGATCGAGACGGTCCTCCCGGCGGACGTGCTCGCGTCGCTCGACGAGCCGATCGAAGGCGACGAGGACGAGGAGCACGAGCCCCGCGCCGGCACCGGCGCCGGTCACGATCACGGTACGGGCCACGGCAAGCCCACCACCGCGGGAGGGTCGAAGCACACGACCGCCTCCGGGCGCTCCTCGTCGACGCCCCACACCTACGAGCGTCGCGTCGGGAGCGAGAGCCCCGCGCGTGACGCGACGCCGATCCGGCGGACGTCCGATCGGCCCGTCACCGCGCAGCTCGACGTGGCGCCTTCTCCGCCGACGCGCGCGGAGCGACCCGGGGCGGCGTCGGAGGACGCGCCGCGCTCGGAGGGCTCGCGCTGGGACGCGCCGCGCTCGGAGGGCTCGCGCTGGGACGCGCCGCGCTCGGAGCGCTCGCGCTCGGAGGGCTCGCGTTGGGACGCGCCGCGCTCGGAGGGCTCGCGCTCGGGCGACCCGCGCTGGAATGAAGCGCCCCGCGCGGACACGCCGCTGTGGGAGGCTTCGCGGACGGATGCGTCCCGCACGGACCCGTCGCCATCGGACGCGCCGCGCTCGGAGGGCCCGCGCTGGGACGTGGCGCGCGCAGAGATCGCGCGACCCGACAGCGTGACCATCGCCACGATCCAGCTCCCGTCTCCCAGCCAGAGCCCGGCCCGTGGGCCGAGCGAGGGGCCCGCGCGCGTGCCGGTGGCCGGCGTCGTGATCTCGCGCCCCGTCGACGCGCGACGCTTCCTCGCGGAGGCCATCGCTCGCCGCTTGAGCGGCGCCATCTGTTACGAGCACGAGCGCGTCGTCCGGCGCCTCGTCGTCCGCGACGGCGATCTCGTGACCGCTGCGTCCGGCGCCGAGCGCGAGTCGCTCGTCTTCTTCCTCGGCGCGCGCGGTGAGCTCCCTCGCGACGAGGTCGAGCGCCTCGCGGGCAAGGTCCCGCCCTACGGTCGTCACGCCGGCGCCGCGCTCGTCGCGCACGGGTGGCTCGGGCAGGACCAGCTCTGGAGCGTCCTTCGCGCGCACGCCGAGTGGATCGCCACCAACGTGCTCCGCCTCGCCGGCGGCACAGCGCAGCTCGAGGCGGAGCCCCCGGGGCGCCTCCGCTCGGAGCCGAGCGTGTTCGCGGCGTCCACGGGCGCCGAGATCTTCGTCGAGCTCGTTCGGCGCGCGGTCTCGCCGGACGAGGCGGTGGAGGCGCTCGGCGGCGACGCGAGCCGGATCGGTGACGGTCTCGCGCAGGCCTTGCTCTCGGAGTGCGCGCTGCCGCCCGCGGAGCTCGAGCTCGTGGCGCGCGCGCGCGGCGGGACCGTCGGCGATCTCCTCGCGCGCTCGCCCGAGCCGGACATCGTGTCGGTCGTCCACGGCCTCGCGCTGCTGGGCGTCCTCGACGTGCTCCCGGCCGCGGAGCCGAGCCGCGCCTCCCCGGTGAACGCCGTCGACGCCGAGACCGCGGCGCTCGACGAGGAAGCGCTTCGCGCGCGGATCCGCGCGCGCCTCGAGCTCGTCGACGAGGGCGACTACTTCTCGTTGCTCGGGGTCTCGCGTGACGCCACGAGCTACGAGGTCCGCCGCGCGTTCGTCGAGCTCCGGCGCACGTTCGAGCCGACGCGCATCCTCTCGCCGCGGCTCTACGATCTCGAGGGCGACGTACGGAAGATCGTCGTGGTGCTCGAAGAAGCCTACGAGATCCTGCGCGACGTCACGCGGCGCGAGCGATATCGGCGAGCGATCGACGCGCGACCGGGGTAGCGGCGGGGCGTCTCGGCTCGTCGGGTTGCTCGGTCGCGAGGGCCGAATGCGTTAGACTCGCGGGCGTGGGAGCTCGACGCATCGTCACGTTCGTATGCGTAGCTGGAGCGCTCGCGGCGTGCACGCTCTTCACGGACCTCTCGGGGTTCAGCGACGCGCCGCTCGACGCCGTCCCCGAGGCGGGGGAGCCGATCGCCGACGCGGCCGAGGACGTCGCTCCGGTTTCGATCGACGACGCGGGCAGCTCGGACGGCGGTTGCCCGGACGGCGCGCTCTGCGAGAGCTTCGACGACGATCTGTTCGCCTCTCGCTGGGACTCCGTCATGCGGGTCGGAGGTACGGCGAACCTCGACGGGCTGGAGTTCCTCAGCCCGCCGCGGTCGCTGCGCGCCATGACCGTCGCCGGGGACAACCCGCGCCCGAAGACGGGATATCTGGAACGCCGGCTCGACCCGGTGCCGTCCGCCGTCCGCTGCGCGTTCTCGCTGCGCGTCAACGTCGCCCCCAGCGAGACGGCGTTCGGGTGGATCGACATCTTTCAGCTCGTCGGCACCTCCGCGGGCGTCTCGAGGTTCGAGCAGAAGCTCGCGATGCGACGGCTGGAGACGGGGGTGCGCATCGACGTGACGCCGGACGACGGGGGGGCGTGCCTGTGCCCGGCGGACGGCGTGGAGATCGCGCGATCGTTTCCGGTCGGGGAGTGGACACGCGTCGTCTTCGCGACGGACTTCGCGTCCGTCGAGGTGCGCTACGGCGACGAGCTCGTCCTCGCGTCGCCGTTCAAGGGCAGCGCCCCCACGACGCTGCAGCTCGCGCTGGGGCTGAAGGACTACAGCTCGGTCGGCGGAGGAGACGTCTCGTACGACGACCTCGTCTGCACCTTCACGTACTGAGGCTGCGTCATCCGTTCGGGCGACGTCGTTCGGGCGACGTCGTTCGGGCGACTGCCGCCGCGAGCGTCCGGCTCCACACTGCTCCTTCGAGATCGACGCTCGCGCGGTCGCGCGGTCGCGAGAAGGAGCTCACCCCAACGATGCACACCACGTACGTCGCGACGAAGGATCTCTTCGAGGCCCTCATTTGGAACAAGCGCTGCTTCGGCCGGCGCGACGAGTACGAGGTCGCGCCGGCGCCCGCGACGCTGCGCTCGTCGCGCGAGGCCGCGACGAACGAGGCCGCGACGAACGAGGCCGCGACGAACGAGGCCGCGACGAACGAGGCCGCGACGAACGAGGCCGCGACGAACGAGGCCGCGACGCTGCGCTCGTCGCGCGAGGCCGCGACGCGCGAAGCCGCGCCGCGCGACGAGCGCAAGATCACGTCGCGCGAAGGCGCCTTGCGCGAAGGCGCGCCCAGCACGATCCGTGACGGTGGCGCGCGCGAGCCGCGATGAGCTGGCCGCGCCGGCTCGCCGTCAGCCGCCCTTCTTGAAGATGTCCTCGACGTCCTGCAAGAGCTTGATCGCCTCGGCCTTCGGTCGCTGGAACGCGTTGCGTCCCATGATCGAGCCGAACGCGCCGCCCTTGGCGAGCTCGCGCACCTCGTCGAGGAGCGCCGGCGTGTCCTTCGACTCGCCGCCCGAGAAGATGACGATGCGCTTGCCGTTGAACGCCGACTTCACGACGTGGCGCACGCGCTCGGAGAGCGTCTTGGTCGCGATGCCGTACTTCTCGAAGACCTTCTTGGCCTCGGCCTGCTCGATGTGATCCTTCGGCGGCTTGACCTTGATGACGTGTGCGCCGAGCTGCGCGCTGATCTGCGCCGCGTACGCGGTGACGTCGATCGCCTGCTCGCCTTCCTTCGAGAGCCCGGCGCCGCGCGGGTAGGCCCACACGATCGACGGGAGGCCGGCGTCCTTGGCCTCGAGGATGATCTCGCGGAGGTCCTCGTACATCTGGTTGCGGTGACCCGAGCCCGGGTAGATCGTGTAGCCGATCGCCGTGCAGCCGAGGCGGACGGCGTCGCGCACCGAGGCGGTGACGGCGCTCGCCGGCTGGTCGACCTTCGCGAGCGTGTCCGAGTTGTTCAGCTTCAAGATGAGCGGGATCTCGCCGGCGTGGCGGTCGGCCACGGACTCGAGGAAGCCGAGCGGCGCCGCGTACGCGTTGCAGCCCGAGTCGATCGCGAGCTGCACGTGGTACTCGGGATCGTAGCCCTCGGGGTTCGGCTCGAACGAGCGCGCGGGGCCGTGCTCGAAGCCCTGGTCGACGGGGAGGATGACCATCTTCCCGGTCCCGGCCAGGTTGCCGTGGTTCAGCATACGTACGAGGTTCGCCCGTACGCCGGGGTTGTCCGAGCCGTACCAGGACAGGATCTGCTTCACGCGGTCGGTCAGCGCCATCGCCTTCGCTCCTTCGAAAGTGGCGCGGAGGGTAGTCCCTGACAGTGTCAGGAGCAACGGCGCCTTGGGACAAATCGACCGGTTCGTAACGTACCGGTGAGTGACGGTGCGGCTGCGGCGATCGTCGACGTGGCGCGGTGCGACGAGAGGACCCGCGGCGCGGCTGCGGCGTCGTCGTCGAATTTTCGCCAGGCGTCTTGCCACGCTCCGCGGCTTCTGGGAAACCGTCGGAGCCATGGGCGAGCACAGCAACATTCCATCGGTTCTTCCGCCTCCTGCGGGTGGCACCACGCTCCGCGAGCACGTCCTCCACGGGATGCACGCCGCACCGGGCGCGACCGGCGAGTTCACGTCGCTGCTCAACCACATCTCGCTCGCGATCCGCATCATCAACTCGCGCGTGCGCTCGGCGGGCCTCGCGGGGCTGCTCGGCTACACCGGCGAGACGAACGTGCAGGGCGAGGCCGTGCAGAAGCTCGACGCGTACTCGAACGACGTCCTGCTCAACGTGCTCCAGCGCAGCGGTCACTGCGGCGTCATCGCCAGCGAGGAGCTCGACGAAGCCATCCTCGAGAACAACCACGGCAAGTACGTCGCGCTCTTCGACCCGCTCGACGGCTCGAGCAACATCGACACGAACGTCGGCATCGGCACCATCTTCGCCGTCCTCCGCCGCTCCGACCCGAAGCTGTCCCCGCCGGCGCTCGCGGACGCGCTCCGCCCGGGCCGCGAGATCGTCGCCGCCGGCTACGTCCTCTACGGCCCGTCGACCGTCTTCGTCCTCTCGACCGGGCAGGGCGTGCACAGCTTCACGCTCGACCCTTCGATCGGCGAGTTCTTCCTCTCCCAGGCCGACATCAAGTGCCCGCCGCGCGGCAACTGCTACTCGGTCAACGAGGGCAACTACTCGCGCTGGACCCCCGAGATCCAGAGCTGGGTCCGGTGGATCAAGGGCGACGGCAAGGACGGCCCGGCTCCGGCCGACGGCGCGGAGTTCAAGACGCCGTACGGCGCGCGCTACGTCGGATCGCTGGTCGCCGACGCGCACCGCACGCTGATGAAGGGCGGCGTGTTCGCGTACCCGGCCGACACCAAGAGCAAGAGCGGCAAGCTCCGCCTGCTGTACGAGGCCAACCCGATGGCCTTCCTGTTCGAGCAGGCGGGCGGCGGCGCGACGAACGGGACCGAGCGCATCCTCGACATCATGCCGACCGAGCTCCACCAGCGGACACCGCTCGTGATCGGCTCGAAGGACGACGTCGCGGCGTTCCGGCAGTTCATGGTCGGCGAACGACGCTGACGCCGCCGCGGCCTGGCCGTGGTATCCGGGCGACAGCATGAAACACCTGTGGGGTCGGAAGCCGATCGCGGAGCTCGAGGCCGAGGCGCTCGAGTCCGAAAAGGGGCTGAAGCGAACGCTCGGCGCCGCCTCGCTCGTCGCGCTCGGCGTCGGGGCGATCATCGGCGCGGGGCTCTTCGTGCGAACCGCCGCGGCCGCGGCGTCGAGCGCGGGGCCGTCGGTCACGCTCGGGTTCATCGTCGCCGCCATCGGCTGCGCGTTCGCGGGGCTCTGCTACGCGGAGCTCGCGTCGATGCTGCCGATCGCCGGCAGCGCGTACACCTACACGTACGCGACGATGGGCGAGCTCGTCGCCTGGATCATCGGCTGGGACCTCACGCTCGAGTACGCGCTCGGCGCCGCGACCGTGGCGATCGCGTGGAGCGAGTACCTGAACAAGCTCCTCCAGATGTTCGGGGTGCAGATACCGTACGCGCTCTGCCATTCGCCCTTCGAGGTCGACCACCTCACCGGCGCGCACGGCATGGTGAACCTGCCGGCGCTGGGCATCCTCGTCGTGCTGACGGTCCTGCTCGTGCGCGGCATCCAGGAGTCGGCCCTGGTCAACACGCTGATCGTGATCGTCAAGCTCGTGATCGTCGTCATGATCATCGTGCTCGGCTGGCGCTTCATCGATCCGGCGAACCACACGCCGTACATCCCGGAGGCGACCGAGTACACCGACAAGCAGGGCGTCACCCACGCGTTCGGCGGCGGGATGGGCGTCCTCGGCGCGGCCGGCATCGTCTTCTTCGCGTTCATCGGCTTCGACGCGGTGTCCACCGCGGCCCAGGAGGCGAAGAACCCGCGGCGCGACATGCCGATCGGCATCCTCGGATCGCTCGCCGTCTGCACGGTGCTCTACGTCCTGTTCGCGCACGTGCTCACGGGCCTCGCGCCGGTCGAGTTCTTCAGGACGACGGGGAGCGAGGCGTCGGTCGCCCAGGCGATCGAGCGCGCGATGCCCGGCTACCAGTGGCTCTCGAACCTCGTGACGGTGGCGATCCTCGGCGGGTTCTCGTCGGTCATCCTCGTCATGCTCATGGGGCAGTCGCGCGTCTTCTACTCGATGAGCCGCGACGGCCTCGTGCCGCCGATGTTCTCGGAGCTCCACCCGCGCTTCCGCACGCCGTACAAGTCGAACCTCCTCTTCCTCGGCTTCGTCGGTCTGTTCGCGGCGTTCGTCCCGGGCGACGTCGTCGGCGACATGACGAGCATCGGGACGCTCTTCGCGTTCATCCTCGTCTCGCTCGGCGTCTGGGTGATGCGGGTGAAGGAGCCGCAGATCCCGCGTCCGTTCCGTGTCCCTGCGGTCCGCGTCGTCTCGCTGCTCGGGGCGCTGCTCTGCTCCGCCATGATCTTCGGACTCGGCTGGCCGAACTGGGCGCGCCTCGGCGTCTGGCTCGCGCTCGGCCTCGCGATCTACTTCGGCTACGGCAACCGGCACTCGAAGCTCCGGGGCGCCTGAAGGAGCCCGAGCGCGCCTGCGCCCGGCGGCGCTCGCGTGACGTGAGGGGTGGCCGAGCGCGCGAAGTCGCGGTACGAGAGCGCATGCGCGAGTCGCTGGCCGCTTCCATGGGCCCGATCGAGTTCTCCGACATCCGCGCGCACCTCGCGCGCGACGCCGTCATCGTCGTCGATGCCTCGCTCGACCTGCTCGAGGTCGGCGAGGCCGTCGCCCGCGACGACAAGGAGCGCGTCGGCGCGTGGGTCGAGCGCGGGCTCATCGGGAAGCCCTCGCTCGCGACGATCGAGGCCTGGTCGAAGACGGAGGGCGCGGCGTGGACGGCGCTCGTCGTCCAGCCGTTCGTCTTGCTCCGCGAGGGGCTGACGACGCGCGACGCGAGCTGAGCCGGCGCGCGGCGTCCAAGCGTTCGGCGCCCGCGCGCGGGCCCGAGGCGCGATGCTCGGCGCCCGAGGCGCCCGCGCGCGGTCGGGCGCGTCAGTAGTTGAACTGCAGCTGCAGGCGGATCAGGCGGCCTTCTTCGCGCTTGCCGGCAACGGTGCGCTCGCTCGCCATGAGCTCGGTCGTGAGCTCGACCCATCGCCGGATCTGCCACTCGACGCCGAGGTTCAGCTCGCGCACCTCGTGGCGCGGGGCGTTCTGCTCGAACTTCTTGCCGCCGTCGTAGCGGTGCACGCGCACGTACGGCGTCACGACGCCGATGGTCGTCTTCTGCCGCCACATCGCCATCGCGTAGCCGCCGTCGAGCGGGCGCTTCTCGATGCGATCGCCGACCAGCTCGGGCCCGAAGCCGACGTTGTACTCGACCTGGACGCCGAACGGCTGCGGGTAGAGCACGAACGTGCCGTGGACGCGGTAGTCCGCGACCTCCTTCGGCGTCGAGAAGCCCTCGCCTACGGACGGGACGTAGCGGCCGGTGTAGCCGCCGCCGCCGATCTCGAGCGTCTGCGAGCCGACGTCGAACGGGTAGGTGACGCGCCCGAAGAAGTGCTTGTTGTCGTTCCGCTCGCGCGTGTTGAGCGGCTGGCCGTTGGAGATGCCGACCGCGGTCATCCCGAAGTCGCCCGAGCCCTTGAGGCCGGAGTCGACCAGACGCTTGAAGCGCTGCCGCACCTCCGGCGTCTCGAACATGAAGAAGACGCCGAGGTCGCGCTCGTTGACGAACGCGCTGTTCAATCCGTCGCTTCGATCGAAGGGCAAGCGGTTGCTGCTCGACTGCATCAGCTCGAAGCCGTACGGCACCTTTTGCTGCCCCACGCGGAAGCGGAAACGCTTCTGCTTCTCGAGGTAGATGTCGCCGTACCAGTCGCGCATCTGCGCGATGTTGAGCGAGTCCTGGATCGCCGCCGCGAAGTCGGGTTGCAGGTAGAGCGAGAAGAACCAGACGAGGTCCCCGTGGACTACGATGCGGGCGCGCCGCGCGAAGATCCCTCCGGGCGAGCCGATCGACTTGTCGCCCTGGTCGTTCCGGAGCTCGGGGTTCGTCTCGCCGAGCCGGTTGTAGCGGAGCTGCGTGTAGCCGCGCAGGTTCAGCCGGTCGTACCAGTGCCTCTCCGGCTCGTCTCTCGCGTCGCCGGTGTTGCCGGTGCTGCTGATCTGCGTCGACGCCGTCTCCGGCAGCTTCCCCGGCGGGGGCTGCGCGGGGCTGGTTTGCGCGAGGGCGTTGGCGGTGAGGAGAAGGAAGAGGAGGAGAGGCCCGACTGCTGCCACGATGGCGTGACGTGGACGATGCACGGGCGGCATCTGAGTCGACGGCAGAGGCGCGGACGCGTCTCTGCCGTGACGAGACGGTGTCTTCGCGGAGCGTCGCGCCGCCGATGTGACGAAGCGGTGTCGGCGCGCGCTCGGCGGGGTGTCGGAGCGCTCCGCGCGCGGAGGCCGCCGCGCGTGAGCGGGTCAGCGACCGCGCTCGGAGCCCCACAAGAAGACGTGGAGGCGCGTGCCGAGCCGGTAGCCGTGCGCCTGGCAGCGCTCGGCGAGCCAGCGGGAGCGCTCGGCGAGCGTCGTCGCGTCGACGCCTTCGGGCGAGAGCAGGACGCGCGCGCGCGGGAGGCCGAGCGCCTCGACGAGCTCGCCCACCTCGGCGACGTCGTCGTCCGACGTCATGACGAACTTGAGGTGGGCGTTCGGGCGGGCGGCGAACCACTGGAGCGCGGCGGGCCGGTGCCGAGCGCGCTCGGTGTTGCCGGAGCTCGCGAGCTTCGGCGACACGTTCCACTGGTCGACCTGGGCGGCGAACGCGTCGGTCGGCACGACGGTGCCGTTGGTCTCGACCTCGATCCGGAAGCCTCGCTCCCGGAGGCGCTCGGCGAGCGGGGTGAGGTCGTCTTGCTGGAGCAGCGGCTCGCCGCCCGTGAAGACCGCGTTGCGGACGCCGTCGCCGGAGACCTCGAGCACGCGCTCGGCGACGGCGTCGACGTCGAGCGCGACCGTCTCGGCGGCGCGGTCGTAGGTGCTCCAGTCCCACGTGTACTTGGTGTCGCACCAGCTGCAGCGAAGGTTGCAGTCTGCAAGTCGGACGAAGACGCTCGGGACGCCGGCGCTCGTGCCTTCGCCCTGTACGGTCGCGAAGATCTCCGGATCTCCGCTCTTCATTCGGCTGAGGAGCATGGTCGAGGCGACCATATCGCGCCTCCCTGGCGGGTCAAACACGGCAGGCTCCGTTCAGCGCAGGCGATCGCTGATCATCGCCCTGAAGTGCATCGTGTCGAAGGGCTTCTCGAGGCGCTGGTTCGGGATGGTGTCGAGGAACGTCCGCGCGCGCGACGTGAACACGCCGCCCGTCATGAAGACCATGCGCTCGGCCATCTCCGGCGTGCGCGCCTCGAGCTCGGCGTGGAGATCCATGCCGGTCATCTGCGGCATCATCAGATCGCAGACGATCACGTCGTAGCGCTCGCCGGCCTCGATCCGCGTGAGCGCTTCCCGGGCGCTCTCCAGCGTCGTGACGTCATGGGCGCCGCCGAGGCTGCGGACGATCGCGCCGAGGATCATCGGCTCGTCGTCGACGATGAGGATGCGTCCGCTCCGCGGCGCAGCCGTCTTCACCTCGGCGGCGGCGGAGGCCGTGACCTCGGACGGCGCGCGCGGGAGGGTCACGCGGAAGAGCGCCCCCTTCCCGAGATCGCTCTCGACGACGATCTCGCCGCCCATGTCGTGGACGATGCGCTGGCAGATCGAGAGGCCGAGGCCGCTGCCGGTCCCGAGGTCGTCGGTGCTGAAGAACGGCTCGAAGACCCGCGTGAGGTGCTCGGCCGCGATCCCGGGGCCGGAGTCCTCCACCTCGATGACGGCGCCGCCGTGGTCGCCGGTGCGCGTGGTGATGCGGATCACGTTGTTCTCGACGTCGCCCTCCGGGATCGCGCGGGCCGCGTTCACCACGAGGTTCAGGAAGACCTGGCCGAGCCGCGCGTCGTTGCCGTACGCGGCGGGCACGGTCTGATAGTCCTTCACGAGCCGCGCGCGATGGCGGACCTCCGCGAAGGCCATCTGCAGCGTAGAGTCGAGCACGCGTCGAACGTCGACGCGCTTGCATCGCTCGTCGTCCGAGCGCGTGAAGAGCTTCAGGTCGCGGACGACCTCGCGGATCCGCTCGGCGGCGCACCGCGCGTCGATCAGCGGCTCGTCGAGGCCGGCGAGCGCCGTCGCGTGCCCCGAGGCCTTGAGCGCGCCGATCTCTCGCGTGAGGTATTCGAGGTTGCCCATCACCGCTGCCAGCGGATTGTTGATCTCGTGGGCGAGGCCCGCGGCGAGCGTCCCGAGCGACGCCATGCGGTCGGCGATGGCGAGGCGGCTCTGCAGGGCGCGCTTCACGGCCTCGCTCTCGGCGAGCACGCGCTCCGCGTCTTCTCGCGTTCGGCGCGCGGTCAGGTCGCGAAGCACCGAGAGGTGGCGTCCGGGGAGCACGTTGGCGATCGCGCGGAACTCGACGTCGACGGCCGTGCCGTTCGGGCGGCGCAGCTGAATCGTCCCCTCGAGCCTGCCTGCCTCCAGGAACGCTCGCCACCCCGCCGCGTTGGCCGCCCCTTCGAGCCCGGTGAAGTCGTGCGCGCGCGCGTGCCGGATCTCGTCGAACGTGACGCCGAGGAGCGCGAGCGCCGCCGGGTTCGCCTCGACGAAGTGGCCTTCGTCGTCCGCGAGCAGCATCGCGTCGAGGGCGCCGTCGAAGATGGCCCGAAATGGCTCGTCGGTGCCTCCGGTCGGGCTGCGGTCAGGCGTCCCCATGCGGCAAAGAGACGCCGCTCGTGCGAAGAACGCAAGGCTCAACGGATGTTCACGGGGGCGCGCTATCCTCACCGACGCGATGCGACGGCTCCTCCCGCTGGTCCCCTTGTTCGTCTTCGGTTGCGGGGCTCCCGCCAAGAGCGCCGAGGCTCCTGCCGGCGCGCCGCCGAGCGCGGCCGCGGTTCCGGCCAGCGAAGCTGGGCGGAGGAGCTTCCACTCGTTCGAGGCGAAGGACATCGACGGCCGCGACGTTCGGCTCGACCGCTACGCCGGCAAGGTCGCGCTCGTCGTGAACGTCGCCAGCAAGTGCGGGTTCACCCCGCAGTACGAGGCGCTCCAGGCGCTCCACGACAAGCACGCCTCCGAGGGCTTCGTCGTGCTCGCGTTCCCGAGCGATCAGTTCGGCAACCAGGAGCCCGGCACGGCGGAGGAGATCAAGACGTTCTGCGCGACGCGCTACTCGGTCACCTTCCCGCTCTTCGCGAAGATCGACGTCAACGGGCCGAACGCCCACCCGCTCTACGCGTGGATGCGCGCAGAGCAGCCCGGCTCCTTCGACAAGGACGCGCCGGGCGCCGAGAGGCTCTACGCCCACCTCGAGAAGAACACGCCCGAGGTCCTCGGCACCGACGCCGTGAAGTGGAACTTCACGAAGTTCCTCGTCGACCGCGAGGGCCAGGTGGTCAAGCGCTTCGAGTCGATGCAGACGCCGGAGAGCATCGAGCCGGAGATCGTCGCGCTGCTGGGGAAGCGCTGACGATCGCCGCGCGGCTCCCATTGCGCGCCGTCCGGACCGCGTGTAAGCATGCGGAACGTCACACACGCGCCCGTAGCTCAGCTGGATAGAGCGTCGGCCTTCGAAGCCGAATGTCGTAAGTTCGAATCTTACCGGGCGTGCCACCTCCGAGAGTCCGCGAGCGTCCACCGATGCTCGCGGACCGCGGAAACAAGGGACTTTCGTGCGCTGGCCGATCCGTCGGGTCGTCGGGCGCGAGGTCGTCGACTCCGCACGCGTCCACCAACGGACGCCGGGAGTGGAGACAGTCGGCGCGACGTCGCACTACCCTCTCGCGCGCGTGGGACACGAGACGGTCACCTATCGGCGCGACGAACTCTACGAGCGCGTGTGGTCGAAGCCCGTGAGCAAGGTGGCGGAGGCGTACGGCGTGTCGGACGTCGCCCTCGCGAAGATGTGCCGGCGGCTCGGCGTTCCCGTACCGGGCCGTGGATACTGGGCTCGCGTTGCGGCGGGGCAGAAGCCGAAGCGCCGCCCTCTCGCTCCCCTGAAGAGCGGGCAGCCGACCGAACTTCGTGTTCGTCGATGGCGCCCACCGATGCCGCCGGAAGCGACCGTGCAAGGAGAAGGACAACCCGTGGCCGCGGAGCCGCAGGAAGAGACGCCGATTCAAGTCGCCGACACGCTTGAAGAGCCGCACGAGCTCGTTGCGATGAGCGTGGTCGCTCTGCGTAAGTCGAAGCCCGGCGACGACGGCATCGTCCGATGCCGCGACCGGCGGTGCCTGGCCGTGGAGGTCGCGCCAAAGTCCGCCGACCGCGCGTTGCGCATCATGGACGCTCTCATCAAGGCACTGACCGCGCGTGGACTCAACGTCGAAGTCCTCGATACCGCGGACGTCGGGGTGTGGATGCCCAACGTCACGAGGCGCACCGTGAAGATGCCGGTGACGCTCGTGCGCGTCGATGGCGAGTCCGTACCGTTCGGCCTCGAGGAGCTCACCGAGAGCGTGCAGGTCGACCCCCGTGATCCGGCGCGCTGGCGACCGCCGACATTCGAACAGCGTCCTACGGGGAAGATTCGGCTTCGCGTCCGGGACGATCTCGACCCATACCGATTCCGGGCCGGCGTCCGGAAGAATTGGGCCGATACGGAGAAGCGTCGAGTCGACGACTGTCTCACTGCGTTCGTCAGGGGCCTGCGCACCATTGCGTCTGCGATCAAGGGAGAGCGCCTGGAAAACGAGCGCCGCAAGAAGGAGCAGGAAGCGTGGCAACGCAAGTGGGTACGCCCTGCATGAAGAGGCGTCCTTCCGCGCGTGACGTCGCTCGCGCATGCTCCGGTGGATGACGACCACAGCCACGAAGTGGGCGGAGCGTGTCCGGGAATGGCGAGCGAGCGGGAAGACCGCCGACGAGTTCGCGGTCGGGTTCGAGTTCCAGGCGTCGACCCTCCGCTACTGGGCGAGTCGGCTGAAGACGGACGCGATGCAGAGCCCGTCCCCAATGCTCGCGCGCGTGATCCGGGAGCGCCCATCGTCGACTCCGCAGGCGGCGATGACGCGCGCGACGCAGGCGGAGCTCGCGATCTCCGTCGGAGGCACGCACATCCTCGTGCGGCGCGGGTTCGACACCGAGCTTCTTCGGGAAGTCGTCGCCGCGCTCGGGAGCGCCTCATGATTCCGGCCGGCGTCGAGATCTACGTCGCGCTCGAGCCCGTGGACATGAGGTTGTCGTTTGACCGACTCGCGGGTCTCGCCACGGAGCAGACCGGTTACGACGCGCGCAGTGGCGCGCTCTTCATCTTCTTCGGCCGACGGCGAGACGCCTTGAAGGTCCTGTTCTTCGACGGCTCGGGCATGGCGATCTTCTACAAGCGCCTCGACCGAAATACGTTCGCGATCCCCGAGGCGCCGAGCGACGGCGCGCGTCACGTCGAGATCGACGACGTTGCCCTCGAGGCGCTTCTCGATGGTATCGCCATCGACCAGGCGGAGACGCCCCGTCGCGTGAAGACTCACTGAGCGCGCACATGGTGCGATCAACCTGCGTGCACAGTGCACATATGACCTCGACGCCGTCGTCGGCGCGAGCTACCTCTACGGCGTGTCGAGCGAGTCGATATCGCCTCCGCGGGAACTCGAAGACGCCCTTCGGCGGATCGCCGAGCTCGAAGCCGCGCTGACGTCGACGACGAGCCAGCTGTCGTCCACGACGAGCCGACTCGCGACGGCGACCGAAACGCTCTCGAAGACGACCGCGGCGCTCGCGACGGTCACCGCCGAGCGCGACAAGCTTCGGCGCGCCTACGAGCAGCTCAAGGCGCAGCTCGAGCTGATTCGTCGCCGCATCTTCCTCGCCAAGGCGGAGCGGATCGACACGCAGCAACTCGAAATCGAGTTCGCTGAGACGCAGGCCAAGCTCGTCAAGATCGCCTCCGAGCTCGGCGAGACCGACGCGGAGCTCGCTCTGGGAGAAGGCGCGGCGTCCGAAGGCGGAAGGCCCGCGCGACCGCGACCGAAGGGGCGTCGTAATCTCGCCGAGCTCGATCTCCCGGAGGAGCGCGTCGTCATCGAGGACCCGTCGCTGGAAGGCGTCGCCGAGCGCATCGGGTTCGAGGAGAGCTGCCACGCTGGCTATCGCCGCGGCGGCCCCGTGCGCATCGTGAAGGCGCGCGTCGTCTACAAGAAGCCCGCGGCGGAGGGCGAGACGCCGGAGATCGTGACGGCGCCGAATCCGAAGGAGCTTTACGAGCGCGGGATGCTGGCGCCGTCGCTCATCGCGCACATCCTCGTGATGAAGTTTCGCTGGGGCCTGCCCTTCAATCGGCTGGCTCTCGTGCTCGGGTGCGAAGGTCTCGAGCTCGACGACGGCACGATGTGCCGTTACGCGGAGCACATCGGAGCGAGCCTCGGCGCCATCGTCGACGCGTGTGCGAAGGAGGCCAAGGAGACGGCGTTCTGCCTCTCCACCGACGCGACGGGCGTCGCGATTCAGCCGGCTCGGATCCCGGGCGGCAAATCGCAGGCTTGCAAGAAGGGGCACTTCTTCGTCGTGCTCGCCGACAAGGACCACGTGTTCTTCGAGTACCAGCCGAAGCACACGAGCGACGCCGTCTGCACGATGTTCAAGGGCTTCAAGGGCTACATCCAGGCCGACGCGCACTGCATCTACGATGCGCTCTTCCGCGGCGCCGCCGTCGAGGAGGGCGACAAGCCGCCCGACGAGGTGGCGTGCTGGAGCCACGCTCGAAGACGCTTCTGGGAAGCGGCCATCGCCTTGAAGGATCCGCGCGCCCGCGAGGCTCTGCTGCGCATTCGCGCGCTCTTCAAGTTCGAGGAGGATTGGGCTGGTCTCGCTCCGAAACAACGCCACGAGCGACGGCAGCGTGTCTCGCGCCCGATGCTCGACGACTTCTTCGCGTGGGCCGGCGGTGTCTTCGAGCACGTCCGCGGTGTCCGCGGTCCCCTCGCGAGCGCCTTTGGCTACGCCATTCGTCAACGCGACGCTCTTCGCCGCTTCCTCGACGACGGCCGGCTCCGCCTTGAAAACAATGCCAGTGAGCGCGCGCTCCGATCCATCGCCAGCGGGCGCCGCGCGTGGCTCTTCATGGGCTCCGACGATCATGCCCAGGCCGCCGCGAACATCTTCTCGCTCGTCGCCTCGTGCCAGCTCCACGGGCTCGACGTCGAGGACTACTTCACGGACATCATCCGCGTCATGCCGTACTGGCCGCGCGACCGGTATCTCGAGCTCGCGCCGAAGTACTGGCTCCGCACGCGTGCTCGCATCCCCGAGCGCGAGCTCGAGCTGGCCCTCGGCCACGTGACCGTGCCGCGGCCGGAACAGCAGCCGTCGTCGGACTGAACGCGCCTCCACGCTCGTGAGCTTGCGTCATCCGACGCGCCTCGTCGACGACGCCTCTTCGTGCAGGGCGTACCAACTTGCGCCGACGGTCGCACGGCGAACCTAAACGCACGGCTCGCCACCTCGGGATCGGCTATTAAGCGGATTCGGATGAACCTCATGCGCAGTCGCATCGTTCTTTGCGTCGCACTCTTCTCGTCCTTTCTCTCCGTCGCATGCGGCTCGAAGAGCGGAGCCGCTCGCCAGCCGCGATGTGGATGCGCTGACCAGGAGAACGCCTCCGCGCCAGCGGGCGGGGTCGACGTCCACATGCACGCGACCCTGCCGGGCGAGGGCGACATGAGCTTTACGCCAGAGCGTGCGCTCGTTGCAGCTCGAAGCGTCGGCCTCCAACGCGCTGTCGCCGTGGGGAATGGCTATTACCCCAACACGACCGAAGATAAGTGTCGTGTAGAAAACGACTTTCTCCTCGATGCCGCACGCAAGGACCCGGCGCGCATCGCGGCGGCGATCGCCGTACCTGCGAACGCCGACTGGGCGCTGCAAGAGCTGCGACGAATGCACGGAGCGGGCGCGCGGATCGTCAAGCTGCACGCGCTCGCTTCGAAGCTCGATCTTCGTACGGCGGACGGTGCATCGAGGTTCGACGCCTTGCTCTCCGAAGCGGAGGCCCTCGACATGACCGCCTTGGTCCACGGCAACTTTCCTGGCCCAGAACACGCGGGCGAAGGCGCCGCGCTCGTGGCGTTGCTGAATCGTCACCCCAAGCTACGCGTGATCGTGGCGCACCTCCTTGGGCCGGACGCAGCTCTCCTGCCGCAACTGACATCGCGACGCGTGTTTGCGGACGTGAGCGGCGTGATCCATCTCGCTGTGCCCGTGCAGCGTCAGCTCGTCGCCGCCCTGCGCGCGTTTGGGGTCGAACGTGTCTTGTTCGGCTCGGATTGGCCAGCCTTCCATCCAGCCGAGACGATTCACGCACTGCGTGAGATGGGGCTCAGCGAGAGTGAGCTTCGTGTGATTCTGACGAATGGGAATCGAGCCTTGGGGGATCTCTTTCAGCCGGCGAAGCCGTGACGCGGTGTCCGGTCGAGAATCGTTGGGCGTACCACTCACGTCGCTCGGCGTGACGACGCCGAGACGGCGGCGGTCGAGGCGCCTACGGCCCGTCGCGCGGGGCGGCCCTCCGCTCGCGGTCCGCGAGGTTCTCGACGCGCGCCGCGCGGCCAACGTCCGCGAGGGCGACGGCCGAGCCGAGCTCGGGCGTCGCTCCTCGAAGGTCATGCAGACCCTACGGCGCAGGCACCACGTTCAAGGTGCTGCGGACCACGTCGGCGAAGGCCGCGCCTTCGTCCTTGGTCTCGTTGCCGCCGTTCGTAGCCATCGCCAGCACGACGCTCTTGCTCGGAAGGATGATGAGCGACGCGTGGAAGCCCGGTCCGCTTCCATCGTGTTCCAGGCTCGTCGCGTCGAGTCTCTTCGCGACAAAGAGCCCGAGTGGATTGCCGTCCGGCGCGCTCATCGCGTGAAGGGGCGCCGCAGGATCCTTCGACGCCGAGAGGACGATCGCTCCGAACCGAGCGAGGTCTGGCGTCGACGTCCAGAGGCCAGTGAACGGAAGGGCGTAACGGCTCGCGTACCAACCGGGTTCGTTGAACTTCGCGGCCCCCTGGACGACGACGCGACCGCGAGCAGCGTCGTCGCCGAGCGTCGTCGGCCAGAACGTCGAGCGCGTCATTCCGAGCTCGTCCAGGTAGGTGGCCATGCAGTCGGCGAAGGAACAGTTGCGCGTGCGCTCGATGATCGCCCCGAGGAGCGCGTAGCCGGTGTTCGAGTACTTGTACTGACCTGGCGACCCGTCGAGGGCGAGCTCCCACGAATCCGTGAGAACGCGAAGTAGATCCGGCGATGACCACCGATTGGCGACCCGTCGCTCGAGATCCTTCGGCACGTGCGGCAGCCCGCTTCGGTGTTGGACCAGCTGGCGCACCGTGATCGTCCCCGCGCGATCGACGCCGCCCTCGTCGAGCAGCTTCACGCCGGGAAGATGCTTCGAGACAGCGTCGTCGAGCCCGATCGACTTGGCGTGCGCAAGACTCACGATGCGTGCCGCCGTCAGGACCTTGCTCACGCTTGCGACGTTGAATCGTGAGTCGTTCGTTGCAGATGGCCCGCCGTCCCAGAGGGTCCCGAGCGAAGCGGCGCCTTCGACGGTCCCGACCACGCCCGTCGCCGCGGCCGCCGTTCCGAATGGCGAGTCGACGAGCGGGGCGATCGCAGTCGCCAGCCGATCATGAAGTCGTTGCCTTTCATCGGTGGGCACGATCCCCCCTCCGTCGGCCTCTTTGGCCGCGACGCTCCCCTCCGGCACATGCCCGCTCCCCGGGCCGCCGCAAGAAGCCGCGAACGCCGATGCGGTGAGGAAGAGGGACCATCGAGCTCTCATGGACTCGCTCTATACGCCGACGACGCTCGGGTGGAAGCGCGCGATCTGCCGCTCGAGATCGAGCCGCGACGTCGACGAAGTCGGCCGCGCGGCACGCGCTCAGGAGCGGCTCGTGCGATGTTCTGTCGCGAGGGGGTAAAAAATGTGGTGGGGTCGTGTCGATCTCGGCGAGCTTCGATCGACGCTTCATCGTGGGCCCCGGCACGGCGAGTCGCCGTCGGGCCCTTGTACCTACCGAAAGGGAACCCGCCATGGCACGGACGAGCACCTACCTGAACTTCCCCGGAAACACCGAGGCCGCCTTCACCTTCTACGCGTCGGTGTTCGGGACGACGCCGGCGACGCCGATCATGCGGATGGGCGACGTGCCCCCCGCGCCGGGGATGCCCGCCTTGAGCGAGAAGGAGAAGAGCTACGTCATGCACATCATGCTGACCATTCTCGGCGGGCATGTGCTGATGGGCACCGACGCGGTCGAGTCGATGGGGCAGAAGCTCACCTTCGGCAACAACGTCAGCCTGAACCTCGAGCCGGACACCCGGAAGGAGACCGAACGTCTCTTCGCGCTCCTCTCCGAGGGCGGAAAGGTGGAGATGCCGCTCCAGGACATGTTCTGGGGCGACTACTTCGGTCACCTCACCGACCAGTTCGGCGTCCGGTGGATGTTCAATTGCAGCGAGAAGAAGAAGTAGGGGCGAGCGTGGGCTGTCCGCGGCGCTACGACGACACGTGAAAGACTCGCCGCCGTGGGGGGGGCGCGGCGCTACAATGACACGTGAAAGACGCGGTCGCCTCGCCCGCGGCGGGCGAGGCGAGGTCGCTGAGCGCGGCAGCTGCGGCCGGCGTTGACCGCGCTCTCGTCGGCCCTAAGCTTCGCCCGTGCTCCTCGCGTACCACGCGGCGCTGCTCGATGGGCTGCGGGAGCCGACCGCCGCGGAGCCCCTGCGTGTCCTCGTCAGCGGGTGTCTCGCGGGGCGGCCGTGCGGCGTCGACGGGAGCGACTACGGGCTCGGCGGTGCGCTGACCGGCTTGCTGGAGCTGCCGGCGCTCCGCGCGTTTCCGTTCTGCCCGGAGCAGCACGCGCTCGGGACGCCGCGCACGACGCCGGACATCCACGGGGGCGACGGCGTCGACGTCATCGCCGGGCGCGCGAAGGTGCTCGACGAGCACCGGGTCGACCTGACCGCGGAGATGATCGACGGCGCGCGGGCGATGCTCGCGTTCGCGAAGGAGCATCGCGTCGAGCTCGCGATCCTCACGGACATGAGCGCGGCGTGCGGCAGCCAGGTGATCTCGGACGGCTGTCGCCTCGTGAAGGAGCGGCGCTTCCAAAAGGGAGTCGGCGTCGCGACGGCGCTCTTGCTCGAGGCCGGCGTCCCGGTCGCGAGCCAGCGCGATCTCCGGACGCTCGGCCTCCTGCGGGCGCGCCTCGATCGCGGCTACATCGGCGCGCCGGACGCGCGCGATCACCACGAGCATCCCTGGACGCTGGAGCACCTCCCCGGACCCCACCCGCGGCGCTGACCTCGCCGGTTGCCGATCGCAGGCTGGAGCATTCCGGTATCACTCCATCCGATGCTGGATCCGCGTACGGCGACCCGCGAGCTGCACCGGACCGTTGCCGAACCTCGAGGCCTGAAGTTCCGGTGACCGCCCGCTGGACCGGGTCGGAGCTTTGACCTGCCGGCGTCTCGGTGCGATTCTCGACGAGCGGATGAAACGTGCCGCCCATAGCATCGCCGCGCCGCCGACGACTCGCTCGCGTCTCCCGTGGGGCATCGTCATGGGCGCGGTCGCGCTGGTGTCGTGCACCCTCCTCGTCGACACGAGCAACCTGGACGGCGAACGGGCGGGCGTCGACGGCGGTACCGAACCGCTGGTCGAGTCTGGGGCCGAGGCCGACGCCGACGTAGCGTCGCCCGACGTCGTCTCGCCCTCGGGGTGCGAGGGAGCCGCTGCGTCGTCGACGGGGTGCCTCGCGAGGCGGTTCCCTACCGACGGCCTGATCATGTGGCTCCGCGCGGACGACGGCGTCGAGACGACCGCCGACGGACGCGTGACGGTGTGGCGCGACGCGCTCCCGAAGATTCGGCCTGGCACCATCGGCAACGACGCCAAGCAGTCCCAGAGCGCAGCCCAGCCGATGCGGGTAACGGAGGCGGCGGGAGCGGCCGTGGCCTTCGCAGCGGACGACGTGCTCACGCTGCCAGCGGGCTTCGACGACTTCACCGCCGGTCTCAGCGTCTTCGTGGCGGTATGGCCTCAGCTCGACGGCAACGGGACGGCGGGCTCGTTCCTCGCGCTTGGGGCGCCGGCGCTGCAGGACGAGTGCGCACGCCTCGGTGAGCTCTCGATCGGTGGCTATTCCCTGGACTACCGTGCGGAGATCGACGGCGTGACGGCTATCGGCTCGAGCGACGGACGCGGCTGGGATGTCTTCTCCGTCGTGCACGAGGGGTGGAACGGCCAGGGGAAGTGTCCCGCCAGCACGACCGTCACGCTCCGCGTGGGGGATGCCGTGGTCAAGACCGGCACGGCCCGCGCGCTCACGAAGGGACTCCGTACCGACGGCAGGATTGGACGGTCTTGGTATTTCCCCGACGACTACTTCAACGGGAAGCTCGGAGAGATCCTCGTCTACGAACGCGCGCTCGACGACGCGCAGGCGAGACAGGTCGCCCAGTACCTGACCGCCCGCTGGCCACGTCCCTGATCGTCCGAGCGGCGTCCCGCGACCACGCGCTCGAGCGTTTCAGGTCGGCGGAGGAAGGAGATCGTGCAGCGAGCTCCGGGCACCGCGCTGCACCTTCGCGGTGCTCGCGCGTGGCGAAAGGAGGCCAGCCGCTTCTTCAGCCGTTGCGGCGACACGCCTGGGTCATCACGGGGCTGCGCGTTCGCTCGGGGTCAGGGGCACGCTCCCGACCGGCACTCGTACACGTCATCGCGACGTTCAGCTGCACCACGCAGGTGTTGCCGCCTTCGGCGACACCGCGCGGCCGGTCGATGCGCCGCCTTCCCCGGCAGCCCTCGCGGAGCACGCCGTCGCGCGCGCAGCGGACGGCGCCGCTCCGGGTGGGGCCGCAATCGTCGGCCACAATAGGCCCGGCACGAACATCGCGATGTCCGAGAGACCGGGGACGCGCCTGGCCTCGAAGCAGACGCCTCAGGCCGGCGCGGGCAGATCGGGGTCCGGCATCGCGCGGACCTCGAGGCGCTGGATGCGGCGGCGGTTCGTCGCCATGACCTTCGCGAAGACGCCCTCGGCGAGGCGGACGACGTCGCCGACCTGGGGGAGGTGACCGAGCTGATCCATCACGACGCGGCCGATCGGCTCGCCGGTCCACTCCTCGGCGACCGGGACGCCGGCGTCGCGGAGATCGTCGACGGTGGCGCGGCCGTCGACGTTCCAGGCGTTGGACTCGCCGGCGATCGGCGCGACGCGCGCTGGCTCGATGTCGAGCTCGTCGCGGATCTCGCCGACGATCTCCTCGACGAGGTCCTCGAGCGTGACGATGCCGCTCGTGCCGCCGTACTCGTCGACGACGACCGCGAACGGCGTCTGCTCGCGCTGCATGTCGCGGAGCGCGGAGAGGCCGTCGCGCGTCTCCGGGAAGAAGAAGACGCGCCGCTCGAGGCCGTGGAGCGAGCGCCGCTCGCGCGCGCGCGGGTCGAGCAGGAAGTCCTTCGCGTAGAGGTAGCCGGCGACCTCGTCGAACGACTCGCGTACGAGCAGGATTCGCGAGAACTGATGCCGCTGGAGGATCTCGTAGGCCTCTTCGCCGCTGGCCTCGATCGAGAGCGCGATGACGTCGACGCGCGGGACCATCATGTTGCGCACCGGCCGCGCGCTGAACCGGAGGATGCGCTCGAGCAGGCGCCGCTTGTCCTCGGTCTTCGGCTCGCGCGTCGCGGCGGCGGCGAGGATGCCGATGAGCTCGTCCTCCGAGAGCGTGCCTTCGTTGACGTGGTCGGGATCGATCCCGAGCATGCGGAGGACGACGCGCTGCGCCTTCTCCAGCACGAAGAGCACCGGGCGGAAGACGGCGTTGACGATCTGGAGCGGCAGCGCCGAGACGAGCGACGTCGCGACGGGGTGCTGGATGGCGACGAACTTCGGGACCAGCTCACCGACGAGCAGGTGGAGGAACGTCAGGAGGCCGAGGCCGAAGACGCCGACCGCGATGTGCCCCGCCCGGTCGAGCGGCGCGCCGGTGACCTCCATCGCGACGTGATCGGCGAAGGCCGTGATGGCGGGCTCGCCGATCCAGCCGAGCCCGAGGCTCGCGACGGTGATCCCGAACTGCGTCACCGAGAGGTATCGATCGAGGCGCTGGAGGACCTCCTTCGCGGCGCGCGCGCGGCGGTCGCCCTCCCGGATCGCACGGTCGAGCTGCGTGATGCGCACCTTCACGAGCGCGAACTCGGCCGCGACGAAGAACGCGTTCAACGCCAGAAAGATCACCGACCCGAGCAGCGCGAGCACGCCTCTCGGACACGCCAGAGCCGTGCCCGCGCGTCCGCAGCGCGCGGCGCCGCCCGCCGCGAAGGACGCGTGAGAAACGCACGAACGCCAGCGAGCTCGAGCAGGGCGCTTTGCCTCGTGGCGCGAGGTCGCGCGCCACGGCGCTCGCCGCCGCGCGCGTGGCCGCGGACCCCCGCCGTGCCGTTGCGGGGAATGTTCCTCCGCGGCCCTCTGGCGCGGCCGCGGAACCGGCGTGACGTCGATGGGCGCCAGACCCTCGATCGCGCCTACGCCCATCACTGTGAGCCCGGGTCCGCGCGCTGTCGAGGTCCCCGCCTCGGCCGAGCACCGAGCGTGGCCGCCTCCCAGCCGCGCCCGGCACGCGAGGTGGCTCGGAGCTACCGGAGCGAGCGACCTTGATTGGCGCAGTCGGATGGTCTATCCGACGAACGGGTGTCGCGGATCGTCCGCGGCAGGTCATCGAGGCTGGTCGGGCCGCCATCCTCCTCACGAGACGGATCGTCTCGGAGGACGAGTCATGGCAGGAGACGATCCCGAGGGCCGCGCGGAGCCGCCCCGCGCGCTGGAGGCCCCGCTCGACTCGGAGCGCCCGATGCAAACGCCGCCCGGCGTCTCGCCGGCTGCCCGGCGCTGGGCGCGGCGACTGGTCACGCCCATCGAGGCGTTCCTCCGGATCGAGGCCTCGAGCGGGATCGTGCTCCTCGGCATGGCGGCCCTCGCGATCGCGATCGCGAGCTCGGCCTGGTCCGAGTCGTTCCACCGCCTCCTCGAGCTCCCGCTCGGTCTCCGCGTCGGCGCCGCGACGGTCGAGCGCCCGCTCCACTTCTGGATCAACGACGGCTTGATGACGATCTTCTTCTTCGTCGTCGGCCTCGAGATCCGCCGCGAGATCCACGCGGGCGAGCTCGCGAACGTCCGGCGGGCCGCGCTCCCGCTCGCGGCGGCGCTCGGCGGCATGGCCGCGCCCGCGCTCCTCTACCTGGCGATCGCCGGCGGTGACCCCGCGGACCGACCGGGCTGGGGTGTCCCGATGGCCACCGACATCGCCTTCGCCGTCGGCGTCCTCGCGATCCTCGGCAAGCGCGTCCCACCGGCGCTCCGCGTGCTCCTGCTCGCGCTCGCGATCATCGACGACATCGGAAGCATCGTCGTCATCGCGACCTTCTACTCCGGCGCGCTCGACACCTCCGGCTTCGTCGTCGCGGCGGGAGGTGTCGCCGCGATCCTCGTCTTGCAGCGCGTCGGCGTGCGACGCGCATGGATCTACGTGCTCCCGGGCGCCGTCGTCTGGCTCGGCATGTACCGCTCGGGCGTGCACCCGACGATCGCGGGCGTCATCGTCGGTCTGCTCACGCCCGCGAAGCCCTGGCTCGGGCCGGCGGGCCTCGTCGCGCTCACGCGGCGGTCCGTCGAAGAGGTCGAGCTCGCGCTCGAGGTCGAGCTCGCGCCCGAGCGCCTCGCGCTCGAGACCGCGCGGATCGACCTGGCGAGCCGCGAGGCGCTCGCCCCGACGGTCCGGCTCCAGGCGCTGCTCCACCCATGGGTCGCGTTCGTCATCATGCCGATCTTCGCGCTCGCCAACGCGGGCGTGGCCGTCGACGCGCGCGCGGCCGTCCCGTCGCTCCTCGGCGCGGGCATCGTCGTCGGCCTCGTCGCCGGCAAGCCGCTCGGGATCCTCGCCGCGTGCTTCGCGGTGGTTCGCCTGCGGATCGCGACGCTCCCGCGCGGCGTCGGGTGGCGCGAGCTCACCGTGCTCGGGCTCGTCGCGGGGATCGGCTTCACGATGGCGCTCTTCGTCGCCGCGCTCGCGTTTCCGACGGGCGACAAGCTCGAGCAGGCCAAGTTGGCGATCCTCACCGCGTCGGTGCTCGCGATGATCGTCGGCCTGACGGCGGGGCGCCTGCTCCTCCCGCCCCACGTCGCGCGCGGCGCGGCGGCGAGCTCGTCCGAGGCGGAGACCGCAGGCGAGGTCTGAGCCGGGCGCTCAGGGCAAGGTCACGCGGACCGTGTTGGTCGTCGCCTCGCACGCCGCGCTCTCCGCGATGAGGCGCTTGACGGCGTCGCTCTCGCCGCCGCCCTTCCTCGCCTGGAGACCCGGATCGTTGCGGTAGGTGAGCGTGAGGTCATAGGTGCCGGGCGCGAACGACGGCAGAGGGACCCAATCCTTGACGGTCCGAGACGCGCCGGGCGCGAGCGTGAAGATCTCGTTCGCCTCGATTCGGTTCATCATCCCGCAGCGCCCGCCCTCGAGCGGCGTCGCGGGCGCGCCGTTCATCGTCGCGGTCCACGTCACGACGGGCGTCCTCCACCCAACGTCGCTCCCGTCGCCCGGAACGACGAGGCGAAGCGGCTTCGAGCCGGTGTTCTTCAGCGTCAGCGCGAAGCGTTGTCCATTCGTCTGGGCGCCGCCGTCCTGCAGGACCGCCGTGAGGCCGCACGGCCTCGGCGGCGTCACCGGCGGAGGCGGGCGAAGCCCCGGCTCGGCGTCGGCGGACGCCGGCCCGTCGTCGTCGGCGTTCGCGGCGGTCTCCGGCGGAGAGCTCACTTCGGGGCCGGCGCTCGGCGCGACGACGCCGATCGGCACCGCCGTCGTCGGCGGCGGGCTCTCCGCCGGCGCGTGGCTCGAGCTCTTCGCGCAGGCTGCGAGCGCGACGAAGAGCAGCGCCGCGACCATCCCTCTCGACTCCCACCGCATCCGTCGATTGTACGCGTTCGCGCCGAGCGAGTGCGCGTTCTCGCGAGCGGAGGCCACCTCGCCGAGAGCTCCTCTTCACGATCGTCGCGAGCTCGCCCGCCGTCGAAGCTCGAGCGGCGCGCGGCGCTCGAGGCAGCGCGAGCGAGGCGGTCTTGCGCGCACTCCACGCTCGAGGCTCATCCGGCCCGCACGTGAAACACGGCGGTTCGCGCGCTCGAGGCAGATTGCCAACATGTGCTCCCGGCTCCTCCCTATTTTCTTGGTCGCGCTTTGTAGAGCCCTGCCGGCCAAATACAGTCGCGCACGTGATTGACGAGCCGCCCGCGCTGCTGCGCGGCGTGAGCGTGGCGCGTTCGGCGCCCTCGTCGCGTGATTCACCCATCGCCAAGGTCTCCGATGTCCGCTTCTCGAGCACTCGACACCGCGCGCGGCTGCGCGCTCGCCGCCCTGTTTCTCGTCGTCGCCTGCGGTGGTCCGCAGGGCGGCGCGTCCGACGCCGATCGGTCATCGCCCCCGAGCAGCGGCGCGACGACGACGGGCGCGGAGCTCCCTGACGACAGGACGGTCCCTCCTCGCTCGGGCGACTTCGGCCCCAGCGCACCCGACGGCGACGGGCCTTCGACGCCTCCCGAGGGCGAACCCGAATCGATCCCGATGCCCTTCCGCGGCGTCAACCTCGCCGGCGCGGAGTTCGGCGACGTGATCCCCGGCTCGGAGGGCAGGGACTACAGGTGGCCGACCAGCTCCGAGGTCGACTACTTCGTCGGGAAGGGGATGAACACGTTCCGCGTCGGGTTCAAGTGGGAGCGACTCCAGCCGACGGCGTACGGCGAGCTGACGGCGCCGTACCTGGCGAAGCTCGACGCGCTCGTGGGCTACGCGACCTCGAAGGGCGCGTGGGTCGTCTTGAACCCCCACAACTTCGCGCGCTACTACGGCGTCCTCGTCGGATCCGCCGAGGTCCCCGCGGCCGCCTTCGCCGATCTGTGGCGCCGTCTCGCGCTCCGCTACGGCGACAACCCGCGCGTCATGTTCAACCTCGTCAACGAGCCGAACAACATGCGCACGGAGCAGTGGGTCACCAGCGCCAACGCCGCGATCGCCGCCATTCGCGCCGCGGGAGCGGGGAACGTCATTCACGTGCCCGGCAACGGCTGGACGGGCGCTCACAGCTGGGCGAGCAACTACTACGGCACGCCCAACGCGCAGGCGATGCTCGACATCGTGGACCCGGCCGACAACCTGCTCTTCGAGGTGCACCAGTACCTCGATCCGGACTCGGGCGGAAAATCCGACCAGTGCATCAGCAAGACGATCGGCCGCGAGCGCCTCGCCGGCTTCGTCGACTGGCTGCGCGCCACCGGCAGGAAAGGCTTCGTCGGCGAGCTCGCGGGTGGCGACAACCCGACGTGCAACGCCGCGATCGAGGACATGTTGGCGTCGATGATGGAGGCGAGCGACGTCCTCGTCGGCTGGCTCTGGTGGGCCGCCGGGCCCGCCTGGCGGAAGAACTACCCGTTCTCGCTCCACCCCGAGAACGGCCAGGACAAGCCGCAGATGAAGCTGCTCGCCCCGCACCTCGTGGCCACCAAGTCGACGCTCTGAAGATCGCGAGGCCCGCGCGGAGCTGAGCCAGACCGGCGCCTCTGGGCCCGCGCGCCTCAGCGTCGTTCGTTCGCCTCGCGCGGTCTCGCGGCCGCGTGCGCCTTCGGCGGCGCGCACGCGGCTGCCCCGGCGTGACGGAATCGCGTCGCTCGGGCGCGCGGCGGACGGGAGGCGCCGACGACGCCGGCGCCCGCTTCCTTCGTGAATGGATACGAGGGCCTCCGCGCTGCGGCCGCGAGCGCCGCGCGCGTGACGCCGGCATCCTGCTTGAACGACGACCTCCGCGTCGCGTCGGTCCTCTTCGTTCGGAGGCCGAGGGCCCCGGAGGCATCGTCATGAAGAAGGCAGCGCTCGTTTTCACGACACTCGCCGTGGTCGCGGCGACCACGGTCGCCCTCGCGGATGAGCCGGCGGAGGGGCGACCGCCCCCGCTCGAGCCTGGTGCGGCGACGCCTGCGGCGCCGGCCGAGGAAGCTCCGCCGGAGGCGGCCGCGCCGCGCGCCGAGGCGACCCCGCCCGCGCGCGCGGAGCCGTGCCCGGCGGCGACGACCACGATCACGTCGTCCGACGTGACCGCGATGCCGATGACGGCGCCGCCCACGCGGGAGACGATCACCGTCAGGCAGTCGTACCGGCCGAATCGTCCGCTCCTCTACACGGGCAGCACGATGCTGATCGGCTCGTATGCGGCGACCGCGGCGGCGGTCGCCGTGAGGAACATCCGCGACGCGGACGGCGACCAGTCGCTCTACATCCCCGTCGCCGGACCCTGGATGCACCTCGCCAACAGCAGCAACACGCCGCTCGACACGGTGCTGATCGCGGGGAGCGGCGTCGCGCAGGGCGCCGGCGCCGTCATCAGCGTCCTGTCGCTGCTGATCCCGGAGCACGTCCCCGTGGCGACGCTCCAGGCCGGCGGCGTGAAGATGCAGCTGACGGGGACCTCCTACGGCAGGGGATCTGCAGGTATCGGCGCCGTCGGGCAGTTCTGAGGAGGTCCACTCATGAAGACGATGATCATCGCGGTCGCCGCGATGCTGGTCGCAGGTTGCGGCGCGGCGACTCCCGTCCCCGCCGACGCGCTGACGCGCGCGCAGCAGACCGTGAGGAGCGCCGAGGCGATGCCGATGACGGCGCTCGATCCCAAGGCCATGCAGCACCTGCAGCTCGCGAAGGAGCAGCTGAGCTACGGCAAGCGGCTCCTCGTCGAGGGCGAGAACGCGGACGCGCGCTGGGTGCTGATGCGCGCCGAGGCGGACGCCGAGGCCGCGCTCTACCTCGCGCACGCCGAGGCCGCGAAGGCAGACGCGCGGCAGACCATCGAGGCGGTCCGCCAGGCGATGTCGGCCGTGCAGCAGCAGAAGGAGGGATCGGGATCATGAAGCGGACGCTCGTTGCACTGGTCACGATGACGACCCTCGCGGCGGGCTGCGCGTCGACGCGGCCGCCCAATCAGCTCGTCGACGCGCGCGTCGCCTACCAACAGGCGATGATGAACCCCGCGGCGCCGCTGGTGACGGCCGATCTCTACGAAGCGCGCCGCGCGCTCGACGCCGCCGAGCGCGCGTACCAGGACGGCGACATCGAGAAGGCGAAGAACCTCGCCTACATCGCGCATCGACGGTCGATCGCGGTGCAGGCGAAAGCCGAGACGGCGCGCGCCGTCGAGTCGAAGCGCGTGGCCCTGGTCGAGCTCCAGCAGTTCCGCGAGGCGCAGGCGGTGGCGACCCAAAAGGAGCTCGAGCGCGCGAAGGGAGCGCTCACGATCGCTCAGCAGGAGGCCGAGGCGCAGCGGCAGGCGCGCGAGGCCGCCGAGGAGAAGGTCATTCGGATCGAGGGCGTTCAGGCGGAGAGGTCCGACAAGGGCCTCGTCCTCACGATCTCGGGGAGCGTCCTGTTCGCGAGCGGCAAGAGCGAGCTGCTCCCCTCCGCCAAGGAGCGCCTGAAGGAGGTCGCCAAGGCGCTCGAGGACGATCGGCGAAGTCTGCTCGTGGTCGGTCACACCGACGCACAAGGGAGCGACGAGGCCAACGAGAAGCTCAGCGAGGAGCGTGCGAACAGCGTCCGCGCCTACCTCGTGACCGAGGGGATCGCGGACGATCGCGTCCGCAGTGAGGGTATGGGCGAGTCGCAGCCGATCGCGGACAACGCGACACCGGAGGGCCGCGCGAACAACCGCCGTGTCGAGATCATCCTCGAGGCGTCTCCCGGCAGCGGCCACACCGAGATGCCGAAGCGCGAGGGGGACGCGAAGAAGGGGAAGGAGCGCTCCCAGCCGCCCGCGGCCAGGCACGAAGACAAGAAGGCGGCCCCGAAGAAGCAGCCGTAGCGCACGATTTCAGAGACTCCACACCTCACCAGATGGCGGAGCTTCCAGGGACGGCGTTAGACTCGGGACGTGGGCTCCTCCTCGCTCGTCGGGAGCACGCTCGGGCGTTTCCGAGTCGACCGCCTCCTCGGGCGGGGCGGCATGGGGGCGGTGTACGCGGCGTTCGACGAGAAGCTGGAGCGTGACGTCGCGCTGAAGGTCCTCATCGAAGACGGCGACGCCGCGCTCCAGAAGAAGCGGCTGCTTCGCGAGGCGCGGCTCGCCGCGAAGCTCCAGCACCCGAACATCGCCACGGTGTACGAGGTCGACGAGCTCGACGGCCGGCTCTACATCGTGATGGAGCTGCTCGAGGGCGAGTCGCTCCGCAAGACCCTGAAGCAGCGCAAGGTCGACGTCGAGGAGGCGACGGCGATCGCGCGCGACATCGCGCGGGCGCTGGCCCGCGCACACGCGGCGGGCGTGACCCACCGCGACATCAAGCCGGAGAACGTCTTCCTGACGACGCCTTCGCCGGACGTCGTCCTCGCCAAGGTGCTCGACTTCGGGCTCGCCCGGCAGAAGCCGGCGGCGCCGGCCGGCGGGACGGAGCCTTCCGCGCCGAGCCCCGAGCACACCTCGACGGACACGTCGCGCGGCGACATGTGGGGGACGCCCGGCTACGTCAGCCCGGAGCAAGCCCACGGGCGTCCGGTCGACGCGCGCACGGACGTCTTCTCGTTCGGCGTCGTCTTCTACGAGATGCTCGCGAACATCCGGCCATTTCGCGGCGAGAACGCGATCGCGATGATGCTCGCGACGACGCGGCAGGAGCCGAGGCCGCTCCGCGAGATCCTCCCCGATCTGCCGCCGGAGATCGACGAGATCGTCCGAAGGTGCCTGAGGAAGAACGCGGCGGAGCGCTACGCCGACGGCGGCGAGCTGAGCGCGGCGCTCGACGCGTACGTGCGGACGAGCGCGTCGGGCAGGCTCGTCCACTCGATCGGCTCGAGCCCCAGCCTGCCGCTCCTCACGCTCGAAGAGCTCGGCGGGCAGCCGGTCCCGACGGGGCCGCTCGAGGAAGCGCCGACCACCGGTGAAGCCGGGATCGCGATGATGGCGCCGCGCGACGATGCGCCGGCATCGAGCGAGCAGCGACGTCAGGATCGGTTGAAGCTGCTCGTCGCGATCGGCGGCGGCCTCTTGGTGGCGCTGGTCGTGATCGTCGTCGGGCTCTCCTTGCGGCGCGTGCGGACCGAGGACGCGGCCGTGCAGGCTGCGGCGTCGTCCAGCGTCGCCGTCGTCGAGCCGCCGAGCACCGTCGTTCAGGCGCCGTCCGAGCCGCCGGCGCCGCCCGAGCCGGCGCCGGCGCTCGACGAGCCGGCGCCGGAGAGCGATCCTGAGCCGGTCGCGGCGGCGGAGCCGGCCCCGCCTCCCGTCGCTACGCCCGCCGCCGTCATGAACCCTCCGCCCGCCACCTCCGCGCGACGCAAGAAGCCCGCCGACGACTGCTCCCAGCCGTTCGTCGTGGACGCGAAGGGCGTGCGCATCCCGAAGATCCATTGCCTCAAATGAGGAAGTCCGCCCGCGCCTTCGTCGTGCTCGCGACCCTCATCGGTGGGTCGACGGTCGGTTGCTTCGCCGTCTTCGGGCTCGACGGCTACGGTCCTCCCGCGGTCGAAGAGGCGGACGCCGCCGCCGACGTCCGCGACGTCTCCGTCCCCGAGGCCCGCGCCGACGCGCCGGTCGACGCAGGGCCCCCCGGCAGGATCGTGTTCGTCAGCTCGGGGCGCTTCACCGGGGCGCTCGGCGGGCTCGACGGCGCCGACGAGCGGTGTCAAGAGAGCGCCGAGCGGGCGGGGATCTCGGGCAGGACCTTCAAGGCGTGGCTCAGCGAAGGGGCCGCGTCGCCCTCCACGCGGTTCGCGCGCTTCGGCGCCGACGCCGGGCCAGAGCTCGTGCTTCCTGACGGCACGCTCGTCGCCGAGGACTACGCCGAGCTCGCCGAGTCTGGGCCGCGTGTCCCGATCCTGCTCACCGAGCAGCGGAAGAGCGTCGACGCCGGCACCTCGGGCTGGGGGCCCAGCTGCGCCGGCGACGGCCGCGTGTGGTCGAACACGCAGCCGAACGGCACCGGCCGTGGCACGGTGAGCTGCAGCGGGTGGAGCTCGGTCGACGCGACCGGCCGCGTCGGCGCGTTGGGGGCCACGGAGAACAGCTCGTGGACCGACGACTGTTCGTTCGCGTGCAGCAACCAGGCCCATCTCTAC